>DXHY01000026.1 GCA_019113175.1 Candidatus Eisenbergiella stercoravium | reverse complement strand
GCGTTCATCCTGAGCCAGGATCAAACTCTCTTGTTTAATCTTTGGTTCCGATCAACTCTGGTCAATCTTTCCCGTTTTTACTGTCTTTTGGGTTGTGTCCCTTCCGTCTTTCGACTTCCGGAACCGTTCCTCTGAATAATTCTTTTTTGGAATTTTCAGGGTTGCATTACTGTTTATTTGTCAAGGTGCTTTTTGCTTCATTTTTCTGAAGCAGCTTCTGTCCGAAGCTTTACGGTTCCTTCCGGAACCGAACGGAGAAGGAGGGATTTGAACCCTCGCGCCGCTATTAACGACCTGCACCCTTTCCAGGGGTGTCCCTTCGGCCTCTTGGGTACTTCTCCAAGCGGGCTGAATCATCAACCACATATTCTGTTATCGGAACACGGCCCGGCCGTTTCCAGCGGAGAGGGTGGGATTCGAACCCACGCGCCCTTGCGGACAAACGGTTTTCAAGACCGCCTCGTTATGACCACTTCGATACCTCTCCAGGTATTTTTCACAAAATAAAAACAGCGGCTGTTTTCGGAAGAACTTTCTCTTCTGTTTCCCGTCGGGAAGGATTCCCGTTTCAGGAACCGCTGCGGCATTGCTTTTGGTTTTTTGTGTTCCTCAGCAGTGCAAAAGTTATTATAGCGAAAAAGGTATATTGTGTCAACATATTTTTTCACAAATTTTAAAAAAGTTTTTAAGAGAGGAATATTTTCCGCAGATACCGCATATACAGGGCATCTGCGGCAATATCACAGAGGCGCTCTTCCGGTAAATGGATCATGTTTTTCCAGGAAACCCGCCGCCGTAATCAGATCTTCCGGCGTGGTGATCTTGATATTTTCATAGGAAGCAGGAAACAGTTTCACCGGATGATGCAGGAGGGTTTCAACCGCCATGGCGTCATCCGTGACCTGAATCCCTTCTGCTGCAAGCCGGTCCGCTTCCTGCAGGAGCTGCGCGTAGGCAGTACGGATCAGAGAAGCCTCGAAGACCTGGGGTGTCTGCATCAGCCAGACACGGTCACGCCGGGGCGTGGACACGGAAAATGCATTCTCATCCGCAATGCGGATGGTATCCTTTACCGGCATGGCAGCGACACAGGCTTTAGTTTCACGCACCGTTTCCAGCGCACTCTCCAGAATATCCTGTGTCACAAAGGGTCTTGCGCCATCGTGAATGAAAATATAATCGCAGTCCGCAGATACCGCATTCAGACCATTTGCCACGGAATGGTATCGTTCTCTGCCGCCTGCAACGATGGCGGTGACCCCGGAAAAGCCAAATGCCTCCACAATCTCCCGCCTGCAGCGCGCTTCCTCTCCCGCCTCGGTCACCAGAACAATTTCATCAACAAAGCTATCCTGAAAAACCTTCAGCGCATAACAGATCAACGGCCGTCCGTTCAGGAGCATGTACTGTTTGGGAACGTCGCTGTGCATACGCGTTCCACGCCCGGCCGCAAGAATGACAGCAGCCGTTTTTTCTTTTTTGTTTTTTGGGTTCTCCTTGCTTTGCATGCCGCTTCTGTTTCCTTCCGTTTTCTTCATCCTGTCTGTTTTCTTTCCAGCTTCAGCAGAACCGATATCACAGGCTATGCCCTTTCGCCCAGCTTCAGGGAGGGAATGGCATTTAAGTCCCATCCATGTCTGGTTCCACGGATATATTCATAGTAACCCGCCGAACCGATCATGGCAGCGTTGTCCGTACAGTAAATGGGTGACGGATGGTAAAAGGAGATTCCTTTTTCGCCACAGGCCTTTTCGAACGCCGCACGAAGAGAAGAATTGGACGCAACGCCTCCGGCAATGGCAAACTTTTTGATGCCAAAGCGCTCCGCCGCTTCCATGGAATGCCCCACCAGCACGTCTGTCACCGCTTTCTGGAAGGACGCAGCCACATCCGCTCGGTTGATTTCAATACCCTTCATTTCACAGGAATTCAGGTAGTTCAGGACAGCCGACTTCAGGCCGCTGAAGCTGAAATCATACTCATTTCCCTCTCCACCCACTTTTGCCCGGGGAAAGGCGATGGCATCCGGATTTCCTTCTTTGGAAATTTTGTCGATCTTCGGGCCGCCGGGATAGCCGAGTCCGATGGCCCTCGCCACCTTGTCAAAAGCCTCTCCCGCCGCATCGTCCCTGGTTCTTCCGATGATCTCATATTCTCCATAGTCCTTCACCACCACCAGATGGGAATGGCCCCCTGATACCACAAGGCAGAGAAAAGGCGGCTCCAGATCCGGATTTTCAATATAGTTCGCACTGATATGGCCTTCGATGTGATGTACGCCGACCAGCGGCTTGTCCGCAGCAAACGCAATGGCCTTCGCCGCGGAAACTCCCACCAGAAGCGCTCCCACCAGCCCGGGACCATAGGTGACGGCCACAGCCGTGATTTCGGGCAGGGACATCCCTGCGTCAGAAAGGGCCTTTTCAATCACCTGATTGATTTTTTCAATATGCTTTCTTGATGCGATCTCCGGCACCACTCCTCCATAGACGGTGTGAAGATCGATCTGCGAATATATGACGTTGGAAAGAACCTGCCTGCCGTTTCGAACCACAGCTGCCGCAGTTTCGTCACAAGAGGTTTCCACCGCCAGGATCGTGACATTTTCTTTTTCCATGCTACCTCTTTTTCTGCGGCCGAACGGCCGCATTTATTCCGGGTGAAGAATCGCGTGAGCGATTCCCGTTTTATCAATTTTCATCTTCTTCGAAAAGGAGATCGATGCTCTTGCCATCCTTTCCCGCCACGGCGGCAGGGAAGATTTTCCGCACGCCGTCCATGTAATCCTCCGGGCGGATGAGGGAAGGACTGTAATGGGTCAGCCACATCTGCTTCACGCGGGCGCGTTTTGCCATATCGGCCGCCTCAAGGAAGGTCATGTGCTTATACTCCTTCGCCTTGTCCTTCTTTTCCGGCTCGCCGTACATTCCCTCGCAGACGAACAGATCGGCCTCTGCCGCATTTTTCACAATTCCTTCTGTCGGTCTGGTATCCGTGCAGTAGGTCAGCTTGATTCCCTTTCTGGGAGGTCCGAGAACCATATCAGGTGTGTATACCGCTTCCGGGGTTTCGATGGTTTCCCCCTTCTGCAGCCGGCTCCAGTAGGGCTTTGGGATCTGAAGCTCCTGCGCCTTTTCCAGCTGGAAGCGCCCCGCGCGCTCCACCACGATGCTGTAGCCATAACAGGTCACGTTATGATTCACCCGGAACGCCTCGATGCGGAAGCCGTCGAAGTCAAAAGACTGCTCCGTTTCCGTGATTTCATTATATATAATAGGAAAAGGCAGCTCCGGAGCGATCACGCGAAGCGCATTCACCACCCGGGTGAGGCCTTTGGGTCCGATCAGCAGCAGAGGCTCCGTCCGCTCCGCATTTCCCATGGTCAGGAGCATGCCGGGCAGGCCGCTGATATGATCTGCATGATAATGGGTGAAGCAGATAATATCAATCGGTTTGGGACTCCAGCCCTTTTCCTTCATGGCGATCTGCGTGCCTTCCCCGCAGTCGATCAGAATACTTTTTCCATTGTAACGGGCCATCAGCGAGGTCAGCCACCTCTGAGGAAGCGGCATCATCCCGCCCGTTCCCAATAAACATACATCCAGCATATTTATCCTCCATTCCGAAGCGTTCCCACACTGAGAAACGCACGCCGAATCAAATTTCTTTCAACAAAATCAGGGCGTTTTCCTTCGGATCGGAGTAAAAATTTTTCCGGATCCCCGCCCGTTCAAAGCCCAGGGATTCATAGAGGCGGATGGCAGGAAGATTTTTCTCCCGTACCTCCAGAATGAACCGGGAGGCTCCCCGCTCCTTCGCCCGGGAAAGCAGCTCCTCCAGCAGCCTTCCGGCACAGCCTCTCCGGCGGAATTCTTCCCGGACCGCCACGTTCATGATTTCTCCTTCATCGAAGGAAAGCCACACGCCGCAGTATCCGACGAGCACAGGATCCGTCACCGCCTGAAAAGGCGCATGCTCCGCCTCCTCTTTCATGACAAGATACAGCGCGTTCTCATTTACAGCTGCATCGGCAAGCGCCTGTCTCGACCATGCCTGTGAGCCGAAGCAGGCCTGCTCCAGCACGGCAGCCTGCTCCAGATCTTCCTCAGAAAGCTCAGTGATCCACATGACTGCCCGGCTCCCGTCCGTTCTGTTCCTGCCCGTTCTGCTTCTGTTCTCCGGCAGCAGCCGCTTTTTCCCTGCGCGTTCTCTCCGCCTGAGAAGGACGCAGATATTCCGGCGCGTGATCTCTGGCGTTTTCCATCCGCCCTTCCTGCGCGTAACGCTGCGCCAGAACGGCAACCGCCGCCGCGCGCTGCCGATTGCAGGAGGCCGGAGCGCAGACGAAGGGACGTTTCATCAGCTCCTTCAGCCTGTCATGAAAGACCGGAACGCCATCCCCCAGAAAAATCACATCCTTTTCCTTCGGCAGATGGTTCAGAGTTTCGGCCACCTCTTCAATGGGAGCCACGTACTGGGGCCTGACGATCTGAAGCCGGTAGGTCCGCTCCATTCCGGCATCCTCTTCCCCTTTTTCAGGGACAAAGGCATAGATTCCCGTATAAACCTGATTTCTTCTGGCATCCATGATGGGACAGATATAGCCGCCTGCCCCATACAGGTTCATGGCGAGCGCGTCCACCGTTGGCACACCTATCAGCGGCTTGTCCAGCGCCAGTCCCAGCCCCTTTGCAGTGGCGGAACCGATCCGAAGTCCCGTAAAGGAGCCCGGCCCTGCCGCCACCGCTATGGCATCAATGCTGGACAGATCCAGTTCAATCATGCGCTTCACCTCGTCCAGCATGGGAAGCAGAGTCTGAGAATGGGTTTTCTTATAATTTGTGGTGTATTCCGCCAGAAGCGTATCTCCTTCCGCCACGGCCACACCCGCTACCAGGCCGGAGCTGTCGATCGCAAGTATTTTCATCCTGTCCTGTCTCCTTTTCATCCTTCCGCCAAACCGCCGTCCATCCCCTTTTCTGTCAGGGTGATGCGCCGGTAATCAAAACCGCGGCTTAAATCCTTTTCAATGCGGACTTCCGTGTAACGTTCCGGCAGAATCTCCTCGATCAGATCCGCCCACTCCACCAGGCAGACGCCGTCGCCATAAAAACAGTCCTCATAGCCAATTTCCTCCATCTCTTCCACGTCACCGATCCGGTACACGTCAAAATGATAGAAGGGAAGCCGGCCTCCCTCGTAGCTTTGAAGGATGGTGAAGGTGGGACTGTTCACCGGCTCCATAATGCCGAGTCCTTCCGCGAATCCCTGGGTGAATACGGTTTTTCCCACGCCCAGATCACCGATCAGCGTAAAAAGCTGTCCCGGCTTTGCCTGTTTTCCCATCTGCTTTCCAAGCGCAAAGGTATCCTTCGCGCAGTAGCTGTCTCTTTCTTCCGTTATCTCCATACTTCCTCTGTTTCTGCGGCCGAACGGCCGCATGAATTCCATGAGAAGAATCACGTAAGTGATTCTTCCAGGGAAACGGCTCTGCCATTTCCCGCTCCTCTGTTTCTGCGGCCGCATGGCCGTATTGATTTTTCCGGGCAATGAACCGGACGGATGCATCTGTGCGTCCATTCGGTGAATGCCGCGTGGACTACATTCTGATATTCACCTTTTTCGCCGGCATATGTGTGGAAATCATTTCTACCGCCGGTATCAGGCTGTCCTTCAGTTCCCTGCGCGGGAAAATACATGCACCGGTGCCCGGGGTGTAAAGGATCACGCTTTTTGTGGTGGAAACAGCTCTTTCCATCTCCTCCCACTTCCAGAAATCCCTTCTGTTTGCACGGACGGCCTCCACACCATCTTCCGTCAGACTGTAATGAAGCGGCCGGCTGTAATCCGGTTTCTGTTCCTGCCGTTTCGCCTTCACATACAGAAATACGGGAAGGGCTGCGAGCACGATCACTCCTGCTGCCAGGCACACAAAATTTCCCGTCCTTCCGAAAAGGATGAGCAGTACCGCACCCACAGCCGCTTCCAGCACTCCAGACACATGGGAATAGGCACGGTTTATCATATAATCATAGAGCGCGCCTGCGTCTATCTTTACGTCGAATTCCACCTGCATGAAAAATCCTCATTCCGGAGCGCTTAATCAACAATGTCCGTCGGCGGCTGTGACGCTCCGACACAGATGGCCGCAATGCTGTTCCTGCCGGGGAACCGGCAAAACGGACTGCATCCGAAAAAGCACCTACATCGCAGGTGCTTTCTCTACTTTACCTTATATTATACCGAAAACAGCTTTCAACGCAAGGCTTTTTATTCCTCCATTTCCGCAGCCTGCCCTGCAAATGGCACAGAGCAAACTGCGCGCTGTTCGCCGTTTGGCTATTCATGCCGCAGGGCTTCGATCGGACTCAGCCGCGCCGCCTTCCTGGCCGGATAGATGCCAAAGAAAATTCCCACGGCCGCTGAAAAGGCCGAAGCGCCAAGGACGGTGACCACGCTTATTCTGGCGGAAAATCCGATAGCTCCTCCGATCGCCTGTGCGCCGGCCACTCCGAGAACAATGCCGATCAGGCCGCCAAGCAGCGTAATGATCGCCGATTCCGACAGAAACTGCAGGAGAATGGAACCGGTTCTGGCTCCCAGCGATTTACGTATACCTATCTCCCTGGTCCTCTCCGTCACAGACACCAGCATGATGTTCATCACGCCGATACCTCCTACCAGAAGGGAGATGGCCGCCACGATCACAACAAAGATGGAAATGCTTCCCATCACAGAATTAATCTGAGAAATCTGATCCTGCATATTCTGAACCATGATCACGCCCTGGTTTCTCACATCATGTCTGCTCTCCATCAGCGTGACCACACTCTGGGTGATCTGTGTATTCATGGAAGGGGATTCCGATATCACATAAAATTCAGTAAAGCCTCCAAAATACAGACCATAGGATGCGCTCAGCAGATTCAGGGGCACCTCGATGTTGATCATGTCTCCATACATGCTGAACATGGCGGAAGCGCTGTCCTGCCGGATTCCCACAATGGTCAGATCCTGAGTGGTTCCATACAGCGTAACCTCAATGGTCAGTCCGATCACATCCGTAGTACCAAACAGCTTCTGGGCCGCCTGCTGCGTGATGACGCAGACCCGGTTTCCGGCATAATAATCCGCTGCCGTAAAATATCGCCCGGAAACAATGGGTTCGGTCTGATAGAATTCCATGCTTTCCGATCCGCCCGTTGTATAGGCTGTAAATTCTCCCTTTCTTCCTATTACGCTTCCGTAAAGGGTATAAACGGGCGTAACACCCTTAACACCATCGATTTTCTCCCGGATCGCCTCAAAATCATCCTCGTCAAAATAAATTTCTTCTTTGCTCTGGTCGTTGTTCACATAGATGCCGATCAGGCCTCCGGCCATCGCGTTCAGTTCATCGCTGACCTGTCCCTTCACGCCGTCCCCGATGGAAATAATCATGATCACGGATGTGATTCCGATGATAATTCCCAGCATGGTCAGAATGGAGCGGCCCTTATTGCTCCTGATATTCATCAGAGCAATTTTGATATATTCCCACGTCTGTGCAAAATGGTACACCTCATTTTCCTCCTGTCCGGCTGCCGCAGACAGCTTTATTCCACAGTCTCCGTTGATTCCGCCGCTGCCGGCGTCTCCGTTTCAGGCTGAGCGGCTCCGCCTGCCGTTTCGGTTTCAGCCGTAATGGTTTCAGCCGCTGTTTCGGTTTCAGCCGCCGGGGTCCCGGCCGCCGCTCCGGTTTCAGATACAGTCATCTCTTCCGCTGCCCCGGTTTCAGATACGGCCGGCTCAGCCGCCCCCTTTTCCGCGGGGACAGCCACCACATTCATGCCTTCCGTCACCATACCGGTCATGTCATATACCACCTGGTCGCCTTCCTTCAGCCCTTCCGTCACTTCCACATCCGTATCGGAGGAAATACCGGTAGTAATCCGCCTCATTGTAACGATGCCGTTTTCCACCACATAACAGAAATCTCCGTTCCTGTCCGTGTTCACGATCTCCACAGGCAGAGTGATCACATTCTTCGCGGAATTGGTATGAATCACCACCTGCGCTTCCACGCCGAGATAAATGTCCGGATCCGGGTTATTGATATGTATCTCCACACCCACCACCGGGCTTCCCTGGGAATTATTGGCAGCAACCCTGTTGATCTTGGTCACCTCACCCGTATATTTCCGATCCGCAATGGTAATATCTGCCTTCTGGCCTACGGAGATCTTGGGCAGATCATATTTGGTGATGGAAATATCCACCTTTACCTGTTTGTTGCTTTCTATGGTAAACAGCTCAGTTCCTTCCGAAACCGCAGCGCCCTCCAGAAGACCGCCGCCCGCAGAAGCATTTGCGGAGGAGGACATGGTGGCAATTTTAGTCACAATTCCGCCAAATTCCGCCTTTACACCTTCCTGTCCCTTTGCCAGTTTTTCCGCAGCCTCATCTGCGGCAAGCTGTGCGCTATGCATATTGTCCGCCTGCTGCTGCTTTGCATAAGGATCTACGATTCCCGCCTCTGAGGAGGATTCCTTTCCTTCCCTGCGGCTGATTTCCTCCTTCATGTCATCCAGCTTCTTCTGCTCCGCGTCAATAATGCGCTGCTGCTCCTTCATTTCTTCCGACATGCTCAGATCGCTGATCTCATTCGATGTCCGGCGGATGCTTTCATTCAGATTCTGAATGGTCTCCTGAATCCGCTCCCGGCTTTCCTCGCTTCTGGGCTCTGAAAGCTTGTTGTTCTGGATCTCCAGCTCCAGATTCAGCTTGTTCAGCCATTCCTGCAGGTCTTCTTTTTTGCTCTGCTGGCTGTCCTCCAGATTATACTTCAGTCCCTGCACATACTGCTCCTGCTGTTCTGCAAGCACCTTCAGTTCATCCAGCCCGATCACAGCCTCGTTGTACTCCGACTGGTTTTTATCGCTCTGATACTGGGAACTGCGGTAACCGTTTGCAGAAGCAGAAGCATCCAGATCTGCCTTTGTCTTCTGGGATTCCAGTTCCGAGGTGTCAAAGGTAACGAGCTGCTGTCCCTCTTCCACCACGTCACCCAGAGAAATGTTCATCTCCGAGATAACAGCTCCCACCGGCGCATAATAAGTCCTGCTCTGTTCGCTGTTCACCTTGCCGCTGGTGGAAATGGTCTCCTCCACGTTTCCTCTGGCCGCGGTGACCGTGTTCACCTGCATTGGTGTGTTTTTGGCGATCACGCTGCTCACAACGGAATATCCCGCAAAAACGATCACAAGCGCTGCGGCAACGATCAGAGGAATCTTCTTTTTTCTTTTTCTGCCGCCTGAAGCAGCTCTTCTGTCCTTCTTCTTTTTCTTCTCAGGCTTTTCCTGAATCGTGGTATCCTTTTCCATCTCGCTCATTTTCTCTTCCTTCCCGCCGTATCAGACGGCATTTTGTTTCTGAACAGAATTATTCTGTATATCTGTTTCCATGGCAAAATTCCGGTCTCCGGCCCGAACGCTCCCGTTCCTGCAGCCCCCTAAGCCTGTGCCGTGATCTGCTGCCGGTAATCTTCCACAATATGGCCGTCCTTAATGCGTATCACCCGTTCCGCCTGCGCCGCAATGTCGTTATCATGGGTAATGATGATCACCGTTCTGCCTTCCTTATGAAGATCCTTCAGAATCCCCATGATCTCTACTGTAGAGCCGGAATCCAGATTTCCGGTCGGCTCATCCGCCAGGATCACGGGCGGAGCCTGCGCGATTGCCCGTGCGATCGCCACTCTCTGCTGCTGTCCGCCGGACATCTCAGCAGGCTTGTGGGTCATGCGCTTCTCCAGCCCGACCTTGATTAACGCTTTTCTGGAAAGCTCGGTACGCTCTCTTTTTCCAACACCCCTGTAAATCAGCGGAAGCTCCACATTTTCCAGGGCAGTCAGATTCGGGATCAGATTGAATCCCTGAAAAATAAAGCCGATCTCCCGGTTCCGTATGTCTGACAGTTCATCGTCGCTCATTCCGGACACATCCTGATCGTGAAGCAGATAGGTTCCGCTGGTCGGTACATCCAGACAGCCGAGCATGTTCATCAGGGTGGATTTTCCGGAACCGGAATGGCCGATGATCGCAACAAACTCGTTTTCCTCAATGGATACGCTCACATGATCCAGAGCCCTTACTTCATTTTCCCCCGGATTATAAACCTTGCACATATCCTTCACTTCAACCAGTGCACTCATAAGCCCTTCTTTCTTTGTTGTATCATTGTATTATTGTCTTATTTCCATAATACAATAATTTATTTTGTTTTCTTTGTCAAGTCTTTTCAGAAAATGCCCGCAGACGGCCATTTTCCGGTTACTTACGCGTCTTACCAGTGAACGGAGATGTTTTCAATTCCTCATATGCCTGCGGGATGGAAAACTATCCGTTCTGCAGCATTCATCATACTATGGACACCTTTAGAAATACCTTCTGCTTCCTTTAAATTTTCCTTAAAATTTTCTAAAAGTCAATTTGGAGAGGCCGCGCCATTCGACATTTAAAATTTTCTGTATGAGATGTATAAGATCTGAAGGAATGGATATACTGAAAATATCAGAAGGAAAAAGCGATTCACTATTTGGTTGCAAAAGCTTCACAATTTCTTAAAAAACAGAACACGATTCTTCCACACATGGATGGTATCGTATAATCAAACAAAGCCAACAAGACTTTTTCAGATAGATTTCTTTTTCATAACTTGCCGGCATCCCAAAAAGATGCCGGCCCTCCCTCGTTTATAACGGTTGACCTTCAGGCGGTCAGCCGTTTTTTGCGCGATATGTCCGGAGGGCGGCCGAACGAAATGCATTGATCACGCAGAAGGTCCCCGTCCCCAGGGCGATGGAAGCCGGAAGGAAAAGCATATTGTACCAGTCCTCCAGAATACCGTACATGATCAGAAACAGCGGCGTACCGGCCGCCAAAAGATATCCCGGCCCGCCAAACAGCATCCGGATCAGCAGCGGCGCAATCCAGAGGATACCGCTCATTATCACAGCATGAAAGGACTGGACAGAATGGGCGGATACGCACAGGATAACGGCGCACAGCACAAAAAACGCCAGCAGATCAAACGCCAGCACAAGGGAGACAAAACGGAAGACCGGCTCCATGGATATTGCATAAAACGGATTTACCGCATGCTGCGCGGTCACCATCCCACTCATACATTTTGCTCCGTCAAAGCCATATACCAGGCCGACGGCCAGAAAAGCGGTGGATACGATCATCCCGTATACAAGCGCTGCCAGCGTAAACGCAGCAGCCGTTTTTATCGCAATATCCTTCTCCCTTCCATCCCTGCAGGTGAACAGCAGCGCCGCCATCCCGGTCTGATGCTCCTCCGCATATATGGGCGAAAGTCCCATAATCAGAAGAACGCTGCCAAGAAACATTCCCAGCTGAAGCGTATCCAGAAGGACGGCCCATCCCCTTGCATAGGCGAAAAAGAACCCTTCTCCCTTCTTTTCCGCAGCCTGCCCCAGCTCGCTTTGGGCAATCGGCTTAAGAGAAGTGGAAATCCGGTAATCATTCCAGTCCCCAAACCATCCGTTTCCAAGATATTCCGTTATAAAGCCGTTGCAGTAATTTTCATCACGGAAACCGCCATATCCTTCCTCCACCCGTGAGGGAAACCCATATTTTTCAATAATCCGTCCGGCCGTCTCATCCGACAGCGTTCCCCGGAATTCCTCCGTGATGGCTCTGTCCATCCTGACCGCCTCCCAGCCGGTATACAGCTTCCCGTTTATCGTGCTTCTTTCCTCTCCCACGACTCCAACGCAAAAATAAAGCAGAAGAATTCCCAACGCTCCAAACACCCCCGCCAGAAAAGCTTTCCGCCGCAAAAGCTTGTAAAGCTCCATCCAAAACAGTCTCATGCTTTCCTCCTTACCGAAGCCGCCTCCGCTCCCAGGCAGGTAAAATACAGATACAGATCCTCCAGCGCGGCCTCTTCTCCGGCCGCGTCCGGAAACGGTTTCTGCTCCGAAACGATGCGAAGCTCTACACCCTCCCTGCAGTTTCGAAGATTGCTGACAAGAAATGTCTCTCTGCATATCTCCACCTGCTCTTCCGGCACACGGCACTTCCAGACGATCCCTCCCGCCTCCTCTGCAAGCTGCCGCTGCGTTCCTTTCCGTATGATTGCCCCCTTCTGCATAATCAGAATCTGATCCGCAATATAATCCACATCGGAAACGATATGGGTGGACAGGAGCACAATCCGGTCCTTTCCGAGCGAACTGATGATATTCCGGAAGCGGACCCTTTCCTTCGGATCCAGCCCGGCCGTCGGTTCGTCCAGAACCAGGATCTCCGGCTCGTTCAGAAGAGCCTGAGCGATTCCCACACGCTTCAACATCCCGCCCGAACAGGTTCTCAGCTTCTGCTTCCGGCAGTCCTTCAGATCCACAAGCTCCAGCAGCTCCTCGATACGCTGTTTTGCCCGCGGCTCAGGCAGGGCCTTCAGGGCGGCCATGTAATACAGGAACCTCCATACGGAAAAATCGCCATAATATCCAAAATCCTGCGGCAGATACCCCAGCAGTCCGCGATACTCCTTTCCCATCCGCCTGATATCCATGCCGTCGCAGCATACGCTTCCCCTGTCCGGCCTCAGAATCCCGCAGATCATCCGCATCAGCGTCGTTTTTCCCGCTCCGTTTTCTCCAAGAAGACCGTAAACGCCATTTTCCAGGCAAAGCTCCGTACTCCGCACCGCAGTCCTGTCTCCAAAACGCTTCTCAATGCCGTTCAGCTCTAATCTGTACATAACAGTTCTCCTTTCTCAATGGCAAAAAACAGCCGTCCCACCTGCAGAAACAGAAATATCAGTCCGACCGTAAACCCGGCGCACCAGACGGCTGCCGCCGACAAAAGATACAGCCCCGGCAAAATCGTCAGAATCCAGGTCAGAACAGCCGAAGCAATTCCCGCAGCAACGAGGGGATACCTTTTTCTTCTTCCCGATTCCATCATCAGGCATCCCAGACATATGGATACGGTAAAAAGAAACGGAACCCCCATATAGAGTCCGGCCCGGATCATCCACATTCTCCAGTGAATGCCCGCATAGCAGGCTGCTCCGGCCAGCGTTATCAGATTTACCGTCCCCAGGACGAGCATTTCCAGCGCTGCCAGCTGCTTCACATTAAAATAGCAGGTGTCCGCCAGCTCGGTAATTCCTCCGGTAAAAAGCTCCGACAAAATCCAGATGGAGAACGCCCCCAGAATGGAGGAAGCCATCATGGAACAGGCGATCATATCGTCCGCATCCACTCCCAGACAATTCAAAACTGACATCAGACCGGCAAAGCCCAGATTCACCACAAGCCCCAGAATCCAGGCTCCCCTTTCCATATAGCACAGCTGGCTTTTGAGGATGGAAAGCCATGACGCGGTACGGGGAGCGCGCTTTTGATCCATCATTTTAACCAGCTTTGCCAGAGTCTCCGCCTTCTGTTTCGGGTCTGTGGTTATCTGCCTGTCCATTTTTTCAAACAGCGCCCTCAAATCGTCATCCTCTCTTTTCATAGTCTGCCATCTCCTTTCTCAGCCTCTCGATTCCCAGCCGGTAGCGGGATTTTACCGTGGACAGGCTGCATCCCTGCATGTCCGCAATTTCCTGAAATTTCAGTTCCTCCCGGATTCTTAAAAGAATGACCTCCCTCTGCTCCAGCGGAACCTGCTGTAAAATTTCATTGATAAAAAGCTCCGTTTCCAGTTCATCCAGCGTTTTCTTTTCACATGGCATATCCTCCGGCAGCTCCATCCGCTTTTCCTGCTCCCTTTTTCGGAGATAATCCCGGCAGAGATTTCTCGCCGTAATCAGCAGATAACCCTTCAGATTTTTATATTGATAGCGGTTCGCGTGCCTGATAAAACGAAAAAATACCTCCTGCGAAATGTCGCAGGAATCCGTTTCATTCGCGGTGAGATACAGACAGAACCGGTAAACATCGTCATAATACCGCTCAATGAGACTGCCCAACGCCTCCCGGTTTCCGCTCTGTATCCTTCGGATCAGTTCTCTGTCCGTCATTCTCTCCCTCCTCTCTCGCCCGCTCCTGTTATAAATAACCATTCAGAGGGTGAAAAAGTTCATCATCTCTTAAAATTTTTTCTGTCAGGAATTTTTTTGAAAAGCGTTTCCATCCAGCGGAAATACCCGCATTTCAAAAGGCTCCTGTCCGGAGCGTACTGCTTCAGACAGGAGCCTTTTTACTCTTTTCACTTTTTCCGTTTTCTGTTTTTCATGAGGCCCGGTGCAGAATCAGGCTGAGCTTTTTGTATACCAGAACGGTCACGATGGACACCGCCGTTCCCTTCAGCAGATTCATGGGAACCACGGCGAACAGCGCAAGGGTCGTCACGCTATTGATGGCGGGGTTGATCGCATGCCCCATCTCAACGATGGCATCCAGCGGCATTCCGTAGAGCTGCGCAAATTTGGGAATCAGGTAAATGGCGTTGAAGGCGGAGCCGAATACGGTCATGACAACCGTTCCCGCCACGCAGCCGATCACCGCATTTCTCTTGGTTTTGCGGAAGAGATAGATGATGGATGCGGGAAGCAGGAAACTGCATCCGATGATGAAGTTCGCCAGGTCTCCCACAAACGCGGTGGAGGTTCCCTTAAACAGCAGCTTCAGAACGATTTTACAGAACTCGATCATCACTGCTGCCACCGGACCGAAGGCAAACGCACCGATCAGAGCCGGAATCTCGCTGAAATCCAGCTTGTAGAAGGACGGGGCGAAGGGAATCGGGAAATCCAGCATATGGAGAACGGCCGCAATGGCGGAAAAAACGCCGATCATGGCGATTTTCCGGGTGGTGAGTGTCCGTTCCGTAATCCCGTTTCTTTTCTTTTCAAACCGCTCCGCGAAGTAGGCGATCAGCACCATAGCCACCACCAGTCCCAGAAATTCCAGGACAAAAACAATGTTTTCCATTACTGTTGCTGCAAGATTGCTCATCATGTTCCTTTCTGCGGCCTGCGGGCCGCTGCATGAAAGGCAGGTTCTTCATTTTTCACGATGGATGGGGGAAAAAATTCCCCTATCCGATTACGTAATACGCACAGCCTGCGGCATAAATGCCGCTCGCTGTACGTTGCCCGTCGAACATCCGCATGTCTGTGCAGGTAAACCTGCCATCCCTGCGGCCGCTCTCCGGGCTTATCACACAAAAAACCCGGAGAACTCATTCTCCGGGTCTGTTTCAAGCTTCAACGGGCTTCTTCCTTCCAGTTCATCCGAAACTGTTACGAAAAAGCAGCCGCATCATTCTTCTTCCATCCAGACTGTACTGTCGGTTCCGGATTCCAACCGGATCAGCCGCCGATGACGGGTCGCGGACTCATCCATCACATGCATCTGGCATGTATGGCTTCACCGCCGGTAGGGAATTGCACCCAACCCTGAAGAACGTTACCTTTTATGTAATTAATTATGAATGCGGCCATCTGCCGCGTTTATCTGACTACCTTTACTATCATAACAGAAAATTCGGTGCTGTCAATACCCTGACTTTTTCAGAAGAGTCTCCGCCTGCTGTCTTACCGGAATGGAAACCGCAGCTCCTTCCTCCGAAACAGCCAGCGCTGCGGCTGCCGCCGCCAGCCGAAGCGCATCCTGCGCATTTTTCCCTTCCAGAACAGCCGCCGCAAAATAGCCCGTAAAGGTATCGCCCGCGGCCGTGGTATCCACCGTTTTCACCCGGAAGCAGGGCTGATGCAGAAGCTGCTCTCCTCCACCCATCATCGCTCCCTCCCCTCCAAGAGTTAAAACGACCTGCATTTCCGGATAACGGGAAAGAAGAGCCCGCATGATCCTTTCCGGCTCCTGCTCTCCGGTAAGCGCACAGCCCTCCGTTTCATTCAGCATCAGCCAGGAAACCCCCGACAAATCCTCTCCCGCCAGACCTGCATCCATCGGAGAGGGATTCAGCATGATCCGCATTCCTTTCTCCTTTCCCCGTTTCAGCAGATAAGACAGATTGCTGATCTCATTCTGTAAAAGAAGAATATCCCCAGTTCCAAAATCGGACAGCACCTGCTCCATATATGCGGTATCATTGTCAAAATTGGTTCCCTGATAAAGGATGATGCAGTTTTCCCCCTCGTCATTGACCTGAATCAGCGCATGGCCAGTCATCCCATCCGTTTTTCTCACATAACGGATATCTGCTCCGCTCTCCCGCAGAAGCTCCGCCAGAAAATCTCCGTCCGTGCCCACGGTTCCCGCATGAAAGACAGGAGCTCCCGCCCTGGCCGCGGCAATGGACTGATTCAGTCCCTTTCCTCCCGGAAAGCATTGATATCCCCTGGAAGAAATGGTCTCTCCGGGCCTGACAAAATGTTCTACCCGGTAAACCCGGTCAATATTCAGAGACCCAAAATTCAGTATTTTCCCCAATATTTTTCACCTCCACCCTGAAGTGTTTTATGCTTTGACAGTATCCCCTTCAGCCTTCTGACAGCTTCCGGAACAAATCCTCAAACAGCCTGTCCCTCTCAATATGATAAACGCAGCGGATCAGATGGTTCTCCGGATTGAAGCTGTAGTGATGATCATATTGAGGAATCGGCGCGCTCACCAGCGCATCCCGCATAAAACCGCCGTTTAGCAGCCATCCAACCACCGTCACATCCCAGATCGTTCTGGTCCAGCAGCGATAAGGACTGCCTGCCGCCCCTTCCCGTTCCGCCAGCTCCACCAGATAATCACACAGTGCGTTTTTCCCCCGGAGGAACTGCTCCAGCTCCCCTTCACAGGTTGTAAAGGCGGATACCACGCCCATACAGGGGAGCTGTACCAGAGCGGCTCCGCAGCCGAATACCACCCGCGCTGCCGCCACATCCTGCATGAGATTGAATTCCCTGTTGTCCGGCCACCAGTGCGCATTTCCCCCCAGCCACACCAGCACGATTCTGTCTCTGATCTCCGGCTGAAGCAGAATCGCGGAAGCCACGTTTGTGATCGCGCCGATTGCCCCCACATACAACGGTCTCTCCGGCGTATACTCCATGGCGAGATGGGCCAGATGCTCTGCCGCAGGCGAAATCACCGGCTTTGTCTCATCCGTCAGGTAAGAGCAGGATCCTCGGTACACATGCTCTGCCATATCCGTTCTTCCCATCAGCTCCAGAATCCGATGGATTTCCTGAAAGCTCTTTTCCATTCCATCCGCAGGCCCTTCTGATTTTTCGTTGAAAAAGGGAGCAGCATAAATGGCCTTTACATTCAGCTTTTCTCCTGACCTTAACAAATATGCCAGAGCGAACTGATCATCGATCTCATTGTAGGTGTCCGTATCCAGCACCACGTCGATTTTCCCCTCCGGCCGTTTCAGCCGGTTTAACAACAGTGTGTCTGTTTCTTTCATGTTTCCCTCCATTCATTTTCCGTCTTCAGAGGCGGAAAAAACATATTAATATTCCCCCGACAAAACTCTGTCAGGACCATTATACCGCAGAATACAGCCGCCGACACTCCCATTTTTCAGAAAATCCGAAGATATTTCCATGCCGGCTTCTGTCATTTTTCTTTACGGCTTTACGCCGCCGGACCGCCGTCTTATAATATAAGAAAAAAGGAAGAATCAGACATGCCAAAAAAACATACAAAATACTCATCAGACGTCCCTTTCTCTCCGTTTCGCAGGAAGGTCATGACAGGCTCCTGTCTGTTCCTCTGCCTGACGGCTCTTATTCCTGCAACTGCTCAGGCTGCGGAAGCCCTTCCGATCTGCGGAGAAACTTCCATCATGCTTTCCGGCACCATTCAGCCGTCAACAGAACCGGAGATCTCCCCGGACCGCGTCACTTATCAGGAGGGCTTTTTCTACGAGCCTCTGAGCGGGGCGGTAAAGGAACGGATCACAGGCATATCCTATGGAGAGGGCTGCATCGTTCCCTATGAGGACCTTCGGTATCTGAATATTCTGTATATCGATTTCCACGGGGAAGAACAGGTGGGGGAGATCATCTGCAACAAGGCGATCGCCCAGGATCTCGTTGAGATTTTTTATGAGCTGTATCTGGCCGGATATCCGCTGGAGAGCGTCCGGCTGGTGGATGAATACGGCGGGGACGATACGCTTTCCATGGAACACAACAACACCTCCTGCTTTAATTTCCGGATGGTGGACGGCACCAGCAGCCTATCGAAGCATGCTTACGGGCTTGCAATCGACATCAATCCCCTGTACAATCCCTATGTAACCTGGCCGAACGGGAAGCAGCGCGTATCCCCGGCCGCAGGATGGGCCTATGCGGACAGAAGTCTGGATTTTCCCAACAAAATTGATGAAAACGATCTGTGCTATCAGCTTTTCACAGAACACGGCTTCACCTGGGGCGGACACTGGAGAACCATGAAGGATTATCAGCATTTCCAGAAGGCGCTTCCTGAAGAAAATTAATTCCGTACCGTAAAGCTTTTTCCTGTTTCACGCGAGTTTTACCGGAGCGTGACAAATTGCTTTCAGGCCTCGTAGGAATCGCATTCGCGATTTCTCTTCGCCTCATCGCGGCAAAGCAATGCCTTTGTTACGCTCTGAAATGGAGGAATATCATGAGAAAAAACAAACTGTTATCCGCCACCGCCGTTTTTCTGCTCATCGGCTCTCTTGCGCTTTCCGCCTGTTCCTCTAGCAGCGCCGGCTCTGCAGACAGCCCAGGCAGCGCCGCTGCTTCAGAGGCCTCTGAGGCGGAGACTGTTTCCATAGCCGGAACTGTGGAAGCGGGAACTTCCACAGCCGCAGCAGAAAGCGCCGCCACGGAAACGGCCGCAGAAACGGCCTCTGCAGAGAGTACAGACGGAACCGAAGCAGAGACTGAAACGGCCAGCGGCGAAACCGGCACAGAGACGGCCTCCGCTGAAAGCAGCTGGGGGGAGGCCCTGCAGAACATGCTGATGCCCATGGACGCCCTGATGATGTGCGCCGTTGAAGAAGAAAAGAATTACGATCCGGCTGATCCGGAATTTTTCTGGGGCGCATTGTTCCGGGAACTCGGCAATCATTCGGACGCCTCTTCCCTGATCACCACAAACGAAAACTGGGAGCTTCAGGTTCCCCGTCAGGTAGCTCAGGAATTCGCCACCGGGCTCTTTGCCGACTATTCTGATCTTCTGGCGGTTCCGGATTCCCTTTCTTCCATCATCCGCTACGATGAAAGCTGGGACGCCTACATTCTCTCCCCCGGCGACAGAGGCCTGTCCGCCGCTGAGATCCTTTCCGCTTCCGAAACGGAGGACGGCGGGTACGATGTGACGGCGCGGCTTTATGATGTGACGGACTCCTCCGACATCTGCGTGTATCTCTTCCATCTCGTCCCCAATGCTTATGCGGACGGGATCACGGATCCCCTGTTCCTTTACAGCGTGGAAAGCATGAGCCCGCAGAGCTGATATCAGGAGCCGGTCTGGCCGGCAGGAGGGGAGCATGATTTATCTGTCACATTTTCAGTTTCCGGACATAGAACGGGAATACGATTTCATTTTAAGCCAGAAAAGGACCTGCTACGATACCTATTACCCGTTTCAGATTCTGTCGAAGCACCGGCTGGTGATGCTGGATTTTGAGCCGGTCACGATTCTGTACGGCGGAAACGGCTCCGGAAAAACCACAGCGCTGAACGTCATTGCGGAAAAGCTGAACCTGAAACGGGACAGCCTGTATAACCGCTCCAGCTTTTTCGAGGATTATACGGCCCTCTGCGGCTATGAGGCAGAGGGCGGCGTCCCGGCGGAGGGCCGGATCATCACCAGCGACGACGTTTTTGATTTCATGCTGAATCTGAGAAGCCTCAACGCGGGCATCGACCGGAAGCGGGAAACGCTGTTCGACGATTACCTGGACGCGAAATATTCCCATTTTCAGATGCGCTCCCTGGACGATTATGAGCGTCTGAAAAAAGTGAATCTGGCGAGAAGCAATACCCAGTCCAAATTCGTCCGGAAAAGTCTGATGGATAATGTCCGGGAGCATTCCAACGGAGAAAGCGCCCTTTTGTACTTTGAAGAAAAAATACAGGACAACGGCCTGTATCTGCTGGACGAGCCGGAAAACAGCCTTTCTCCCGAAAAGCAGCAGGAGCTTCTGAAATTTCTGGAGGAATCCATGCGCTTCTACGGCTGTCAGTTCATCATCGCCACTCACTCCCCCTTCCTGCTGTCCATGAAAGGGGCCAAAATCTATGATCTGGACGAGGAGCCCGTTGACGTAAAGCGCTGGTATGAGCTGGAAAACGTCCGGGCGTACTATGAATTTTTCAAAAAGCATGAGGGGGAGTTTTCATAAAAAGGGGAAAGGAAAAAAATCATGAAACCAAAATCAATCACGCCGGAGATCATAGACAAGCTGTACGCCGGCTGGATCAGCAAGGCGGTCGGGGTGCGTCTCGGCGCTCCCGTCGAGGGCTGGAGCTTTGCCGAGATCCGGAAGGTATACGGTGAAATCGACGGCTATGTGGAATCCTATCGGAATTTTGCCGCTGACGACGATACGAACGTGCCCGTGTTTCTGATCCGGGCGCTGGACCGGCTGTCCGCGCCGGAGGAGCTGACCTCTCAGGACATCGCGCATGAGCTGATGAACGCCTCCCCCTATGAGCACGGCTTTTTCTGGTGGGGAGGATATGGGATCTCCACCGAGCACACCGCCTATCTCAATCTTATGAACGGCATTGCCGCTCCCGCAAGCGGCTCCATCCTTCAGAATGGAAGCACTGTGGCGGAGCAGATCGGCGGCCAGATCTTTATTGACGTCTGGGGGCTGGTCTGTCCCGGAGCCCCCGAAAAGGCCGCTGTTCTCGCGGAGAAGGCCGCCCGCGTCACCCATGACGGAAATGCCGTATACGGCGGAATCTTCATCGCCTGCTGCATCAGCATTGCCTATGAAGAAAACGATGTGGAAGAGATCCTGAAAAAAGCCCTGCGTTTTATCCCCGCAGACTGCGAATACGCAAGGGTCGTCCGGGCCGTCATGCAGTATCATCAGGAAAATCCGGATCACTGGGAGCAGTGCTTTCGGTATGTTCTGGAAAACTGGGGATATGACAGATATCCCGGCAACTGCCATATCATTCCCAACGCGGCCGTCATCATCCTCGCATTGCTGTACGGGAAAGGCGACTATGACCGGACGCTGAACATCGGGACCATGTGCGGATGGGATACCGACTGCAATGCGGGAAATATCGCGGCCATCATAGGGGTACGGGGCGGCACTGCGGCCATCAGCTACGAAAAATGGCTTTCTCCCATTCAGGATCTCATGATCTGCTCCGGAACCCTGGGAAGCCTTAATATGCAGGATAACGCGCAGATCACGGACCTTCTGCTCCGGCAGGTCGAGAAAATCACCGGCGAAAACGCGCCTGAACCGCTGCACAGCCTGATCCATCAGCCGCAGCGCCTGAAGCATTTTGAATATCCCGGTTCCATCCAGGCCATGCGTGCCAGAGTTTCCGGCCCCGGCGCTCTTTCCGTCAGCCATACCCGCAAAAAAGCCTTCAGCGGTACGGGTTCCCTGTGTATTGCCGGTACTTCCGGGAATGGGCTGCAGGGCGAAATCTATCAGAAAACCTACTATTTTCCGTCGGATTTCAGCGACAGCCGCTACGATCCCGCCTTTTCTCCCATCCTGTATCCCGGCCAGACGCTCCGTCTCGCCTTCCTGTCCGAGCAGGAGGGAACCGCTGTTTCTCTCTTTGTCAGAGACAGCAGGCAGGGCATCCTGCAAAAAAGCGATTCCGTCTCTCTTTCCGCCGGGAAGTGGCATGAGCTGGTCTGGAAGATTCCGGCCGACCGGGGGCTTGCCCTGATCGACGAAGCGGGGCTGTCTCTGGACCGGACTGCGGCCGGAGAGATCCGGTTCTTTCTGGATGATTTTTACTGGACGGGTACGCCGGACTATGAAATCCGTTTCGAGCGGGAAAATCTGGAGGACTGGCGCATCGGGACGCATCCCGGCCCGCATTTTGAGATCTCCCAGTTTACCAGATGGAAGGGGATCCTGTTTCTGGAAAACGGAGAGCTTCATCTGACCGGCGCTGGGGATTCCGCCGCTTTCACCGGAGACGTCCTGTGGAAGGATTATACCGTGGAAGCGGAGATCACCCCCTTATCCGGCTCCGGCCACTATATCCTGTTCCGGGCGCAGGGCGCCATGCGGGGATATGCGTTCGGCCTCTGCGAGGGCGGCGCAGCCCTCCTGAAAAACGAAAACGGCTGGCGGCGCTTAAAGAGCATCCCCTTCTCCTGGGAGCCCGGTGACAGGTTTTCTCTCAGGATCACCGTGGAGGGAAGCTCCATCCGGGCGCAGATCAACGGGGAAGCGCCGCTGTTTTTTGAGGATGAAGAAAACTGCTGTGATACCGGCTGCATCGGCCTTTTCACAACGGGTAACGGTCATTTGAAATGTTCTGAAATTAAGGTTTTCTAAAATCAAAGTTTCCTAAAATGGAGGGATTCCCGGTTCTGTCACCCAGACCGCCATCCGGGAATCCTGTCTCCAGGTCTTTCCGGCGGAGGCGTAATCGATCATCGGTATTTTCTTCCCTCCAAACGGCGCCTCCAGGCGGCGCCGTCTGAGGATGCTGGACTTTGAACCGGCTACGATTCTGTATGGCGGAAACGGCTCCGGATTTTCAAAAAGCATGAGGGGGAGTTTATTTAAACCGGTTCAATTTCAATATTCCTGCAGCCTTCCCCAAGCTGAACGCCGTCCGTACCCAGCTTTC
Source organism: Candidatus Eisenbergiella stercoravium (assembly GCA_019113175.1). GTDB lineage: Bacteria > Bacillota > Clostridia > Lachnospirales > Lachnospiraceae > Eisenbergiella > Eisenbergiella stercoravium. Next base: position 4,894 of record DXHY01000026.1, on the reverse strand, counting down.
CATGCGCAGGCAGAGTCGGATTTTCCAGAAAATGGTTCTTGCGGAAGATCAGATTTTCCACATTGGCCGCATATAAGAACCTTTCCTCATGCATCTCAAAGGTATTATCCTCAATGATGATATTTCTGTGATACACTGCATCCCGGTCTTCGATATGCGGGCTGACTGAAATGGCAGCCCCGCCGGCATAAGCCGCATTCTTAAAATTGTTTTTGCTCACAATGACATTTCCGGCCGGCCCGCTTTCAAACCAGTCCGTGCAGTCGCCCGTAAAATGAAGGGCGCAATGCATATTGTAGAAAGTATTATTCGTAATGACCGTTTTCCTCCAGGTGGCCGGGAGAAATCCTCTGGGACGGTTTGCGCCGCAGATACAGTTATGAATATACAGTTCCGGCATTTTGGTAAAATTCTCTACCGCATATCTTTCCGGTTCTTTCTCCAGAGCATGCCCTTCCAGGATATGCTCCCGGAGCGTTGGCAGCTCTTCTTCCAGCTCCAGCCGGAGATAATCCGGAGAGAGCAGTTCCGCGCTCTTTACGGTGAGCGCAGCCGCATTGGACATATCTCTGCTGTCGATCAGATGAACCCGGTCTCCCGGATCAAAGAGATTTACCCCTTTCTGCTGCGGATGTCCGAATGTAAAAAGCAGGGTATGTTCATTGATTACGGAAGCGCATCTCAGATAATTTCCATGAATGTTCCCTGCATCATCCAGCATATTCACGAAGGTACAGCCCTCATACCGGACAAACCCCTGACAGTTTACAAAGTGAGTGGCGTCCGCGTTTACGGACAGAAATCTTCCGGAGCCTTTGCGGGGCTGTGTATTGAAGTGATACAACGTAATATTTTCACAGAGCTGACAGATCACCCCCATGGAAGCCGCCGCATATACTGTAATGTCCCGGAGCATGATGTCTTTTGTTCTGTTGCAGAAAATCCCGGGATTTTTCCGATCAGAAAAGGTACATACCCATTCATTTCCCACGTGATGCAGATGGCCGAATTCCCCTTCCAGGCATATCCGGTTTTCCGCGGTCTGGCTGGCGGTAAGATAACGGTACATGTGGCTCAGGAAAGAAGAATCGTGCTCTTTTCGCAGGCAGGCAAAATAGGGCGGGATAAAAGCGGACGGCATCCCTGTTTCCTGATCAAATTCACAGCACAGCACCCTGTCTCTTGTCACGCTCCATCCGTCCTCTTCACTGAAAAAAACAAATTTTCCGTCTTTTATTGAAACTGCGAATTCTACAGGATCATAGCGCAATTCAATTCTTTTTTCGGAGGCTGAGGCAACCTGTGCCTGGAAGAAAAAAGGACGCGGGTAGTCCATGGTAAAATTTTTCAATTCGATCTTTTCGCTGTGATCCAGCACAAAAGGGAGCACTTCCCCGTGAAAAAGAAGTTCCGCTCCCTCTCCGTCTATCGTCAGATCCTGCATACCGATCAACGGAAAGATGATGGATTTTCTGCTGTAATCATTGTTGGAAATATAGTATTCCTTCTGAAAGGCATAGCGGGGATGGAAATGAAGCTGCCCGCCGCCAAGCTTCAATATGCTTCCCGGATGTTTCCTGCAGACATAAAGCGCTTCCTGAACGGCCAGGGTGGCGTCATCTTTCTGAAACAGGTATTGATAATCACTGAGATGAATAATCATGGGCATTTCTTCCTTATCTAATTCTTTTCGTCTGATTCCAGAGCCTTCAGGATTCTTTCCGCGATTTTTTCCATTCCCCGGTCTCCCGGATGCGTCAGCCAGATGTCCGGAGCGGGAAACGTCCCGCCTTCCGGGTTTTCGCACATCTGTCCGGCATACGCCTGATTTTCCGGAACGTTCAGGTCTGAAATATCGATCCTTGCGATTTCCCACCGGTTACATGCTTCCGCCAGTACGTCGCAGGTATTTTCCCGGTTGTACCAGCCATGGATCCAGAGGATCGCCGCCCCGGGCGAAAGCTCCCTGATGTATCGGATAAAAGGATCCAGCGTTTTTTCAAAATTTCTGATTTTCTTTTCCGTATTTACATTATCCGTCAGCTGGATCAGGATCAGCGTCAGATCCTTTGTAAAGCTTTCCGCTGCCGGCCTATGCGTATAAATGTTTTCTTCCCTCCAAAACCAGTTTTCAAACGCTTCCATGCTTTCCGCATGTTCCCATCCGCTTCCCTGAAGCTTTTCAAAGGCGCAGTTGGGGTTATGCTTCCGGATTTCCTGCATGACAAGCCAGGCGTAGTCCTTTTGCAGGGAACTGGCGCACATTCCATATTGATTCAGAACCCCTAAGAGCAGAGAATTTCCCACGAACAAAATTTTCTGGGGTGTCCGTGAAATATCCCAATGAACCATCCCTTCCTTTTGCTCCGGTTTCCGATTTCCCGTTTTCCGAATCTGACTGTGAGTCTCTTCGGACAGGGAAAGCTGATCCAGCTCCATTTCCATCCCTGACGAAACGGCGGTTACAGCGATCTGAAAGCAGGCCGCATTCTGATAGACGGCAAGGCTGATCGGATCAAAACTGCAGCGGACTGAAAATCTCCCGTTGTCATCCGCAGTAATTTCTTCTGTCTGCACCATGTTTTCATTCCCCTGTCCATCAAAGGAAAGGACAGAATATGCAGCAATACCGTTCCTCATCCTGCCGGACATGCATAACGTCACTTTTTCCGCAAGCGACCTCCATTTGGGTGTGCGGATCCCGCCGTGTTCCCCGGCTGTTACGCTCAGACCGCTCCCCTCCATGCGGATCTGAGCATTGCCTGATATTTCAAAATCCTTTAAACTGATATCTGAAATTTCCATCTGCCATTATCCCTCCTCTGGAAATCGCGCATCATCACTGCATCCGGATGTTCCTGCAAAACCCGGTTCCGTCACCCAGACCGCCATCCAGGAATCCTCTCTCCAGGTCTTTCCGGCGGAGGCGTAATCGATCATCGGTATTTTCTTCCCTCCAAACGACGCCTCCATGCGGCACTGGCAGGGAATGTCTTCCGGCGCGCCCTTCTCCAGCCTCCTGTCCCTGGCCAGCGTAAGCGGGCCGTACAGGACCGCCGTCTGCCGGGCGCTGTCTTCATCCTCCGGATTCTCCATCCCGTGAACATATCGAAGTCTCCAGTTCAGGGAAAGGCGGACGGTATCTCCCGTCTTCCACAGCCGCTTTATGACAGCAAAGCTTCCCGGCCGCACCTGATCCGGTATTTCCTCCGGCTCCTCTTCGTTGATCCGCACGCTTCCCTCCTCCACAAAGGACGGAATCCGCAGACGCAGCTCCCATTCGGTTTCCTTTTCCGCTTTTACGGACAGAAGGATCTCTCCCGGCTTTGGATAGGGGCTTTCCACCTTCAGCTCCACGGGAATGCCATGAACCTCTGTCCGGATCGTCCCGGGCAGGCAGAGGTCGATCTCCACGCCTTCATTGGTGTCTCTCGCCGCCATCAGCGTCGCCAGCGCGCAGCCTGCCGCCCCGATGGCGATGCAGCAGCCGCAGTACGCGGTATTTTCCTCCATGCTCTTAAAGCCGCCCACCGCGCGTCCCCGTATCCCGGACATCAGAGGGCTGTAGCTGTCGAACATCTGGCCCCGGCCGCCGTTGTTTCCGGCCTGCCCATCGTTGTTTCCGGCCGGACCGCCGGCGGCCGGTCTGCCGGCTGCCAGGGCCGCTTCCTGTCCAACAGGCCGTCCGGTCGCCCGGTCATAAACCTCCCGGTAATACGGCTCGTCGAACACGGCCTCCGGCCCGCAGGCAGCGTTTTCCGTATTCACCGCCCCGTAAAGGGCGTTGAAGGCGGACCGTTCCGCTTCTTCCAGATATTTCATCTCCCCGGTCAAGCGGTATACCCGCTCCATCAGCTTCATCCAGGTCACCGTGACGCAGGTTTCCAGCATCAGGCCGTCGTATTTCGTCCCGCTCTGCATCAGCGCGGAATGGTTGAACAGCTCATGCTGACAGCCGGAGCCTCCCACAACGGTGGCCTCCGTCTCCAGCAGGCGGTCCGCAAAGCGCACCACCGCCTGTCTCCATTTTTCGCTTTTTCTGACCTCCGCGTAGAAAAGCAGGCCCTCAAAGCAGGACATCAGCTCGTAGGCCTTCGTCACCGGATACTCATACGGGCTGAGCTGATCCTCATACGCGGCCTCAAAAATGTGGAAGCCCTCCGCCCCGCCGTTTTCCACGATGTAGTCGGCAAAATCCAGATACCGCTTCTCCGGTTTCAAAAGATACAGCCGCACCACCGGCTCCAGAATGGAGCTGGAATTGATCCCAAGCCAGTTGTCCGAGGCCCGCGTGATGGAAAGCTTTCCCTGCTCCTTTCCGATATGGCGGATGATATGATCCAGATGCCGCCCCGCCGCCTCCAGAACCTGCTGCCGGAACGCTTCGTCCCGACAGATCTCATAAAAATGGATCAGGCCGAGAAGCACATATTTCCGGCACCAGAGGTCCCAGCCATGAAATTCCTCCTTCCGGCTGTAGGTGGAGATCCTGCCGTCCTCCTCCTGGCAGGACAGCAGGTCCCTCACCGTTTCCGTTAAAATCTCATACAGCTCTTCATCCCGGGTATACTGCCAGGTCATGCAGGCTCCCCGCATGAGCTTCCCCCAGTATTCTCCCCTCCAGCCGTGATCCGCATCATCCGGCGTCTTCGCAAACTGTCCGGACACCAGTTTCCACAGGCTGCGGTCCTTCAACTGCTTCTTTTCCACCAGACGAAGCATATCGTCCACAATTCCCTGATACTCTGCTCTCATTTTTTCCTCCATGCCGAAGCGTTTTACGCTGAGGCACGCGCGCCGAACCTCCAGTTCGGCGCTGCGATAACGGGATTTGCGACGCTTCGGCGCAAATCCTGATTGAAAAATGCGCTATCGAGCGCATTTTTCAATCTTC
>DXHY01000025.1 GCA_019113175.1 Candidatus Eisenbergiella stercoravium | reverse complement strand
AGAAAAGGCGGTACGCTACCCCTCCACGGGGCGCATACCGCCTTTTCTTGTTATCCAGCCCTCCGGCTGTATCGGTTGAGCAAAAGTCAGCGTGGGATTGATGTGGTATCTTTATCTAAGTGATATCCCTGATTCCCATTTTGAAACAGTCTGACGGGAAACCTTCAGTTCATTTCCCAGCTCCTCCTGTGACAGCCCTTTGGACTTTCTTAAATTGATCAGCTTTTCATTAAAATTCATATAACATTTCTCCTGTCATTTTTCAGATTGTAATCGCGATTATAGAATAAGTATTGCAAATGTCTTCCTTTCATTCAACCAACCATACCTGTCAATTTGTCAACCGCTGATAACATCCTTAAAATTCCCGTATTTTATCCATTATGCCAGGAAATGTTTATTTTCATTTTTCTGTGAATAGTTTTTTCCCCGTCAGCATAACATATTTTCCCGCCCCCGTATAGCCAGGTCACTCCACCCCCAGAATCTGCGCCGCACATCCACGCAGCCTCTCTGAATCTGAAGCCACAACGGTAATGGCGTCCGGACGGTTCAGTACATGGGAAATCAGAAGCTCTCCTGTTTTCTCATCCACCGCTTCCTCAAGGCCGTCGATGAAAAGAAGATATCCGTCCGCACCGTTTTTGGAATCGCGCTGACTCATGCAGGTATAGAGCGCCCTGGCAATGCCGATCCGCTTCTTCTGGCCGCCGGAGACGGCCGCGCCCATTTTGCCTGCGCTCCTTTCGATTTCACTCCGGTCTTTTTCAAAATCCTGCTTCAGTCCGGTCAGTTCCATCACCTGATCCAGCCTTTCCTGTGAAAAGGGTTCTCCAAAGCAGATATTGTCCCGGATGGATGCCTGAAAAAGAACCGGTTCCGCGGGCACAAGAGCGGCGGGGACTGCCGGAAACCGTTCCGTACAGAGCCAAAAAAGACGCTGCAGCATCCGGCTTCTGTCCCCTTCCTGCCCTCCGGAGATCAGAATGGTTTCTCCGAACCGGACAGACAGATCAGTCCGGCCCTGCTGACTGTCCACAGAGATCCGCAGGCCCTCGGCAATACCGGAGGCCGCATCCTCCTCTGTCTGCGGAAGCGTTCCGACCTGCTGTGTTTCCGTATACTGAGTTTCCGTCTGAGGTATCATGGCATTCACAGCCTCCAGCCTTCGCTCCGCAACCTCCGCCTGCCGATGACGTCGGATCAGCCTCCCTGCGGAATCCGGTAAAGAAGAGAGGAATGCATAATAGTATTCAAACATCACCAGTTCTCCCACACTGAGCCGCCCGTTCCGGTATAACGGCAGCGCTGTCAGAAGCACAATTCCGAGAACAAAGGCGGAAGCATTTTCGGAGATCACGCTTATAACGCCATCCAGCAGTCTGTCCCGGATTTCCCTATCCGCTCTTTTTTCGCATTTTTCCCGGAACAGCTCCTCCATTTTTTCCCGCCCTGCCGCAAGCCGGAAATACTCCATATGTCCGAATACGTTTTCCAGAAATTCCGTTACCTCCGACGTGGATTTTCTTGCCATTTCTCTCCACATGAGAATATGTCGGTCCAGCCGCCGGATCAGCAGCAGAATCAGCAGGGCCGGAATCAGGCTGATGGCGGCAAACAACGGATTTACCTGAAGCATCACTACAAGAATGGCCGCGCATAGAGTCAGGAGGGGAAGCTGGCGGTAGTATTCCATCCGGCAGGAAACCAGATCCTCGCATTCATTTCTGTACAGACTGACGGTCTCCCCGTATTTCCGTTTTTTTCCGGCTCCCAGCCGTTGATTTATAACTCTGGAAAGCAGTTCCACCTTAATATTTTTTCTCATACGGCTTTCCACCTTCGCCGCCAGTCCGGAGTTGATCTGCTTTACCAGATTGATGACGAGAGGAATCCCGGTATTCAGCAGAATCAGTACGGCCAGGGAAGAGATCCCAAGCGTGGTCTCCTTCCCTTCCAGCCGGTTGAAAATATCCTTTTTCGCAAGGCCGCTGATCAGAAAGCTCATGGTATAGGTGACTGTTTCAATCAGAATTACCGCTCCGAAAAAACAGGAATCCCTGCCGGACAACATTTTTCTCCTCATGACTCTTCCTCCTGTTGAAGCGGCATGGCGCATGTCCGTCTTTTGAGAAATGTCTCATAAGAAATATGCACCCTCCCGTCATCCACCATCAGCCGTATATCCGCCTTTACCCCGCTTCTCTTTCGGTGCGTGACCAGAAGGATGGTGGCTTTGGCGAATTCCCTTTCCATAAGTCCGTCTATGACGGACAGAGTCTCTGTCCCGATCATGGCGTCAAATTCATCCACCAGAAGAATTCCCGGTTTTCTCAGAACAGCCGCTGTCCATGCCAGAAGCTGAGCGGTGTCCACCGTGATTTCTGCATGCTTCAGCTTCTCTTCCAGTCCATGCGGCAGGCCGTCCACCCAGCTTTTCAGTCCGGTCTTTTCCAACGCCTCCCGGATTTCTTCTTCCGAAATACGGGTATCAAATCCGGTCAGCTGATTTCTAACGGTATCCTCCAGAACCGGAGGCGACTGCTGAATATAAAAAAGAAAATGCCGGAAGCTTTTCCCGTCATATTCCGGGATGGCTCTTCCCCCAATCCGTACCGTCCCTGCCTGCGGACGGCAGAATCCCGCAGCAATCTGAAGAATGGTGCTCTTACCGCTTCCGGTACGGCCCTCTATCTGCACACGGCTCCCGCCCGGAATCAAAAAGCTGACGTCACGCAAAACGGGCGCATCCGTCTGACATCCCTCCGTTTGATATCCGAAAGAGACCCCTTCAAAACGTACACTGTTATCCTCCGGCACATAGAGGCATTCTGCTTCGTATTTTTTCCCTGCTTCACTTTTCTCCGGTTCATGTTCTTTCTCCACTCCATCTTCCTTTTCCCTGTCATATACCTCCCTGAGACGCCGCAGAGCGGCGATCACCTTCGGCATGTTCGCAAATTCCTGTTTCAGGTACAGAAACGGTGTGTTCAGAAGCTCCGCATAGCTCAGAATGAGATACAGGCCGCCCAGCGTCATCCGCCCCGTCCCAATCAGATGAATCCCCAGAAAAAATACGAATCCCTCCGCCACGTTGAGAAGGGAATAAAAGGAAGTGGAGGGAAGATTTCCCAGAAATGCCGCTTTCCCATACTGTTTCTCAAGCGTTCCGAATTTTTTTCCCATTATGTCCAAAACGAACCTCTGCTTTTTCAGCCCGGCGATATCCTCATATGCCGCAATGTTCTGAGAAAAATCCCCAAGAAGCTCATTTTCCATATCCCGTTCCTCTTTCCAGAGACGGGCAACCGGTTCCTGCGTTTTGAGAAACAGGATCAGAATTCCGGCAGACAGCCCGGTAAAAAACAGTCCGAAAGCCGGAAAACTCAGATAGAAAGCAAACAGAACTCCCGCCACCGTCAGCAGGCTTCCCACAATATCAATCATCATGGAAGAAAAGAAACCGGACAAAAGGCTGATGTCTCCCTCCAGCCGTTCCAGAAAGCTTCCCTGTGCGGACATTCTGTGATACTGAAGATCAAAGGAAAAAATCCTGCCAAACAGCTTCACCCGCAGATGGTCGCACATGCTCCAGGAAAGCCGCTCCCCGATTTGTATATTGACAGCGCTGACCACTCCCTTCAAAAGCACTGCGGCACAATATCCAATCGCACAGAGGGCAAGCGCCAAAAGCATACCGTTTTCCATCCCGCCGGCAGAAAGGAGACTCCCGATTCCGGCAGCAGCACCTTTTCCTTCCGCAATACCGTCAATATAGATGCTGAGAATCTTCGGAAGAAGAAGCGACAATGCCGATTCAGCCGCAAGAACCAACGCAAGTGCCAGGAATTTTCCACGGTTTTCCAGAACCGGTTCCCTCATTTCTGCCAGTATTCCTTTGTTTTTCATCGTTTTCTCCATGCCGAAGCGTCGTAAAATGCCGTTTTATCCGACAGGTCTTTTGAATCGGACAGGGAAAGTGCCTTTCCCTATCCGATTACGCGATGCGTCCAGCTCACGGCATAAATGCCGCTCGCTGTACTTGCCCGTCGGATGTCCGCCTGTCTGTACAAGCAAGCTTGTCCATCCATGCGGCCGCCCTCCGGACTTATCGCACAAAATTCCCGCCGGGATCAGTTTTCAACAGTTTTCCTGTCTCCATTCTAATCCCCGCGGGCTGCGAAAGAAATCATGAGATTGATTATAATTAAAGTCGTGTATGCGGTACGGCCTGGTTTTACATCCCAAAATTTAAAATCAACTATATCGTCCAGACCGGTACAATATAGTTATCTCTATCGATGACTCCAACCTTTGGCTTCATGCACACAACAGCTCCTTTTCCCCTTGGCACGGACGCTTTGTCAAGAAGAGAAAATACCCTGGTCAGTTCCGTTCCTGGATTGGAGGTTTTTTTGATTTCAATGGGATTCAGGATTCCGTCATGCTCCAGAATAACATCTATCTCCTTTGCATCCTTATCCCGATAATAATACATATAGGGTTCTTTTCCGGAATTCAGCCAGGTCTTTGCGATTTCCGAAACCACATAATTTTCCAGAACCGCTCCGTTCATCGCTCCATTTTCCAGCACTTCCGGGCTGCTCCATCTGGTAAGATGACATACAAGGCCTGTATCGTAGAAATACAGCTTTGGCGTCTTAACAAGCCGTTTCAACAGATTATTGGAATAAGGATGCAGATAAAAGATAATGCCCAGTGTTTCCAGAATCTGCAGCCAGTCCTTCGCCTGTTTCTGATTGATATCCGCATCCTGGGCGATTTCCGCTACATTCAGCATCCGGGAACACCTTGCTGCTGCCGCCGTCATAAACCGCAGGAATTTCAGAGAATCTATTGCGTCTGACAGCAGTCTTACGTCACGTTCAATATAAGTGGACAAATAACTGCTGTAGAATATCTGACTGTTTGTATTCCGTCCGCTGACAATTGCAGGCATGGATCCCCTGTAAATCCGTTCAAATATTCCCTGCATATCTGCAGGAATTCGAAGCTTTTCTCTCTCCGTCAACGCTTCCAGATCAACCTCAAACGGGGTCATTGACGCACCCGACAGTTCTGCCTGTGCCAGTGAGGTCATGGACAATACTGCAACCCGGCCGGCCAGAGATTCCTGTACGCCCCTCATCATCTGGAATACCTGAGACCCGGTAATCCAGAACGCTCCCGGCTCATGATGAGAATCTGCATAGATCTTAATATAGGGAAACAACTCCGGTGCATACTGTATTTCATCGATCAAAACCGGAGGATTATGTACCTGGAGAAACAGCTCCGGATCACTCTTCGCAAGGCTGCGTTCATTCAGATCATCCAGAGAAACATATTTCCGGTTCGTACCCTCCATCAGCTTCTGTAGCATGGTTGTTTTGCCGACCTGGCGTGGACCTGTCACAAGCACAGCAGGAAATTCCTTTGTAACCTGCATTACCACAGCTTCCAGATTTCTTGAAATATATTCCATATCCGCTTCTCCTTTCGGCTAATTTTTATTATAATTATATTTTAGCCGAATATACTGCTGATATGCAATCTTTTTTTATTATCTTTTCAATCCTCTTCTCTCAACACCATATTGCTCACCTGCCCGACGGAAATATATCCGTCCAGCAAAGCACGCATATCCGTGCCTTCCGGCGCAGTCAGTGCAGGAATGCCGTCCTCCGTCAGAAGAAAACTCCCGTCCGGCAGATCCTTCCTGACATAATGATCCTGATAATACTCCACTTGGGAGGGCAGGCGCTCCCAGAGAATTCCCCTGATTTTCTCCGGGCTGCGGCCGGGAAAGTTGACGTTCCAGATCCGGTTTCTGGAAATCGGCATTTCCAGAAGCTTTTCCGTGATGGGTAGAAGGTATTCCTCCGCCGTATCCCAGATATCGTTCGCCTCGTTGGAAAAAGCGATGGCCGGAATGCCGTTTACCAGCGCCTCCATCGCCGCGCCCACGGTGCCGGAATACAGGATATCCACTCCGGCGTTAAAACCCCGGTTAATGCCGGAAAACACAATATCCGGCTTTTCGGAAAGCAGATAATGCAGCGCCACCTTGACGCAGTCCGCCGGGGTCCCGCTCACGCTGTATGCGGTCACACCGTCCACCGGGAAATCCACCTTTTTCACCGTCAGCTCCCCATGAACCGTGATGCGGTGGCTCATGGCACTGCACTGACTGTCCGGTGCTGCCACCGTCACTTCTCCCAGATGGGCTGCCAGCCTGGCCAGCAATATGAGGCCGTCCGCCCGGATTCCATCATCGTTTACCAGAAGGATTTTTCTTTTATGATTCATCCGCTGTTTTCTCCCGTTTGTCTGTATATGCTTCCTGTCATAATTACTCTGAGGTATGATTCTTTTTCTTACGTCCGTATGTTCTTTCCACCACGGGGATCTCATCCTCCGATTTTGCATCCAGATCATTCAGGTATTTTTTCGTCTCTTTCCGAATGACCGGAATGAGGAGAAGCACGGCGATCAGATTGGGAATCGCCATGAACGCGTTCAGGATATCCGCAATCGTCCACACCAGATCCAGGGCTACGACGGGTGCAATGGCCGCTACTGCTATGTAAAGGATGCGATAGGGAATCAGCGCCTTATGGCCGAAGCAGTACTCCACACAGTGCTCTCCGTAATAGGCCCAGCCAAGCACGGTGGAGAAGGCAAAAAGGATGATGCCGAGCACCAGAATCACCGGTCCCAGATAGGGAATCTGATTGAAGGCCAGTGTGGTCAGGGTTCCGCCGTTTCCGGCTGCGGCAATATCAATCTCCGGATTTTTCAGGATGCTGGTAACCAGCACCAGCCCTGTCATGGCGCAGACCACAACGGTATCCCAGAAGGTTCCGGTAGAGGATACCAGCGCCTGACGGACCGGATTTCTGGTCTGTGCGGCGGCAGCCGCGATGGGCGCGCTTCCCATACCGGATTCATTGGAAAACAGGCCGCGCGCCACGCCGTAATGCAAAGCCAGCATGATACCGCCGCCTACCAGGCCGCCCGCCGCTGCGCCGGGCCGAAAAGCCATGACCACAATGGTCTGAATGGCAGGAATAAGAAAATCGTAATTAATCCCCAGAATAATAACACAGCCGATGCAGTAAAAAAGCGCCATAAAGGGAACCAGTTTCTCGCAGACCTGGGCGATGGACTTGATTCCGCCGAAAATAATTGCCGCCGTAAGCGCCGCAACGGCAAGCCCCACAGGCCACACCGGAATTCCCAGGTTTGCTTCACATACCGTAGCGATGGCATTCACCTGTGTGGCACAGCCGATTCCAAAGGAGGCAAATGCCGCAAGGAAGGCAAAAATCAGTCCCAGCCACTTCATGTTCAGCCCTCTTTCCAGCGCGTACATGGCGCCGCCCTGCATCCTGCCGTCCTTTGTTTTCACCCGGTACTTTACCGCGATCAGGGATTCTGCATATTTGGTGGCGATTCCGAACACGCCGGTCAGCCAGCACCAGAGAACGGCGCCGGGGCCGCCCAGAACGATGGCCGTTCCCACGCCGATGATATTTCCCGTTCCAATGGTGGACGCCAGCGCCGTCACCAGCGCGCCGAACTGGCTCACCTCTCCTTCCGCATCCGGGTCAGGTGTAAAGGAAAGCCGGATCGCCGTTCCGATCTTCTTCTGAATACCTCCTGTACAGACGGTCATCACCAGATGGGTTCCCAGAAGCAGGATGATCATGGGCCAGCCCCATACCGCTTCGTCGACCGCATTTATCACATTCACAACTGTTTCCGCTATCTGCTGCATTTTTTCTCCCCTTTTCTTATCATCCGTATTTTTGCACTGCTTTTAAAATAATATCATATTTCGCTTTCTTCTGTATACCGTTTCCGCTAAAAAACTTTATTACTTTATCACTGCATCATAAAAATTTATTTCAGAACCTTCCGGTAAAAATCCGTTCCCTGTTTCCGCCAAAATTAAGGTTGACAGATCCCCCCATTTTGCTATATCTTATACCTAAACGCAGATAAAAAACCTGTGAGAAAGAGTAGTAAGCATCAGCGAATGGCACAGAGAGCCGCAGCGGGTGGGAATGCGGTGCAGGAGCTTTTGCCGAATGGACTTTTGAGGCCGGCCCGAATGAAGTAGGCGTCGGCGGGAATCCGGACCCGTTATCATACCGGCACGCATGGCAGTGCGCGCATACGAGAGTATGACAAAAGTGGACGTTATGTCAATTTGAGTGGCACCGCGATAATAAATGTAAGTTTATTACCGTCTCAAATCCCGATGCATCGGGATTTGGGGCGTTTTCTTTTTCTTAAAAATAAAAAAGGCAGGAGATATGAGTATGGAGAAGAAAGAAAAAATCATTTTAACAGGCGACCGCCCCACCGGCCAGCTTCATGTGGGACATTATGTGGGCTCCTTAAGGCGCCGGGTGGAGCTTCAGAATTCCGGCGAGTATGACAAAATTTTCATCATGATTGCGGACGCACAGGCGCTGACCGACAATGCGGACAATCCGGAAAAGGTACGCCAGAACATCATCGAGGTAGCTCTGGATTATCTGGCCTGCGGCCTGGACCCGGAGAAATCCACTCTGCTGATTCAGTCGCAGATTCCGGAGCTGTGTGAGCTTTCCTTTTATTATATGAATCTGGTCACGGTATCCAGACTGCAGAGAAATCCCACGGTGAAATCCGAGATTCAGATGCGGAATTTTGAGACCAGCATTCCGGTGGGCTTTTTCACCTATCCCATCAGCCAGGCGGCGGATATCACTGCTTTCCATGCCACTACGGTTCCCGTAGGCGAGGACCAGGCTCCCATGATCGAGCAGACGAAGGAAATCGTGCACAAGTTCAATTCCATTTACGGAGAAACGCTCACGGATCCTTCCATTCTGCTGCCCGACAACAAGGCCTGCCTGCGTCTCCCGGGCATCGACGGAAAGGCGAAGATGAGCAAGTCCCTGAACAACTGCATCTACCTTGCCGACAGCGCGGACGATGTGAAAAAGAAAATCATGTCCATGTTCACCGATCCCGGCCATCTGCGTGTACAGGATCCCGGAAAGGTGGAAGGCAACCCGGTATTCATGTATCTGGAAGCGTTCTCCACGCAGGAGCACTTTGAACGTTATCTTCCGGACTATGCGAACCTGCAGGAGCTGGAAGATCATTATGCCCGCGGCGGACTCGGCGATGTGAAGGTGAAGAAATTCCTCAACAACGTGATGCAGGAGGTGCTTGAGCCTATCCGGAACCGCAGAAAAGAGTTTGCCAGGGACATCCCCTCCATCTACGAGATTCTGAAAAAGGGAAGCGAAGAAGCGGAAGCAGTGGCGGCTGTTACCCTTTCGGAAGTGAAACGGGCCATGAAGATCAACTACTTTGAGGATGCCGCACTGATTCAGGAGCAGGCACAGAAGTACTCAGCCGAATAACGGCCCCTGAATCGAGTAGGAGGCGGTGATTAGCCGCCGTCCTCTCACACCACCGTGTGTACCGTTCGGTACACGGCGGTTTCAATAGTTGACGTGCAGAGACTGATAGGCTGTGGCTAAGTCATAAAAGCCCCAGTTTATCAGTCTTTCTTTTGTTAAGGCTCTTTGTACTACCCCGCTTCCTGCCATCCTCCAGTAGGCTTTTCGGCTGTACGCGCCCTCACGGGCAGCCCATTCCGGTAATCCCAGACCCATCAGCTTTCTCCTCCGGGTTTTTGGCAGTTTCCACTGTTTCCAGATACACATCCGTATCCGACGGTACAGCCATCCGTTCAGGCTTTCGATGTTGTTCTTCATGTCCGCTATCCCATAGTAATTCAGCCATCCTCTCATGTAGGCTTTTATCTTCTCCATGGTTCGGACAATGCTCCCGCACCTGCTCCGGGAAGTGAGCTGGCGCAGTTTAACCTTAGCCTTCTTCCATGATTTCCCATGGACCCGGATATAGATTCCTTTTCCGTTCTTCCCAAAACAAAAGCCAAGGTACTTAAAATTTCGGATCGCGAATACACTGACCGTCCGGCTCTTTTCCCGGTTCACTTTCAGCTTCAGCATTTCCTCCAGATATTTCGTGCTGGATTCCAACAGTCGTTCTGCCGCCCGTTCGCTCTTTGCCAGCAGTACGATATCGTCTGCATAGCGAATGCACGGTGCGCCCCGTCTGTGGAACTCCCAATCGAATTCATTCAGATACACATTTGCCAACAGCGGGGATAAATTTCCTCCCTGCGGAGAGCCTTCCTTCGTCTCTATTACAACACCGTTTTCCATCACTCCGCTTTTCAGGTACCGCTTTACCATCTGTACCACCCTTTCATCCTTTACCTGCTTTCTCAGCAGATTCAGCAGGATTGTATGGTTCAGCGTGTCAAAGTACTTTGACAGGTCGAGGACTACCGCCCTTATATATCCCTGCCCGATATACTCTTTTATCTTGAAGACAGCGCCCTTTGCCCCTCGTCCCGGACGATAGCCAAAGCTGTCCTCCGAAAACAGCGGCTCATAGATTGGCATGAGCTGCTGGAGCATTGCCTGCTGGATGATGCGGTCGATGACGGTCGGGATTCCGAGTTTCCGTGTCCCTCCGTCCGGCTTCGGGATTTCTACCCGCCTGACTGGGGAAGGGGTGTATTTCCCCCTCCGTATCCTCTCTGTCAGTTCATGGTTGTGTTCCTTCAGCCATGGCAGTGCCGCTTCGATGGTCATCCCATCCACTCCCGGCGCCCCCTTGTTCGCCTTCACTCTTTTGTAAGCCCTGTTCAGGTTATCCTTGTCCAGTATCTTACCTAAGATGTCCGGCTCTGCACTGTCCCTTTCCTTCCATATCCGGTTGAATGAGCGGTGCGCTCTCACATACCCTTTGCGTTCCGCGCTATCTCTTTGTGAGCAGCTTTCTCTGTTTTCTGTACCCATCTGCTCATTCCTCCTTTCCCAGTCGTACTAAAGACTCCTATTGATTCGGTCCTTCGCTAAAAAAA
>DXHY01000024.1 GCA_019113175.1 Candidatus Eisenbergiella stercoravium | reverse complement strand
CCGTTTTTACTGTCTTTTGGGTTGTGTCCCTTCCGTCTTTCGACTTCCGGAACCGTTCCTCTGAATAATTCTTTTTTGGAATTTTCAGGGTTGCATTACTGTTTATTTGTCAAGGTACTTTCTGCTTCTTACCGAAGCTCTGCGGCCTTCTTTCCGGCCTTCATGCCTTCTCAGGCTTTCGTGCTTTCCTCAGCCGCAACGATGATTATCTTATCACAGGTTGTTTCTTAAGTCAAGCACTTTTTTCAACTTTTTTGTTTCAGTTGATTTTGCTTTTTTCATTTCCCACCGCCCCGCGGTGGAGTTTTATTATAGCATCTTTTTCCTTTTTATGTCAACAACTTTTTTCATTTTATTTTTACATAAAATTAACTCATTGTTAACATCTGCTCAAAGGGCGAAAAAAAAGAAATCTCAATTGCTTAAGATTCTTTCCTTTCGAAGCTATAATAAAGCTTCCCGCATCCTTTGGTAAAGGAAACGGAGAAAGAGGGATTTGAACCCTCGCGCCGCTTGCGCGACCTACACCCTTAGCAGGGGCGCCTCTTCGGCCTCTTGAGTATTTCTCCACAAACCGAACTGCCCTTTACCAATATGAATACGGATACGCCGCTTACCTGTGACGCATGAGTTATTATACATAAGCAGGCGTCGTTTGTCAATCACTTTTTTGCCGCTGAAGCTTCTGACCTTTTGACGGCTCTACTGTCATGTCATGAATTCTGCGCGGTATGTGCCGCTATTGTTTCATCAATCCGTCTTTTGACTTCTTCTGCGATCTCCGTGGTTTTCATGTTCTGATATTCTTCATAATATAAAGGCTTCAGATAATAGAGGTGAACGGTGACCGGGCGAATGCTTTTCTCATCAAACGGAATAAAGGAATCGATAAGGGCACAGGGAACGATGGGGCATCTGGCTTTGACTGCGCTTTTGAAGGTTCCGCCCTTAAATTCCAGTGTCTGATTTCCCTGCCTGCTTCTTGTTCCTTCCGGAAAGATAAGGAAGTTTCTTCCCTTTTTCACTTCCTCTGCCATTGTCTGAATGACCTTCATCGACTGTCGGATATCCTCTCTGTCCATGACAAGGGATCCAAGAGCTTCGCGGACCTGTTTAAGGAGAATGATGTTTGCCGCTTCCTTTTTAATAACGAAGGCAAATGGTCTTGGACAGGATTCCAGGAAAACCAGGACGTCAAACAGACCCTGATGGTTGGGGAACATGATGAATCCATCCTTTTCCGGAAGATTTTCCATTCCATGTGCGTCTATCTTCACCCTGCCGGCCCGGTTTGCAAGGATCGTGGTCCTTTTAATCCAGCGAAAACCTTCCTCGTAGCTTATGTCATCTCTGGAAGCGCATTTGCAGATATGATAAAAATAGTAAAAAGCCTTAAAAAAAAGCCTGAATACCATCAGTGCGATTCTTCTCATGTCTTCCTCTCTATTCCCGGCAGTACTGTTCCAGCGCCGTTTTGTAAAGATCGTTTCCCTGGCTGTCCATTACGACGATCACAGGGAAATCCCTGACCGTAAGCCTGCGGACCGCTTCCGTTCCGAGATCCTCATAGGCGATGACCTCCGAGCGTATGATGGATTTGGACAGCAGGGCTCCCGCTCCGCCCACGGCGGCGAAGTAGACCGCTCCATTTCTGATGACTGCGTCTCTGACAGCATCGCTTCTTTTTCCTTTTCCAATCATGCCGCGAAGGCCGAGGTCCAGAAGGACGGGAGTATATTTGTCCATGCGGCTTGCGGTTGTCGGTCCGGCGGAGCCGATGGGCTGTCCCGCTCTCGCAGGAGAAGGTCCCATATAATATATGATATTTCCACTGATGTCGAAGGGAAGCTCCTCTCCTCTGTCCAGCGCTTCCTGCATTCTTTTGTGCGCAGCGTCTCTCGCCGTATAAATGGTTCCGGTGAGATAAACGCAGTCTCCGGCTTTCAATTGTGCGGCCGTTTCCCGATCAAAGGGTACCGTATATCTTTTTTCCATATTCACCTCATTTTTGCCGTTATCAGGCTGCATGGAACTGCACGATTCAGCAAACCATGCCCAATCTTATTTCAAAACGCATTATGCCCGTTTCGCCTGTCAGATAGTCCGTACCGCATGGCGGTTCACATGGCAGCAGATATTCACCGCCACAGGAAGGCCTGCAATGTGGGTCGGATAGGTGTTGATGTTGACGCCAAGTGCGGTCGTGGTGCCTCCCAGTCCGCCCGGACCGATTCCGGAGCGGTTGATTCTTTCCAGCAGCTCCTCTTCCATTGCACGGACCCAGGGGATCTGAGAGCGCTGATCCAGATGGCGTGTCAGAGCCTGTTTTGCCAGAAGCGCGCACTTCTCAAAGGTTCCGCCGATGCCGACACCGACCACCATGGGCGGACAGGCATTCGGGCCGGCCTCCTTCACAGCGGTGAGCACGGCGTTTTTTACACCTTCCTCTCCGTCCGCCGGCTTGAGCATGAAAATCCGGCTCATGTTCTCACTGCCGAAGCCCTTGGGCGCTACTGTGATTTTTACCTGATCGCCGGGAACAATGGAATAATGAATCACTCCCGGTGTATTATCCTTTGTGTTTTCACGGATGAGGGGATCAGAAACCACTGATTTGCGCAGGCAGCCATCGGTATAGCCCTGCCGTATGCCTTCATTAACCGCTTCCTCAAGGATACCGCCCTCAAAATGGACCTCCTGTCCCACTTCCAGAAAAACAACTGCCATCCCCGTGTCCTGACAGATCGGAATGGAATCCTCCCCGGCGATCTGAAGGTTCTGGCAAAGCTGATCCAGTACGCTGCGCCCCAGCGGCGCTTCCTCCTTCTGCCGGGCCTGTTTCAGAGCGGTTTCCATGTCCTCTGTTAGAAAAAGGTTGGCCTCTACGCACATCTCTTTCACCGCTTCCGTAATCTGTGAAACCGGTATTGTCCTCATCCGTTTTTCCGCCTTTCCAAAGGTTTTAGCTGTAAACTTCCGTTTTATTATAAGGCAGGATGCGGTTTCTGTCACGATTAATCTGGATTTTCCCATTGGAAAGTGGTACTCTTGTGTTACTGTATCAAAAAGGAGTGTGTGAAATTATGAAGGATTATACAGAATATATGGTGGAGCAGGCGCAGAAGCTTCTCGCCATAGACAGCCCTTCGGGCTATACAAAAAATGCGGCGGAGTATCTCTGCGGCGTTTACCGGGAGATGGGATATGAGCCGGAGCTGACCGTAAAAGGCGGCGTGCTGGTAAAGCTGTGTGAGGGAAGCGCTGCAGCCGAAAAAAATGCTGCCTCCCCCTCTACGGGCCCTATTCTGCTGATGGCGCACACGGATACGCTGGGCGCCATGGTTTCCGGGATCACGCCGGAAGGACGGCTGAAGCTCACTCCTCTGGGCGGACTGAATCCCAACAATACGGAGGCGGAAAACTGCCGGATCATCACCAGGAAGGGGAAAATATATACCGGGACCTTCCAGCTTGGCAACGCTTCCATCCATGTGAACGGTGAATATAATGAGAAAAAGAGAAGCTACGACAGCATGGAGGTTCTGGTGGACGAGCCGGTAGAGAATGCTGATGACGTGAAAAAGCTGGGAATCATGACGGGCGATATCGTCTGCTTTGATCCGAGAACCGTAGTCACGCCTTCCGGCTATATCAAGAGCCGTTTTCTGGATGACAAGCTGAGCACTGCCATTCTGCTTGGCTATGCCAGATATCTGAAGGAGGAGAACGTTGTTCCGGCCCGTACCATTTATCAGCACATCACAGTGTTTGAAGAAGTGGGGCATGGCGCCTGCGCCTCCATTCCCGAAGGAGTGAAGGAGCTGCTTTCCGTTGATATGGGCTGTGTAGGAGATGGGCTCTCCTGTACGGAACGTCAGGTTTCCATCTGTTCCAAGGACAGCCACGGTCCTTATCACTACGATGTGGTAAGCGGCCTGATCACCGCCGCCGAACAGGCAGGCGTAGACTATGCTGTGGACGTCTATCCTCATTACGGTTCTGACGCGGACGCGGCGCTGGACGCGGGAATCGATGCCAGACACGGACTGATCGGCCCCGGAGTCTATGCTTCCCATGGCTATGAAAGGTCTCATAAGGACGGGGTGAAGAATACCTTTGAGCTTCTGAAGGCATATCTGGGCTGAGCTGTCACAGCATCCTGATCCGGTTTCTGTCCATGCAGGAACTGAATACACATGGACGGACCGGGATCAGAAAAGTGATCTGTACAATATAACAGGGAAGAAAAGAAAGGATAATCCATTTTTTATTCGGAGGAGCTGCTGTAGTATGAGGCTGAAAACAGGGATCTTCCGGGGGAAGGGGATTATCCTTTTTTTAGCAGCCTGAAATGCCGGAGGTGTGCACATTACGGATGCACGCATGGAGGTAAGGGGTATGGCAGGTTATTCTGATTCTGTTTCTGGCTATCATGAATTTCGGCGCATTCAGCCGCATGAAGGAGCCCCGCACGGGGGAGATGACAACCGACGGAAGGGAAATCCACCGGCTCCGCTCCGGCAGGGGAAGCCGGGAAGCGCCGTCTTTCAGAGGGAAAGCGCAGCCCGCGGCGGAGAACAGGACATTCTGCGCAGAGGATGGGATGTCTGCCGCAGAGAACGGGCAGTCTGGTGCAGAGATCAAAAAGAAAATCCGGAAACCCTGCGGCTCGCTGAAGGCTGAGGTATACACCGCCTTCAATGACCGGGATTTCCGGATGGCATTTCTTACCAATCTGCTCTGGCTGACTGCATTTTATACAGCATAGCCCTTTAATACCAGCTATCAGCCTGGCGAACTCTCCCTGTCTCCTTCACCTTCCTCATGGTGGTGGGATTTCTGGGAAATCTGGCGCGGATCGCGGTTACGCCCGCGGTGGGACGGCTGGGAGACCGGTATGGAATGGCCTGTATCTATAAATACTCCCTGATCGGTATCCTGCTGAATTTTGCTTTCTATGCCGTAGCCGTTCCGTCAAACGCTCTGGTCATGACGGTCTTTGGCAGCATTTTTTCCGCGCTGGGATGGAGCTTTGCGGAAATCGGGCTGTTCGGCATACAGCTGTATGCCCAGCAGGTCACCAACGCGCTCGAGGTCTGCTTTCTGACTGGGCTGATCCTGTATCTGAAGTTCCGCGTCCAGAAAAGGGAGCGTTCCATCCGCAATTCTATGCAGCTTACACAGCCTACATCAGGCGAATGTCCTTGATGGAGCCGCTCTCCTGGAAAAGCTCCCACTCCGCGATGTTCACCGCATGATCACCGATTCTTTCCAGATATTTGGCGATCATCAGCACATCCACACAGGCATCCACATCAGGAACACCCTCCTGAAGCCGTCTCACAAGATCATCCTTTACCTTGGAGAAAAGCTCATCCACCACATCATCATGGCGGATCACCTCGTCCGCGGCCTTGCTGTCCCTGTTCACGAAGGCATCCACAGCGTCATGTACAATTTCCTTTGCAACGCCCAGCATTCCCGTGATATGTCTGGAATAGGTGTCCAGCTCGGTTCCCTTCATGCGCAGCATCAGCTCCGCGATGTCTGCGGTCTGGTCGCCAATGCGTTCGATATCCGTGACCACCTTCAACGCTGCAGAAATCATCCGCAGATCCCCTGCAATCGGCTGCTGTCTGGTGATCAGAGACAGGCATCTGGATTCGATATTTCTCTCCATATCATTGATTACCCGGTCTCC
>DXHY01000023.1 GCA_019113175.1 Candidatus Eisenbergiella stercoravium | reverse complement strand
TTGTGTGTAACCGTATAAAGAGATAAGGCAGACACATTGCGATAAATCCTTTATTTTCAAGGCTTTTGGAGGATTTTATTAAAACACTGTAACCTCTGTTGAGAGGTCATAATTTACTGATATTCAAATTTCAAATTTATCGCTTTGACTTGTGTTTTATTGTATTATGTTCAGCGCCTAAATTCTACCGGCTTTCATTTTAACTGTACAAAATCGGTCAGTCCGCTTTCACAGACCTGTGAAAAATAATGACACAAATGACACATATGATAAAAAGCCAACGAATGAAATGCGTGACCATAATTTTTCTCGGTTTCTTCAGGTATTTCCAATTGACAAACAGGTTCCGGACTAGTATAGTGTTCCTGTAAAACACTACTAAAGAACCGAGAAGCAGCCAGACTACATGTCACACCCTGACCACGCACCTGCTCATGATCAGGGACGATATGCTTCAATGCGGCCGGAGAGAGGAACGCACATGGATGACATGGCTTTTGTGGAAAAACTGATGGCCTTCGGACTGACCAGACAGGAGGCTTCCATCTATCTGTGCCTGTATCGAAACGGCACGCTGACCGGCTATGAGGCGGCCAAGCTCACCGGAATTTCCCGCTCCAACGTGTATAATGCGCTGGCGGGCCTGGCGGAAAAGGGCGCGGCCTATCTGATGGAGGGAAGCAGCAGCCGGTATATGGCGGTTCCTGTCGGAGAACTCTGCGATAATAAGGTAAGGGCCCTCATGGAAGCGAAGGCGTGGCTGGAGCAGAACATGCCGAAGGCCGCTCAGCCCAGCGAGGGCTATATCACCATCGTTGGTGAGCAGCAGATTCTGGATAAGATGCATCACATGATGGCAGAAGCTGAAAAGCGGATTTATCTTGCCGCTTCCTCTTCGGTAATTGCCCGTTTCAGGCCGGAGCTGTCCGCCCTGCTTGCGAAAAAAACCAAGGTGGTTCTTCTGTCGGACCACGAACCGGAGGGACTGAAGGGCGTGGTATTTTACCGGACGGAAGGAAAGGAGAATCAGGTGCGCCTGATCGCGGATTCCCGATATGTTCTGACGGGAGAGCTGACCGGAAGCAGGCAGGACATCTGCCTTTATTCAGGCCAGCGGGTGTTTGTGGACGCTCTGAAGGAAGCCATGCGCAACGAGATTAAGCTGATAGAACTGACCGGAAAGAAAAAGAAGACAAAAGGAGAAGCGTGATGACTGAGAAAAAGCCATTTGTGACAAAGGAACAGATCGAAGAGATTGTAAAAACTTATCCCACCCCCTTTCATATTTACGATGAAAAGGGAATCAGGGAAAACGCGGAGAGGCTGAAGAAGGCCTTCTCCTGGAATCCGGGCTATAAGGAGTTTTTTGCGGTAAAGGCTACGCCCAATCCATTCCTGATCGATATCTTAAGAGATTACGGCTGCGGCTGTGACTGCTCTTCCATGACGGAGCTGATGCTGGCGGAGGCCATGGGGGTGAAGGGGGAGGACATCATGTTTTCTTCCAATGATACGCCCGCCGCGGAATTTGCCTATGCGGCCAAAATCGGCGCCACTATCAACCTGGACGATATCACCCATATCGATTTTCTGGAAAAAATTCTGGGAAAGCTTCCGGAAACCTTAAGCTGCCGTTATAATCCCGGCGGTGTGTTCAAGATCAGCAACAGTATCATGGACAACCCCGGAGACGCCAAATACGGCTTCACCACGGAGCAGATGTTCGAGGGCTTCCGCATTCTGAAGGAAAAAGGGGTGAAGCATTTTGGAATCCATGCCTTCCTGGCGAGCAACACCGTAACCAACGCCTATTATCCCATGCTGGCGAAGGAGCTGTTTGAGCTGGCCGTGGAGCTGAAGGAGCAGACCGGAGCGGACATCCGTTTCATCAACCTTTCCGGCGGCATCGGCATTCCCTACCGTCCGGACCAGGAGGCGAACGATATCTTTGAAATCGCGGACGGTGTAAAGCATGCTTATGAAGAAATCCTCGTTCCCGCAGGAATGGGAGATGTGGCGATCTACACTGAGCTGGGCCGCTTTATGATGGGCCCCTACGGCCATCTGATCACGCAGGTGATCCATGAAAAGCACACCCACAAGGAATACCTGGGCTGCGACGCCTGCGCCGTGAACCTGATGCGCCCTGCCATGTACGGCGCATACCATCACATCACCGTGCTGGGAAAGGAAAACGAGCCCTGCGACCACAAGTATGATGTGACTGGCTCCCTGTGCGAAAACAACGACAAGTTTGCCATTGACCGGATGCTTCCCGAAGTCGAAGTGGGAGATTATCTCGCCATCCACGATACGGGTGCCCACGGCTTTTCCATGGGCTACAACTATAACGGAAAGCTCCGTTCCGCAGAACTCCTTCTGAAGGAAAACGGAGAAGTGCAGCTCATCCGCCGGGCGGAAACCCCGAAGGACTACTTCGCCACCTTTGACTGCTTTGATATATATAACAAATTTGACTGGAATGCATAATACATTATACAAGATGAATTTTGCATAAGGAAAACCGCCTGAGATCTTCCGCTGCGGAGGAATTCAGGCGGTTTTTGATACCACGACAGTCGACTCTAAAAAGGATTTAGACAGAGATACAATAGTAGAGAGCAGCCTGGGAGTATTTAAAAGAGCCTTCAATAAAACAGCGTCGTTCCGATGCAGGCGGCCCATACGCCTGCTGAAAAAAGAACCAGCAGACCGAACATGAGCTGGGACAGATGGATGCGGCCTTTATTTTCTTCCATTGATTTTCCCTCCGTTTCGCTGTGAATTTCCAACCGGAAAACGGCTTATGTGCGGTTACATGCCACAAACCGATTTTTTATTTTTTTAATATTGTAGCGAAACAGAAGGAGAGCTTCTGCCAGGTTTGGGTTAATTCCATGTAAAAAGTAAGGATATGTCCCATAACTGGGGAAACGTGGAAAAGCGCCGATGCGCATTCGTCTACGGACTCAGCTTCCTGTCTGCAAGAAAGACGGTCAGCAGGAAGAAGAGAAGGTCAATCCCAAGATAGTAGATCACATCAAAGGCATACCAGGCCGCAGACGGAAGACCGGACAGGATGGAAAGGCTGCTGATCGCCTGATAGCCCAGATTGCAGGCAAGATTGATCAGCCAGAACAGCAGAAAGGAAAGAAGTCCGCCATGCCTGGAATCCGCCAGCACGGTTCGGGAAAGCAGAACGGCGAAAAAGCCGCTCATAACAAGCTGGAGCCAGAGCAGAATGGCTGTCACGGCATCCTGAATCAGATCGATCCAGCTGATTCCGAGTTCGGGCAGAAAAATCGCCGCTGCATTGGTCAGGCCGGTGAAGCCGCTTTCTCTCCAGATGGAAGCCGCCACTCCCAGGAGTGCCGGAAAGAAAAACAGACAGAAGAAAAAAAGCGTCTGCAGGACTGCGGCCAGATATTTGGCGCCAAAGATCTGCAGGACGGATCTGGGAACCATCCAGAGCATACAGTTCTGACCGTTCTGCAGGTCCCGATTAAGAAGCAGAATGCTTTCCACTCCGGCATAGAAGGGAGAGAACAGTAGCCCGACAAACAGGAGCACGAAGCCCAAGGCAACAACAGCAGCCTTCCAGAAAAGCAGGCCGGAGAGCATCAGGAACAGGCCGACGGCAGCTGTGCCCATGCTGATCATCTGTGAAGCTTTCCGTCTGCGGAATTCATATTTCATCAGTTCTTTCATTCTCTATTCCCACCTTTCACATGATTTCCTGGTAAAGCTCCACAATGGATCTTCCGGTATTCTCCCGTTCTTCCTCCGGATTTACGTCGCAGATCAGGCGTCCCTCCCTGAGAAACAGGGCCCGGTCCGTAAAGCTTTCAATTTCATCCAGAAGATGGGTGGAGATGACGAAAGTATTCGTCTCATCCGCCGTTTCCAGAATCAGAGAGATGATCTCCTCTCTGGCTTTATAGTCGATACTGCCCATCGGCTCATCCAGAAGATAGAGCTCTGCCCTGCGGGAAAGCGCGGCCGCGATGCGAAGCTTCGCCCCGCTTCCGCTGGAAAGGTCCTTCGCCTTCGGATTGTCCTCAAAGCCCAGCTTCTGCATAAGGCCGGAAAAACGTTTCCGGTCGAAATCCGGAAAAAAGTCGGCATAATACTGCTCCACATCTGAAACGCGCATATAATCGTAAAAGATGGGTTCTGTAGACAGCCAGGATATTTTTGCCCGGTCCCGCCAGGAGAGAGGATGGCCCTGAAAAAGAATCTGTCCGTGGGACGGCCTTAAAAGTCCGGCGGCCATTTTCAGAAAGGTGGTTTTGCCGCTGCCGTTTTCTCCCAGAAGAACGTGGATTTTTCCGGTATCCAGCGTAAGATTCAGATCGGAAATTACCGCTTTTCTTCCGTAATGCCTGCTGAGTGCGATACATTCCAACATAGCTGTTCTCCTTTTCCTCATAAATGTTTTTCGAGAAAAGTGCTTTTTCAGGGTGATGCATTTTTATTTTTCCTTCGGATATCCGGAAACCATGGAAAGGATATCCTTCTTTTCAAAACCGAGCTCCTTCATTTCTTCCATGAAGCCCTTCAGAAGCTGATCCGCCCGTTCCTGCTTCAGCGTCCGGAAAACAGCTTCATCCTCGGAAAGAAAGGTTCCGATGCCCCGTCGGGTGAAGCAGTAGCCCATATCCTCCAGCTCCCGGTAAATACGCGCGGCGGTGTTCTGATTGATTTTATAAAGCACGGCCAGCTCCCGGCTGGAGGGAAGCCTGTCGCCGGGATTCAGCTTTCCCTGTATGATTTTTTTCTCCAGATCACGGATCACCTGGAGATAGATGGGGATTTCTGCAGCGTATTCCATTTCTTTTCCTTATTTACCGATCAGAGAATAATTACATACACTAGTGACATAGTTATATAGTACACTGGAACAGAAGAAATGTCAAGAGCTCAGAGAAAAGAAAGATAATTGTTTGAGAATAGAAAAAGAGAAAGCGCCACAAACAGACAAAATCGAAAAAATATAAAGGAAAAATGCAAAGAAAAGATGCAAAGTACAAAGGAGCCGCCCAACCATCAAAACAGATGATTGAGCGGCTCCCGCTTTCTGCGTGCCGATGGCCGGACTCGAACCGGCATGGTTTCCCGCCGCATTTTGAGTGCGGTGCGTCTGCCAATTCCGCCACATCGGCGAATTAAAAATCCAACAGAAGAACTCTGTCAGAACCGTTTATAATAATAGCATAACTTCGGGAGCAAGACAAGACGCAATCTTCAAAAATTCTTAATTAGGCATTTATGATACAGTGTGATATAATAGCCCCTGTGAGTGTATGGCCGAAGGGCCATGCCGGTATCGTCAGTGGCAGAAGGGCACAGGACGCCGAGGAGAGCCTGATGGATCAGAACTGAGGGGAATTGAATGGAAGCAAAGGAAAAACCTGTCATACAGGTAAAAAATCTGTATAAGCTTTACCGGGTCGGCGACAGTTATGTGAAGGCATTAAACGGCGTGAACCTGGAAATCTATAAGGGAGAATTCTGCTCCATTGTCGGAACGTCCGGTTCCGGCAAATCTACCCTGTTAAACATGCTGGCCGGGCTGGAGAAGCCCACAAGGGGTGAGATCATCATCGCCGGCGAGCATATGGAGAACAAAACGGAGAATCAGCTCGTCCAGTTCCGGCGGGAGCACATCGGCTTTATTTTTCAGTCGTTCAATCTGCTGGGAACCATGAACGCCGTGGAAAATGTGGCGCTTCCGCTCACCTTTCAGGGTGTGGACAGGGATATCCGGCTGAGGCGGGCTTCCAGACTCCTTGACCTGGTGGGATTGAAGGATCATAAGAATCACAGGCCTACACAGATGTCAGGCGGGCAGCAGCAGAGAGTGGGAATCGCCCGGGCGCTGGTGGTGAATCCGGAGATCATTTTCGCGGATGAGCCCACCGGAAATCTGGATTCTCATACCTCAAAGGATGTGATGGAGCTGATGCAGCGGGTGGTGAGAGAGCAGAAGCAGACGCTGGTGATGGTGACGCATGATAACTATCTTGCCGGATTTGCGGACCGGATTTTTCATATCATAGACGGACAGATCGTTAAGATCGAGGATAACAGGAGGTCAAGATGAACAGAAGACGAATGAGGGGAATTTTCAGAAGCTGTGTTGCGGTAGCCGCCGCGGTGCTTGTGCTGGCACAGCCCGTGGATGGAACGCGGACGGTGTATGCCACCAGCGGCAATGAGGTGGAGACGGTAGAGCGCTCTTCGGACCGTGTCATCACGGACGATGACAGGGCGGAAGCGGACGCACAGCTGAAGTATCATGTGGACAGCATCCTGAAGCGGACGAATCCGGATGAGTATACGCTACAGAAGCTGAATGATACGCTTTACAGTGCCTATTATTATATTGCCAATACAGAGCTGTCGGTCAGCGAGCTGTGGAGCTATGTTGCTGAGATGAAGGGAAAGCTGGACGCTGTGGTGCCGGATGTGTCCGTGACCACGCCGACCACGGAATTCCTGGCGGTGGGAGACAACTGGGAGACCCCTTCTGTAAGCTATGGACAGCAGGTGTCCATCGTGCTTCCCATCATTAACCTTGGCAGCGAGGACCTGACGGATCTGGTGGTAAATCCGGTGGTTTCCAATGATGTGGCGGTCTGGCCCTTTGAACCGTCCTCCACGGGCTATGGACAGTCCTTTGCCGAGATTCCCGGAAATCCCTTCGGCGGCAACTATGAAGCCGGCATGTTTGCGAGAAGGGAGCTGACCTGGCAGTTTACGGTCAGGGAGGATGTTCTGACCGGATATTATCCGCTGCCCTTTGAGGTATGGTATACAAAGGAGGGCGTACGCTGTGAGGAGCCGGTGACGCTGACGGTCTATGTATATACGCAGGGAAAGCCCGGAGCGGGCCATATCGGCGGAGATACCTCTGCGGTGGAGTCCAAACCCAGAATCATCGTGACCGGTTTCGAAACGGATCCGGGTGAGGTTTATGCTGGCGATACCTTCATGGTGACGATTCATGTGAAAAACACCTCCAAAGAGCAGGCTGTCAGCAATGTCCTTTTTGACATGCAGGCCGTGGAGAGCGGTACGGAGGCTAACACCACCTATGCGGTATTCCTTCCAACCTCAGGCTCCAGCTCCGTATATACGGACAGCATCGCACCCGGAAGTGAATATGATATCAATATCGAGATGACGGCAAAAACAGACCTGTCCCAGAAGCCCTATGTGCTCACCGTCAAGATGAAATATGACGCGGGCAAGGACATTGATCTGACCGACGAGGCAAAAGTTTCCATTCCCGTGCTGCAGAAGGCCAGGTATGATACGGGAGACATTCAGGTAATGCCCGCAAGCCTGGCTGTGGGAAATCAGTCCAACGTTGTATTCAGCATTTATAATATGGGAAAAACCACCTTCTACAATCTTCAGGTGAAATATGAAGGGGATTTCGTGGAGGGAGGAGATACCTTCCTTGGCACACTGAAGCCGGGAGAAACCGCAAATGTGGATTCCATGCTGACTGCAACGGCTCCTTCTTCGAATGGAACGGTGAAGGCGCTGATCACCTTTGAGGATGAATCCGGCAATCCCGTGAGCTTTGAGCGCGAGTTCGCTCTGGACGTCTATGAAGAGGTCTATGATGAGCCGATGATTCCGGAGAACATGATGCCGGAAGAGCAGTCGGGACCGAACGTGGGCCTTATTGCCGGGATCGCGGCGGCAGCGGCAGTTGTGGCAGTGATCATTGTAATAGTGGTCATCCGGAAGAAAAAGAAGAAGGCAGCAGCTCTGAAACTGGAGGATGATTTTCTGAACGGACTCGGAGAGGATAAGCAGGACTAAAGGAGCGATTCAGCCATGAAATTTTTGGATTTGCTCAGACTGAGCAGCAGCAGCCTCCTGAAAAGAAAGGTCCGTACGATTCTGACCGTGCTGGGCGTGACCATCGGCGTGGCTTCCATTGTGGTGATGGTTTCCCTGGGACTGGGACTGAACAAGTCCTCCATGGAGCAGATGGAATCCTATGGCAGCCTGACTGCGATCACGGTGTATGAGCCGGGCAGCTACTATTCCATCAATTCGTCGTCGGGAAGCTCGGATTCGGAGGAGGAGGAAAAACGCCTGGATGATGCGCTGGTGGAGTCGATCCGACAGCTGCCGCATGTGGAGATTGTTTCTCCCATTCTGAATGTGAACATTCTTGCACGCTGCGGTATTTATGAAAGCTATGTAAGTGTGCAGGGAATGAGCGCGGAGGCCTTTGAAGCGATGAAGATTCCCGTCGGGGAAGGCAGTTATCCGGATGGCAGGGACGGAATGCTGGAATTTCTCTATGGAAATATGGCGCTTCAGAGCTTTTATGTGGCGAGTACGGGTTCCTATCCCTATTATGAGAGAGGCGAACTTCCGGATATTGATCTGATGGAGGATCCGATTTTCTATATTTTTGACATGGATGCCTATTATCAGAGCCGGCCGGGAAACTCCGGCAGCAGCAGCGGAACCACGGTTGCTCCGCCCAAGAGATATCTGATCGATACCTGCGGGATTGTAGCCGGAGGAGATGAGGAATGGAACAGCTTCAGCTATGGAACCTACTGTGAAATCGAATCCCTGAAGGCGGAGCTGAAGCGTATTTTCAAGAACAGGGCGATCCCCGGACAGCCTACGACGAAGAGCGGGAAGCCCTATAAGGAAATTTTCTATAATCAGATTTATGTGGATGTGGACAGCATGGAGAATGTGGCGGAGGTGCAGAGTGCCATCAACGCCATGGGCTATCAGGCCTCCAGCAATGCGGAATGGGTGGAATCCACCCAGACCCAGTACCGTTACATTCAGCTGGTGCTGGGCGGAATCGGCGCGGTTTCCCTGCTGGTTGCGGCCATCGGCATCACCAATACCATGATGATGTCCATTTACGAACGGACGAAAGAAATCGGCATCATGAAGGTGCTGGGCTGCGACCTGCGGAATATTCAGATGATGTTCCTGCTGGAAGCGGGCTATATCGGCCTGATCGGCGGCGTAGTGGGGCTTGCCTTCAGCTATGGAATCTCTGTGGTGATCAACCGGGTGGTGCAGAGCATGGGAAACATGATGACGCTCTCTTATATCCCTCCGTGGCTCGCCCTGCTTTCCCTTGTATTTGCCATACTGGTGGGAATGACGGCAGGCTTTTTCCCTTCCCTGAGGGCAATGCGTTTAAGCCCGCTGGCGGCAATCAGAAGTGAATGATGAGAAAAATCTCCCTGTGAGCAGACTGATTCGTCTGATGCCCGGAGAAAAAACAGACAGCCGGAGCAGTGGAATGAATTTCCCGGGAATCATTTTCCCGGAAATTCATTTTCTGCCCCGGCTGTTTTTGAATGCGGGCGGGATGGATTTTTTAACTGACAGGCTTTATGGCCTATACTCCGGCAGAAGCGAGAACCGCCTGCGTCGCGCACTGGCTGAGTACTCCGGTGGCAAGCCAGGTGGGATGAACGCCGTCAACGGTGAACAGATCCAGGTTGGTGTAGTTGATGCCGCAGTTGTAGAAATCGATGACGGAAGCACCGTAGGCCTTTGCAATAGCCTTAATCTGGGTGTTGAAATCCGCCACCGTGTCTCCGTTCAGGTTTACGGCAGGAGCGCCTGTATTTCCATTCACATCGCAGCGTTCCAGCAGAGTGCAGCAGTAAATGGAAGCTGCCGGATAGAGCGCCTTTATTTTCTGAAGCATCAGTTCATAGGCGTCAGTAAATACCATGACCTCGCCCTCCGTCTGAACGCCGGGAGAACGGAAGCTTCCGAGCGTGCGGCTTCTGGCAAAGTCATTGATTCCCATATAGATGATGATCACGTCCGGACTGCTTCCGTCCGTTCCGCGCAGATCCATGACGCGGCGGATACTGCAGCCGGGAGCGGAGCCGTCCAGCGCGAGGGAATTGCCGGTCACATCCGTATTGGCTGAGGAGGCGTTACGGCACAGCACCATGCCGGTGTTCGTAAGCAGCTGGCCCCACCAGGTCTGGCCGGCGTTCGGAATATCTCCGCTTTCCGGATAATAGATATTATAATCGGCAGGCATGGTCCCGGTGAAAGTGGAAATACTGTCTCCCAGGATGGACACCTTCTTCCCCTGCAGGGAAACTGAGACGGAAGGAACAGCCGCGGTAGAAGGAACGGCCACAGTCTGGCCGGCATCGGGAGTGGCTGCTGCTGCCGGTGCGGTCTCAGCCGCGGCGGCAGCCTGTACGGCCGCATCGGTCTGTGCCGCAGGAACGGCCTCTGCTGCGTGGGAGGTGAGAGGCGCGGCTCCCAACGCCAGGGTCAGGGCCAGAGCCGCAGAGAGGAGAGAGGGCTTCAGAAATTTTCTCATATGTAAAAACTCCTTTTTGTATGATTATAGTAAATACTTCTCACACGGTATCATACGAAAAAGGAGTTTGTCAAGATTACGGAAAGGCTTTTTGATTTCATTATCTCCGCTTTGACGGAAAACACCGAAAAGTGATGCGCTGATACTAATACAAAAGCGCATTGGTAACGTATTCCGCGATCAGCTTTGCGCCTTCAGTATTCGGATGTACTCCGTCACTGGTATATTGATCCAGAGTTTCATAGGTGATGCCGCAGTTATGAACGTCGATGACCGGATAGCTGTAGGCGGAAGCGATTGTGGCGATCTCCGCATTGAAGTCACCGATGGTATTGCCGTTTTTGTTGGTGGCGGGATAGGACTGCGGATATTCGTCCACATCTCCGGCATTGGTCTCCAGAAGAGTGCAGAAATAGATTTCAGCGTTGGGATACAGCGCGTTCAGCTTCTGGATCATGAGTTCATAGGCGTCGCAGAAGTTGCTGACGACTCCTTCATCCTGCGGAGAGGGCTCCGTAAATGTGCCGAGTTCCACGCTTCGCAGGAAGTCGTTGGTCCCCATGAAAACGATGAGAATATCCGGAGCGGGGCCGTCGTCTCCCGGCGTCAGATCGATCATGCGCTTTGTGCTGCATCCCGGCGCACTGCCTGTGGTATCCAGGGAATCGCCAGTGATGGTGGTGTTGGAGGAGGAGGCATTGGCGTTCAGCTCCATTCCGGTTGAGTTCATCACCTGCCACCACCAGGTCTTTTCCACCGTGCTGATATCTCCGCTTCCCGGATAGAAAATATTATAATCGGTAGGAATATAACCGTCGAAGGTGGAGATGCTGTCCCCGAGGATGGAAAGCTTCAGCCCGGACAGATCCCGCGGTGTCTGATTTTCGCCGGACTGGGAGGAAGAGGTATCTTCCCGGCCGTTTTCTTCCGTGCTCTGCTCCGCTGTCCCCGTTTCCGCGTCCGGCTGTGTTTTTCCGCCTCCCGACGGGAGAGAGCAGCCGGCAAGAAGCAGGCTGAGGGCGAGAATACAGGCCGCAAAAGGGTAAAATGATTTCGTTCTCATGAAAACTCCTGTTCATTTGATTGTTATAGTTTATGAGAGGCATTATAACATAATTCGCTGGATTGTGAAATATTCTGAAAAAGCAGGAAAAGCTGGAAAACGACAATAAAGAAAGATGGATTGCGGAAAAATATGTATAAAATGCATAAACTAAAACCGGATAAACAGGTGGAAGAGAACAAAACGCCTAAGCCGCTTGACATTTACAGGAGGGTTTGATATGCTTACACTTAAGTAAGGGAAAAACAGGCGGTTATACACATAGAAGATATAAATGGATGGGTTGTTACTGTCAGGCAGGCAAAACCAGATTTTATCAGTTAATCAGAGGTGGATTCCGGTAGACATCCGGAATCATTTGATTGATTAATAAAATTTGGTTTTTTTCTGGCCATGAAGAAAATAGTGGGAAAGGCGGAGAAAGGAAATTATGTTGAAAGGTTCCGGAAAAAGCGTATTAAAAGGAATTGCGGTAGGAAAGATATATCTGTACCGCAAGAAGGAATTCGTGCTGACTCAGGATAAGGTGCAGGATACGGAAGCCGAGATTCAGAGATTTGAGGAAGCCAGACAGAAGGCCTGCGAACAGCTGGAAGCTCTTTATGAAAAGGCCGTGAAGGAGGCCGGAGAAGAGCAGGCCATGATTTTTGATGTGCACCGCATGATGCTGGACGACGGAGATTATCTGGATGCCATCAGACAGGAGATCACTGACACAAAGGTGAACGCAGCCTGGGCGGTAAGCACGACGGGAGACCGTTTCGCAGAAATGTTTGCATCGATGGACGATGATTATATGAAAGCGAGAAGCGCCGATGTTCTGGATATTTCCAGGCGTGTGGCAAGAATCCTCTCAGGCGCGGATGAGGAGGGAATCGTTTCTGATGAGCCTGTGATTCTGCTGGCGGATGACCTTTCTCCCAGTGAGACAGTGCAGATGGACAAGAGTAAGATTCTTGCGTTTATTACAAGATGCGGTTCCACCAATTCCCATACGGCGATCCTGGCCCGTTCCATGAATATTCCTGCGCTTGTCCAGGCGGATGTGGAGCTGAAGGAAGAATATAACGGAATGCTTGCTGTGGTTGACGGCTTTGAGGGAACCTTTTACATTGATCCGGAGGCGTCGGTGCTCACGGAGCTTCTGCGCAGAAAGGAGGAAGCGGATAAGGCACAGGCGGAGCTGGAGCAGCTGAAGGGCCTTGACAACGTGACCTCAGACGGCAGGAGAATCAACATCTATGCCAATATCGGCAGCGTGGAGGATGTGGAAAAGGTTCTTGAGTCGGATGCGGGCGGAATCGGTCTGTTCAGAAGCGAATTTATCTATCTCGGCAGGGAGGATTATCCCACCGAAGAAGAGCAGTTTGAGATTTATAAGGAAGTTCTTTCCAGAATGGGAGGAAAGAAGGTCATTATCAGAACGCTGGATATCGGAGCGGACAAGCAGGTTGGTTATTTTGACCTGCCGAAGGAGGAAAATCCCGCCATGGGCTACCGGGCAATCCGTATTTGTCTGACCAGACAGGATGTTTTTAAGACACAGCTCCGCGCAATTTACCGGGCTTCCGCGTACGGTACGGCGGCGATCATGTTTCCCATGATCATTTCCACGAAGGAAATCCGGGAGATCAAGGGAATCGTGGAAGGCGTAAAGAGGGAGCTGACGGCGGAAGGAAAGCCCTTCGGCGAGGTGGAGCTGGGAATCATGGTGGAGACGCCTGCGGCGGCCATCATCAGCGACGAGCTGGCGAAGGAAGTGGAATTCTTCAGCCTCGGTACCAATGATCTGACCCAGTACACACTGGCCATTGACAGGCAGAACCAGAAGCTGGACGGCTTCTATGATTCCCACCATGAGGCTGTGCTGCGCCTGATCCGCATGACCGTGGAGAACGCCCATGCGGCGGGTATCTGGTGCGGCATCTGCGGAGAGCTCGGCGCGGATACCACGCTGACGAAGACCTTCCTCGATATGGGGCTGGACGAGCTGTCTGTTTCCCCATCCTATGTGCTGCAGGTCAGAAAAGCGGTTCGTGAGCTTTAAACGTTCCCGGAAGAGGGCATATCCTGCCCCGGCGGTTCTGGAACTTTAAGGGTTATTTCAGCCTTGAGGCTTTTGAGGCTGCAAATAAATAAATCATTCAAAGCAAAGGAGCATCATGCAATGAGAGAATTCGAGTATACGATTACAGATGAGCTGGGAATCCATGCGAGACCGGCCGGACTTCTGGTTAAGAAGGCCGGAGAATTTGCCAGTACGGTAAGCGTGGATAACGGAACCAAAAAGGGGGATGCAAAGAAAATCATGTCCCTGATGATGATGGGAGTGAAGAAGGGACATACGGTGAAATTCACAATTGAAGGTCCCGATGAGGATGCTGCCGCGGAGGCTTTGGAGGCCTTCATGAAGGAAAATCTCTGATTTCCGAAATAACCGGAAGTCCCTGCGGGGACTTCCGAATTTTTGTCATTGGGGAAAATTTGCCGTCAGATAAACTTCGAAAATAGAAAAACTGAGGGCTTTTCCGGAAAACAGCAGAAGGCCGAAGACCGCTTCCTTATCTGCTGTGCCGGAAGATTCTGCCATAAAAGCGGCTTTTTGTATATGGCGGGGAACCGGCTGATGGGATATAATGAACATACATAAAAACGGTTTCTGCATTGCGCCGAATGCAGAAACCGCTAAATATAAAGCGGCGTAGAAAGGGCGGAGAAAATCGGAGATTTTCCCCTGGGAATCGAGAGCCGTTGTTTCAACGGCGGAAAGCGAGGAAGAAATGAGAATCATTAAGGCAAGGGATTATAATGACATGAGCAGAAAGGCGGCAAACATCATATCCGCTCAGATCATCATTAAGCCGGATTGTGTACTCGGTCTGGCAACGGGTTCCACCCCCATCGGAACCTATAAACAGCTCGTGGAATGGTACAAAAAGGGTGATCTGGATTTTTCGGAGGTTACATCCGTAAATCTGGATGAGTACAAGGGCTTAAGCAGGGACAACGATCAGAGCTACTACTATTTCATGAACGATAATCTGTTTTCTCATGTGAATATCTGTAAGGAAAGAACCCATCTGCCCAACGGCATGGAGCCGGACAGCGAGAAGGCCTGCGCGGATTACAACGCCGTAATCGCATCTGTGGGCGGCATCGATCTGCAGCTTCTGGGACTGGGTCATAACGGACATATCGGCTTTAACGAGCCCGCTGACACCTTTGAACTGGAGACCCACTGTGTGGATCTGACGGAATCCACCATCGAAGCCAACAAGCGTTTCTTCGCTTCCTATGATGATGTGCCGAAGCAGGCGTATACCATGGGAATCAAGACCATCATGCAGGCGAAGAAGGTACTTGTTGTGGTGAGCGGCAAGGATAAGGCCGGCATCGTGAAGCAGGCGTTTTTCGGCCCTGTTACGCCCCGTGTTCCGGCATCCATTCTCCAGCTTCACAGCGATGCAATCGTGATCGCTGATGAGGACGCTCTTTCCGAAATCTGAGGCGGATGAGGAAGCGGCTCGGTTCGCCGGGCCATACAGGAATTCGAGGAGGAATATGCGATGATCATACAGAGCAGAAGAGTCTGGACAGCCGGCCAGTTCATCGCTGCACAGGTGGCTGTTTCTGACGGAAAAATCACAGATGTGCTTCCTTATGGGACGCTTCCCGTGGATGAGGATTATGGAGACAAAAGAATTCTGCCGGGATTTATCGACGTACATACGCATGGGGCATACGGTTTTGATACCAACGATGCCGAGCCGGAGGGACTGAGAAACTGGATGAAGAGAATCCCGGAGGAGGGTGTTACGTCCATCCTTCCCACCACAGTGACCCAGATGCCGGATGTGCTGACCGCGGCACTCCGGAATGTGGCGGCAGTGGTCAGAGAGGGCTACGAGGGTGCGGAGATTCTTGGCGTTCATTTTGAAGGGCCTTATCTGGATATGGAATATAAGGGAGCTCAGCCGCCGGAGGCCATTGCGAAGGCGGATGTGGAGCAGTTTCGGAAATATCAGGAGGCCGCGGAGGGGCTGATCCGTTATATCACCCTCGCGCCGGAGCATGATGAAGGCTTCGCACTGACGAAATACTGTAGCCAGACGGGTGTGGTGGTAAGCATGGGGCATTCTTCTGCAACCTATGAGCAGGCGCTCATGGGAATCGCCAATGGTGCAACCAGCATGACCCATGTATATAACGGCATGACAGCTTATCATCACAGAAAACCCGGACTTGTGGGAACTGCATTCCGGGTGCGGGATATTTACGGAGAGATCATCTGTGACGGCTGCCATTCCCACCTGGCCGCCCTGAACAATTATTTTCAGGCGAAGGGAAGAGATTACGCGATCATGATTACGGATTCCCTCCGCGCCAAATACTGCCCGCCGGGAGGCGGCTATCAGCTCGGCGGACATGATATTGTGATTGGTGAGGACGGGCTGGCACGTCTTGCCGGGACGGATACGATTGCCGGCAGTACACTGCACATGAACAGAGGGCTCAGGATTCTGGTAGAGGAAGCCATGGTACCCTTTGATGCAGCTGTGAATTCCTGCACCATTAACCCGGCCAGATGTCTGGGTGTGAATGATCGGAAGGGAAGAATTGTGGCAGGGTGTGATGCGGATCTGGTGGTTCTGGAGGATGATTATGAAGTGCTTCAGACCTACTGCCGTGGTAAAGCCATGCTGCATGCATAAACCGGCCTTTCAGGAAGAAATGAAGGGATTTTGCGGAAGCTGTTTCCTGTCTGGGGACGGGAAGCGGCTTCCGCTTTTTTGAAATCGGCCAGAGGCCGATTTCTTGTTCTTTTAAAAATCCGTTTTTTGGTGTATAGTAATAAAGAAATGCCCTGATGGTTTGGAAAAAAAGAAAGGAGACATCCGGATGGACTGTAAAACGGCGGAAAAGCTGATTCCGGATTTTATCCGGGGCAGAATGGAGACCAGAACAGCAAAGGATTTTCTGGCACATGTGGGAAAATGCGCTTCCTGTAAGGAAGAGCTGAGCATTCAGTTTCTGGTTACGGTGGGAATGGAACGGCTGGAGGATGGGGAAGCGTTCAATCTGAATCGGGAGCTTTCCGCCCGGCTGGCCGTTGCGGAGAGGCATGTGAAGATCCGGGAGCGTCTGCAGTGGGGGCTGTATTATTTCGAAGCTTTCGCGGTGCTTGCCGTGATTCTGGTTATGACTACGCTGGTGTTCTGACCGGCCGTGGCGCTTAGACCGATTCAGAATGGAGGAAAGGCCGAAGAATGAGTGATAAGCTTGTATTGATTGACGGGCACAGCATATTGAACCGGGCGTTCTATGGTGTGCCTGATCTGAGTAATGCCGAGGGGCTTCATACCAATGCCGTTTATGGCTTTTTAAATATCATGTTTAAAATCCTGGAGGAAGAAAAGCCGGGCTATCTTGCGGTAGCATTTGATGTGCATGCACCAACCTTCCGTCATGAGCTGTATGCGGAATATAAAGGGACGAGAAAGCCCATGCCGGAGGAACTGCGGCAGCAGGTTCCGGTGATGAAGGAGGTGCTCGCCGCCATGGGGATCTGTACCGTGGAGCAGGCGGGGCTGGAGGCGGATGATATCCTGGGAACTCTGGCAAAGCGGGGAGAGAAGGATGGCATGGAGGTCGCCCTTGTTTCCGGTGACCGGGATCTGCTTCAGATTGCGGGTGAGCATATCAAAATCCGGATTCCCAAAACAAAGGGCGGAAGGACGGAGATCGAGGATTACTACGCAAAGGATGTTCTTGCAGCCTGGCAGGTGACGCCGGAGCAGTTCGTGGATTTGAAGGCGCTTATGGGAGATTCATCGGATAATATTCCGGGCGTTCCGAAGGTAGGGCCAAAAACGGCGCAGGAGCTGATGACCCGCTTTGGTTCTCTGGATAATATTTACGAACATCTGGATGAGGTAACCAAAAAAAGCATCCGGGAATCCCTTGCGGCCAACCGGGATCTGGCGGAGCTTTCAAGAACGCTGGCAAGGATCAATACGCAGGCGGAGCTTTCCGTAACCTGGGAGGATCTGAAGCTGGGGAAGATGTTCACGCCGGAGGCATATGCGCTGTTTCAGAGGCTTGAGTTTAAGAATATGCTGGGAAAATTTCAGGAACAGCCGGTTTCGGACGATGGAAGGAAGGATAGCTATCTGGTGTCCGACATGGAAAAGGATATGCTGGATGCTTTGGTGCAGGCCAGAAAGAAAGGAAAAGCGGCCTTTCTGGTGCTGGAGGATGGAAATAAAGAGGTGGGAACTGCTTCCAACCGTTACGACGGGAGCGGTTTTACCGCGCTGGCTTTCGCAGCCGGGGAAGAAAAAGTACGGATTTTTATCAGGTCGGAAGAAATTACGGCAGAGTATGTGAAGAACAGCCTGACGGCGCTGGCAGATGAGGGCGTACACCTTGCTACCTTCCGGATTAAGTTCCAGTACGGTTATCTCGGAGGAATGAAAACGGACGGCCTGTTCGACGCGCTGATTGCGGCCTATCTGCTGAATCCGCTGAAAAATGACTACAGTATTGCAGATATTGCCCATGAGCATCTGGGCCTGACAGTAAAGGAAAAAGGCCTGCTGCTTGGAAAAAGCTCCTGGCAGCAGGCGCTTTCAGAAAAGCCGGATGCGTTCGTGGAATATGCAGGGGATGCTGTTTATGCTGTCTGGAAGGCCTGGCCCGTTCTGGAGGAAAAACTGAAGCAGGCCGATATGTGGAAGCTTTTCTCCGAAGTTGAGATGCCTCTCACCCGGGTGCTTCATGACATGGAGATGGAAGGAATCCGTGCGGATCCAAAGGCGCTTCAGGACTACGGCGATGCGCTGGTAGAACGGATCAGGGAGCTGGAAAGGAGCATCCATGAAAAGGCGGGAGAGGAGTTCAACATCAATTCTCCAAAGCAGCTGGGAGAAATTCTCTTCGGAAAGATGAAGCTGCCGGGTGGGAAAAAAACAAAAACGGGGTATTCCACTGCGGCAGATGTGCTGGAAAAGCTGGCGGAGGACTATCCGATCGCTTCGGAGATTCTGGAATACAGAGGGCTTGTCAAACTGAAATCTACCTATGCGGACGGGCTTCTTCCCTGCATCGGAACGGACGGCAGAATTCATACCACGCTGAATCAGACAATTACAGCCACGGGCAGGATCAGCTCTACGGAGCCTAACCTGCAGAATATTCCCATGCGCATGGAGCTGGGCAGGCTGATCCGAAAGGCCTTTCTTCCAAAGGATGGTTTTCTGTTCACGGATGCTGACTATTCTCAGATCGAGCTGCGGGTGCTGGCGCATATGTCCGGAGACGAACAGCTGATCGAGGCATACCGGATGGATGCAGATATTCACCGTATTACGGCATCCAGGGTATTCCATACACCTTTTGAGGAGGTGTCGGATCTACAGAGGCGGAACGCGAAAGCTGTGAATTTTGGCATCGTGTATGGAATCAGCTCCTTCGGCCTGAGCCAGGATCTGAGCATTTCCCGCAAGGAGGCTTCGGAGTACATCGAGCAGTATTTCAAAACCTATCCGGGCGTGAAGGCATTTCTGGACAGAGAGGTGGCATCCGCAAAGGAGAAGGGATATTCTGTCACCATGTTCGGACGGCGCAGGCCTGTGCCGGAGCTGAAGAGCAGCAACTTCATGCAGCGTTCCTTCGGAGAACGGGTGGCGATGAACGCGCCGATTCAGGGAACGGCGGCGGATATCATCAAGATTGCCATGATCCGTGTCTGGAGGCGGATCGCTGAGGAAAATCTGAAATCCAGGCTGATCCTGCAGATCCACGATGAGCTGCTGATTGAAACCGCGCCTGGCGAGGAGGAAGAGGTGGCAAGACTCCTGACGGAAGAAATGAAGGCGGCGGCTTCCCTTTCCGTGACGCTGGAAACGGATCTGCATACGGGAACCGACTGGTATGAAGCAAAATAGGTAAAAGAAAATGAAACTGATAGGAATTACGGGTGGCGTGGGAGCCGGAAAGACGGAGGTCCTGGGACTCCTGAAGGAACTCTGCCGCTGCCGGGTGCTTCCTGCCGATGAGGTGGGAAACGAGGTAAAGCTTCCGGGACAGCCCTGCTACGAACGGCTGGTTGAACTTTTGGGCCGGCAGGTGCTCGCTGCAGACGGCACCATTGATAAAAAGAAGATGGCAGGAATGATTTTTTCAGATCCTTCTCTTCTTGACCGGGTAAACAATATCATTCATCCGGAGGTAAAGCGGTACATTCTGGAGCAGGTGGCAAGTGAACGCAAAAAGGGTGAAGCGGATTATTTTTTCCTGGAAGCTGCGCTTCTCATAGAGTGCGGCTATGAAGCAATTCTGGATGAACTGTGGTATGTTCATGCGGATGAGTCAGTACGAACCGCGCGTCTTAAGGAAAGCAGGGGCTATTCGGATGAAAAAATCCGGCAGATATTTGAAAGCCAGCTGAGTGAGGCGGATTTTCGTGCGCACTGCAGTGTGGTCATCGAGAATAACGGAGATCTGCTGGAGACCAGGCGGCAGCTTCTGGCAGCTCTGCGGAAAGAAGAAGCTTGCAGGAACGGCCGGAATATGGCATATTAATACAGGAAAGACTGAAGGAGAAGAAAACGGCTATGAGACTATGCAGCATTGCAAGCGGCAGCAGTGGAAACTGTATTTATGTGGGAACAGATACCACTCATGTTCTGGTGGATGTGGGAATCAGCAGGAAACGGACAGAGGAAGGACTTCACAGTCTGGGAATAGACCCCGGTGAATTGGACGCGGTGTTTATCACCCATGAGCACAGTGATCACATCAGCGGGCTGGGCGTATTTTCACGGAAATACAATGTTCCCATTTATGCGACGCCCAAAACGGTGGAGGCGATCTGCCGCTGTAAGAGCCTGGGGGCGATTGACGGGGATCTGTTTCAGACGGTATGCGCGGATGAGAGTTTCACCATTAAGGACATTACGGTAAATCCCATGCGCATTTCTCACGATGCAGCGGATCCGGTGGCGTACAGATTTTCCCACGGGAAGCAGAAGATTGGTGTGGTGACTGATCTCGGTACCTATAATGATTATACGGTGGAATGTCTGAAGGGGATGGATGCCCTTCTTCTGGAAGCGAACCATGACGTGAACATGCTGCAGGTGGGACCTTACCCTTATCCGCTCAAGCAGCGGATTCTGGGGGACAGAGGACATCTGTCCAATGAAAATTCCGGGCGGCTTTTGTGCCGCCTTCTGCACGACAATCTGAAATATATTGTCCTTGGGCATCTCAGTAAGGAGAACAATATGCCTCAGCTTGCCTATGAGACGGTGCGGCTGGAGATCAATCAGGCGGACAGCCCTTACAAAGCGGGAGATTTTCCGATCCAGGTGGCTAGAAGAAGCGAAGTTTCGCAAGTGATTGAGATCGCGTAAAGAAAAATGCCTGCTGCATTTCCCGGATCGCTGTACGGACGGGAAATACGGCGGCGTTATGATCAGAATGGAGGAGAGTGTGAAAAATGCACCTGATGGCGCATTTTTCACTCGGCGGTTTTGCGTCGGAGCGCCGCAAAACTGCTGTGATCGCAGCGGAAAAAATATGTATGCGATTTTTTCGCGCGGTCGGAGCAAAAAGCGCTTCGACACGGAGGTAATCATGAAAAGAACCATCATTACGGTAGTTGGACATGACACTGTGGGGATCATCGCAAGAGTCTGCACCTATCTGGCGGAAAATAATATCAATATTCTGGATATCAGCCAGACCATCGTGCAGGAGTATTTCAACATGATGATGATCGTGGATATGAACCGGGCGGGAAAGAGCTTCGGAGAGATCGCAGAGGAGCTTACGAAGCTCGGAGAGCAGATCGGTGTGATTATCAAATGCCAGAGCGAAGAAATTTTCAGTCAGATGCACAGAATCTAAAATACGGTTCATTCGTCAGTCAGGTTCAGAAAGATGCCGTGCTTGCATGAGCAGATGTCTGATCCTGACTGAGGAAAGGAGCGGCCATCCAGTGAACAGGAAATCGCCAAAGGCGATTTCTCGAAGCTGCGGAAAGCGGGAAGGGCGGCTTTGTGAACGGCGTGGTATGAACTGTAAAACAATCTGAAAAATTCGCTTTGGAATGGGAGGATGCCATGATCAACATATTTGAAGTAAATGAAACCAACAAAATGATCGAGAAGGAAAATCTGGATGTTCGGACCATCACGCTGGGAATCAGCCTTCTTGACTGCATCGATTCTGATCTGGATGAGCTGAACCGCAGGGTGTATGAGAAAATTACCCGTGCGGCGAGGAACCTGGTGAAGACCGGCGAGGAAATTTCCGCGGAATTCGGGATTCCAATTGTAAACAAAAGAATTTCCGTGACGCCCATCGCTCTGATCGGAAGCGCAGCCTGCAGGACAAAGGAAGATTTTGTCCGGATTGCGCAGACGCTTGATGCGGCGGCGAAGGAAGTGGGCGTGAATTTTATCGGCGGTTATTCCGCTCTTGTGTCCAAGGGGATGACCCCCGCGGATGAGCTGATGATCCGTTCCATTCCGCAGGCGCTCGCGTCTACTGAACGGGTATGCAGCTCGGTCAATCTGGGATCCACCAAAACGGGCATCAACATGGATGCGGTGCGTCTGATGGGAGAGATCATTCTGGAGGCGGCACATCTGACGGCGGATACGGATTCCTCGGCCTGTACAAAGCTGGTGGCTTTCTGCAACGCGCCGGACGATAACCCGTTCATGGCCGGAGCCTTCCATGGCGTGACTGAGGCGGATATGGTCATCAACGTAGGCGTCAGCGGTCCGGGCGTGGTGAAAACGGCGTTGGAAAAGGTGCGGGGAGAGAGCTTTGAGGTGCTTTGTGAGACGATCAAGAAAACAGCCTTCAAGGTGACTCGTGTGGGTCAGCTGGTGGCAAGAGAGGCATCCAGACGGATGGATATTCCGTTCGGTATTGTGGATCTGTCCCTTGCTCCCACCCCTGCCATCGGCGACAGCGTGGCGGACATTCTCTGCGAGATTGGGCTGGAGCATGCGGGCGCGCCTGGAACCACGGCTGCTCTGGCGCTTCTGAACGATCAGGTGAAAAAGGGTGGTGTGATGGCTTCCTCCTATGTGGGGGGCTTAAGTGGCGCGTTCATTCCGGTGAGCGAGGATCAGGGTATGATCGACGCAGTTTCCGCGGGAGCTCTTTCTCTGGAAAAGCTGGAAGCGATGACCTGTGTCTGCTCCGTGGGACTTGACATGATCGCCATACCGGGAGATACGAAGGCATCCACCATTTCAGGTATCATCGCAGACGAAATGGCCATCGGCATGGTCAACCAGAAGACCACGGCGGCCCGTCTGATTCCTGTTATCGGAAAGACGGTCGGAGACCATGCGGAATTCGGCGGACTGCTGGGCCATGCGCCCGTCATGCCGGTCAATTCCTTTGGCTGTGAGGCCTTTGTCAGCAGAAAGGGAAGAATTCCGGCCCCCATCCACAGCTTTAAAAACTGAAAAAACAGACAGAAACGAAATGCAACGAAAAGCCTTCAGATTGCCCGCTCTTCCGGGGTTACGGCCCAGGGAAGAGCGGCGTGATGATCTGTCTCTGATATTCGTGCAGAAAGGGCGTTCCATATTTGCCGGAGACGACAGTCTGGTAAATATGGGAGGCCCTGATTTCTTCTTCCAGAAGAGGAAGAAGGGTCGGTGAAAGCTGCTCTCTGGCCGCCGGAAGGCGGGAGAACAGAGAAGATGAGGCCTGCTTTTTTATGATGCCAAGAAGCGGAAGTGCCCGTTCCGAAAAGCCGAGCATGCGCAGATAAACGGGAAATCCCTCAGCCTTGCTCTCATCAAGCATTTTCTGCCGGAGGTTCAGCAGGATATGACAGAGGCTGCGGCTCGCCCGCGTGTAGGGAAGGTCTCTGGAGCGAAGCCGCAGACAGAAGTCATCCCAGCCTGTAAAGGAGTAGAGAGAATTTCCG
Organism: Candidatus Eisenbergiella stercoravium; assembly: GCA_019113175.1. Taxonomy (GTDB): domain Bacteria; phylum Bacillota; class Clostridia; order Lachnospirales; family Lachnospiraceae; genus Eisenbergiella; species Eisenbergiella stercoravium. The sequence goes on along the minus strand of DXHY01000023.1, from coordinate 20,520 downwards.
ATCTTATCCGCGAGGGAAGGAGTAACATCTGTAAAGGTCGTGAGCGGAGACGGTTTCCCGATGCTGCCGCCCTCCAGAAGCTGAAGCAGATGGTAGCGCAGAAGCGGGGAAAAATCCTCTTCCGTCACGATTCCGCGTCCGTCGGTCCTTTCAAAAAGGAGGCGGTATGATGCGGCAGGAAGGCTGGAAAAAAGCCTTTCCTTCGTTTCTGCCGCGGCAGTCTCGTCTGTTCTCTGCATGGCGGCACGGATGGCGGAAGCGGAGCTGAAGGATGCATCCGATGCAAATGGGTCATTTGCGGGCGTTTCCTTCAGTCCTGTGTCATGGTAATTTCCCTTCCGCCTGATGGAAAACGGATGGATCGGGCTATGCAGAGCCATCAGTGCCCGGCAGTATTCGATTCCCAGGATGTTGTTTGGAAGGGAAAACAGGGAGGAAGCGGCTTCGGAAAAGTCCCCGGAAAGCTTTCCCCAAAGGCTTTCCAGAGCCCTGCTCCTTGCGGCGGGAAAAGAAAGCCCTGCCTTCTGCGCCTCTTGCAGCTTTTGATGATATTCCGGTGTCCTTTCTGCGCGGGACAGCAGGGCGGCGGCAGAAAGAAGAGCCTGTGTATCCCCGCACTCGCTTCCGAAGCATAGATAATCCACACAGCCCAGCCGGTTCAGAACGGAGACCGCTCCGGAGGCGAAATATTCCGCACTGGCGCAGGCAAACCGCACCGGAAGCTCCAGCACCAGATCCGCGCCGCAGGAAAGGGCCATGCGTGCCCGCTCGTACTTGTCCAGGACTGCGGGTGTTCCCCGCTGGGTGAAGCAGCCGCTCATGACCACGATGATATAGTCCGCCCCGGTGAGGCGGCGTGCTTCCTTCAGCTGATATTCGTGTCCTTTATGAAGCGGATTGTATTCCGCAATGATTCCAGTAACTGTCATGGGTATGGCTCCGTTCCTTCTCTCAGCATCAGCTGCCGGTCCGTGGGCAGGCTGTAACTATCATATCATGGATGGATGTATTTGAACAGGGGAGAGGTACTGGCTGGCTGCGCCATGCCAGGCCTGAGCCGCCCTGCGGGCAGCCTCCGGCTTGAGGGCTTGCGCCCTATAGGAAGGAAACATTCATCAGCCCTTTGCAAGCAAGCTTGCACGGTTGAGGGGAGAGGTACTGGCTGGCTGCGCCATGCCAAGTCCGGGATGCCCTGACGGTCACCCCGGACTTGAGGGCTGCGCCCTATAGAAGAAAGAATGCAGACCGCCCTATACGAGCAAGCTCGATCGGGCAGTCTGCATTCTTTCTTCTGCATGGCTTAATTGTACAACATCACGAACAATTTGGGGGAAATTGCGATATGTGCAAGATTTTGTACAATAAATTCAGGAAAAGAAACTTGTATACAATGGAAAATTCCGTTATAATTTTAATCAGACTAAGGTGAAAGACAGAAGAAAACGGAAACGAGGAAAGGAGTAAAAAACATGTCTTATATTGACATCATTAAAGAGAAAGCAAGGGCCGATAAGAAAACGATTGTAATGCCCGAGACGAACGACAAGAGAACACTGATCGCGGCAGCACATGTGCTGGAAGAGGGAATTGCCAACATCATCATGGTGGGCAATGAAGAGAAGATTATGGACGGCGCAGGCTGGCTGGAGGTGGATCTGACCGGGGTTAAGGTTGTAGATCCTACCAAGACCGAGAAGTTTGAGGAATATGCGCAGCTGCTGTACGAGACGAGAAAAGCAAAGGGAATGACGCTGGAAGAGGCCAGAAAGAGGCTTCTGGAAGATCCGCTGACCTTCGGTGTGGTGATGGTAAAGGCGAACGATGCAGACGGAATGGTAGCAGGCGCCTGTCATGCAACGGCCGATGTGCTGCGTCCGTCTCTGCAGATTCTGCGGACGGCTCCGGGCGTAAAACTGGTTTCTGCCTTCTTCATTCTGGACGTGCCGGATTGTGAATATGGTGAGCATGGAACCTTCCTGTTCGCAGACTGCGGACTGAATCAGGATCCCACCTCGGAAGAGCTGGCCGCGATTGCAGACACCAGCGCAAAGAGCTTCAAGCAGCTGATCGGTGCAAAGCCCATTATTGCAATGCTTTCCCACTCCACGAAGGGAAGCGCTCATCATGCGCTGGTTGATAAGGTGGTGAAGGCGGTGGAGATCGCTCATGAGGAGTATCCTCATCTGACGCTGGATGGCGAACTGCAGACCGATGCGGCTCTGGTTCCCAAGGTGGCTAAATCCAAGGCTCCCGGAAGCGAGGTGGCCGGCAAGGCAAATGTGCTGATTTTCCCGAATCTGGATGCAGGAAATATCGGTTACAAGCTGGTTGAGCGTCTCGGTAAGGCAGAGGCTTACGGCCCGATGCTGCAGGGAATCGCAAAGCCGGTCAACGATCTGTCCAGAGGTTGCGACTGGCAGGATATCGTGGGCGTGGTAGCGCTGACTGCAGTACAGGCGCAGCTCGCTTAAAAAGAAAGGATAATACTGGGGAAAACCGGACGGAAGGAAGGTTTTATGAGGGTTTACATGCCGCTTTTGCGGCGGAAAATATGAGGTAAGCAATGAATATTCTGGTAATAAACTGCGGCAGCTCCTCGCTGAAATTTCAGCTCATCGATGCGCAGAGTGAGAAGCTGACCGCAAAGGGATTATGCGAAAGAATCGGGATTGACGGAAGCCGGCTGGTGTATACGCCCGCCGGCGGAAAAAAACAGATCACTGAAGCGGAAATGAAGGACCATAAGGAAGCAGTCAGTCTGGTGCTGAAGACATTGACGAATCCGGATTACGGAGCGGTGAAGGATCTGTCTGAGATCGGTGCGGTGGGACATCGTATTGTTCATGGCGGAGAGAATTTTTCCAAAGCAACATTGATTACGGATGAGGTAAAGAAGGCGATTGCGGACTGCAGTGATCTTGCACCTCTGCACAATCCGGCCAACCTGATCGGAATCGAAGCGTGCGAGGCTTTGATGCCTTCTGTGCCGATGGTGGCGGTTTTTGATACGGCATTTCATCAGACCATGCCGGAGGAATCCTATCTGTATGCGATTCCTTACCGTTATTACAGGGATTATCGCGTAAGAAGATACGGCTTTCACGGAACCAGCCATGAATATGTGTCATCCCGTGCAGCGGCCGTGTTGGGAAGGCCTGTTGAAGAGCTGAAAATCATTGTCTGCCATCTGGGAAACGGAGCCTCCATTTCTGCGGTAAAGAACGGAAAATGTTTGGATACCTCCATGGGACTTACCCCTCTGGAGGGACTGGTCATGGGGACCAGAAGCGGCGATATTGATCCTGCCATCGTAGAATTTATCGCGAACAAGGAAGGAAAGAGTGTCAGCGAGATTCTCCGCATGCTGAATAAGGAATCCGGGGTTTATGGTCTGTCTGATGGTTTTTCCTCCGATTTTCGTGATCTGGAGGATGCCTACGAGGCAGGAAATGAGAATGCGAAGCGCGCGATGGAGGTATATATTCACAGCGTAATTAAGTATATCGGCGCTTATACGGCAGAGATGAATGGTGTGGATGCAATCTGCTTTACGGCTGGTGTGGGAGAAAACAGTCCGATCATTCGTGACAGAATCCTTCAGCATCTCATGTATATGAACATTACCATTGATGAAGTGGCAAATCATAAGCGGGGAGAAGAGGTCGTGATTTCAAATCCCGGCCCGGGACCGAAGGTGCTTGTGATTCCCACGAATGAGGAGCTGTCCATTGCAAGGCAGACCTATGCGATTGTAAAGGGTGACAACTGAACAGTGAACTGTCAGAGGAGCCGGTATGCAGCCGGCTTCTTTTTTAAAGAAGGCGGTTCCGTTCGGAAAGTATTTTTAAGTCGGTGTCAGGAATGGCGCACGGAAGGAGGAAAGGATGGCAGCAAACGAAAGCAGAACAGACGCTTCCGCATACGGGGCGGCCAGTGGATCAACACTGCTGACTGTGGGCCCGGTTTCCGGACTCACGCTCAGTCTGTGCAGAAAAACATTACAGATCAGCATAACGGCAGGATCAGCAGAGTGGAAAACGGAAGACTCTGTTCGTCCTGTTGGTGTTACGCAGGAGGAGGAGCTGGATTTTGCCAGATGGAAGGAAATCAGCCATGAGACGGTAAAGACCGGCTATGGAAGAGGAATCCGTTCCAGCTATCGGGCGCTCGACGGAAAAGAGGATTCCTATGCCTTCGACACGCTCTGCTGGATTGAGGAGACCGGAGAGGAGCCGGAGGAAGGCTGTGTGGGGAAGGTGCATTTTGAATGGATTCCCATCCGCGAAGAGGGGCTTTCCGTGAAGGAGGTCCGCTGGCCGGCTCCTATGGCATTTACCATGATGCCGTCTGAGAAGGACGTCCCGGAAAGCCGTGGTTCCGGAGAGAGGCTGCCGCAGTGGTATACGCTGATCAACGAAGGACAGGGACTGCTGCTTCCCAACGACTGGAAAAAAGCCGTGAACGCCCTGAGCTTTCGCGGGCAGTTCCTGACGGCAGGCGGCTATATGCCCTGGTTCGGTCAGGTAAAGGAAGGGCAGGGCTATATCGCCATTGCGGACACGCCCTGGAATGCGGGCGCTTACGTGGATCATCCGGCGGGCGGTCCGTATACGCATATCGGCATCTGGTGGGAGCCCAGTCTGGGACGGATGGATTACAGAAGAAGCGTTACCTATACCTTCCTGAATGACTGTGACTATAATGATCTGTGCAGAATCTACCGCATTTATTCGAAGCAGATCGGAAAGCTGGTCACGCTGAAGGAAAAGGCGGCGAGAGTCCCTTCCGTGGAAAAGCTCTTCGGCTGTGCCTTCGTCCATTGCGGCATAAAGACCAGCGTACATCCTCTGTCTGATTTTTACGATAAGAATCAGCCGGAAAAGAACAATCATGTCACCCCGTTTGCCAAACGCGCCGGGATGATAGAAGAGATCAGAGAGCAGGGAGTGAAAAAGCTCTATCTGCATCTGGATGGATGGGCGGAGCCTGGCTATGACAATAATCATCCGGATTACCTGCCTGCCTGTGAGGAGGCCGGCGGCTGGGAAGGCATGAAGCAGCTGGCGGATACGGTGCATGAGTGCGGTTATCTGTTCGGCATCCATGACCAGTACCGGGATTACTACCTGAGCGCGGAAAGCTTCGATGAGAATGAGGCGGTGCGCCTTGCCGACGGAACCATGCCGCAGCACAGCCGCTGGGCAGGAGGTCCGCAGTCCTATCTGTGCGCAACAAAAGCGCCCTACTATGTAAAGCGCAATTTCCACGAGCTGCTTTCCCATGGAATCCGTCTGGATGGCGCATACCTGGACGTATTTACCTGCAATGAGGGGGACGAATGCAGCAATCCCTATCACAGAATGAGCAGACGGGAATGCTATGAGTACAGAAAGCAGTGCTTTGACTGGCTTCTGTCAAAGGGAATTCTCACCAGCTCTGAGGAGGTATCGGACTGGAGCATGCAGAGTCTGGTATTCTGTCATTATGCGCCTTATCATTTCATGCTTCAGGCGCCCGGAACCCCGCGAAACGGCATCGCGGTGCCTCTGTTCAATCTGGTCTACCATGACTGCGTGGTGGAGCCCTGGATGATGGACATTCTGGAGTATGAGGGACCAGATGGAGAAAAATGCCGGGAGGATCTGATGCTCTATGCGCTTCTGAACGCAGGCGCGCCCTATCTGGTACGTGAAGGCGCTTACGCGAACACAGACGGCTCCTTTGCGGGCTGCGGCGACCTGAGCCCGGAGAAAACAGCGGAACGCTGCCGTATTGTTTCCGAGCTTCATGAACGGCTTGCCTGCTGCCCCATGGTGCGCCACGAACTGCTGGATGAGGACGGAATGCGTCAGAGGACACTTTTTTCCGATGGGACGACTGTGACCATCGATCTGGGAAACAGTACATATCAGATTAAAAAAACTGAAAACATACAGGGAGGATGAAAAGAAAAATGAAAACCATGGAACTGCTGCCGAAGGGAGTAACTTATTATAAGGCAAATCTGCATTGCCACACTGTATTTTCTGATGGGAAAATGACGCCGGAGGAAATAAAAAGGCATTATCAGGAAAAAGGCTATCAGGTGATCGCATTTACGGATCATGACCGTTATGTGGACCACAGGGAGCTCAGTGACGGAGAATTTCTTGCAATCACAGCTCTGGAAACGGACATCAATCAGGCTGTGGATATGAGCTGGAATTACCGCCGTACCTGGCATATGAACTGGTATGATACCTGTCCGGATCAGAATAAGGAGATCAAGGAAGCTCTCTGCCGGCCTGAGGTGCCCTATGAGGACATGGACGCGGTGAATGCCTATGTGGAAGAGATGACAAAGCTGGGTTTTATCGGCTGTTACAATCATCCCTACTGGTCCCTGCAGACCTGTGACGAGTACACGAAGTTGAAAGGAATGTGGGGCATGGAAATCTATAATCATGGCTGCGAGATGGATGGTCTGTATGGCTATCATCCTCAGGCTTACGATGAGATGCTCAGAAGCGGTCAGAAACTTTTCTGCGTATCCACGGATGACAATCACAACAGCATGGCCATCGACGGCGGTCTGTATGATTCCTTCGGCGGATATGTTATGATTGGCGCGGAAAGTCTTACCTATGACGGAATCATCGATGCGCTGAAAAAGGGAAACTTTTACAGCTGTTGCGTACCGGACGGACAGGGAGAGGCTCCGGAGATTCTGGAATTCACCCGTACGGGCAGCCATGTGCATGTGAAATGTACGCCTGCGGATAAGATTTTCCTGAAAACCATGGGAAGAAACTGCCACAGAGCATCGGCCAGACCGGGAGAGACCATTACTGAGGCGGACTTTGAGCTGAACGGGGAAGAGGGATATATCCGTGTGGAGATCACGGACGGAAAGGGAAGACATACCGTTTCCAACGCGTATTTTTCGGACTGAAAATGAGAGGAGGAATATTCTGCTATTTTTCCTCATACACCTGAGATGGCGAAATCCCGGTTTCCCGTCGGAAAGCCCTGGAAAAATAGCTCTGGCTGTTAAAGCCAAGAACCTCCGCCGTGCGGGAGACGGTTTCCCCGCCCCTGAGAAGCTGTATGGCGGTCTTGATTTTCAGCTTGAGCAGGTATTTGTGGACGCTGATTCCGGCATATTTGTCGAAGATGCGCTTCAGACCCGACTCGCTGACGCCGCAGAAGCGGGCGATTTCGGGAACGGAGGGCTGGCGGTGGATATTGCTGTTGAGGAAATTTACGGCCCGGCTGAAAAGAACGGCGTCCGGATCGCTGGAGGCAGAGGAAACGGCTCCGGCTTCGGCAAGGGAGAGCATGAGAAGCTCCAGGTAAGAAGCTGCAGTCTGGGAAAAAGCGGGTAGCCGGCCGAAGGGCTCAAGGAAGCGGCGGTAGCTGTCCGGGTTCCAGCCGGAGGGATGTTCCGTGCTGCGGCCTGAAGGGCCTTCCATGCCGCGGTCTGCGGAGCTTTCTGCAGCGTGGCAGCAGGCTGCATTCCGGACGCTCTGGCGGGCAAAAGCGTACAGATCCTGCAGGAGCTTCTGTTGAGACTCCGTGAGTGCAAACACCTTTTCACCCAGCCAGGCGGTGAGCGGGCCTTCCGCGGTAAAGGAGAAGATAAACAGGTCTGCGCCTTTTTCACCGGTCACGATGAATTTATGAAGCTCCAGAGGCTTATGAAAAATGATGGAGCCACGGGTGAGGTTATATACTCTTTCATCGCCGGACACACAGACCTCTCCATCAGCCACGTAAAGGCATTCCCAGAAATTGTGGCTTTCTCCCGGAAATTCATAGCCTTTTTCATAATGAACCTCAAAGAGGGAATAAAATGCGGTCAGCTGTATCTGACGCGTGACGGGATGTGCTATCCAGACCATGAAGCCTTCCTTTCTGCAACGTTATCTTTCCGCATGGCTGAGTTCTCCTGTGCCGCATGTCCGTGCTGTCTGGCCATGCGGCCTGGTGAAACGAAAAACGCCGTAAAATTGAACGAAAAGTATCCGATATTGAACTGATTTGATATAGTTATATACTTTTTATGATGCTATCATAGCATCAACAGGAAACGCTGTAAAGCCTGAAGGCGCAGCAGGATTTATCAATCAAAATGACGTTCACCGGAAAGCCGGCGGGGCGCTGGCGCAGATACGGAAGAAAGGGTGGAAAGCATGAAGGAGATCAGAATCGGTTTTATAGGGTTGGGAAGCAGAGGCTACTGGCTTCTGAAGGATGTAGTGTTAAAGCAGAAGGAGCAGGTCGTGGCTGTCTGCGACGTTTATGAGGACAGGACGCAGAAGGGCGCGGAGCTTGTGGTGGAAGCCGGACAGGCCAGACCTGCAGAATATTCGGATTATCTGGATGTGATCCGGGATGAAAATGTGAATACCATCATTATCGCCACTGCCTGGGAGAGCCATGTGAGAATCGCACTGGCGGCGATGTATGCGGGAAAGGCGGTTGCCATGGAGGTGGGCGGTGCCTATGAGCTGAAGGACTGCTGGGATCTGGTGGAGGCATATGAGAAAACGGGAACGCCGTTCATGTTTCTGGAAAACTGCTGCTTCGGCAGACGGGAAATGATGGCGCTGAACATGGTGCGCAAAGGACTGTTCGGAGAGGTAGTGCACTGTGCGGGAGGTTACCAGCACGATCTTCGGGACGAAATCTCCTTTGGAAGGGAGAACCGCCATTACAGGCTGAGAAACTATCTGAACCGCAACTGTGAAAATTACCCCACCCATGACCTGGGACCCATTGCAAAGGTTCTGAACATCAACCGGGGAAACCGGATGATGACGCTGGCTTCCATGGCGTCTAAGGCGGCCGGACTTCGGGATTATATCCGGGAAAACAAAAGCGATGACGAATTCCTGAAAAATCAAACCTTTGCGCAGGGAGACGTGGTGACAACGGTGATCCGCTGCGCTCATGGAGAGACCATTGTGCTCACGCTGGATACGACGCTGCCCAGATACTACAGCCGCAATTTTACGGTGAGAGGAACGAAGGGTATGTATGAGGAAGTCACGGATTCGGTGTTCCTTGACCGGCCGGAGGACAAGGCTCATGATTTTGACTGGAGAAAGACCTGCAGCGGGAACGCGGCGCAGTATGAGGAGGAATATGATCATCCGGTCTGGAAAAAGTATATTCAGGAAGGAGTTCAGGGCGGCCATGACGGAATGGACTGGCTGGAGTTTCAGACCTTTTTCGCCTGCCTGAGAGAAAACAGGCCCATGCCCGTGGATGTATATGATGCGGCAAGCTGGATGGCGGTTACCGCGCTGTCTGAGATGTCCATCGCAAGAGGCGGGGCAGTGGTTGATGTTCCTGATTTTACCGGCGGAAGATGGCATGAGCGCCTGCCGCAGGATTAAGCCTCTGAGCAGTTCGGAAGAGAAGTGCCTGCAGAACCTTTAAAAATTGTAATAGCACAATGGCACAGGAAGTGCAGCAGCCGGCCGGGGCAGAGATATACCATTACAGGTATTTGCCCCGGCCGGCTGCTGCCGTTTTTACTATACTTGCAGGAAGGTTCTGATTTATCTCTTTCACAGAGAAAGGGAACAGAAGGTTTCCGCTTTGCAAATCGCAGTTAAAGAGCATTCAGAATATGAAGCACCTGCTTCAGTTCCTCCGGCTTTACTTTATCCGGAAAGCGCCCTTCTTTGACGCAGTCCGTAAAATACCGGATTTCTTCGGCGTAGGCATTTGTCTGTGGAAGATCGATGTCGCCCGTATCGTTCAGAGACTCTGTGGACAGATCCAGAATCTGCCCGTCATTCTGGTAGATCAGGCATTTCCCGCCTTCCCAGGCTACAAGCGCCTTTTCGAACAGGAAGCGGAAGGAGGCGGTGAAGGGATATGGCGCGGAGTACCAGGAGCTTTCTGTGGTGATGAAGAAGCCGGGGAACTGATAGACTGCGCTGATATAATCCTGCTTCGGGAGCTTGACTCTCTTTTCCTGAACATCCGTGGGCGCACCGAAGGCATAAACACAGAAATCCAGGTCGTGGATGTGCAGGTCGAAGGGAATCAGGCCGCTGCGCGCTTCGTCAAGCATCCAGTCATCCCAGCTCCATTTCGGATAACCGTTCAGACGGCCCATATAGCCGGAGAGAAGCTTCCCATATCTGCCGGAATCATACAGCTCCTTTATCAGCTCGTATTCCGGCCAGAAGCGGAGTACCTGTGCCACCATGAAGTAGACGTTGTTTTCATGGGCCGTCCGGTAAGCGCGGTCCACATCCTCCTCCTTCAGGGAGATGGGTTTCTCGCAGATTACATGGATGCCCCTTTGCATCGCCTTAATGGCAAAATCCACATGAAGATAGGTAGGAAGACAGATATCCAGAATATCCAGTTCCTCCTTCTCCAGCATTTCGTCAAAATCCGTATAATGATGCTTATCCGGATACGGTTCCATACGCTCCGGACGAATATCACAGAGTGAGGTAAGCTCCGTATCTTCCATGGCATCCCAGGCGGGGATGTGGGAACCGCTGATTCCCCCCACGCCGATCAGACCAACTTTTAACATTTTTTCCTCCAGTTCTGCCGCCCCGGGCGGCATATTATTCATAAAAGAACGGCGTCAGCCGTTCTTTGGCAGGAACCCCAGGTTCCTGCCGGCCTCCAGCGCACATTTTTATGAATAGATGTTGTCAATTACCGCCTGCAGGTAGTCCCTGGCTCTCAGGATGTCTGAAAGCTGCTGATCGCCTTCGATTTCCCGTTCGATGGTTACATAAGAATCGTAGCCAAGCTCATGCAGCTTTTCAAACAGAGTGTTGAAATCCACCTTTCCCTCGCCAATGGGAACTTCCTGCCCCAGGTCATGGCCGTTTACCGGATACAGCCCATCCTTGGCATGCAGGTTGCGCACATAGGTTCCGAACACGTCCAGCGCGTCCACGGGGTTGGCTTTTCCATAAAGGATCAGGTTGGCCGTATCCAGATTGATGCCCAGGTTGTCCATACCCACGCGTTCAAAGCAGCGAAGCATGGTGACCGGGGTTTCCTGGCCCGTTTCAAAGAGCAGGAACTGGCCGTTCTTTTTCAGGTGCTGCGCGACGGTGCGCACCGCAACGCAAAAGCCGCCAAAATTGGGATCGTTGGGATTCTCCGGAATGAAGCCCATGTGCGTGACCACATCCGTAATCCCGAGAAGGCGGGCGAAATCCGCTCCATCGCACAGATTCTGTACCCGCATCTGCCGGTATTCGGGCGGCACAAGCCCAAGCGTAAGCTGTCCGTCATAGAAATCCCAGACCTTCGGCCCTTCCCAGCCGCACCAGAATGCGGATACGCAGACGCCGTATTTTCCCAGAAGGCTTTTCAGCCGCTCTGCATTTTCTTCGGTCCATACAGCAGGATTCCAGGCAAGAAGCTGACAGGAATCAAAATCATTTTTCCGCAGGGTTTCCAGTTTGCCCTCGATACCCTCCATGCTGTCGAGTGAAACACAGGTTCCAATTTTCATACCTACCTCTTTTCCCGCCGCCGAAAGGCGGCATTTCATGATGAAAGAATGGCGGAAGCCATTCTTTGGCGCGAACCTGTTCGCGCCGGTCTGCTTTTACAGTATCATGGAATGGGGGAGTGGGGAAGAAGTTTTTTGACCAGTATTTGTAATATTTTTACCTTTGCCTGTCCGTGCTGATGCTGAACCGTTTTATTGCCCGTGCAATGTAACGCGTGCAATTATGGGGCCCGTATGATAAACTGTGATTGTATATGAAATCCTTTTGGGGGCTGTGAGGGCTGAAACAAAAGAGGCGGATTATGAAGGTTATTTTAAGCAGAAAAGGCTGTGACTCCGATTTTGGCGGCATGCCGGGAATTATCATGCCGGATGACAGGATTGTGTATATTCCCATTCCGGGGGATGATTTTGAAACCATCGCCTGTCATGAGGTGGATGCGGGAAATGGATTGGGAAACCTGTGTGATGTGATCAGACAGGTTTCGCCACATATGAAAATGTATGGAAAGAAGCTGGAGATTAACGAGGAGACAAAGTGCCATCTGGATCAGGACCTGGATGCCGGAATGTATCCAGGAAAGAGCGACATGCCATACAGAGGCGTCTTGGCAGGCCCGGTAATTGTATCTATACGGGAAAGGAAAGGTTATCATGGAATCCTGAAATCAGTGGATACGGTGTCTTCTCAAGGGTGTGCGGGCTGATAGAGAATGCAGACTGTGAAGTCACACATGGATAACAGCCTGAACGAGAGGAAAGCCTGTCTTTAAAATGGAAACCCGGTCGCTTTTGGCGTACAGAAAACGGATCACTGTTACCTGGTTTCCTTCGACTATATAAAAGGCAAAGTAGTTTTTTATCTGTATGAAACGGACGCCCCAGGCGGCCAGCAGTTTATCTTCCACAACAGGATGCTCCTGAGGAAACGGCAGCAGAGCATTGATCTTCTGATCCGTTTCCTCCAGGAAAGCATCGGCTGCGTCGCCTCCGTATATCTGCCATTGCTTCGGAGAACGGGCGGGTTTTCCCTTCGGAAAGGTCATCCATGCCATCCTGAAGAAGCCCGTATAATTCACATCGGCCTGCAAGCTGTTCATATGTTTCAATGCTCATAACGGCAAGCTCACCCTTGCCGTTTTTGGTTATAAAAACAGGCTCTGCGTATTCATGGCAGAAAGTGGAAATTTCATTATAGCAGTTGCGCAGGTCTGCGTTTGATCGGATATGTGGCATAGCAGCACCTCGCTTTCCCCGCCGTCAGGCGGAATTGCATATATCATGCAGAAACAGGTTCATGTTGGCTTCTTTATAAAGAAATTATAACTGAATTTTTTATGTAAAATGGAAAAGGTAAAAATAACACAAAAGGAACTGCAAATATCTGATGCGCCAGGGCCGCTGATATGATAGGATGGAAGAGACTGGAGCGGACTGTTGCTTCGCACAAAAGAACGGAATGGCTCGCATCATTCTTTCATTAATTGAAATGCCGCCTGACAGCGGAGGCAAAAGAAGAAGGGGAACGTTATGAAAAAATTCAGGGCTGCAGTGATTGGCTGCGGAAATATTTCGGTGATGCATCTGGACTCCATCACCCATCTGGAGGGACTTGAGCTCGCAGCGGTGTGCGACGTAAAGGAGGAGCGGGCGGAGGCGGCCGCGGGAAAATATCATACGAAGGCTTATACGGATTACCGCAGGCTTCTGGAGGAAGAGAAGCCGGACGCGGTGCATCTGTGCCTGCCTCACTATCTGCATACGCCGGTTGCGCAGGAAGCATTCCGGGCGGGAGTTCATGTGCTCAGCGAAAAGCCCATGAGTATCCGGTATGAGGATGCCCGGGAGACTGTGCATCTTGCGGAAAAGCTCGGTCTTCAGTACGGCGTGATTTTTCAGTGCCGTTATAATACGCCTTCGCAGCTGGTGAAAAAAAGGATTGAGGACGGCAGGCTGGGAAGGGTGAAATGTGCAAGAAGCACGCTGACCTGGTACCGGCCGGACGACTATTATGCCGGTTCGGACTGGAAGGGAACCTGGGATAAGGAAGGGGGAGGGGTGATCATCGATCAGGCCATCCATTCTCTGGATCTGGCAAACTGGTTCATTGACAGCACGCCGCTATCGGTACAGGCATCCCTTCACAACCGGGGACATAAGGGGATGGCGGTGGAGGATACCGGAGAAGGAATGATCCGGTATGAAAACGGAAGCACGCTTTTCTTTTATGCCATGAACAATTATCTGGTGGACGAGCCCATAGAGATCCGGCTGGTCTGTGAAAACGGGACGGCGCGTCTGTCCTATGACGAGGCGGTGATCCGTTACACGGATCAGTCGGTGGAGGCTGTGCAGAATCAGCCCCAGAAAATCGTTTCCTATACCGGAGGAAAGCCCTACTGGGGAAGCCAGCATGCGGTTCAGATAGACCAGTTCTACCGGGCGCTGGCCGGGAAGGAGAAGCTGGAGATCAGCGGAAGGGAAGCGCTGCGGATTCAGAAGATCATCTGTGAAATCTATAAAAATCCAGTGGAGAGGGGATAACGGCCATGCTGGATGCGTACAAGGAACTGACTCCGGTAATCTATGGGGAAAATGCGGTGAAGCATCTGTACTCGGAACGGCGGACGCCGGGAGAACTGTGCTTTGCGATGCACTGGCATGACCGGATGGAGCTTCTTTACGTTCTGAGCGGAAGCCTGGAGCTGCATGCGCAGGAGGGAAAATATACGGTGCAGGCAGGTCAGACCGCTGCGGTGGCTCCCCGTCAGCTGCACGGAGGTTTTGCCGGCAGCGGAGGCGTGGTATATCATGTGTTCATGTTCGATGTGGAAAAATTCTGTAACGAAACGATTGCGGCGCGGAAATACCTGGTTCCCATCTGTGAAGGACGGACCGGCTTTCAACGGGTCATCGATGATGACGGAATGCGGGAGACGGAAAAACGGCTTCTTACAGCGCTTGGGACCCAAGAGAATCACCCGCTTCTGGTGATCGGCATCATATATGAGCTTCTCGGCATTCTGTACCGGTTCCGCAACGAAGATATCCGCATTCTGCAGAAGCAGAACCAGGCCTTTTCCGAGATTCTGAAATATGTGAACGATCGTTTTACCGGGAAGCTTTCTCCGAAGGAGGTCAGCGCCAGATTCGGCTATAATGAAACATACTTCTGCCGCCGTTTCAGGGAAATCACGGGGCTGACCTTTACCGGTTATCTTCTTGCCCTGCGCATGGAATACGCACAGAAACTTCTGATGGAAACGGAGGAGGATGTCAGCGTCATAGCCTGGAAATGCGGCTATGCGGATGTGAGCTATTTTTCCCACTGCTTTAAAAAACAGTTCGGGGTGAGCCCAATGGGCTTCCGAAAGGGGAAGGATGCCGCATTTTTACAATTATATTAAGAAAATATGAAGTTGAAGAAATATGAGGAAATGCTCTTTTTTTTCCGCTGAAAATGTATTATGCTTATTAAGCTGCATGAGAAAAAGGAAAAGAAAATACAAAGAATATCATGCGGGAAAGTGGAGTGAGCAGCGTGGCAGGTCTTGAATTGGGAAGGTTGATTGGAGAAAATAGTCTGGTATTTAACAGTCTGGAATTCCTGTTTCGATTCCTGCCTGTTTTTTTGGCTGCTTTTTATCTGACGCCTCCAAAGCACAGAAAGATAACATTGTTTATCGGAAGCATTCTGCTGTATGCCTGCGCACAGCCGCGGTATGTACTTCTGCTCCTTGCAGTAACGGCGCTGAATTATCTGATCGGACTGAGGATGGGGGAGGCAGCGCGGATTCGCCACCGCAGGAGAAGGCAGCTTGCCATGGCGAAGTGGCTGCTTCTTGCAGGCGCGACAGACATCGGCATCCTTGCCTTTTTCAAGATCGGGCAGGCGGCGACGGGAAGCCTGCTTCTGCCTCTGGGACTGAGTTTTTACACCTTTAAGCTGGTATCTTATCAGGCGGACATTTTCCGCGGCAGGATAGATGCGGAGCTCTCCTTCTGGAAGCTGGGCTCCTACATCTGTATGTTTCCCCAGATCACAAGCGGCCCGATCATGCGGTATGAAGATGCCGAAGAGGGGCTTTCGGGAGAGCGGATCCGGCCGGAACAGTTTGAGGAAGGGCTGCGGCTTCTCATCCTCGGTCTGGCGTCCAAGGTGCTGCTGGCGGACCGGCTGGGAATTCTGTGGAACGACATTCAGACGATCGGCTTTGAGAGCATCTCCACCCCGCTGGCATGGCTGGGTGCCTTTGCCTATTCCCTTCAGCTCTATTTTGACTTTGAGGGCTATTCCCTGATGGCAGCGGGAATCGGGGTCATGCTCGGCTTCCCATACATTCAGAACTTCAATCAGCCCTACAGCGCGGTTTCCGTGAGCGATTTTTGGCGCCGCTGGCATATGACGCTGGGCAGCTGGTTCCGGGATTATATCTACATACCGATGGGCGGAAACCGAAAGGGGACGAAGCGCCTGATTTTCAATCTGGCCTTTGTGTGGCTGCTCACCGGGATCTGGCACGGAAACGGCCTGAATTTCATCCTCTGGGGGCTTGTGTTGGGAGGGCTCATCATTCTGGAAAAGCTGACATATGGAAAATGGCTGAAGAACACAAAAGTGCTTTCCCACATTTACGTGATCCTGCTCCTTCCGCTCACCTGGATGATTTTCGCCATCACGGATCTGGGAGAGCTTGGCGTTTATTTTGCAAGACTGTTTCCTTTCTTTGGCATAGGAGAGACGCTGAATGCGGGAGATATCGGAAAATATCTGTCCATGTACTGGCCGTATCTTCTGGCGGGCGTGCTGTGCTGCGTGCCGGTGCTGTCCCGCATCTATGAAAAGTGGAAAAGGAAATGGTTTGTAACGGTCCTGCTGGTTGTTCTGTTCTGGGCGGCGGTTTACCGGTTATCCGTTTCTGCCGGGAATCCGTTCCTGTATTTCAGCTTTTAGATAATATGAAGTGACCCCACATTTGTAGCAACGTGGATTTACCTGTATACTGGAGTTTGACAACAACAATGGTAACAGGGATTACCGCATACAAAAGGAGGCCACCTATGAATAGAATAATCAAAATCGGCATGGATGTCCATAGTAAAAATTACACTTTATGTGCAATGGAGCCCACGATCGGGGCAGAAGACCGGATCTTCGGGGAAGTACAGGTCGCCCCGGACTACAAAGAAGTCATCTGCTTCATTGAATCCCTGAAGATGAAACTCGGTTTCTGCGATGATTATTCTATTGAATGCGGTTATGAGGCTGGCTGCCTCGGCTATACCCTTTACCACCAGCTTACAGGCGCCGGGGTCAAATGTGTCATACTCGCGCCAACAACCATGCTTACCCAGCAGGGGAAGCGGATCAAAACGGATAAACGTGATGCCCGTCTGATTGCACAGTGCCTGTGTTACGGCGGTTACCATCCGGTTTATATCCCTACCGGCGAAGACGATGCTGTCAAAGAGTATCTCCGTATGAGAGATGATCACAAGCTGGCACTTAAGAAGCTGAAGCAGCAGATCAATGCGTTTGTCCTTCGGCACGGACAACAGTACAGCGGGACAAAATGGACCATTAAGCATGTCACCTGGCTGAAGAAACTGGAATTGGATCCGATGTATCGGGAAACGCTGGACGAGTACCTGGCATCCTGTGAGGAACAGGAGGCAAAAATCGAGCGTTACGATAAGCGGATTGAAGAAATCGCTTCCGAAGCCCGTTATCAGGAGAATGCAAAAAAGCTGGGCTGCTTTCTGGGGATCCGTACGCATACGGCGCTGTCCCTGATTGTGGAAACCGGAGATTTTAAGCGGTTCGCTAAGGGGAATACCTATGCGGCATTCCTGGGACTGGCACCTGGAGAGCATTCCAGTTCAGACAACGTGAACCGGCTTGGGATATCCAAAGCAGGAAATACACATTTGCGTTGTCTGTTAATTGAAGCTGCAAAAGGCATCTGTAAAGGAGCCATCGGACATAAGTCCAAAGAACTCCGGGCAAGGCAAAGCGGACAGCCTGCTGAGGTGATTGCATACGCCGATAAAGCGAATACCCGGCTTCGAAGCAGGTGTTATAAAATGATCCGCCATGGCAAGAAGAAGAATGTGGCAGTGGCAGCTGTGGCAAGAGAACTTGCATGCTTCATCTGGGGCATGATGACAGGAAACATCAGCATCCGCCCCAAGGGGGATACATCAGGTCCGGCTGTCAGTCAAGGGTAAAATGCACCGCTGCGCGGCCCCTGACAGCCATCCGTCCTGGATGTAAATCGTAATCAGGCAGCAATCAGCAGTAAACTGCAGCCAGCTGCCAGGACAAAAACAATTGAATATCTGTCAGTATCTGTAAGGGGCTGTGATCCCTGTAAGGTTCGAGCTATCTGCGTTCCTCCTATGTTGGCCCTTCGGTGATCCATGTTTTTAGATCGCAGAGCTCTCGGAGGAACCATTAGCCTGTCGGTAACCAATCCACGAATAACAGAGTGGCCACATGCCGGGAACTGTTAAATCAGAGCTCCTTTCAGATGCTGACAGATCACACAAATGTGACAGTCAAGAAAAAGTTTGCTGGATACGGCATTTATCTCTTGACAAAAGTCACTTCATAACAGGAGACGGAATGCCGGAAGCGGCAGATTGGAGAGCGATGATGAAAAGATGGAAGCAGTATTCCCTGTTTCTTCTGCTGTTGGTCAGCGGGCTTTTGCTGACGGGCGCCGGAGCTGCGGGGGAACATACCATATATGCGGATTATTCCAGACAAAACGGGTGGATGACGCCCGTGGTGTCTCTGGTTTTTCAGGGGCTGAAGGACGGAACCGGGCCGTGGGAGCTGTTCTTCGGAGCGGTGCAGACCTCGGCGGAGCCGGGAGAAAGTGAGCAGGAGCCGGAAACGGTTTCAGGAGAAGGAGAGAGCGCAGACAGCCCGGCAGAGAGTGGAATGGATGGAAGCTCTCCGGACGGGAATGAGGCGGCCGGTGTGATATCAGGAAACGATATTTCAGGAAATACGGTTTCAGAAAATATGATTTCCCAAAATGGAATTACCGGAAATTCCATCGCTGAAAAGGATTCTTCAGGAAGCGGTAACAGCTCCGGACAGATACCGGAGAAGGGAGAGGAAAACGGAGATGATGTTTCAGCCCCTGCATTTATCGCTTCAGACGGCCGCCAGTATGACCAGTTTGGTCAGTTAATCGGGGCGGGTGAAGATACGGGTGTATCGGATGCGATGCCGGAGAAAATCACCGGAATGACACCGGAGGAAAATATGCAGTCCCAGGCAGGAACGGACGCTTCGCAGCAGGATGAATCCACGCAGCCGAATCAATCTGCTCAGGGAGAGGAGGATGGCCTGCAGAACGGAAATGAACAGGGGGGCAGTGGACCGCAGAATGGAGAGGAGGCGGCTTCCGAAGCGCAGGAGAATGAGGACAGCCAGTGGACCGGCACGTTTACCCAGGTACCGGAGAGCTATTTCGACGACGCCCTGTTCATCGGAGATTCCAGAACGGTAGGGCTGGATGAATACGGCGGCTTTCAGGAGAGCACCACATTTTTTGCCAAAACCTCTCTGACGATCTACGATCTGTTTGAGGAACCGGAGAAATTCGCTTCCCTTGCAGACGGGACGAAGGCCACGCTGGAGGAAGCGCTGACGGAGAGAAAATTCGGAAAGATATACATCATGCTGGGCATCAATGAGCTGGGACGGGGAACCACGGAAAGCTTCTTCACCACCTATGCGGAGGCCGTGAACCGGATCCGTGTGCTTCAGCCTGATGCGCTGATTTTCATCCAGGGGATCATGCGCGTGGGAGAGGAAAAGAATAATACGGACAGGATTTTCAATAACGCGAATATCAATGAGCGCAACCAGGCGATTTCTCTGATGGCGGACAACCGGAACATCTACTATCTGGAAATTAACGATGCGGTCTGCGATGAAAACGGGAATCTGATTTCCGATTATACCTTTGATCAGATCCACCTGAAGGCCAAATATTATCAGCTCTGGAAGGACTATCTTTTTGCCCATGGAATCCTGAAAAGCTGAGGAGAAAAGCGGAAGAAAAACTGGTGAAAAACTGTGATGTTTTTTGTTGACAAACAGAAACGGGTTATGTATAATTAACAAAGTGCGAATTAGGAGTTTGCTATGCTGATTAATCTGACGGATGTCTTTGCAGAAGAAGGAAAATCTGTTACCAGAGAGGTTCCGCTGGAATTGACGGGAGTTGATTTTCAGGGAGAACATTTTATGATTGTGGATAAGAGCCCGGTGAAGCTCAGCCTTTCCAACTGCGGTGCAGGAAAAGCCCTGGTTGAAGCTGATGCCGAAGTGAGCATTGCCATGAAGTGTGACAGATGCCTGAAGGACGTAACGAAGGAGTTTGAACTGCACATATCCACGGAAGTCTTTTCCCCTGAAAAGGCGGATGAAGACGAGGCGGAGGAGCAGAGCGGCTTCATGGATGGTTATCAGCTGAATGTGGACAGCCTGATCAGCAATGAAATCTTTACCTGCTGGCCTTTAAAGGTTCTGTGCAGAGAGGACTGCAGGGGACTGTGCAGAGTCTGCGGGAAAGATCTAAACGAAGGGGAGTGCGGCTGCGATACCTTCGTTCCAGACCCCAGAATGGCGGCAATCATGGATATATTTCGTGAGAACAAGGAGGTGTAAGTAATGTCTATCTGCCCTAAGAATAAATCTTCCAAATCCAGAAGAGACAAGAGAAGAGCGAACTGGAAAATGAGCGCTCCTACCCTGGTAAAGTGCAGCAAGTGCGGCGCGCTGATGATGCCTCACAGAGTCTGCAAGGCCTGCGGCTCTTACAATAAGAGAGAGATCATCAATACCGAGGCGTAAGCTTAAGAGATATGGAATGAAAATGAAGCAGGGCATGTCGCATGAGGAAGTAAATTCCTCATGTGACATACCCCTTTTTTGCTGCTTATTTCAGAGAAATATCCAGATGATCCGCCTATTTTTGACTTTCTGCTTGAAAAAGCGCAGGCCTCCCCTTCCC
>DXHY01000022.1 GCA_019113175.1 Candidatus Eisenbergiella stercoravium | reverse complement strand
GGGAAGGGGAGGCCTGCGCTTTTTCAAGCAGAAAGTCAAAAATAGGCGGATCATCTGGATATTTCTCTGAAATAAGCAGCAAAAAAGGGGTATGTCACATGAGGAATTTACTTCCTCATGCGACATGCCCTTCCATAAATATTTGGTTAAGCCTTTCACCCCTTCCTTCCTGTCGTTTTTACTTTTTGCTTTTGCTTTCCCCAGCATTCTCTTTCACCCTCTTTCCTGTTATTGTGCATTTTATGTTTCTTTAATTCAATTCCAAATACTTTTTTGTACATTTTTAAATCTATTTTCATTATACAGCCTGAAAATTTTATGCAAAACGCAAAATTTAAACCAATTTCATTTTTCCCTTTCAGAAATTGTAAATAATACCCATTTTTCATGAAAATAGCAAAAATCAAACCACATTTTCTTCATTTTGTTTGATTTTTGCTATGAGTGTTTGAAGAAATGAGATAATATCCTGTCCTCCTGTTTTGATTTTTGATGTGCATTTTGCATATTTTTAATGTAATAAAATTGACTTTTTTGAATAATCAGATATAATGAAGGAGTGATAATTGTTTGATAATTGGTCATTATGCTTTAAATTCGATTACAAAAAGAGGTTGAATCGTGTTTTTATTCAAAATTCATCTATTCCCTTCCCTGAAGTTCAAAAACATTTTGAAATCCCGCCACTTTCGCACTTCCTTTCTGCTGACGGCTTCGGGCCTGACCACCGTATATGTGATTATCTGCGTTCTGTTCTGTACACGGAATCTGTTTGTGCTGAAGGAAAACCTGGAAACCCACGCCAATCATGCCGCTTCTTCCATTCAGGATATCATTAACAGCATGAAAAGCAGTTCTGTTTTGATCGGTTCCATGCCCTCCGTGGATCTGGTTTTGAAGAATTCCAGTCCAAGTATTGACCAGCTTTCCCAGATGATTGATGATGTTTCCACCTTTTCCGACCTTTATGAATACGAAAATATCGCTCTCTTTTTTTATCGTTCCGGCCGTATTTATGATACGAACAGCGGCATTTATTACGAAACGGATTATTACAATAAGGAACTTATCCAAACGGTTTCTTCCATGGAAACAGACAGTATGTGGTTTTTTTCTACCGCCAATCTTCGATATTATGAAGGGCGCAGGGAAGTCCCTCTTCTGACCTACATCCGGCGCCTTCCCATTTATGAATCCCGGGCCAGAGGATACATCGTCATTTCCTTTTCCCTGGCTGACCTGCAGGAGATGTGTGAAGAAGAGGCTTCTGAAAGCCCCTGGCTTTCCGCTGTCTATTTTCAGGATCAGCTTCTCTGGAGCTCTTCCGGTGAAGACGAAATATTGCACGAAGGAATCGCTTATTCATCCAATGCTGAAGACGATGTGCGCTGCTCCTTCTATCTCACCTGGAAGGATCAGTTTAACTATCTGCTTCCTGTTTTACCATCCCCCGTGCTTTATCCCGCTGTTCTCTTTCTCTCCTTCCTCGTTTCCGTCTTCTATGCCGCGCATATGATCAGGCCGGTAGACGCGTTAATGGAGAAACTTGGGGCAAGCCCCTATACAAAATCTTCCAAAAGAGGCTCGGACGAATTTACGCTTCTGGATACCGAATTTGAACGCATATCCACACAGCTCAGTCACGCCCGTTCCGTTACCCTGCAAAATCAGCAGCTTATCCGCGATCTGCTGCTGCATGATCTGCTTGACGGGCGAATTGAGCCCGACCAGCTTCCGGAGGAATATACCAGAAGCGGAATCCGGTTTCCTCATTCCGATTTCTGTCTCATCCTGATTTTTGTCCCCGGCCTTTCCGACCTTACGGACGACGCTGAGCAAAAACAGATCGGGCAGATGCTGTGCGCAAACGCAGTCAGCTCCTTTTCCATTCTCGGTGCATGTTATGCGCTGAATACTGATATCGGTGAGATTGCTGTAATTTTGAATACAGACTCCGGAGAAAAGCTCCAGTCAGAGTTGAAAAGACGATGTGAACTTCTGAAGATGCATTCCACTTTCCATTCCTCGCTGCAGCTTCTCTTTTCCGTTGTCCTCTGTTCTTCCGGGCCTGACCGGCTCCATCAGGCGAAACTGCTTGCAGAACAGAATTTTCTTCTTATGTCGTGCGGAACGGAAAACGTTACCTTTGAAGTACAGAAGGAATTTGCTCCCAGCATTGATCCAGGCCTTCCAGAGCAGCTTGTCCACTGTATTCTCGCCCATGATTCCTCCCAGCTAAAGAAACACGCAGACCGTTTTTCCACGGAATGTCTGTCTAAGGCTGCTTCGCTTGCAGAGGCAAAAAAGTTTACCTCCATCGTTCTGTACTCTGTTTTTACCAGTCTGCTGAAACTGGACATCACCGTAAAAGAAAGCATGCTGAATGAATTTATTCAAAAAACCGATTCTGCGCAGACCATCCAGGAGTGCGACAATATCCTGTGGTCCTGCCTTGCATGCCTTACGAACAGCGGCCCGAAGATGTCAAATGATTCTCATGCCTATGTGCGCAAGGCAGTACAGTACCTGGAGCTGCATTACTCGGAACCTCTTTCCATACCGCAGATTGCGGCACATGTGGGAGTCAGCTCTGTTTATCTGAATAAAGTATTCAAAATGGCCACAGAAAAAACATTGTCAGAATACCTGAATTATTACCGTATTTCCCGTTCTCTTGAGCTTTTGGCAGGCAGTACGGAAACGGTGAACCGGATCAGTGAATCCGTCGGCTATAATGATGTAAGAAGCTATATCCGTTTTTTCAAGAAATTTTATGGAATGACTCCAAACGAATACAGAAAAAGCGGAGCGGATGCCCGCCCCACTTTGGTTTAATCCTGTTTTCTCCCCGTTTCGGGGAAAAAGGCAAAAAGCTCATGGGCCAGAAGGGGAAATGCCGCCAGGATCAGAAGCCGCAGCCATTCCCGTAGGGAAAGGTGGGCGGTGCCGAAGGCTGCCGTCAGAAACGGGATCTCCGTAACCGCAATCTGCAGCAGGAAGCCCGCCGCGAGCGCCAGCAGCATCAGTCGGTTTCTCAGATGATTCATGCGGAAAACCGACTTTTCCACGTCCCGCATGCCGATGGCGTGAAAAAGCTGGGACATGCCAAGGACCGTAAAGGCATAGGTCTGCGCCCGGCTCAGTACCGCCTCGTTCTGAAGGATCACGGAGAAGGCGGACGGAGAAAAGGCGATCCCTCTCTCCCTCATGATTCCATACGGGATCGTAAAGAAGGCGGTCAGGCTGATGCCTGCGATCAACAGGCCATAGAAACAGGTGCGGGCAAGGCCTCCATCCGCAAACAGGCTTTCCTTCGGATCTCTCGGAGGCTTTTTCATCAGGCTGTCCGCGTCATTGTCGTCAGCCCCCAGCGCCAGAGCCGGAAGGGAGTCGGTGATCAGGTTAATCCACAGAATATGGCTGGATTTTAAAGGAGAGGCCAGCCCCATGAGAACCGCCGTGAACATGGTCATGATCTCTCCCAGATTGGAGGAAAGCAGGAAGATCACAGACTTTTTGATGTTCTCATAGACGCCGCGGCCCTCTTCGATGGCCTTTTCGATGGTCGCGAAATTATCATCTGTCAGAATGATTTCCGAAGCCTGTTTTGCCACGTCCGTTCCGCTCTCTCCCATCGCAATACCGATGTCTGCGGCCTTCAGAGAGGGCGCGTCATTCACTCCGTCCCCTGTCATGGCCACAATTTTTCCCTTTGCCTTAAACCCTTTCACGATCCGGACCTTGGACTGCGGAGAGACGCGGGCGAACACCCGGACATCCTCCAGCGCGCGCAGGAATTCCTTATCCGGAAGCCGTCTCAGCCAGGTTTCCGTCATGCACTGCTCCCTGCGCTTCACAATCCCCAGCTGCGCCGCAATGGCATAGGCCGTATCCACATGGTCCCCTGTGATCATCACCGTACTCACCCCGGCCCTGCGGAAGCGTTCCACCGCTTCCGCCGCCTCCGGCCTCGGCGGGTCCTTCATACCCACCATTCCGATAAAGGTTAGATTCTCCTCCTCCGGCCGGTTTCCGCCTCTGCGCATTGCCACCGCCAGGGTACGAAGAGCCTGACCGGACATTTTCTCCACCGCAGAAAGAATCTGCCGGACCTGCACATCCTGCAGGGGAGCCTCCTTCCCGTACAGCAGAATCCGGGTACACTTTTTCAGAATCTCATCCGGCGCTCCCTTGGTATAGGTGACGCTTTCTGAGCCGTTCCGGTGGAAGGTGGACATCATCTTCCGGTTGGAATCGAAGGGAAGCTCCGCCGTGCGGGGAAGCTTCTTTTCCAGTGTCTGTCTGCGGATGCCGCAGCCTGCGGCGAGATCGAGAAGAGCCAGCTCCGTGGGATCCCCGAATCGCTCTTCCCCTTCCAGGGTCGCATCGTTGCACAGGGTCAGCCCCCGCAGGAATTCCTCATACCCGCCTCCGGGAGCCTTCCCTGCCGATCCCGCCGCAAGTTCTCCGGCGTCCAGAAACCGCTGATTCAGAAAACATTTTTCCACCGTCATCCGGTTCTGGGTCAGGGTTCCCGTCTTGTCGGAGCAGACCACGCTCACCGCCCCCAGCGTCTCCACCGCCGGAAGCTTCCTGACGATGGTGTGCACCCGTACCATTTTCGTCACGCTCATGGCAAGGCAGATGGTGACCACAGCCGGAAGCCCTTCCGGCACCGCCGCCACGGCAAGGGAAATGGCCGTGATCAGCATCTCCACAATGTCCCTTTTCTGAATCAGCGCAATAAGAAACAGCGCGCCGCAGAGAAACAGCGAAAGAATGCTCAAAAGAGTCCCCAGTTCTCCCAGCCTTTTCTGCAGAGGCGTCAGTTCCTGCGGGCTCCCATCGATCATGGCCGCGATTTTCCCGATCTGCGTGTTCATTCCGATGGCGGTGACCAGGCCCTCTCCCCTGCCGTTTGTGACGATGGTGGACATATAGGCCATATTCTGCCTGTCTCCCAGAGCGGTCTCCCGATCTGAAGGGGCCAGATAACCCGCATTCTTTTCCACAGGGACGGATTCCCCGGTCAGCGCGGATTCCTCCACCTTCAGACCGCTGGTTCTGGTCAGGCGCAGATCCGCCGGAATCTGGCAGCCCGCTTCCAGGCAGACGATATCTCCCGGCACGAGCTGCGATGCCGCGATCTCCCGCTCCTTTCCGTCCCGGATGCAGTACGCCCGCGGGCTGGTCAGCTTTTTCAGAGAATCCAGCGCCTTCTGCGCCTTTCCTTCCTGAATCATTCCCACCACCGCGTTCATGCAGACCACTACCGCGATGATCGCCGCATCGCTGATCTCATGCAGAAGCAGGGAAATCACGGCCGCAGCCATCAGCACATAGATCAGCGGATCGTTCAGCTGTTCCAGAAAGCTTTCCAGAGCGCTCTTTTTCTTCGTTTCCTTCAGCTCATTGGGACCGCCTGTTTCATGCCGCTTCGCCGCCTCTTTTTCGGAAAGGCCCCTGTCCGGATCAGTGGCCAGAAGCGCACAGACCTCCCGGATATTTTTTGCTTCAAATTTCTCAGACATCTTTCCCTCCATTCCTGTCCCTTTGTCCAAGTCTATGACAGGACAGGCGGGAATATGTCCCAAACAGGGGCAGGCGAAATCCGTAACGCCTGCCCCCATTTTCCTATTTCGCAGTATGTCCTCCGAACACATCGAAGTTCATGGTGTCCAGCTTCGCGTCAATATCCGCAACCTCCGCCGCGCTCAACACGATGCTTCCTGCCCCGAAGTTTTCCTTCAGCCGCTCCACTTTCCGGGAGCCGGGAATCGGCACGATATAAGGCTTCTTACAGAGCATCCAAGCCAGGGAAATCTGCCCCATGGTGGCATGTTTTTCCTCCGCCAGGCGGGAAAGCAGTTCCAGAAGCCCCTTCGCCTTCGCATAGCCCTCCTTCGTATACTGCGGCATGCCGCTGCGGTAATCCTGGCTGCCTTCAAACTTCGTATCCGGCGTATATTTTCCGCTCAGGATCCCATTCGCCAGGGGAGAAAAGGCCACATAGGCCACATTCATCTCCTCGCAGACCGGGAAAATCGCCTCATGCCATCTGGCCATCATGGAGTAGCGGATCGATCCGGTGCTGATAGTACAGATCGATGTAATCGGTTCCCAGCCTTTTCAGGCTTTCCTCCACGCTCTTTTGGATGATTTCCGGGCGGCTGTCCATCCGCAGGGTGAGATCCTCATTGTGGTGGACGCCCATCTTGGTGGCGATCACCACCTGATCCCTCACTCCCTTCAGGGCCTCTCCGACCAGTTCTTCATTATAGGAAATCGTGCCGTCCGCATAAACGCCGGTATAAACCTCTGCCGTATCGAAAAAGTCATATCCGATCTCATACGCCTCCCGGATGGTTTTCACCGCTGCGCCCTTCTCCATTGGATCGCCTGATGCATGACTGAAACCCATGCAGCCAAGGCCCACCGGATTTACATACAGTTCGCTGTTTCCAAGTCTTCTTTTTTCCATATCTTACCTCCATATCGGAGCGCCTTTTGCTCCGGCTGCGCGGAAAAAGAAGCGCCCTCTGTCTGTTTTCGCTCTTATTATAGCGAACAGACAAAGGGCGCGGTATTTTCGTTTTGGAAGCCAGTGAAAACCTCCGGGTAATCAGTCCCGTTTAGTCTTCGTTTGTCAGATGGAATTTCTCAAGCAGATGGAAGGTCAGACCCAGAATCATTCCGACCACGCAGGCCAGAACCATGCCGGTGAGCTGTACGCTTCCGATCGTTACCGTGATGCCGGACAGTCCTGCCACAAAGATGACGGAGGTCAGGATCAGGTTTCTGGATTTGCCGTAATCCACCTGGGAGTCCACCAGGATACGGATGCCGGAGGTCCCGATCATGCCGTAAAGCAGGAAGGAGATTCCGCCGATAACCGGGCCGGGTACCGTCTGAATCAGGGTGGAAAGCTTTCCGATGAAGGAACAGATGATGGAAAGCACTGCCGCGCCGCCGATCACGCGCACGCTGTAAACCTTTGTCACCGCCATAACGCCGATATTTTCTCCATAAGTGGTTGTGGGAACGGAACCGACCAGACCGGAGAGCATGGTGGAAAAGTTATCGCCGAACAGAGTACGGTGCAGTCCAGGATCCTTCAGAATATCCCTTCCGACAATCTTGCTCGTCACCACCTGATGTCCGATGTGTTCAGAGGTGATGACCAGAATGACAGGAAGGATGATCAGGATCGCCTGAGGGTCAAATTTTGCCAGCTGGAAATTCGGCATGGAGAAGATCGGCGCCGCTATTACCGCAGAGAAATCCACGATTCCGCAGCAGACAGCAGCCACATAGCCCGCGACCACAGCGATCAGAATCGGGATAACGGAAAGAAAGCCGCGGAAGATGATGGATCCGAAAACAGCAACGCCAAGCGTTACGAAGAACACGATCACATTTTCCGGCTGAATCGTTTCGTCCAGAAGCCCCGCATTCTCCGCAGCGCTTCCCGCCAGCTCCAGGCCGATCAGCGCCACCACCGGCCCCATCGCCGCCGGAGGCAGAATCACATTGATCCAGTCGGAACCGAACTTATAGATAATCGCAGCCAGAATACAGCCGCAGAAGCCTACCACCACGAAACCGCCCAGCGCATATTCATATCCCATCTCGCTGATGACAATTCCCGCAGGCGCCAGGAAAGCAAAGCTGGAACCCAGATAAGCAGGCGCCTTTCCCTTTGTTACCGCAATGTACAGAAGCGTACCGAAGCCGTTCATGAACAGAACGACCGCAGGATTAATGCCGAACACAAAGGGCACCAGAACACTGGCGCCGAACATGGCCAGCAGATGCTGGATGGACAGAGGGATCAGCAGATTAACCGGAACCTTTTCGTCCACCTGAATGACTCTTTTGTTTTCCATTAGGATTTCCTCCTCATAAGCAAAACCAGTTATCGTGTAACATTGATCCGTGTTTCAGGCCCGTACCCGACAAAGGCGTTTCCCCAAACTGGAAACGCCGTCCGGAACAAGGTTTCGACACATTTTTACAATTCTATCACAAAAGCCGGCTACATACAACTTTTTTCCGACTTGAGTTTCCCTCCCGAATCAGCTACAATGAACAGGAGAACGCTTTCATATTTTCATAGTACAGCCGCAGCGCGGCGAAAGGACAGGGGATCAGCGAATGAAGGAAAAATTATATACCATACCGTTAAACGACGCCATGAACGCGGACGACGAATGCCCGTTCTGCTATATTGAACGCAATGTGGAGCAGGATATCATGGATTATGTGCTCGGCTCCTGCGCTTCCTATATGGAAAGCGATACCCGGGACGCCACGGATAAGGCCGGCTTCTGCCGCATGCATTACAAGAAAATGTTCGATTACGGAAACACTCTGGGAAACGGATGGATCTTAAAAACCCATTACAAGAAACTGATTGCGGAAATGAAGGATCAGTTCTCCCACTTCACTCCCGGGAAAACTTCCTTTATGGATAAGCTGAAGGGAAAGCCTTCGGAGGAAAATCCGGTTTCCGCCTGGATCGGGGAAAAGGAAAAAAGCTGCTATATCTGCGATTATTTTAAAAAGGAGTACGCCCGCTATCTGGACACCTTTTTCTACCTTTATAAAAATGACAGCGCCTTCCGGGAAAAACTGACAAAGAGCAAGGGCTTCTGCCTGCATCATTTCCGGGATGTCTTAAACGGCGCGGACGCGAAGCTCAACGACGCGGAAAAAAAGGAATTTTTCCCTCTGGTTTTCGGCCTGATGGAAGAAAACATGGAGCGGGTTTCCGCCGATGTGGACTGGCTCATCGAAAAATTCGACTACCGCAACAAGGACGCGGACTGGAAAACCTCCAAAGACGCGGTACAGCGCGGCATGCAGAAGCTGAAGGGCGGCTATCCCGCGGACCCGGTTTACAAAATGAACAAATAATCAGCAGCGCGCTTCTTCTCATCAGGAGGAAAACAGCCTTTCAAACAGTCTGAGATAGGAAAAAATCTCGCCAAACAGCTCTTCCGGCAGAAAATCCTCCCTCCGGCAATGCTCTCTGGTCAGCCCGCGAAAGGTATATTCCATAACATGCAGGATCCTGCGCTCATCAGCGTTCGGTCGAAGCAGGCGCACGTCCGCCTGCTTCACAATGTCCGCGAGCCTTTTCTCATACTGCTCCCTTTGCTGCGCGACGGCCTGCAACGCTTCCCGGCAGTCTTCCTCCTGCACGCTGTCCAGAAACGCCTTCATGCAGGGATACTGCCTGCAGGCCCGCAGGGAAGCCTCTTCTATGAGCCGAATCAGAACAAACAGATCACTCTCCGTTTTATCCACCGCGCCTGACAGTTCCAGAAGCATAAACCGGACTGCATAATCATATAAAAATACATACAGTCCCAGCTTGCTTTCAAAATAATGGAACAGCAGCCCCTTGCTGATACAGGCGCGCCTTACCACCTCGTCCGTCCCCGCATGACGGTATCCGTTCTGCGCAAACACCAGCAGTGCCGCGTTGATAATCCTGTCCTGCTTTTCCTTTGAGACATCAAAAAATTTATGGTTCATACGGCGCCTCCTTCCGAGCTGCCACCTGTTGCTTTTCCCGCTTTTTATCATAACATATTTGAAAGGGGCGAAACAAGAGTGCAGAACCGTCCTGCCGAAATGCTTTTATGTTACAGTTCAGCCTTCGGCAGAACTGTAACGGCATCCGGCCATTCCAATCGCAGCACTCGCCTCATCGTGCAGCGATGGGCCGGATGCTTCCTCGCTATACGTTTTCGTACGGTCTGCGCAGTAAATGCGCAGACCTGGCTGAATAGTAACGCTTTTATACATTTTTTATACATAATTTCTTTTCAAATCTTCAAAATAGTATTAGAATACATGTAATGAAGTCTCTGACTGCGGTTTATGAGGCAGAAATACCGGAATTGATGTTAAAAATCACCTGAAGGAAAGGGGAAAAAACAATGGCCAGAAAATCGCATGGATTTGGAAGGCTGCTCACCGCCGCGGCGGTTCTCGGAGCGGCTGCAGCAGGCACCTGGTATTACCTGAAGAAAAAGGACGGCTCCGCCAAAGAGAGCAGCGGTACGGATGACGAATTTGACGACTATGATAAATACGATGATTTCGATAAGTTTGAGGATGAGGACCTGGACGATATGACGGCTTCCTCCACTCCGGACGCGGAATCAGAGGGCGCCGGCCGTTCTTATGTATCTCTGGATCTGAAGAAAGCAAAGGAAAAGGCGGATGAAATTCTCACCAGCGTTTCCGGAAAGGTGGAGGATACGGTAAACAGGATCAAATCCTCCGGAGAATATGAAACTGTGACCAGTAAGGTGGATGAAGCGGTAACCCGTTTTCGCAATTCCGGAGAATTCACCGCGGTTACCAGCAAAATCAACGACACGGTGGACCGGATCAAGAACAGCAACGAATACGCCAACGTGGATGAGCAGATGGAGAACGCCATCAGCCGTGTGAAGGAGGCTACGGAAAAGGCCGTCAGCAAGGTGGGCCAGAGGATCAACGCCACCATCAATTCCACCGGAAGCATGTCAGGGCAGGCAGAAAACGTTTCCGCAGAGGATTCTTCGGAAGCGGCCGCCTCATCTGAACCTGCGGAAGCCGGTGCAGGCATGCCGGAAAGCGAAGCCGCAGACAGCGGATTTACTGACAGTCAGAACGGCGAAGATAAAAACGAAGACAGTCAGGCGGAATAGAAACCGATACTTTTACTTTTATAAAAGACTCCATGCAAAATGTCCGTTCATTTTGCATGGAGTCTTTTCATACCTGAAAGCCGCGGGATTCGTTTTTATGTGGTCTCCCGCTCCACAAGGGATACGGGAAGAATGGTTCTGCTCGGCACCATTTCCTTGTTGGACGCCCGCAGGATCGTCTGAACCGCAAGCGATGCCATCTCCGGAATCGGCTGACGGATCGTTGTGATCGCCGGACTCGTCAGCATGGAAATAAGGCTGTCGTCAAATCCCACCAGCTTGATCTGGTCAGGAATGGGAATCCCTTTCTTTCTGCAGATCTGGATCACCTGCGCGGCAATCACATCGCTGCTGGCAAAAATGCCGTCAATCTCCGGATGTTCCTCCAGAATTTTTTCAATATATTCATGATAATCCAGAGAGGCGTACAACGCGTCCGTTTTCTCTTCCTCCAGGTCAAGGCACTCAAGCCCTTCCTGGCGGCAGACCTCCGCAAAGCCCAGCGCCCGGTCGTCCGCAGGCATCGGCTCCGCATTCTCCCCGCTCAGATAGACCACTTTCCGGCAGCCCTTTTCAGCGAGATGTTTTGCGACCATTCTTCCCCCCTGGCGGTTATCACACTCGATTGCGGCAGTCCCGCTCTCCAGAAACCGTTCGATCGTCACAAGCGGCACTCCCAGATCCTCAAACCGCTGCACATCTACGGTGCCGCTGCACAGGATGATGCCCGCCACGCGGATCCCTCTGCACATTTCCAGATATTTGACCTCTTTATCGTCCCTTTCATTGGAATTAAAGACCATCAGCTTATATTCATTCAGATATGCGGCAGTCTCCAGACTGCTCAGCAGCCTTGAAAAATAGGGATGGTCAATATGGGGAAGAATTACCCCGATCGTATTTGTGGTCTGTTTGGACAGGGATCTCGCCACCTCGTTGGGCTGGTAGTTCAGCTTCTTCATCGCCTCATATACCTTTTCCCTGGCCTCCTTGCTGATATAACCTCTGTTATTCAGCACACGGGACACCGTACTGACCGTAAGGCCGGTCTCCCTCGCCACATCCTTCAGTGTTGCCATGATTTCCTCCAGCGCCTTGTATTCTGTCTGTCTTTTTTCTTGAGTTAAGGCGTTTCCATTATATCACAACCGCTTGACATTTCCAATGTAAATTCCTTGAAAATGCGTATAAAAAAGACCGCAAGGGTCGGGGGAGACCCATGCGGACTCAAAAAAAGAAGGGGGTTAAGATGTTCCCGCTCTGTGCCGGGAATTTAGGGAGGGACCCGGCTCATAAGGAACATCCTTATGGTAATGATATCTTTTGGGGAAAAGATATCAGGAGGGGGTATTGCTACAGTCAGGCGTGATCTCCGGAGGACCGATGCCGCACCGCCTTTATAAAACATGAAAGGGAGGGGGAAAAGAGTTCTCAGCGGATGAGCTTCGGTTTTTTCCGTTTGTTGTCTCATGCCTTACTGTGCTTTGATAATAGCATTCCAAAAGAAATATGTCAACCGGTTAACATACATTTCGTGCTTTTACCGAACATATTGATATGTCACTTTTACAGAATTAAAAATTTGCACAAAAAACCGGTTTCAAAACCGGTTTTGGCCACTTTTTTGACCTGGCTTTCCGCTTCCCCGGTCAATCAGGGCCTGACAGGTATGTCAATCGTTTGTTATTTCTGTCAGTCTTCTCATGGCCTGTGGAAACTCTCATGCTCTCTTTTCAGCTCCCACACGAGCTGTCTGGCGTTCCAGAACCGGTTCGTTTCCGTGAGCATTGCTTTCAGCGCGATCCCGGAAACACCTGCGCGGCGCATGGCGTCCAGAGCTCTGTCCAGTTCCTGTCTCGTAATCCCTGAGAACACCAGCATCTCCTGATCCGGCTCGGCTTCCTTCTGCCCGGCCGCTCCCGCCGGCTGCGGGCTGCCGGCTGCGCCCCGGGCCGCAAACAGGAAGCTGCCCGGAAGGCCTGCGAGCAGGCCGAGGGGAAGCCCGTACTCCTCCGGCTTTACCTGTTTTACAGCAATTTCCAGGCGGGAAAGAGCTTTTTTAAGTTTCTGTGCCCTCTGTTCTTCAAAGTGAAAAAGAAGCGCGCATTTTTCCATTCCAGTCTCCCATCCAAAGCATACCGCGTCTTCTATTTTAAAAACCGGCGCAGTAGCTTTTCTTTTGTTTTCGTGTAAGGCGGATAGCGCAGCGGCACGTCCAGCATCCGCCCCTTATCCACAATGGATTTTTCATGGCTGAAGGTATCGAAGCTTCGCTTTCCATGATAACTTCCCATGCCGCTCTCTCCCACGCCGCCAAAGCCCATGCGGGAAGAAGCCAGATGAAGGATGGTGTCGTTCACGCAGCCACCCCCGAACGAAAGCCTCTCCGTCACCCTGCGGACGGTGCTTCGGCTCTTTGTAAAAAGATACAGGGCAAGGGGCCTGGGTCTTTTCGCCACAAAGTGTGCCGCCTCATCAAGCGTCCGAAAAGGCAGAACCGGAAGGACGGGGCCGAAGATTTCCTCCCGCATCACGGGCGCATCCGGGGAAATGTCCCGCAGAATGGTCGGTGCAATCTGGAGCGTTTTCCGGTTTCCCGTTCCTCCGATGACCGTCTTCTCCCCCGCAAGAAGGCCCATCACCCGGTCATAATGCTTTTCATTCACCATTCTGGGATAATCCGGATGCTCCAGCGGATGTTCTCCCCAGAAGCGGCGCACCCATTTCACAAGGAGAGGCAGAAACGCTTCCAGAACCTCTTCCTGTACCAGACAGTAATCGGGCGCCACGCAGGTCTGTCCGCTGTTTAAAAGCTTTCCGAACACAATCCGTTTCGCCGCCAGGTTCAGGTCCGCGTCCTTCGCCACGATACAGGGGCTTTTTCCGCCCAGCTCCAGGGTGACCGGAGTCAGGTGCTCCGCCGCCTTTTTCATGACCAGCTTCCCCACCTGTACGCTTCCGGTGAAGAAAATATAATCGAATTTCTCTTCCAGAAGCCGGCTGTTTTCCTCTCTCCCGCCTTCCACAACGGCCACAAATGCAGGATCAAACAGTTCTTCCACCAGTTCGCGGATCACACGGGATACCGCAGGGGCATAGGCGGAAGGCTTGATGATGCAGCAGTTTCCCGCCGCAATCGCGCCGGCCGCCGGCTCAAGAGCGAGCAGGAAGGGATAATTCCAGGGCGACATGACGAGCGTTACCCCGTAAGGCTCCTTCTGGATCCGGCATTTCGCGGGGAACTGGGAAAGCGTCGCAGGCACTCTTTGGGGCTTTGCATACTCTTTTACATGTCTGATCAGGAAACCGATTTCATCCAGGGTCATTCCAATCTCCGTCATGTAGCTCTCAAAGGATGACTTGTGCAGATCCGCATGCAGAGCGGCGGCAATCTCCTTCTCCCGCCGGCGGATGCCCTCCCTCAGCCGTCTTAAAGCTGCAATCCGGAAATTTACATCCCGCGTTTTTCCTTTCGCAAAAAATGCTTTTTGTTCGGCCACAGGGATGTCTGTGTTTTGTCTGTCCTTCATCCCGATTCTCCTTCCTGCGCTAAAGCGCCGCGTCCAGCCTTCTGATTCCCTCCCTTATTCTTTCCTGATCAAGCCCGCCGTATCCCAGCAGCACCGTAGCATAATCCGTTTCAAAGGGCGCAAGAGCCGCTTCCTTCAGGCCGTAAATACGCACGCCGCACGCAGCCGCACGCTCCAGAAGCTCCTCCTCACCGGCCGGCACGCGGGAGGTGAGAAGCACATGCAGGCCCGCATACTCCCCGGACAGGCGGTATCGGTTCAAAAGAGGCTGCAGACAGTCCAGAAGCAGATCATGCTTTTCCCGGTAGGCCTTGCGCATCCGGTTCAGATGACGTTCAAAGGCTCCGCTTAAGATGAATTCGTTCAGAATGGTCTGATCGATTCTGGAAACGGTGGAGGAAAAAAAACTGCAGTTTTTTTCATAGGCCTCCATCAGTCTCTCCGGAAGAACCATGAAGCTGATGCGGATTGCAGGCGCGACAGATTTGGAAAAGGTGCCGATATAAATCACCCTGCCCGCCGTATCCGCAGACTGAAGCGATGGAATCGGCTTTCCCCGGTAGCGGAATTCGCTGTCGTAATCATCCTCCACCAGATACCGGTCCTCTGCCGAGGAGGCCCACCGCAGAAGCTCCGTCCGGCGCCCGATGGGCATGACCGTCCCTGTCGGGAACTGTCTGGAGGGCATCACATAGGCCACATTTGCTCCGGAGGCGAGCAGGCCGTCCACCCGGATGCCGTTTTCGTCAGAAGGGACAGTGACCATTCTTGCCGCAAAGGATGAAAAAATCCGAAAGGCCCGCCGGTAAGAAGGATTTTCAAAGGCCGCCGTGATCCCCCGCCCCAGAATATACTGAAGAAGCAGGAGAAGATAATCGTTTCCCGCCCCTACGATGATCTGTTCCGGCGAGGCATTCACGCCCCGCGAGGCGTGCAGATAGCGGCAGACCGTCCTTCTCAGCTCCAGATCGCCGCGCGGCTCTCCCAAAGCGAACAGCTCCTTTCTGTCCCCGCTCAAAATATCCCGGGTGATCTTTCTCCAGGTGCCAAAGGGGAACAGATTCATATCAATGGCATTTGGGGAAAAATCGATGTCAAAATACCTCGCCGTCCGACTGTCCTTTTGCCCCGGCTGACCGTCTTCCTGTCCGGCCCCTTTTTTTTCCGAACGGAGCCCTCCTCCGGATGTACCGATGCGGTACAGTTCCTCCACCCTGCAGATATAATACCCCCTGTAGGGAACGGATTCGATATATCCTTCTGAAGCGAGCTGGTCATAAGCCAGCTCTACCGTGCTTCTCGCCACCTGGAGATAGTCCGCCAGAGAACGGGTGGAGGGAAGCTTCTCTCCCGCAAGAAGCTTCCCCTCCCTGATTTCATCCGCAATATACTCATAGATCTGTTCGTACAGATGCTTTCCGTTTTCATCCGTCAGATGAATTGCCAGATCGTTCATTTCATGCCTTTCTGCTCCGGGCAGGCGTTCTGCACTGCTCAGGCGCCCGAACGCCGCGCCGACTCACGCTCACTGCTTCGGAAGCTTAAAAGAGCTCTTCAGCGAAACGACGCGGTTAAATAC
Organism: Candidatus Eisenbergiella stercoravium; assembly: GCA_019113175.1. Taxonomy (GTDB): domain Bacteria; phylum Bacillota; class Clostridia; order Lachnospirales; family Lachnospiraceae; genus Eisenbergiella; species Eisenbergiella stercoravium. The sequence continues at coordinate 14,483 of DXHY01000022.1, read as the reverse complement.
CGGTTCTCCCGGTTTGGAATCCTTATAGTCCACGCAGAAGAAGCCCTGCCGTACGAACTGGAAGCTCTCATAGGGCTTTGCATCCTTCAGAGAAGGCTCCAGGAAGCATTCCTTCACGGTGAGGGAATTGGGGTTCAGGTTCAGGCTGCCGTCCTCATTATAGACGCCCTTTTCCTCATCGATGATGTTCTCATACAGCCGCACGGTGGCACGGAAGGCCTCCGGCGCATAAACCCAGTGGATCGTTCCCTTTACCTTACGGGCGTTAAAGCCGCTTCCGGATTTCGTTTCCGGATCATAGGTGCAGTGAACCACGGTCACGTTTCCGTTTTCATCCTTTTCAAAGCCCGTGCAGGTCACGAAATACGCATTCATCAGACGCACCTCGTTTCCGGGGAACAGGCGGAAATATTTCTTCGGAGGCTCTTCCATGAAGTCCTCCCGCTCGATATACAGCTCTCTTCCAAAAGGAATCTGACGGCTCCCCAGCGCCTCATTTTCCAGGTTGTTGGGCGCTTCCAGCAGCTCTGTCTGTCCTTCCGGATAGTTGTCGATCACCAGCTTGATGGGATCCAGCACTGCCATCACTCTGGACCGCTTCAGCTTGAGGTCCTCACGGATGCAGTATTCCAGCATCGCATAATCCACAGAGGAATTGCTCTTGGAAACGCCGCACAGATCCACGAACATCTGGATGGATTCCGGCGTGAAGCCGCGCCGTCTCAGCGCAGCAATGGACACCAGCCTGGGATCATCCCAGCCGTCCACGATGCCGTCCTCCACCAGCCGCTTGATGTAGCGTTTACCGGTCACCACGTTGGTGAGGTACATCTTGGCAAATTCGATCTGTCTGGGCGGAACCGGATATTCCAGTTCCCTCACCACCCAGTCATACAGGGGTCTGTGATCCTCAAACTCCAGCGTACAGATGGAATGGGTAATTCCCTCAATGGCATCCTCAATGGGATGGGCAAAATCATACATGGGGTAGATGCACCACTTGTCCCCGGTGTTGTGATGACTCATGTGTGCCACACGGTAGATCACCGGATCGCGCATGTTCATATTGGGGGATGCCATATCGATCCTGGCGCGAAGCACCTTCTCCCCGTCCGCGTATACGCCGTTTTTCATATTTTCAAACAGGGCCAGATTCTCCTCCACACCGCGTCCTGCGGAAGGGTCCTCCTTTCCCGGCTCCGTGAGCGTCCCGCGGTATTCCCGGATCTCATCCGCAGACAGGTCCGACACATAGGCCTTTCCCTTTTTAATCAGCTTTACGGCCGCCTCATACATCTGGTCAAAATAGTCGGAAGCGAAGAACAGCCTGTCCTCCCAGTCCGCCCCCAGCCACTTCACATCCTCCTTGATGGAGTCCACGAATTCCTGCTTTTCCTTGGTAGGATTCGTGTCGTCAAAACGGAGGTTGAATTTGCCGCCGTATTCTCTGGCAAGTCCCGCGTTTAACAGAATGCTCTTGGCATGTCCGATGTGCAGGTATCCGTTGGGTTCCGGAGGAAAACGGGTATGCACCGTGTCATACACACCTTCCGCCAGATCCTTATCGATCATCTGCTCGATAAAATTGCGGGAAGTCTTTTCTTCCGTGTTCTCCGCACTTTCCGTATTTACCGCCTTTTCCAGCTCTTTATCGCTCATATTCCGGATCTCTCCTCCTCGAAGCATAGATTGTAATAACAGTATGGTTTATCTTATCACAAGAATCCGGAATACGCAAACGGCAGATGCTTTTTCCGGGGTTCTTTTTTTAAAGAAAAGAATTCCGGAAGATTCTCTCTGCCGGAATTCCTTTTCCTGTGTTTGTGCGGATTCCAAAACCCATCACCATTTTCTGACGGGCCAGCGGACCGCAGCGCCGTTTCCCGCCATTACATGGCAGGACGCGCATCGCTCATGTTATTCAGTTCATTCTGCAGAAGAGCCCATGCGATGATGGAAAAACCAAACAGCGTGAGCAGCAGATAGACCAGACCATTGTTCTGGGAAGGAAGCCCCCTCATCTGCCGTGCCGCATCAATCTTCTCCCCTGCCTTGTACATCCAGTAGATGTGGTAGATATTGCAGGTAATGATCGAAAGCAGCACCACCATTCCGCCGGAAGTGTCGTTGTTTCTCCCTGACGCGGTGTTCGTGTCATTGGCGAGACAGGCCAGCCAGTACAGGCCGTAGATCCCGCAGGTAACGAGTGATAGAAGGATACAGACTACAATGCTTCTTCTCTGAATCATAAACGTCCCCTCTCCTATGTAATTTTTTTCCATTCTGTCATAGAAGCGCTTCTGCGTCAAGTAAATATTGTGAAAAGACAGAAAATTCGTTACAGTTCAGCATTCAGCTGAATAGTAACGAAAATTCACACTTCGGCAAAAAAGCATAAATTTTCATGGTAATTGTGTTACTTTAATGGTACAATGGTGACGAAACGGAAACAGGATGCAGGAAGCCGTTTAATGCCTGTGATTTCCTGTTGTCTTATTATCTTATCTTTTTTACAGGAGGACTTACATAATGGATCGCATTCAGCTAAAAACCGATGCCAAAGATGCCATGCGGACAGCTAATCCGCATCCGGTGCTCGTTGCTCTCATTTATACGGTGATCGTCGCTGCCGTTCAGATGATCATTTCCACCTTCAGCGGCTTTTCCAGCATGCTCACCAGCATTTTCGGCGGGGATTCCGCGAGTGTTTTCATTTTGGGCATGCTTCTCCCCACGCTTCTGACCTCCATCGTGGCATCCTTTGTCGTTGCCTTTCTGGAGCTTGGCTTTGTAGGATATACGCTCCGGGTCATCAACCGGCAGCCTGCCGGCATCAGCGACCTGTTCGCCTATGCCAGGCTGTTCCTGAAGGCCTGGGGATTAAGCTTTATGATCGGCCTCTTCGTGGGACTGTGGTCCCTGCTTTTCTGGATTCCCGGCATCATCGCCTCCTACCGCTATTCTCAGGCATACTATATTCTCGCTGAGAATCCGGAAAAGGGCATCATGGACTGCATCCGGGAGAGCAAATCCATGATGATCGGGCACAAGATGGATAAGTTCATTCTGGATCTGTCCTTTATCCCCTGGTATCTGCTCACCATTGTCACCTGCGGTATCGCATCAATCTATGTCACTCCTTATACATCGGTAACCAACGCAGCGTTCTATAACATGCTTCGTTACGGAAGAAGCTCCCAGTCCTACGGCCAGAATCAGGGCTATGGCCAGAACTGGCAGCAGGGCGGTTATCAGCAGGGCTACGATCCCAACTGGCAGCAGAACGGCTACAACCAGAACGGCTGGCAGCAGGGTTACGATCCCAATGCCCAGCAGGGCGGCTACAACCAGAACGGCTGGCAGAAGGGTTACGATCCCAATGCCCAGCAGGGCGGCTACAACCAGGGCGGCTGGCAGCAGCAGGGATATGATCCCAACGCTCAGCAGAATGGCTGGCAGCAGCAAAATAACGGAGCGGATGGCAATCAGAACGGCTGAATGCAAATTCTGCTTGACTTTTTTTCGCAAAAGTATTAAAACTAAAATCGTTAACAGACAATGTCAAATGCCAGGAACAGAACAGGTTGTCAGAAGGTTTCGAATTACAGAGAGCCGTCGGATGGTGCGAGACGGTATTCGTTTTCTGTCAATATCCTCTGTGAGCAGTACGCTGAATTTTCCGGCACAGGGAAGGAAAGCAGTAGGCGTCACCGGTTTTCCACCGTTATCAGGAAGCCTGTTTGTATCCGTTTCGGACTGAACCGGAGCCGGATGTAATGACAGGACAGAGAGGCTGTTTTTTACGGCAACCAAAGTGGTATCGCGGAAGCAGAGGGCTTTCGTCTTTGGATGTATGGGTGTACATTCAGAGACGGAGGCCTTTTTTGATGCATCAGGAAACACGCTTCTCATCCGGTTCTAAGCTGCCGGCGGACATATGCCGCCGCAGGCCGGAAAACGTCTGCGCGGTATCCGCTGTTTTGGCAATGACCATTTATGAGGAAAGGAGAGTCTGTTTTACAGACAACATCAGTTATGAACGGATTAGTCATCATCTTAATCGGCATCGTGGCTCTTGCCGCCGGTTATCTGCTCTATGGCGGATGGCTGGCGAAGAAGTGGGGCATCGATCCCAATGCGAAAACACCCGCCTACACCCATGAGGACGGACAGGATTATGTGCCCTCCTCCCGGTTTACGGTTTTTTCCCATCAGTTTTCTTCCATCGCGGGCGCAGGCCCGGTAACCGGCCCGATCCTGGCCTCCGTATTCGGCTGGGTTCCGGTGCTTTTATGGCTCATCATCGGCGGCCTGTTCTTCGGCGCGGTCCAGGACTTCGGCGCGCTGTATGCCTCTGTGAAAAATGAAGGAAAATCCATCGGCATGGTGATTGAGAAATACATCGGAAAGACCGGCCGCAGGCTGTTCATGCTGTTCTGCTGGCTGTTCACCCTGCTGGTCATCGCCGCCTTCACCGACATGGTGGCAGGAACCTTCGTCGGCGTGGGCGCAGAAGTGGCGGATGAGGCGACTGCCTACGCAAATTCCGCAGCGGCCTCCATTTCCATGCTCTTCATTCTCGTCGCCATCCTCTTCGGCCTGATTCAGAAGCATGTGAAAAACATGCATGAGTGGGTGAAGGCCATTGTCGCCATCGCGCTGCTGGTTGTGATGTTCGCCGTGGGCATGCAGCTTCCGATCTATGCCACCAAGACCGCATGGATCTACATCATCATGGCGTATCTGTTCCTGGCTTCCGTCCTGCCCATGTGGCTTCTGATGCAGCCCAGGGACTACATGACCACCTTCATGCTGCTCGGCATGATCATCGGCGCGGTTGTGGGCGTTCTGGTCGCTCACCCCACCATGCAGTTAAACGCCTTCAACGGCTTTGTCGCGGCGGACGGCAGCGCCCTGTTCCCCACCCTGTTCGTCACCATCGCCTGCGGCGCGGTATCCGGCTTCCACAGCCTGGTATCCTCCGGCACCTCGTCCAAGACCATCAGCAATGAAAAGGATATGAAAATGGTGGGCTACGGCGCCATGGTTCTGGAATCTCTGCTCGGCATCATCGCCCTGGTCGTGGTAGGCGCGGTGGCGGTCGGCGGCACAAAACCGGACGGCACGCCCTTTGCCATCTTCTCTTCCGGCGTAGCGGGCTTTCTGGAGACGCTGGGCGTTCCGGTTCAGGTGGCCACGGTCTTCATGACCATGTGCGTATCCGCCCTTGCGCTCACTTCCCTGGACTCTGTGGCACGTATCGGCCGCATGTCCTTCCAGGAGCTGTTCTATCCCGACTCCACGGACCCGGCTTCCATGTCCCCCGTGCAGCGGGTGCTGACCAACAAATATTTTGCCACGGTAATCACCCTGTTTTTCGGTTACCTGCTGACCCTTGGCGGCTATAACAACGTATGGCCTCTGTTCGGCTCCGCCAACCAGCTTCTGGCCGCTCTGGTGCTGATCGCCCTGGGCGTATTCCTGAAAACCACGGGCCGCACCGGCTGGACCCTGTACATTCCCATGTTCCTGATGCTGATCGTGACCTTCACCGCCCTGGTGCAGAAAATGATCGCTCTGGTCACCAATTTTGCCGCGGGAACGGCCACTCTTCTGGTGGACGGCCTGCAGCTTATCGTAGCGGTTCTGCTCATGGTGCTGGGCGTCATGGTTGCCTTCAGCTGCTTAAAGAAGCTGTTTACGGCGAAGAAGGCCGCATAAGACGGGACAAGCTTTCAGGCGCACTCCTGTAAAAAGACGGGAAACCGTTTTCACAGGCTCCCTTTATGAAAGGCAGGGAAACAGCCTGTCATCATGAAGGGAGCAATTTCCTAATATCAAATAAGGGACTAAAAAAGGCGGGCACCCCCGCCATTTTTATTCTGTAATTATCTGGATGGTATCATCACGAAACACCAGTTCTCCTGATTCAACCATTTCATCCCCGTTAAGGCAGTCGAACCATTTAATTACGTGGTCAGAATCTGAGAGTTCATTGCTTTCAGATATCGATATTTCTCCACAGCTTATCAATAGAAAAGAAAATAGGAAGAAAAGCGTCGGCAAAATTATCTTTTTCATCATCGTTCCCTTCAAATTCTGATCTGTTATTGGCTGCATTAAGATTTATGCAGTCCCGTTTCCCCAGGACCGCATGGCAGAGGATGACCTGCTTTTTTCGTCTATCCTTCCATAATCCGCTTCAGATTTTCATCCGCCGTTCCGGTCAGCCTGACGCTCTGCGGCAGTTCATAAAAAGCCACCGTATTTTCAATGCTGAAATCCTCCCGGTTGGAGGTACATAAGTAAATCTTCTTATTCCATGCCAGCGCCATTCCAAGCTCCACATGGGATCCCCTTCCTGCAGGCAGCAGCAGAATCACCACATCCGAATCCGCGATTCCCTGTTTTTCGGCTTCCGCATATCCGCAGATGTCCCTTGCGGATACTTCCTGATTCACATGTACGGTCCAGTCATACGTCTGCTGCCATCCGTTCTTTTTCAGTATTCCCGCATAGTATTGAACCAGCCTGCTGTTTTTCATCCCGGAACCGATATAAAATTTCATTCTGGTCCTCAGTCCTTCCATAAAAAAGCCAGTAGCCTACCCCCGCAAATCCGATTAGCCGCTCCATTTTCCACTGTATGCAGTGTCCTGCTTCACATCGTTTCGGGTATCTTCCGTTTTCTGCCGCTTTGTTGCCTGCAGCCCTGTTTCCTGTCCCTCAGCCCCGCCGTCTGCACGCGCCTGCGCTGCCGCCGGAAAAATAGCGTTTCGGGAGTGGCTGTCCACCTGCTTCTTAAGCATTTTGACTCTTCCAGCCACTCCCCTGCACAGAGCATCGCACCTCGCCGTGTCGATAAACAGAGATCCCCTGACCAGTTCCCGAAGCTCCTCTTCGATTCCCTTCAGCGCTGAGAAATCCAGCCAATCAAAATCCTGTACCAGTCCGACCTGTTCTTCGTGACTGGTCTTAAACGGCTTACATACCGTTTTGGCATCCGCCCGTATCATGGCCGTCGGTTTATCAAACCAGAGCGACGTACCGCTGTCATATATGGGCGCGGCTCCCGGATATTCCAGAGTATCGGCATTGCGGATCACTCCAAAATTATTCTGATGTCTGTCCTCATTTACAATCAGATAATCCAGAACCAGCATCCGGTCCAGCGCAGCCTGCATACCTGAAATCCCCAGCCTTTCACAGCAGTTCAGATAATGCCTGTATACCGAAATATGATTCGGCTTCTGCTGCGTCTGCATGATATACCAGGCACTGATCAGTTCCGTATCCGGCGTAACAAAATCATCACATACGCTGTAGGGATACCCTTCTTCCACCAGCAGGCGATAGGAAACATGCGGAATATTCAGCCTTTCCATCAGCCGGGACGCAAACACCTCATTATACGGCTCCTGCTGCACAGCGCCGCTGCCGCCCTTTACCAGACAGCGCTTCCCGTCTGCCAGAATCCATCTCTTTTTCAGCCATCCGTCTGAGGTATTATCCGGCGACATCAGGCTGACTGCATTACCATCCACACTTTTTCCGAACAGAATGTTTCCCACATCCTCTGAAAACGGATTCTGAAAAAAGTTAACCGCCTCCCAGCTAAGCTTACTTCCTTCCGGGCAGATCCAGTACTGATCGGACAGGCTGAGCCCCAGACATTTTTCCAGCAGGAGCTGCGGCTGCGGAATATCCATCCGCAGCAGCGCCTCCTTCAGTCCCGACCTGCTGTCCGGAATCGCCCGGCCGCTCCACCATGCGTTTAAAGCGCTCCGGTCGATACGTCCCTTTTTCACAGGGACGCCCACCGGTACATGCGCTTCCGAGCAGACCTGATCCACCGACAGGATCCCGCCGGTCACGCAATCCAGCGTCAGGGCCGCAGCCGATATATTCTTATGTTTCAGAATATATTTCCTGATTTCCGCCATGTTTTCCCTTTCCTGCTTCCATTTTCTGATTACCGGATATCAAACACGCTTCTTACCTTTAACCCTTCCGGAACTCCCTTCAGCACCTTCAGCCTCCTGGTTCCCGGATTCATGTCAAAGTAATTGTCGGAAAGCAGCATGGTATCGTCCCCGTTCAGGATCTCCACGCTCTTCGCATAAGCGTCCGCCGTCACCAGAATCTCATCACTTCCCACAGCTTCCACCTTCAGATGAGGGTTCTCAAATTCGAAATGCTTGGGCGCACAGAACAGCACGCTTCCTACGGATACAATCTCTCCGTTCTCCAGAAGCTCATAGGACACGTAATCCCTTCTGGTCTGGGCATACTGCAGAGGCACACGCTCCAGCCATTCGCTGGAAAGCGCCTTCACGCAAAGCTCCTCCTCATGTGCCTCCTTCACCTGTCCGGAAGCCTCCCGCAGCTGCCAGCGCACCGTTACCTGATGGTCCTGCATGCTTTCGCTGCTGACGCAGAGACGGATGGACTTCTTCAGTTCAAAAGGCTCCGCGTTCACGTTAGTGTTCTGTGACAGGATTCCTTCCTCCTCGCAGGAAATCATCAGCGGCGCAAAGAAACGCTTCGCATAATACTGCACCGCTTTCCACCGGCCCTCATAGTCGATCATGGCCCAGCTCGCCACCGGCCAGCAGTCGTTCAGCTGCCAGATGATCGTTCCCATGCATCTGCCCCGGTTCCTGCGGAAATGCTCCACCCCGTAGCGCATGGCCTCCGCCTGCAGAAGCTGGGACGCATACAGCAGCGTGTCAAAATCGTTCGGATACAGGAAGGTCTGCTCCATATAGTTCATGATTTTTCCGTTCGCAGACTGGTTGCGCTGATGCTTCTCCATCACATAGGAGAAAATGTTTCTGTCCTCCGGCAGGGTAAAAGTCTCCACCGTCTTCAGAGCGGGGAAGGACTGGAAGCCGAATTCCGAAAGATACCGGAAGAAGAACTTCCGGAATTCTGTGATGGGCTTGTTTCCGTGCCACACATCCCAGTAATGGACATCCCCCCGGTTCTCATCGTTCGGGCAGTCAAAACTGCCTCCTGAAGAAGGACTTGCCGGCCAGTAGAAGGTCTGCGGATCGTATTCCTTCAGCACCTTCGGGATGATATATTCATACATTTTGAAATAATCCGAAAGCTGGCTGGGTTTTAAGCACCAGGCTGCATCATTTTCCGCAAGGAACTGCTCAATCTCATTGTTTCCACACCACAGTCCAAGGCTGGCATGGTGGCGGATTCTCTTAACATTGTCAATGAACTCCGCCCGGATATTTGCCTCAAATTCTTCCGTCAGATCATACACGCCGCAGGCAAACATGAAATCCTCCCAGACGATCAGTCCCAGCTCATCGCAGATATCCCAGAAGGCATCCGCAGGATAATGACCGCCGCCCCATACGCGGATGCAGTTGAAATGAGCATTTTTCGCCTGAAGCAGCAGATCGCGGGTCCGCTCCGGCGTCACCCGGGGCAGGATATTGTCCTCCGGGATATAATCCGCTCCCATGGCGAAAATGCGAACCCCATTCACCTCATGACAGAAGCTTTCTCCCCACTTGTCCTTTTCCCGTACCACTCTCATCGTCCGCAGTCCGATCCGCTTCTCCCAGACGTCCAGAACCTTTCCATCCCGGCACAGTTCCACCTTCACGCCGTACAGGGGCTGATCCCCATAGCCGTTCGGCCACCAGAGCTGCGGGTTCTCGATCACGGTCTGCATCCGGCCAGTTTCCACCTTCTGTGCAGTCCCGTCCGGAGCGGTCACGGTGATATGAAGCTCCATCCCTTCCTGTTCCAGTCTGTCCGCATCCTTCTGCGCTCCGTTTCCTCCCAGACGGTGCAGCCGTTCCGCTCCCAGGAGCTCGATATCCGCCTGAAAATTTAACGTCACTTTTCCCTGCTCATGGTTCTGGGTCACATATACATTGTCAAACCTTGCCGCATCCACGCCAAGCAGACTCACAGGCCTCCAGATTCCGGCGTCAGGGAGGCGGGGACCCCAGTCCCAGCCATACATGCAGTGAGCCTTTCTCAGGTAGGAGCAGCCACGCATGGCATCGGAACTTCCCACAATCAACGGATCCTTTTCATACAGGTCATAAATATAGTTCACAGGGGAGGTGATCCGGACAGACAGCTCGTTTCCTTCTTTCTTTAAAAGCTCCTTCACCCGGTATTCCCAGGTGCGGTGCATGTTGTCCACGTGGCCCAGCGTCTGTCCATTCAGGCAGATATCCGCCACCGTATCGATTCCGTCAAAATGCAGAATCACTTCGTCATGTGCAAGCATGTCCCCGGAAACATCGAATACCGTCCGGTATTCAAAATCCCTCTTCATCAGCTCCAGCGCCTGCTCCTCGTTGGCGCGCCAGTAAGGATCCTCCATCTTCCCCGCGTTCAGGTAGTCCTGATAGACGCTGCCGGGCACGGTTCCGGGAATCCACTCGGTTTCCGAAGCGTCCCGCAGCTTCCAGTTTTCATTCAGCAGCATTTTTTCCATTGTCTTTTCCCTTTCTTTTTTCTCATTGTTTTCCGGGAAGCCCTCTTCTTCCCGTTTAACCTGATTATAACCGTCTGCCCGCATTTGGGGAAGGGATAAATTTTTGCAAAGCGCAAAATTTGAAGGGATCTGAAAAAAGTGGAAAGATGAAAGATACAGGGCAGCGGGAGACCGGCACGGACCTGAACAGCAACGTCAGCCCTCCCGGCTCCGGTTTTACAACTCACCCCATTTCCAAAGGTGCGCTGCCAGAGTATAATTAAGACAGCAGCAAAATCAGAAACCGGAAGGAGGGTAACATATGGATTTTCCTTTTTATGATGCGCCTGATACGGCTTCAATCACCTGTTGTCATATTGTAGATGATGGAAAACCCATTTTATATGTGTCGCATGATGAGGATGATGGCATGTGGCAGTTTTTATGCGGCTCAACACATGAGACGGCCGAAGCAAGGCTGGTGTCTTTAGAATACATTTTTGATCTGGATCATTCCGTCGGTGTTCTTAAAGATATGCCATGCGGCTGCTGTGCGGAAAGAAAAACACAAAATGATAACTGGATTGTGAAAAAAAGATAGGCCAAACAAAACCCATGTACAAAAAAGCGGCATTACATTTCATGCCGAAAATGTAATGCCTGATCTTTTCTGTTTCGCCAAGCAACCGCTTTTTTCAAAAAATATCTTTTCTACCCTCTCAGCATGTTCCGGGGCTTAATGATGGAACAGCCGGATTCCGGTGAATACCATCGCCATGCCGTAACGGTTGCAGGCGTCGATCACCGCGTCGTCACGGACGGAGCCGCCCGGCTGGACCACATACTTCACGCCGCTTCTGCGGGCGCGGTCGATGTTGTCGGAGAAGGGGAAGAAGGCGTCGGAGCCAAGGGTTACGCCATCCAGCTTCTTCAGCCACTCCTGTCTTTCCTCTCTGGTAAATACGGGAGGCTTCACCGCAAAGGTGTTCTCCCAGATGCCGTCCGCCAGCACGTCCATATAGTCGTCGCTCATATAGACGTCAATGGCGTTGTCACGGTCCGCACGGCCAAGGCCCTCCTTAAACTGCAGGGAAAGCACCTGCGGAGACTGGCGCAGGAACCAGTTGTCGGCCTTGTTTCCCGCCAGACGCGTGCAGTGGATGCGGGACTGCTGGCCCGCGCCGATGCCGATGGCCTGTCCGTCCTTCACATAGCAGACGGAATTGGACTGGGTATACTTCAGGGTGATCAGGGCGATCTTCATGTCGATGAGCGCCGCCTCCGGAATGTCCTTTTTATCCGTTACCACGTTGGAAAGCAGCTTTTCATCCACGCACAGCTCGTTTCTCCCCTGCTCGAAGGTGACGCCGTACACCTGCTTTCTCTCGATTTCAGCAGGACGGTAATCCGGATCGATCTGGATCACATTGTAGTTCCCCTTTTTCTTCTGTTTCAGAATTTCCAGCGCCTCCGGCGTGTAGCCGGGAGCGATCACACCATCGGAAACCTCTCTCTTGATGAGTTTTGCCGTGTCCACATCGCAGACGTCGGACAGGGAAATAAAATCTCCGAAGGAGGACATCCTGTCCGCGCCGCGCGCCCTCGCATAGGCGCAGGCCAGGGGAGAAAGCTCTCCCAGATCATCCACCCAATAGATCTTTGCCAGCGTCTCCGGCAGCGGAAGCCCCACCGCAGCGCCTGCCGGGGAAACGTGCTTGAAGGAGGTCGCCGCCGGAAGTCCCGTGGCTTCCTTCAGTTCCTTCACCAGCTGCCAGCCGTTTAAGGCGTCCAGAAAATTGATGTAGCCGGGCTTTCCGTTCAGCACGGTAACGGGAAGCTCGCTTCCGTCCTCCATGAAGATGCGGGAAGGCTTCTGATTGGGGTTGCATCCGTATTTCAGTTGAATTTCATTCATCGTTTTGTCCTTTCTTTTTATGACCGCGATGGCAGTCCGCCGCAGGCGGCATCTTATTTATTCTTGTTCACGATGCGGCTTTCCCAGGCGCCGCTCTCAATGTCGATGAAACGCACAAACAGGGAAACCTTGTTCTCTTCGTTCAGGCTGTTCCACAGCATCTGCGTAAATTCATCGATCTCTCCGGAAATCTCCACCGGCTTCGGCTCTCCCTCAAAGCTGGGAAGCGGATTTCCGTCATGCATATAGGTGTGGATGAACCGTCCCGTGCCTGGCGTCGGGTTCTCATAGGCATAGGTGAAGCGCAGGCAGGAATCCGGATTTCCGGCATCGCTCTTCAAAATGGACATGGCGAAATTGAAGCCGCCGCACTCAATATGCATGATGCCGGAAATACGGGGCGTGAAATTCGGGCCGTCCGGCTCAAACTCCCGGCTTCTTAAAGACTGCTCAAAGGTGAGCTGCCTGTCCATTCCCTCGTAAATGGTGTCGGTCTGATCGCCGTTGGTGACGATGGTCTTGTTTCCCAGAACGCGCACGGGCGCATAGATGATCAGGCTGGGATCCTCCAGCTTCGCCTCGTCAAATGCCTTCGTCCGGATTCCGTCTCCGTCCTCCACGAACACCCGGTTGCGGCTGTTCGCGCTTCTTCCCATGATGAAATAGGCCGCCACGGCCTTCTTTCCATCAGGCGTCCTGCCCAGGACGATTCCCCTGCCCGGATAGGCATTACCTTTCAGTTCCTCTTCCAGTGATAACAGCTTCATTACCTCTCCTTCCTGCCGCCGAAGGGCGGCATTAAATTAGTGAGGAATTGGACGTAAGTCCAATTTCCAAGAGAAAATCTGCGATTTTCTCCGCCTCTCCTTCCTGCCGCCGAAGGGCGGCATTAAAAGTTTCCCAATGAATAAAAATACCGCCTGGTTACTCACATACGGGTACCCAGGCGGCCGGTTTCCTTCATACATACTCCCTGTGGTGCTCCACCAATCCGCCAGTCGTATGTACTGCTTTAATGGACGAAGCATGGTGCCCGCCCGTTTCTATCTGTAGTATATCCTATCCTGAATTTTATGACAAGCTGTTTTTTTCTGAAAATCTGTTGATATTGGCCGTATTTCTGAGCATAATATCAGTGAATCAAAGGATTCCGTGTGGCGGCACGTAAAAGCTGTACTCCGGCTGAGGAGATTAAGTATCAGCACTTTTCAGATACTCTGAAGGGTATCCAGGCTGACAGCCAGCATAAAACCGCTTATTTGATTTATACGCTGGATGACTATATGTTATCCAGCGTTTTTTTACAAATGATATACCATACAGGGTTAAGCGTATGAGAAAAAAACAGGAAAATAAAATAATAAGCCAGATAGAATCAGCGGCAAAATCTTATAAAAAATATCTGGTTGGGAAAAAATTTCTGTATGTATTTGAAGGACAATGTATAGAGGTTCTATATAAGGTACAACACTTCAGACATCTGACCGGGGTTGAAACAATTTTATCCGCCAAACGTTTTTTTCACAATGCCGTAAACAACAAGCTACAGTCCAGCCATATTTTTTTCAGTTCTAAACATCCCTATGGTCTCTGCCTGAAAAAGCTCAAACACATAAATGAAGTTGCAACATTAGCCGGCTCTGAAAGCTTTATGTTGAAAGAAATTATAACGAATACACGAACGTATAAATTCGGAACAACTGATCTTAATTTTTCCATCTGCATGAATATGGAAACAGATGAAACGGAAAAGCAAACAGGCATATGAGGTAACCCATATCTTTTCAAAGCCGAACGATAAGAAAAAATATACAGATCTTTTATTCATGAATTCTTCTTCTCATTTGGAAGACCTTCCGGACAAAATCAGAGAATTGCTTGATGACGAGCTGTTTTCTAACAAACCATGAAATAAACATGTCTTCCTTTATATCCACAATCACCCATGCGCCTCACTTTTCACTGGACACCGCCGGACCGGAATGTTTATAATGGGAGTAGAATCTTCCTATTCTGACTTCAGGCAAAATGCGTGCGGCAGGAAGCGCTTCCTCCGGCACAGAGGACAAGATTGAAAAATGCGCTCGATAGCGCATTTTTCAATCAGGATTTGCG
>DXHY01000021.1 GCA_019113175.1 Candidatus Eisenbergiella stercoravium | reverse complement strand
TCTTTTTGTAAAATATTTGATTTTTCCATAACTATATTTTACACCTTTTGCCGGGCTTTGTTTAGCCCGGCATTTGGTTTATTAGGAAGAAAAGGGGCCATCGCACTAATTACTTAGTGCGACAGCCCCTTGTGCCGGCCATTGTTTACTATGTGATATTCTGTTATGTTCCCATGTATGGAGCTTCAATCGCATTTAAGGATTTTAATCCGATGCAGGGGATCATGAAAAGCCCATGGGTCGGATTCGATGTGTTTGAGCAGCTCTTTGGAATGAGCAAATTTTATTCCGTATTCTGGAATACCATAAGAATCAGTTTAATTCGTCTGATTTTCGGATTCCCATTTCCGATTATCGTCGCGCTTATGCTGAATGAATTAAGATGGAACCGGGTAAAACGGGTGATTCAGACGGCCATCTATATTCCAAACTTTATTTCATGGGTTGTTTTGGGCGGTATTATGACCAGCCTGCTGTCCATGGATTCAGGTATCGTGAACGGAATCATTAAAATGCTTGGATTCCAGCCGATTGGATTTTTGACGGATGAAAGATACTTTGTGCCGACGATGGTAGTTTCCATGATCTGGAAGACGTTTGGATGGAATACGATTATTTACCTGGCGGCAATGACGGGAATTGATCCACAGCTGTATGAAGCTGCTACGGTGGATGGGGCAAACCGGTGGCAGAGGCTTCTTCATATTACACTTCCCTGCATCCGTTCCACAATCATTGTGGTACTTATTACACGTATCGGCAGTCTGATGCAGGCAGGATTTGAACAGATCTTCGTATTATATCATCCGGGAGTATATGGAACCGCCGATATCATAGACACTTATGTATATCGTATGGGTCTGCAGGAAGGAAAGTTTGAACTCGCATCCGCAGTCGGTCTGTTTAAGTCGGTGGTAAATTTCATTCTGGTGGTAATTGCAAATAAGACAGCCAGGATGATGGGAGAGGAGGGAATCTACTAAATGAAGATGACCTTAAAGAAAAAAGGACAGGAAGGCCATGTCAATCATTCCCTTGGAAGCAGGATTTTCGAAGCGGTTAATCTGTTGCTGCTGATCCTGCTGGGAATCACAACCCTGTATCCTTTCTGGGACTGCCTGGTGGTGTCGATGTCTTCGTTGAAAAGCTACCTCTCTACCAGTATTCATCTCTGGCCAAGCGAGTGGTCGTTTGAAGGCTACGCCTATATGCTGGGAAACGAATCCCTTTGGACATCCTATGCGAACAGCATTTTTATAACGGTGGCTGGGACCCTGATCAACATGCTGATCACAATCATGGCAGCCTACGTCCTTTCCAAACAGGAACTGAAAGGACACAGGATCCTGATGTTCCTGGCGGTTTTCACCATGATGTTCACAGGAGGAATAATTCCTACCTATATTGTGATAAAGGATCTGGGGTTGATGAACAGTCTTTGGTCGATGATTCTTCCTTCCGCAATCAATACCTATAACCTGATCATTCTCAGAAACTTTTTTGCGGACCTGCCGACAGAACTGGAAGAGGCGGCTCTGCTGGACGGTTGTACGGAGGTTGGAGTGCTGTTCCGGATAATGTTGCCCATTTCCAAGCCTGCTGTGACAACGATAGCGTTGTTCTATGCGGTTGACCACTGGAACGATTTCTTTTCCGCGATCATGTATATCAACAGCCGGGAAAAATGGCCGTTGCAGCTGTTCCTGCGTTCCATGCTGTTTGAGAGCGATGCGGCATATTCCAGTGGAGGAGAGAGCCTGTTTCTGCTGGGACAGCCAATGAAGATGGCGGCCGTCATGCTGGCCATCATACCGATTATGTGTGCTTACCCTTTCTTCCAGAAGTATTTTACAAAAGGCATATTGACTGGAGCGGTTAAGGGTTGATATTTTTGAAAAAGGTTAACTTATCAATTCATACTAAAAAGAACAGGGGGCTATTTTATGAAAGCAAAAAAAGTGACAGGATTGTTGTTGGTGTTTGTAATGGCTTTTTCCATGACCGCGTGCGGTAATTCCACTTCAACCTCTGCGGATTCCGCAGAATCATCCGGCTCAGGGGAAGAAGCGGCTCAGGATCAGGCGGACAGTTCGGAAAGGGTTCCGATCAGATGGCTTACTACGGGCGATACGGCTGCTGAGGTTATCGAGGATGGAGACCGCATTATCGAAGAGATTAACAATAGGCTTGGGATCGATCTGACGGTGGAAATCGTACCGGAAGGGAATACGGAAAAGGTTAATGTAGCCATGGCATCGGGAGATTTCCCGGATATTGTAACCGGAGCGTACGGAACGAGCGCGACACAGCAGTGGATTGACGATGGAATGGTAATCTCTCTCAACGATTATATGGACAGCAGCCCGGATATCACGGCATGGCTCGAGGATTATGAATGGTCGGCTCAGGACGGCAACTATTATGGACTGCCCTTTATTACGCAGTATGAGACTGCCAATTCCCTCGTCATTATGAGACAGGACTGGCTGGACAATCTGGGGCTTTCCTATCCGGAAACGCTGGATGAGATGAAGGAGGTATTGAACGCATTTACCTTCAATGATCCGGATGGAAACGGTCAGGACGATACGTTTGGTTATACCGCTCAGAAGCTGACAGATTCATCATCGACTCCATTTGACTGGGTATTTTTTGCCTATGGACTGGAATATGCAGATTATACACTGGATGAGGATGGAAATATTATTGCCTGGTTTGAGGATGATTCCTTTGTTCCGGCCATGCAGTACATTAAGGAACTCTGGGACAGCGGTGTGATCGATCCAGAACTGATGTTAAATGACAGCACGAAAAAGGAAGAAAAATTCTATCAGGGAAAGAGCGGTTCCATGCTGGCGCCTTTGTTCCGTCATGTGAGCAGACATGAAAGCAGCGTACAGGAACTGTATCCCGAAGCAACGATCAGTTACGGACTGCCTCCGAAGGGGCCTGATGGAGCGAGCGGACTGAACAGACAGGGAAAGAGCGGAATGTTCACCTGTATAACAACGGCCTGTGAAAATCCGGACAAGGCGGCGGAATTCCTGAATTTCATGGTTTCCGAGGAAGGAAATAATCTGCTCAGACTTGGAATCGAGGGAATCCATTATACGATGGATGGCGATACGGTAGTGTTTAATGAAGAAGAGAGAGCCAAAGACGCCTTTTCACCTGACGGATGGGCACATGCGCTGGCATGGGGATCCTTCTACTGGCCGCTGGAGAGCGGATATCTGCCGGATACTGAGCCGAACAGAGAAAGGGCTCTGGAGACGGTGGAACTGGCCTCTGAGTGTCAGATACCGAATCTGATTAAACAGAAAACTGCGGTGGAAATTGAGAATGCTTCTGTGGCCGGAGATGTGTTTACACAGTATTTCTCCGATATGCTGCAGGGAAAGATCGGCATTGAGGAAGGCGCACAAAAGCTGAGTGAAGAGTGGAGAGCGCAGGGAGGACAGGAGATCATCGATTCCGTGACAGAGGTCTATCAGACACAGTCTGCGCAGTAAAAGAAACAACTGTGCTGAAGTGTGAAGGAAAGGCGGGAAGGTGTATTCCCGCCTTTCCTGATAAAATGGAGCGGGGAATGCTCCGGTATGGAGGAAACTGTGAAAATGGAGAAAAAACCAGATATCATTTTTATCCTTACGGACGACCAGGGAGCATGGGCCATGCATTGTGCAGGAACACCGGAACTTTACACACCGAACCTGGATCGAATCGCCTCGAATGGAATGAGGTTTGAAAATTTTTTCTGCGCCTCTCCTGTCTGTTCGCCGGCGAGGGCGTCGCTGCTGACCGGAAAAATGCCGTCCTCTCATGGAGTACATGACTGGATTAGAAGCGGAAACGTGGACAGAGAAAAGTTTGCCGAACAGGGCAGGGAGAATCCTTATGGAACCGGATATGACATGGAAGAGAAGCCCATTGGCTATCTGGATGAACAAATCGCCTACACGGATCTTTTGGCAAAGAATGGTTATCAGTGCGCGCTTGCAGGTAAATGGCATCTGGGGGACAGCGTGAGAATGCAGCATGGCTTTTCCAGATGGTATACGCTGGGACTGGGAGGCTGCTGTTATTACCATCCGGATATTGTCGAAGACGGTCAGATACAGGTACAACACGGGAAATATGTGACGGAACTGATCACGGATAAGGCGCTGGAATGGCTGGATGAATTCCTGGAAAAGGACGACCCGTTCTATCTGTCCGTACATTATACGGCGCCGCATTCTCCATGGGGAGAGGGGCAGCATCCGAAAAAATGGATCGATTATTACAGGGACTGTGCCTTTGAGAGCATTCCGGATATTCCGGATCATCCTGATATGACGACCGGACCGGTGTATGGAACGAAGAAAAGAAGAGAAAATCTGATCGGCTATTTTGCGGCGATCAGCGCGATGGATGAACAGGTGGGGCGTATTTTAGACCGGCTGGAAGGATCCGGTAGAGCACAGGATGTGCTTCTTATCTTTGCGGCGGACAATGGCATGAGCATGGGGCAGCACGGGATATGGGGAAAGGGAAACGGAACTTTCCCGATGAATATGTATGATACGGCAGTAAAAGTGCCGTTTCTCGTCACCTGGCCCGGACATATACGGGAAGGAAGCGTCTGTGAGGAACTGATCAGTGCCTATGATCTGTTTCCGACGCTGATGAGCCTTGCCGGAATCGATTACAGCAGCGCCGGAGATTTGTGCGGCCATAGCTTTGCGGATATTCTGTGTGGAACAGAGAGCGGTGAAACAGAGAAGACAAATAAGGGAATTGTGGTCTATGATGAGTATGGACCGGTACGGATGATACGAACGAAAGAATGGAAGTATGTTCACCGGTATCCATATGGGAAAAATGAACTTTATGATCTGAAGGAGGATCCGCAGGAAGAGAATAACCTGTATGGGCAGGAGCGATACGAAGAGGTGATTCTTGATTTGCGAAAACGTCTGGAAGGATGGTTTGCCCGATATGCAGATGCAGATCTGGACGGCGTGAGACAGGCGGTCACCGGAGCGGGACAGTTGGGACCGGCGGGAAAGAGAGCCGGACGAGTGGAAATTTACGCGCCGGTTGAACTGATCTGAGCGAGGAGGTTCAGGCGAAAGCTGCAAGACAGAAAAACCTCCGCAGAAGCGGAGGTTTTTCTGTCTTATGAGGGGGGAGATAGTGTAACAATAGGTGTTGTTCATCTATCTGTCATTTATGATACAGGGAAAATGTGTCAGGAATGTGTCCGATTTCCAAAAAACCTATAAAATTTCTGAAGGAATTCTTTAAAAAAGAAAAAAAGATTCTGATCTGCCTGGTCTGTAACCGGCAGGTAAAGGAACGAAAAGGGATTGACTGCATTCCCGAAGGCGGATAAGATGAGCGTAAGACCGAAATGCGGATTCCGGAGTGGATTCCACACTTTCCTTTACCGGTGTATACTGATCTGAAAATCAAGGAGGAAATCTGATGAAAAAACCGAACATTTTATTTATTCTGCTGGATGATATGGGCTGGAAGGATCTGGCCTGTACGGGAAGCACCTTTTATGAGACGCCGAATATCGACAGGCTTTCCAGGGAGGGGATGAGCTTCACGAATGCCTATGCCTCCTGTCCGGTTTGTTCCCCTTCCAGGGCCAGCTTTCTGACCGGAAAATATCCTGCAAGGCTGGGGCTGACGGACTGGATCGATATGGATGGAACCTGCCATCCGCTTCGGGGCCGGGTGATCGACGCGCCGTATGTGAAGCATATTCCGGAGGGGGAATATACGGTGGCGCAGGCGCTGCGCGACGGCGGCTATGCGGCATGGCATGTGGGAAAATGGCATCTGGGAGGAGAAGCGTATTATCCGGATAAGGAGGGCTTCGATGTCAACATCGGAGGCTGCTCCTGGGGCCACCCGCATCAGGGGTATTTCGCACCCTATGGAATCGAAACCCTTCCGGAAGGCCCGGATGGAGAATACCTGACGGACCGCATTACAGATGAGGCCATCCGGCTCATCCGTTCTCATGACGGGGAAAAGCCCTTTTTCCTGAATCTATGCCACTATGCGGTGCATGAGCCCATCCAGGTGAAGCCGGAGGATCGGGAGCGGTTTGTAAGAAAAGCGAGGGAGCTGGGGCTGGATCAGGAAACCGCGCTGGTGGAAGGAGAGCTGATGCACACGGAGGACAAGGCGGGAAAAAGGGTGATGCGCCGCGTCCTTCAGTCGGATCCGGACTATGCTGCCATGATCTGGAATCTGGACTGGAACATCGGAAGGCTTCTGCATGCGCTTGAGGAGAGCGGTCAGGCCGAAAATACGGTGGTGATTTTCACCTCAGACAACGGCGGACTTTCCACCAGCGAGGGCTCGCCTACCTGCAATCTTCCGGCAAGGGAAGGAAAGGGCTGGATGGAAGAAGGCGGAATCCGGGTGCCGCTGCTGATCCGTTTCCCCGGCAGGATAAAGCCGGGAACCCGATGCGACGTGCCTGTGACCACCACCGATTTTTACCCGACCTTCCTGGAGCTTGCGGGCCTTCCGGAAAGAAAGGAACAGCATTGTGACGGAAGAAGCATTGTTCCGCTTCTGCGCGGAGAAGCCATGCCGGAGCATCCTTTATTCTGGCATTATCCGCATTATGGAAACCAGGGCGGAGTGCCGGGATCTTCCGTGCGGCTGGGACGGTACAAGCTGATCGAGTCTCTGGAAGACCACAGCCTGCGGTTGTACGATCTGGAAACGGATTTTGGAGAAACCCGGAATCTGGCAGAGGAAAAACCGGAGCTTGCGGCGAAGCTCCTTCTCATGCTTCACGGCTGGCAGAGGGACGTTGAAGCTGCGTTCCCGTCTCCCAATCCGGAGTGGAAGCCGTTGGATAATCGGGAATAGCCGGACAGACAAAGGCCCCCGCACAGTGCGGAGGCCCTTTTGTCTTATGAGGGGGGAGATAGTGTAACGATAGATGTTGTTTGTTCATCTATCTGTCATTTATGATACACGGAAAATGTGTCCGGAATATGTCTGAATTCAAAAATTGCCATAAAAATTATGAAGGTTTTCTTTATTTTCCCTTAAATGAAGCAAAAGGTGGATGCGGCTGAGGCCCGGCCTCCGGAAAACGGCCGTGGAGGAAATATATTGACGCAGTGTCAGAATAATGTTATAGTTTGGATGATGACATCGTGTCAGAATATTGCGGCTGCCCGGAGCAAAACCGGTCAGGAGCCGCTTTGAAGAGATTTGTAAAAGAAGGAAGGAGAGGAGACGGCAATGAAGGCAAAGGTTTATTTTACCCGTGAAATTACGCCGGAAAAGGTGGTTGAGCTGTATCACAGACTGGGCGTGGAACTGCCCGGAAAAGTGGCGGTCAAGGTTCATTCCGGAGAAAAGGGAAATCAGAATTTTCTGCGTCCGGAGTTCTGGAAGCCCATGGTAGAGGAAGTGAATGGTACCATTGTGGAATGCAACACCGCATACGGCGATGCGGCAGGCGGCGTGCGCGACCATACGGAAGCTCACATGAAGCTGATGGAAGAGCATGGATGGACGCAGCATTTTGACGTGGACATCATGGACGCGGAAGGCCCGGACATCGTCTGGCCCATCCCGAACGGAAAGATTCTGAAGGAAAACCATCTGGGGAAAAATATTCTGAATTATGATTCCATGCTCGTCCTCGCCCATTTCAAGGGACATCCCATGGGCGGCTACGGCGGAGCGCTCAAGCAGCTTGCCATCGGCTGCGCCAGCCGCGCGGGCAAGGCGCTGATCCATTCGGCGGGAAAGACGGACGACCGTTTTGAAACCTGGAAGCAGCACGCGGGCAGCGTGGAATTCCCGGAAGCAATGGCTGACGCCGCCATGAGCGTGGTGGAACATTTCCAGGGAAAAATCGCCTTCATCAACGTGATGAAGAATCTTTCGGTGGACTGTGACTGCTGCGTGGTGGCAGAGGATCCCTGCATGAAGGATATCGGCATGCTGGCTTCCCTCGATCCGGTGGCCATCGACCAGGCCTGCATGGATCTGATTACCGGCTCCGACGATCCGGGACGGGAGCATTTCATGGAACGGGTGAACAGCCGCAACGGCATCCATACCATTGAGGCTGCGGCTGAGCTTGGCTTTGGATCACGGGAGTATGAGCTCGTAGAGATCTGAGTATTTTAATATAAAGAAAAAGAAGGGGCTGTCCGTCAGTCTCTTCTTTTTTATCCATCATAATCAGACCTCCTTGACTGTATGGACATACTATAATACGATAATCATAACGAGTATGTTGGAATTGCAACAATAAGGAGGCTTTTGTGGAAAAATATACGGATGTGCTGAAAAATACGAAATTGTTTGCCGGTGTGGGCGAAGAAGAGATCGGGACCATGCTGGACTGCCTGGGCGCGGCGCTTCGTCAATATAAAAAGGGCGACTATGTTTACCGGGCGGGAGAGTATGTTCGCAGCCTGACGGTACTGGTCGAGGGCTGTCTGCATATCCAGAAGGACGATTACTGGGGAAACCGTGCCATTTTGGGAGACGTTGCGGTGGGGGAAATGTTCGGCGAGGCGTATGCGTCGCCCGAAAGCGGCGCGCTGTTAAACGACGTGGTTGCGGTTGAGGACAGCGCCGTTCTGTTTTTCGATATTCAGCGGATTCTCACGGTATGCCCTTCTGCCTGTAAATTCCATTCCCTGACCGTAAAAAATCTTTTTTTCGCAATCTCCGAAAAGAACAGGAAGCTGGTGTCCAAACTCGGCCACATTTCCAATCGGACGACACGGGAGAAGCTGCTTTCCTATCTCTCCGATGAAGCGCAGCGCAGCAGAAGCGCTTCCTTCTCCATTCCCTTCAACCGTCAGCAGCTTGCGGATTTTCTGTCGGTTGACCGCAGCGCCATGTCCAATGAGCTGGGGAAGATGCGCAAGGAGGGACTGATTGAATTTCATAAAAATCAATTTACCCTGTTGTAGCGTCTGGAAGAACCTGAAAAAAGCGGATAGAAATCGGCACGGGAATGTGATAGAATTTCCCTTGACTATAACGATTGACTGAGGGTAGGAAGAAACATGAATATTAAGTACACAATGAAAAGACTGAGAAAGCATCCCCTTGTGGAGGTCCTTGCGCGCAATGGGGGAAATCCGCGGACGCTGGTGCTGATTGAGCCTCTGTGGGGGATTCCGTACAACCTGATTGCGCCATTTGCCACGCTGTATATGTATACGCAGGGGATCACGGACGTTCAGATCGGGACGATTCTTTCCGTTTCCATGGTTGTGCAGGTGTTTTTTTCCTTCTTCGGCGGGATTCTGACGGACAAGCTTGGCCGGAAATTCACCACCATGATGGGAGATTTCTTCGGATGGGCAATGGCCTGTCTGGTGTGGTCCGTTTCTCAT
Organism: Candidatus Eisenbergiella stercoravium; assembly: GCA_019113175.1. GTDB lineage: Bacteria > Bacillota > Clostridia > Lachnospirales > Lachnospiraceae > Eisenbergiella > Eisenbergiella stercoravium. The sequence continues at coordinate 16,325 of DXHY01000021.1, read as the reverse complement.
AATTTCTGGCTTTTTCTGCTGGCAGCCATTCTGAACTGCTTTGAGCAGATCAACCAGACGGCATGGTACTGTCTGCTGATCGAAGATGCGGAACCGAAGGATCTGGTCGGACTGTATACCTGGGTGAATATCGGGGGCATGGTCGCCATCTTTTTCGCGCCCCTTTCCGGGCTGTTCATCAATTCCTATTCGGTGGTTCCGGTTCTCCGGGTGCTGTATTTTATTTTCGCTCTGACCATGATGGCAAAAACGCTGATCACCTTCCGGTTCTGCCGGGAAACCAGGCAGGGTAAGATCCGCAGGGCCGAGACGAAAAATGTTTCCGTTTCCCGCATGCTTGGGGAATACCGGCAGCTGATTCCCAGAGTGCTGAAGAACAGGGGAATCATGAAGGCGGTCGCCGTATCGGTGATCCTGTATATTACAAATATGATCAGCACAAATTTCTTCAGCCTGTATGTGACGCAGAGGCTTGGAATCTCTGATCAGTATCTTGCGGTGTTCCCGATCCTGAACGCGGCGGTGATGCTGGTTTTCATGGTGGGAATCCAGCCCCGGATGAACAGCGTGAAATTTCGGCTTCCTTTGTGGTGCGGGCTGATTCTGTACGCCTGCGCGGTAACCCTGCTGATTCTGATTCCTGCCGGCAGCCTTGGCCTCGTTATTCTTTATGTGTTCGTATGGGCCGCGGGAGGCGCGCTGGTGGCTCCGCGCAAGGACGCGCTGATCCAGCTGAATATCAATCCGCAGGAGCGGGCGAGGATCAACGCTCTGATTATGGCCTCTACCATTGCGTTTTCTTCTCCTTTTGGCTACCTTGCGGGGTGGCTGTCCAGCCTGGACCGCAGGCTGCCCTTTGTGTTCATGCTCGCTCTTTTCCTGGCGGCAATGGTGATCGTCGGACGCATTCAGGAGCCGAAGCTGGGGCAGACGGACGGCGGTGCTGCGGATGGGGAAGAAGAGGATTGAGAAATGAAGTTCCTTCCTCTGGCGTGCTGTGAATGCCGCTTTCTCCGCCACGCCGGAAGCGGTGATCCAATCAAAGCGGCCGGATGATTTTTGATAAGGGCCATTGGCATGGTCCACCATTTCTCTTCCGTATGCCGTAGAGTTTACAGCCTCAATACAGGCCATGATGCGGCCTGCGGGGGAACGGCTGCGGCGTTTGCGCCTGTCATGCCCGCAGCCTGCGGCCGGACGGCCCGGGGATTGCGGAATCCCTGAAAATATCGGCAAATACGGTCAATCCCACATCTCCGGGACCATGTGGAAACGGAATGCACAGAACCGGAAAGTCCCTGGACAGGAGTATGCTTTTCCGGGGGAGAGGCGCCCGGAACGGGCTGTGGGGCTCACCCGTTTCAGGGGTCAAAATGGGTGATGGTATTTCTCTTTTTTTTCCTGTATAATGTAAATGTGGTCGCGAAAGCACCGCCCGGAATGGCGGCGGAGCCTGCCGCAGAAATGCAGGAAGAAAGGTTGAAAAATAAGCCCGATGGTTTATTTTTCAATCAGGATTTGCGCCGAATTGTCGCAAATCCCGTTATTGCAGCGCCGAACTGGAGGTTCGGCGTGCGGGCCTCAGCAGTGCTTCGGCATGGAGGTAAAGATGAAAAATTGTAAAATAAGCCTTGACAGATGGGATGTATCCCGCATAATCAGACAGTCAGACAGACAGATAAGATAAGTCTGTCCTTTTTTCTGCACACAATTTTAATAGTACGGCACTGTTTCAGAGGACGCGCTGTGTCTACGGTTATTCCGTGGACGCAGCGCGTCCTTTTTGCGCGATTAAGCCCGGTGTTCAGTCCGCATTGCGGATGAAAGGAGGGGATCAGGATGGAGAAGGTCAACCGGTATGAGTTTGAGGGGGAGGTAATTGAAGTTCCCGTCTATTGGGACGACCATCTGAAGCGATATGCAGAGGACTACAGGGATTACTGTGAACAGCCGGGCTGTACTCCGGCGGGCCGTCCCATTCTTTTAACCATCGAAGACGCCTGCCCTCACGCCGAAATGGTGGACGACGACCCGGCCGGCATTGACTGCGGCTCCTGCCGCCACTACCATCAATTCCCCGGCTCTCTGCTGGGGGTATGCAATAACGGGAAACGGAGAAGGAAAAAAGGACGCTCCTGCAGGAACACCTTAACCCCAGAAACCAAGGAGGAAACATCATGCGAAAACGACTGACAGCAGCATTTATGTGCCTGTGTCTGCTGGTTACGCTGCTCCCGGCCACGGCCTTTGCCGATGGAAAGCCGGACAGAGACCCGTCACCAGCAGAGAGCGGCCTGTGCGAACATCACCCGAGCCATGACGAAGCTTGCGGCTACACCGGGGGCAGCGAGGGAAGTCCCTGCACTCATGAACATGACGAGGCCTGCTATACCCTTGTGACGAGCTGCGTCCATGAACACGGCCCGGAGTGTTACCCGGTCCAAAGCGTGTCGGAGAATACCGCCGCCCTGCCGGAGGCGGAGGAACCGGCAGAAGCCGTTGAACCGACGGCCTGCACCCATGTATGCAGCGAAGAAAGCGGGTGTATCACAAAAGTTCCGGACTGCGGGCATGAACATGACGAGGCATGCGGTTATGCTCCGGCTGAGGACGGGACACCCTGTGCATATGTCTGCAGGATTTGCAATCCCCAGGACGGCGGGAGCGAGGAGGAAACCGGGCCGGAGGCTGAGTGTATCTGCACAGAACTGTGTACCGGGGACAACATCAATGGGGACTGCCCGGTGTGCGGCGCCGGGGGAGTAGATCTGACCGCCTGTAAAGGAGTGGAGAGCCAGCTGGACACACAGGCAAAAGCGGCGCCGGCCCGGGCGGTCACCCCGAGAATTGCCTATGATATTCTCTGGATCGGAAATACCCTCATCACAGACAGCGGCTACTGGACAACAGACGGGAATGGCAATCTGATGGCTTCCGATGCAGGCAATTATAATATAGCCTTTAACGCAGACACCAATACCCTGACGCTGAACAATGCGAACATTGCAGGACAGTACGATTTTACCTACAACAATGTCGGCGCAGGCATTTGGGCGTACAGCAGATCAGGCGCTGTATCCCTGAACATTCAGGTCACAGGGAACAATGTGGTTTCCGGAAGTATAGGGATTTATGCGTTGTCAAACGGGGGAGAGGTATCCGTGACCATCAGCGGAGGAGGCAGCCTGACTGCCAGCGGTAGTTCGAATGGGCTTAGGGCAGTAAGTACCATTAGCAGTGCGGCATTGGCTATTGAGGGCACTGCAGTGAAGGCTAGTGGCTCCTATAGTGAGGGAGTTTTGGTGCAGGCTGGTGAAAGTTCCACCGGATCTTTGTCTGTGGATGGAGGCAGCCTGACTGCCAGCGGGCGTAAAGGAATTCTATTTCCAATAGGGAGTCCTTCTCTGAACGTCAACGATAGCACTATCGTCCGAGCCAGAGGTGGGATAGCTGCCGGCATCAATGAGGATGATCCCGTTCCCACTAACGGTGTGGGAATCGTCTTTAACGGAAGTACCGGCACTGTATACGGTAATGCCAGCTTACAGGAGGATCTGATCATTGGCGAGGGTGAGAGCCTGACATTGGATAAAGGGGCAAGCCTGAACGCCAATGGCCACAATGTGATCGTGGATGGCGGCACACTGGACGAAGGGATAAAGAACAGTTTAGGCGACAGTGTGAAGTATACGCCGACAATTACAACAGCAAGCCTGCCAAACGGCACTGCAGAGGCAGCGTACAGCACAACTCTTTTGGCAGAGGGTACGGCTCCGATCACATGGAGCGTCACCAGCGGTTTCCTGCCGGAAGGCTTAAGCCTGGACGCAGGTACCGGTGTGATTTCCGGCACACCTACGGCAGAAGGGGGAAGTACGTTCACTGTGGAAGCAGCTAACGATTATGGTTCTGACAGCAGGGAATTTACTTTGAGCATTGATAAACCGGTGGTTATTCCTGTTACCGGCGTGAAACTGGACAAGACAAGCCTGACCTTGCAGGAAACCGACAGCGATACCCTGACAGCCACGGTGGAGCCTGCCGATGCTGCCAATAAAGGTTTGACCTGGCAATGGCAGATAAGTAGGGACGACGGAACCACATGGGTGGACATTGACGGCGCAACCGGCAGCAGCTACATGATCCAGGCCGTCACAATGGATATGGATGGCAATCAATACCGTTGTACCGTGAAGGGCGCGGACGGCAACAGCGTTACCAGCAACGCCGCAACTCTGACGGTCGCCCCCGGCAATACACCGTGACAGTGGAAACTGTCGGAAACGGCACCGCGTCTGCATCTGCAGCCGCTGCTGTGGCGGGAACGACGATTACCCTGACCGCCTCCGCCGGCGGCGGTTATCACCTGGAACGGTGGGAAGCTGTTTCCGGTAATATCACCATCGACAATAACGCCTTTACCATGCCTGCCGAAAATGTGATTGTCAGAGCGGTGTTTGCCTCCGATGCTGGCGGAGACAGCAGCACGGACGGCGGCCATACCGCAGATGAGAAAACGGATGAGAAGGATTCCGGTTCCCTGTCCGGCGGTATCAGTATCCGGCAGGAAACGGACGGTCCCTTTACCGATGTGTTAAAGGACGACCGGTTCTATAACGAGGTGATGTTTGTCTGGCAGAACGGCCTGATGGACGGAACCGGTGCCTTCACCTTCAGCCCGGATACGCCCATTACCCGGGCTCAGACCGCCCTGATTTTCTTCCGCCTGGCCGGGAGCCCGGAGGTGGAAGGAGACAGTCCCTTTACCGATGTGGAGAACAGCCCGGCCACAGCATGGTATTATGATGCGGCGCTTTGGGCGCACCAGAAGGGGATTGTGGCAGGCTACGCGGATCAGACCTGGCACCCGGCAGATCCGGTCAGCCTTGAGCAGCTTGCGGTTATGTTCCGCAACTATGCGAACTACAGAGGATACGATCTGACCGCGGCGGATGATCTTTCCGGCTATGCCGATGCCGGGGAGGTGACCGAATGGGCAAAGGAGTCGGTCAGATGGGCGGCGGACAGAGGCATGATGAACGGCGGAAGCAGCGCGGTTCTTAACCCGGCAGGCATCGTCACCCGCGCCCGGGCGGCTTTCATGCTCTGCCGTTTCATTGAGAGTAACAGCCTTGTGCCGTCTGCCGCCTTCCCCGGAGAGAACGGGGACCTGGCAGGAACGGGCGGCGCAGGCGGCTGGATACAACAGATCGTCGGCTTCCGGGATCTTCCTGCCGGCTAAATACAGGAGATGGTTTGACGCAGCCTCAAAACACAGATATAATGTCCTTACAAAGGAGTGAGAGCTGTGCCAAAGGGTTCTGAAGAGCTGACAAACGCGAGGAAGGACGAGATCATAAACGCCTGTGCCGCGCTTTATGAGACCATGAGCTTCCGGGAGATCACCCTGAAGGAGATCGGACGGCAGACGTCCTTCACCCGCACTTCGATCTACAATTATTTTCAGACCAAAGAGGAAATTTTTCTGGCCCTGATGCAGCGGGAATATGAAAGCTGGATTTGTGATCTGGAGCATCTGCACGACGGGTCCGATACGCTGTCCGCGGAAGAATTTTCCGCCGGGCTGGCCCATACGCTGGAAAGGCGGGAGCGCCTGCTGAAGCTGATGTCCATGAACCTGTACGATGTGGAAGACAACAGCAGGATAGAAAATCTGGCGGCCTTCAAAACGGCGTACGGCGGCTCCATGCAGGCCGTGTCGGCCTGTCTGGAAAAATTTTTTCCTCAGATGACGGCGGCTGACAGACAGGGATTTCTCTATGCCTTTTTCCCGTTTTTGTTCGGCATCTATCCCTACACGGCCGTCACCGAAAAGCAGCGGGAGGCGATGAAACAGGCTGGCGTGAAGTATGCCGGCCTTTCCGTCTATGACATTGCGGACGCGTTCATCGGAAAGCTGCTGAGGGGATTCCTGCGGTGAGGAAGACCACAGGACAGGAGAAAAACGGATGGAATGAAGGCTTGCCTTTTAACGGATAAAAAGGGGGAAGACGGATGGAAAATCGGACTGAATGGCTGAAAAAGTGGTTTTGGAAAAAGTTTGTGAGAAAAGGATTTAGCGTGGAACTGGATGCGGAGTACACGTTTCCCTTTGGAAAAGATTCCGGAAAAATAGATGCTGCGGTAATTCGGACAGCAATTGAGAAATACTGCGCTTCAAGCGGGGACAGGCTGGAGTTTCTGGCCGGGGAGAATCCTGTGACCTTCCGGCTGAACGGAAAGGAGACATATACTGCTCGTGTCAGTCTGGGATACAGCAGGCTGAATCAGGGGTATTATATCAAATGCCAGCAGATTGCGGAGGAAAGCGGAACGGTATGAAAATAGCCCGTGGCGGAGGGCTGGAGCTGTACCGTTCCAAAATCAAACGGCTCTTTTTCAGTGTTACAGAAATCAGTTGACATTTCACTTCCCTTTGTTTTATGATAATCTCATCAACAACAAATCTGACGATCTGCGTTATTCTTTTGGCGAGTCTGCCGTATTTACACAGAGGTTGGAAAACAACAGAAAAAAGGAAAACGGCAGGGGCAGTTTCTGCATGCCTGCCGGGAAAGGGAGGCTGTAGAAAATGGGTGAAAAGAATGATGCCATTCTGCGTTATCTGGAGGACAATGCCAGGTTTGCCGACCTGATGAACGGCGCCGTATTCGGCGGTATTCAGGCGATTGATCCGGGACAGCTTGAGGACGCGTCGGAGCATTATACCGAAAAGGAAGGGAAGGGGCGGAGCATACACTATCGTGGTCGTACCAGGGATATTATCCGTCGGGTCAGAAACGGAGGGAGCATTCTGCGGCTGGTAGCACTGGAAGCGCAGGAGACGGTGGATTACGGAATGCCGCTTCGCTGCATGAACTATGATGCGCAGGAATACTCGCGCCAGGCGAGGGCGCTTCAGAAGAAGAATGAGAAGGCGGAGGACTATCGGAATGCCTCAGAACGACTCGGACGGATACGGAGCACAGATCGGCTGATCCCGGTTTATACTGTATGTCTGTACCACGGAACAGATCCCTGGGACGGTCCCCTGTATCTGAGCGACATGATGCGATTTGATAAAGAGGATGCTTTTCGCAAATTATTCTGTGACTATCCGATGATCCTGATTCGGGCGGATGAGTCGATGGATTATGGAGCATTTCGGACTTCTCTGAGAGAACTGCTTGCAGTGCTTCCCTTTCGGAAGGACCGCAAGGAAATGCGGAAGTTGATCAGGGAACAGGAAGCCTACCGAAAACTGGACAGGGACACGCTGGAAGCGATTGCGGTGATGACGGACAACAGAAAGCTTTTGGAAAAGGCGGAGGACTATCGGAACGAGAAAGGGGAATACAATATGTATGAAGAAATGGGTAGCTTTTTTATGGATGGAGTAGAAGAAGGACGCGAGGAAGGGAGGGAAGAAGGAAGAGAAGAAGGAATCCGGGCGATGATTCTGGATAATCTGGAGAACGGAAGCAGCCGGGAGCAGATACAGAAAAAACTGGAAAGATACTTTGGAATGTCGGAAAAAGGGGCGTCAGAATATCTGAAGCATTTTTTGCAGGAAGCGGAGTGTCTGTCTGTAATTTAGGCTTTTGTTCCGCCTGTCCCTGTTCCGTCTGCGAACCGTTCCATATGTCTAAAATGTAGATGATCTTTTTAAACGATTATTATATAATTATGTGATGAAGACAGAGCGGACTTCACACTGAAATCAGGAGGTCGGCCCGGCGGGGACGACTTGAATGTCGCCTGCGGCGGGAAAGAGAGGAACAAAAGTGTCACTGCGTTTTTACATCGGCGCGTCAGGCGCAGGAAAGAGCACGGCGCTGTACCGTGAGATCATAGAGCGTTCCATGAAGCATCCGGAGCAGAATTTTTTCCTCATCGTGCCGGATCAGTTCAGCATGCAGACCCAGGCGGAGCTGGTGCGGCTGCATCCCAGAAAGGGGATCATGAACATCGACGCGCTTTCCTTTTCGCGTCTGGCCCACAGGGTCTTTGAAGAGGTGGGCGAGGATGCCAGGACGGTGCTGGATGACACGGGAAAGAGCCTGGTAATCCGCAGGATAGCGGGAGGACTGAAGGAGAAAACCACGGTGATCGGGCCGAGTCTGAATAAGACGGGCTATGTCCATGAGGTGAAGTCTGTACTGTCGGAGTTCATGCAGTACGGGATCGGGCCGAAGGAGCTGGAGACGCTGACGGAATATGCCAGCGGACGGGGCGGGCTGTATCACAAGCTGAAGGATCTGGGTGTGCTCTATCAGGGCTTCCGGGAGTACATGGAAAAGGGCTATGTGACCGCAGAGGAAACCCTGGGGCTTCTGGCGGAGCGCCTGCCCCAGTCCCGGCTGGTGCGGGGAGCGGTTGTGGCGGTGGACGGCTTCGTGGATTTCACGCCGGTGCAGAAGCGGGTACTTCGGGTGCTGATGGAGCAGGCGCAGGAGGTCATCGTGACCGTGCCGGCGGACGGGAGGGAAAGCTTTGAGGATGCGGGCGAGGAAGAAAACCTGTTCCATTTGAGTAAAAAAACGGTGGTATCCCTGACGAAAATCGCTGCGGAAGCCGGTGTGGAGCGGGAAGAGGATGTGATTTTTTCTGAAAGGCCGGTGTACCGTCTGAAAGAAAATGCTCCGCTTTCCTGGCTGGAGGAGCACCTGCTGCGTTATCCCTTACGTCCCTGGCCGGGAACGGATGCGGAAAAGTCAGTCACCCTTTTTGAAGCGTCCAGCCAGAGGGAGGAGGTGCGGCAGGTCTGCATCGCCATCCGGGAATATCTGCGCCGAACCGGCGGCTGCTACCGGGATGTGGCGGTGATCGCAGGGGATCTGTCCGCTTATGCGAACGATCTGGAAACCCTGGCAGCCCTCTATGACATCCCTCTTTATCTGGACCGGACCCGCGGGATCGTTCTGAATCCTTTTCTGGAATACATCAAAAGCGCCCTGCAGATCGTGGCGCAGAATTTCAGCTATGAGACGGTGTTTCATTATCTCAGAAGCGGACTCGCCGATTTTTCCAGGGAGGAAGTGGATGAGCTGGAAAACTATGTGCTGGCCTGCGGCATCAGGGGAAAGAAAAAATGGAGCGATATTTTCTCCGCCAGAACCCAGGACATGGAGGATGCGGTGGAAAAGCTGGAGCGTCTGAACGGGGTGCGGGAGCGGTTCATGGGACAGCTTTCCCCGCTGATGGGACGTTTTACGAAGGTGGAGGAGCTGGTGCGGGCTCTTTATGCCTTCATTGAGGAAAACCGGGTGCAGCAGAAGCTGAAGGAATACGAGAACCGTTTTCAGGAAAAGCAGGATGCGGTGCGCGCCATGGAATACAGCCAGATTTACCGGCTGGTGATGGACCTTCTGGATCAGATCATGGAGCTTCTCGGAGAAGAGCCGGTAAAAATGGAAGAGTTCTATCAGATTCTGGAGGCCGGACTCTCGGAGATTCAGGTGGGAACCATCCCCCAGAACGTGGACCGGGTGGTGGCCGGGGACATGGAACGGACCAGGCTGACTCAGGTGAAGGCCCTGTTTTTCATCGGCGTCAACGACGGATATATTCCGAGGGCGGCGCAGAGCGGCGGCCTGCTGTCGGATGTGGACCGGGAATTTCTGCAGGGGAGCGGACTGGAACTGGCGCCCACGCCCAGACAGCAGATGTATATGCAGTGCCTTTATCTGTACATGAATCTGACGAAGCCTTCGGATCATCTGTTCCTTTCCTGCGCCAGGATGAACGGGGAGGGGAAGGCCCTGCGCCCTTCCTATCTTTTTTCCATGGTGAAAAAGCTGTTTCCCTCCCTCGCCGTCCGGCACCCGGAGGAAGCAGCGGAGATCGATCAGGTGCAGTCCTTAAAGGACGGCCGGGCCATGCTGGTGCAGGGACTCCGTCATTATGCGGACGCAAGACTGAGCCGGGGAAGTGAGGAGGAAAAACAGTTCGGAAAGCTGTATCAGGTTTATGCGGTTTCTGAGGAGACGGCGGAGTGGACGAACCAAATGGTGCGCGCCGCCTTCTATACTTATAAGGAGCAGCCTCTCGGCAAGGCGGCGGCCCTGGCCCTGTTTGGAAGCACCCTTCTGGGAAGCGTCAGCCGTCTGGAGCAGTATGCGTCCTGCGCCTACGCTCATTTTCTGCAGTACGGTCTGTATCTGAAGGAACGGGAGGACTACAGCTTTGAGGCGGTGGACATGGGAAATCTCTTCCACGGGGTGCTGGAGATCTTCGGAGACCGGCTGAAGGAGAAGGGCTATACCTGGTTCGATTTCCCGAAGGAAGTGGGAGAAATGCTGGTGGAGGAGGCGGTAGAGGCTTTTGCAGCTTCCTACGGCAGCGCCGTCCTCTTTGACAGCGCCAGAAACCGCTATCTGATCACCCGGATGAAGCGGATTCTGAAGCGGACCGTTTCCACCCTGCAGTATCAGCTGAAAAAGGGAGCCTTTTCTCCGGAGCATTTTGAGGTGTCCTTCTCCGTCCTGGAGGATCTGGAGGCGGTGAACATCGCCCTCACCGGGGAGGAAAAGCTGCGCTTACGAGGCCGGATCGACCGGGTGGACACCTGGCGGGAGCCGGGGCAGAACAGTCCCTTCGGAAAGGACAGGATTTATGTGAAGGTCATCGATTATAAATCGGGCAGCAGGGATTTCAGCCTGGCGGCCCTGTACTACGGCCTGCAGCTTCAGCTGGTGGTCTATCTGAACGCGGCCGTGGAGCTGGAGCAGAAGGAACATCCGAAGGACGAGGTGGTTCCTGCGGCCATGCTCTACTACCGGGTTCATGACCCCATCGTGGAGGTGGAGGAGGAGCCGGATGAGGACGAAGAGGAACTGGTAAGCCGGGTGCAGAAGGAACTTCTCGGCCGCTTGCGCATGACGGGGGCGGTCCGCTCGGAGGAGCAGGTAATCGAGGGGCTTGACGCCCATTTCACCGGAAGATCGGACGTGATTCCCGTGGAGCGGAAAAAAGACGGCGGGCTGGGCGCCCGTTCCAGCGTCCTTTCCGGAGAGGAATTCCGGGTCATTTCGGATTATGTGAACCTGAAAATCCGGGAGATCGGCACCGAGATTCTGGACGGCAGGATTCCCTTGAATCCCTACCGCCAGACAGGAAACGGAACCGGCGCCTGCACGTACTGCCCTTACAGCCGGGTCTGCGGCTTTGACCGTAGGATTCCCGGCTATGAAGGGAGGACTCTGGAGAAGCTGGAAGAAAAGGAAGCGTTGAAACGGATGGAGGAGGCGCTTGCGAAGCCGCAGGGAATGTAGCTGCATGAAATGCAACCGGAAAAAACCATGAGCTGCAGACAGGAGGATAACCGTGCCAGTAACATTTACGAAGGAACAGCAGGAAACCATTGACGCCAGAAACGCGAGCATCCTCGTGTCGGCGGCTGCCGGAAGCGGCAAGACGGCCGTGCTGGTGGAGCGGATCATCCAGATGGTAAAGGACCCGGTTCATCCGGTGGACATCGACCGGCTGCTGGTGGTGACCTTCACCAGCGCGGCGGCGGCACAGATGCGGGAGCGGATCAGCCAGGCTTTGTCCGACGCGGTGGACGAACATCCGGAGAACGCCCATCTGACCAGACAGCTCACCCTCATCCACCACGCCCAGATCACCACCATTGACAGCTTCTGCCTGTACCTGATCCGCAATCATTTTGACGAGATCGGTCTGGACCCGGATTTCCGCGTGGCGGATGAGGGAGAGGTGCGCCTGCTTAAGCGGGACGTGCTGGATGAGATGCTGGAGGAGTATTTTGTCAGAGGTGCAGAGTCCTCTGGCGAGGATTCTGCCACGGGAGACGGCAGTCGGCCGTCAGAGGCGGAGGAAGGCCGGGAGACAGGAAAAGGCTCAGAAACGGACGGAAGCTGTGCCGGAAGCTTTCAGGAGATCGTGGAGTATTTTTCGCCGCAGGGAAACGACAAACGGCTGGAGGAGCAGCTCCTTTCTCTGTATGAATTCGCCATGAGCTATCCCTGGCCGGAGGAATGGCTTCAGGAGCATCAGAAGGATTACGACGTGCCGGAGGGCGGGCTGGACGCCTGTCCCTGGGTGGAGGAACTGAAAAGCTATGTGAAAATGCAGCTTTCGGAGGCGGAGCAGCTTCTGGAGCAGGCGCTTTCACTCTGCCGGGAACCGGATGGGCCTTATATGTATCTGGATACCCTTCTGGAGGATCAGGAAAGGGTGGCGGAGCTTTCCCGCGCGGAGGGCTTTTCTGAACTGTATGAGGGCTTTTCTTCCCTTTCCTTCGGACGGATCAGCGCAAAGAAGGACGCGGCCGTCTCTCAGGAAAAGCGGGAACGGGCGAAGGAGCTTCGCGGTACGGTGAAGGATCTGCTCACGGGCCTGAAGGAAAAATATTTTTATGCCTCTGCAGAAGCGCAGGAGGAACGGATGCGCGCCTGCGCGCCTTTTGTGAAGGAGCTTCTGGAGCTGACTCTGGACTTCTGCCGCCGTTTTTCGGAAAAAAAGCGGGAGCGGGGCATCCTGGATTTTCATGATATGGAGCATCTGGCGCTGCAGATTCTCATCTGCCGCGAGGACGGAAAGCTTTCCGCCACCCGCACGGCCAGGCAGCTTCGGGAGACCTATGAAGAGATCATGATCGACGAGTACCAGGACAGCAACCTGGTGCAGGAATATCTGCTCCTGAGCATTTCCGGCGAGGAGGATGGCCGTTACAACCGGTTCATGGTGGGCGACGTGAAGCAGAGCATTTACAAGTTCCGCCTGGCCAGGCCGGAGCTTTTCATGGAGAAATTCGACCGCTACCGGAGGCTGGAAACGGCGGAGAAACCGGGTACAGCGGAGAAGAGCGCGGCGCAGGGAAAGACGGCGCAGGTCGGTTCGGTCTGTGAGCGCCGCATTGATCTGAAGAAGAATTTCCGCAGCCGCAGACAGGTGACGGACAGCGTGAACGAGGTTTTTTCCTGCCTCATGGGAAAGGATCTGGGCGGCGTGGCCTATGACGCGGATGCGGCCCTCTATCCGGGCGCTGTTTTCCCGGACCCCTGCGGCGCGGCGCAGGATCCCTACCGCACGGAGGTCCTTCTCTGCGTGCCCGGCGAGGACGGCATGGAAGAAAAGGAGAGGGAGGCCATGGCGGTGGCCGGACGTATCCGAGAGCTGGTGGGACGGCTTCCCGTGGTGGACAGCGAGACGAAGCAGCTGCGTTCCGCCCGGTATTCGGACATGGTGATTCTGCTGCGTTCCCCCTCCGGTTGGGACGAGACCTTTAAGAAGGTGCTGGAGACCTGCGGCATCCCGGTATATATTTCTTCAAGAACCGGATATTTTGCAGCGACGGAGGTGCAGACCGTACTGAATTTCCTGCGGGTGCTGAACAACCCGCTCCAGGATATCCCTCTGTTCGGCGTGCTGAAAAGCCCGGCGGCGGGCTTTTCCGACCGGGAGATCGCCCTGATCCGGGCGAAGAAGGAAAAGGGCAGGCTGTATGAAAGCCTGTGCGCCTGCGCGCAGGAAGGGCAGGAGGCAGGGAAAAAAACGGAGGAAGCAGAGCTGTGCGCCAAAGCGCAGGCATTTCTGACCCTTCTGGAGCGGTTTCGGAATTATGCCGTTTACCTGCCCATCCATGAACTGATCCGGGAATTCCTGGAGCAGACCGGCTATCTGTATACGGCGTCCGCCCTGCCCGGCGGAGAGCAGCGCCGTGCCAATCTGGAAATGCTCCTTTCCAAAGCGGAGAGCTTTGAAAAGACCAGTTATTTCGGCCTGTTCCACTTCATCCGTTACATGGAGCAGGTGGAAAAATATGACATCGACTATGGAGAAGCCAGCCTGCAGGATGAAAATGCGGATACGGTGCGCATCATGAGCATCCACCGTTCCAAGGGGCTGGAATTCCCCGTCTGTTTCGTTTCCGGCCTAGGCAAACGGTTCAACATGCAGGACATCGCAAAGCCTGTCATTGTGGATATGGACCTTGGAATCGGCCTGGATTATGTGGACAGCGTCCTGCGAATGAGGCGGGGAACCTTGAAAAAGAACGTGATGGCAGGAAAACTGCAGCGGGACAGCCTGGGAGAGGAACTGCGCGTGCTGTACGTGGCAATGACCCGCGCTCAGGAGAAGCTGATCCTCACCGGAGGTCTGAAGGCGGAACGGGCGGAGAAGCTGAAGGAGGAGATGGAAAAGGCGGCAGTGCGGGAAAAGGACGACGGCACCCTCACAGAAGGGGCTGATACAGAGCGGCTGCTTCCCTTCTTCCGGCGGTCCGGCGCTTCCAGCTACCTGGACTGGCTTCTGCCCGCCTGGCAGCAGACCGGACAGCGGATGGAACTGGTGGATGCTTCCCGGCTCCTTGCAGGGCAGATGGAAAAGGAACAGAGCCGGGAGCAGCAGCTTCAGGGACTGAAACAGTTTTTGGAGACAGAACCGGCAGGAGCAGGGGAAATAGAGGAAACGGCGGCCCAAGACGCGGCGGCCCGTCTTTCGGTCCGCCTGAAGAGCGGATATCCCCACCGGAATCTGGAGCGGCTGTATACCAAAACCACCGTATCGGAACTGAAGAAGGCGGGGATGGCGGAAGCTGCCGAGGAGGCTTACCACCTGTTTGAAGAGGAAGAGGTGGTTCCCTATCTGCCCCGCTTTGTCAGGAGCGAAGACAAATTGGGCGGTGCGGCGAGGGGAAGCGCCTACCATAAGGCGCTGGAGCTGTTTCCCTTTGGAAGCTGGATGGCACGAAAGGACGCAGGAAGGGGCGGTTTGGCAGAGGGCGGCCCGGAGAGGGCCGGCTCGGGGAAAGAAAACGCGGGGAAGGATCGCGTTTCGGAATCTGCCGAAAACGGCGCGGACCGGAAAGCGCTGGAAGCCCTTCTGGATGAAATGCGGGAGCAGGGAAGGCTGCTGCCGGAGTACCGGGAGGCGGTGAGCCCATGGAGGCTGGAAGCCTTTCTTAAGAGCGCTCTGGCAGCCCGGATGGGCCGGGCGGATGCGGCGGGCCTTCTGCATAAGGAGCAGCCCTTCGTACTGGGAATTCCGGCCTCGGAGCTGGGAGAAGATTTCCCGGGGGAGGAAACGGTGCTGATCCAGGGGATCATCGACGTGTATTTTGAAGAGGATGGCGAGCTGGTGGTAGCCGACTACAAAACCGACGCCGTCACACAGGCGGAGGAGCTGGTGAACCGTTACCGCGTCCAGCTGGATTATTATGCCCGCGCGCTGGAGCAGCTGACCCGGAAACGGGTGAAGGAGAAGATCATTTATTCTTTTGCGCTGCAGAAGGAGATTTTGCTGTAGGAAACCGGAGGATAAGTCTGTCAAACGGAGATTTTCTCGCGTATAACGCGTTTGACTGAAAAAAAGGTGCGGGGTATACTTATCATATGATTTACAAAGCTTGCGGTTGAGGTGGAAAATGAACGAAATAGTCTTAAATGATGAGATTATCAAAAGGGTAAAGGAAGAAGTCCCTGATCTGACGGAAAAACTGATGGGAAAGGATCTGATAAAGATTATACTGTATGGGTCCTGTTCACGGGGAGATTATTCACAGGAATCAGATATAGATATTGTATTGCTGACAAATTGCGACAGAATAGAAGTAAAAAAATATAACGACGGAATTGCTTCTATTTCAACAAAATTAGCAATGAAATATTTTTCGGTGGTAAATTTTGTCTGCCTTCCCTATGAGGAATTTCAGGATAAGAAAGAGTGGTATCCATATTTCAGGAATATAGAAGAAGAGGGAGAAGTGATTTATGGATAAGGAATATTTTGATGCATTAGCAGCAGTCAGACTGGAGAGAGCAAAGGAATTGTTAGATGATGCTGTGGAGTTGCTGAACAGGGGCTCTTACAAATCTGCGAATAACAGAGCTTTTTATGCAATCGAAAAAAGCATAAAGGCTCTGCTGGCAATGAAGCAAATAGAAGCAACTACTCATAATGGAGGGCTAAAACAGTTCAATTATCACTTCATATTTAAAGGGGATGGAACATTTACGCAGGAAGATTATCAGAAGATAGCCGGGGCAGAGCAGATCAGGAATGCTTCAGATTATGATGATTTTTATATTGCAAGTAAAGATGAGACAAGACAGTTGATTAATAATGCCAAAGATATCCTGAATAAGATAGAAAAATACTTGAATTAAAAAGAGCCGGACATCTGAAAACATTAAAAGGCAGATGTCCGGTCCTTTTTTCATCCATGAAAGAAGGGGCTGTCGGGAAATAGATAGTTCCAAACAGGGGCAGGTGTGACTCATGCGAGTCACGCCTGCCCCTGAAATTTATCCTCAAAAAAGAGAAAAAGATGACTAACGACAGCCATCTTTCTCCCCGTT
>DXHY01000020.1 GCA_019113175.1 Candidatus Eisenbergiella stercoravium | reverse complement strand
GGGAGTTAAGCTCTGTGAGGAAGGGGAGAGCCGGCGTCACGGAGGAAAAGAGAGACGGCTCCATGGTCAAGCGGTTAAGACATCGCCCTTTCACGGCGGTAACACGGGTTCGATTCCCGTTGGAGTCATTTTTTACAAAAGACAGAATATATATTAATATGGTATTATGGCGCAGTAGCCAAGTGGTAAGGCACCGGTCTGCAACACCGTTATTCACCGGTTCAAATCCGGTCTGCGCCTTTTTATTTAAACCTCGAATTTGTTCGGGGTTTTTTTATTTTGTAAAGATATTTGCTGATGATATTTGTTATTCCGATTCTGCATATTCTGTGTTCTCCTGTTTCTCTCAGAAGGGGAAGGCTCATAAAATCCTGAATAATTTCTCACATTTTTCTCACAAAGAATTTTTATTTTAGAAATGCATGGTTTACAGTCATGATGAGGAAACCGGAAAAGTATAATTCCGGCCGGTTTTGTCGGATAATGCAGCTGTTGAAGGAGAAAAGAGGTGGGAGCGACGAGATGGAGAACGGAAAGAAGAGGTCAGACAGATGGAAGGGACTGATCAATCGGTTTCAGAGATATCTGATTTTTCTGGGAGAATATCTTTTTCTGGAAAGGCCGCGGGGACTGGATTTTACCATGCGGGATACCGGGCTGTATCAGAAAAGTGCGGGAAAATATCATGGTTACAGCAAGACCGATGAGGGACATCTACGTGAAATTTTCACTTCTCTGGATTTTTCACGGTGCAGAAGACTTCTGGATGTGGGATGCGGAAAGGGTGTGGTTCCAAAGGAAGCGGCAAAATTTCCCTTTGAAAAAATTGCGGGAATCGAACTGCAGGAAGAGCTTGTGAAAATCGCGGAAAAGAACTTCCGTATTCTGGGGCTTGAGAAAAGAGTTTTCTGTATGCAGGCAGATGCAGTGTATTTTGACGGATACGGAGAATATGACGTATTTTTCTTTTTTAATCCTTTTTCCGAAGAGGTTTTTGAGAAAGTGATCGACAGGATTCTGGAAAGCAGAAGAAAGGATGGTCCGCTGACCTTTATCTATCATAACCCACGGTATCTGGAGACGCTGGAGGAACGCCTCAGGAGGGTGGCTCCGGGACGGCTGCAAAAAACCATGCTGCATGATAAAAGAAAGAATTATGACACCTGTGTGATAAGCATATAGTGAATAGAGGAGTGGAAAATGGAAAGAAAATGGCCTGAAATGAAAACTCCGAAGGAATGGGAGAAAAAGGATATATATAAGCCGGTTTTTCTGAACCGGTACGGATATTATGAGCTTCGGAAGCAGAATACGCCGGAAGAGAGAGGAAAGAATTTTGAGAAAAATTATTTTCAGAATTATGCAGGGCAGACGTATGCAAAACAATATCCTGAGAATGAGCTCGCATTCATCAAAAACAAAATTGAAGAGCGGGAGCTGGTGATTCGGGAGAATCTGGAAAAGACAGGAAAAAATCTGGAGGAAGGATACTCCCTGCTGGATATCGGCTGTGGAGAAGGCTTTCTGTTGAAGCATTTTCATGACAGAGGTGTGAAGGTGAAGGGAATTGATTTCGGCGTGTATGCGCTGGAGCATTTTCATCCGGAACTGCTTTCCTGCTTTGAACAGGGGGATATGGAGAAGCTGCTGCCGCAGATGGCGGCACGGGGAGAGTATTATGATGTGGTGAATGCGGACCGGGGGCTTGATATGGTGCCGGATGCGGGCAGGGGAGTCGAGAGAATGAAGGAAGTGATGGCAGAGCATTCGATCCTGGTGATCAAGGTCGCCAACAACTATTCCAACATCCAGAGGATGCTGCTGGCAGATGGAGAGATGAAGGAGGAATACTGGCTGGATGATCCGGATCATACGGGATATTTCAATCGGGAAGGACTGATTGCCCTGATGGAGGATCACGGGATGGAATGTCTGGATTTTTATGGGGATACCTTTGTGGACCTACAGCTTCTGAACCCGTATTCCAACTACTATGAAAAACCGGAAACAGGCCACGCGGCACACCAGACGGCAGTACGGATGGAGAATCTTCTGCATGAGATTTCGCCGGAGAGGACGGTAGAGGTGTACCGTCTGCTGGGAGAGATGGGATTTGGACGGGAAATTGTAGGAGTTTTCAGAAAAAAGAGAAAATGAAAAAGAGAAAATAAAAAGAGAAACAGGAGACCGGGCGTTTCCATAAGAAAACGGACCGGTCTCCCAATAATTTCCAGGGTATGCTTTTCGGGATCAGCCGAGATATTTTTCCAATGTAGCCTTCACCGCGCCAGGACCGGCGGTAAGCTCCTTAAAGTAGGCCTTCACAAGATCGGCAAGGCCGACGGAGAAGAGGTTCATGCCCCAGATGCTCTCATTGGAAAGAAGGTCATCCAGGAAGGAAAGATCCTGCGGCATGTCACCGAGGCGGCAGGAGGCGAAAACCGGCCGCAGTGTGGAAAGCAGCGGATCCGGGCTGGGATCAAAAGCGGTTCCATTATCGTCAACCGCCATCAGATACCGCAGCCATCCCGCAAATACCAGCGGAATCATCTTCAGAGAGGAAACGCTCAGGGAAGGATCTCTGTCGTAGGCCTTGATGGTTTCGCCGAAGCGGATGGGCAGCTTCTGAGAGGTATCGGTGGCAATCCGCTGAGGGGTATCCGGCATGAACGGATTGGGAATTCGCTTCTGCACCACTTCATCGATGAACTGCTTCGGGTCCAGCACGCCCGGATTGACCACAACGGGAAGGCCTTCGGTATAGCCCACAATCTCCACGAACTTTTTCAGAAGAGGATTCTTCATCTCTTCAGAGATGAGCTGATAGCCAAGAAGGCAGCCGTAAATGGCGAGAGTGGTATGAAGGGGATTCAGGCAGGTGCAGACCTTCATTTTTTCCACCTTGTCCACAGTCTCACGGTCGGTGTAGAGAATGCCCGCTTCATCCAGCGGAAGCTTTCCGTTGGGGAAGGCGTCCTCGATAACGAGATACTGGCATTCCTCCGCGTTGACGAAGGGGGCGACATAGGTTTTCTTTCCGGTGACACAGGCTGCCAGATCGCTGATTCCATCCTGTTCCAGCATGGCCTTAACGGTATCGTCCGGTCTGGGGGTGATCTTATCAATCATGGTCCAGGGGAAGGCGGTTTTGGCCCGGTCATTAATATAGGAAACAAAGCCGTCACGGATCAGGCCGTTGTCCTGCCAGGCGGATGCGAATGCGCTCACCGCAGCATACAGCTTGTCGCCGTTGTGAGAGCAGTTGTCCATGCTGACCAGGCTGATGGGAAGCGCTCCGGCCAGAAAACGTTCATAGACAAGGGAGGAAACCTTTCCCAGATAACTCTTCGGGGACTGTGGGCCATGGGTGAAATCCCAGGCGATGTCCGCGAGGGTCTCGCCTTTACCATCTGTCAGGCTGTATCCTTTTTCTGTGATGGTGAAGCTTGCCATCTGGAGGGAAGGCGCGCGGAAAATCTCCTTCAGACGTCCGTATTCCTGCGGATCGGCGCTGTCCAGAATGAGGGATTCCACAATGCTTCCCACGACCGTCTTTTCCACGGTTCCATCCGCCTTCAGCGTCGCGAGGATGCTCAGGTTGTCGTGAGGGCGGTACATCTTTTCGATGATCTCATAGTCATAGCCTTCGGCCGCAATCAGACCAGTGTCCAGAATCCCGCGGTTTAGAAGCTCCTGAGCCACGTTTGCCTGAAAGGCACGAAAAATATTTCCTGCGCCGAAATGAATCCAGCGGGGATTTTCCCGCGTGCGCGCAGCCACGGCGGGAATATCGTATTCCGGAAGACTGTAGCCTGCCTGCTTCCAGCCGTCAGTCTGTTTCAGTCCCTGTAAGGTCAGTTCCATTCTGATTACACTCCTTTCCTGTACGGCCCTGTCCGATGATGTGATGATACGGACAGGGCGTTTTACAGCTATTTATTTTTATGGGATTTCACGATGGCTTCCCAAAGTCCGTTCAGATACGCTGCACCAAGGGCGCGGTCATAGAGACCGTAGCCGGGCATGGCCACCTCTCCCCAGATCATGCGGCCGTGGTCGGGGCGGATAGGGCCGTCAAAGCCGATATCATAAAGGGCCAGCATGATTTCATACATGTCGAAGGTGCCATCGGAGGAAAGGTGGGCAGCCTCCTCGAAATCGGTCGGGGAATTGAATTTCAGGTTGCGCACGTGGGCGAAATGAATCCGGCCTTTCAGGGAACGGATCATGTCCGGCAGATCGTTTTCCAGGTTGGTGCCGTAGGAGCCGGAGCAGAAGGTGACGCCGTTGTGCGGGTTATCCACCATTTTCATCATGCGCAGGATGTTGGCCTTGTTGATGATGATGCGGGGAAGGCCGAACACGCTCCAGGCGGGATCATCCGGATGGATCGCCATATTGATATCGTATTTGTCACAGACCGGCATGATGCGCTCCAGGAAATATTTCAGGTTGGAGAACAGCGCCTCATCGTCCACGTTGCGGTACATCTCAAACAGCTCTTTGATGTGCTCCATGCGCTCCGGTTCCCAGCCGGGCATAATGGAGCCGTTGGTGTCTGAGGAGATGGAGGAAAACATTTCTTCCGGATTCAGCTTATCCACAGCCTCCTGGGTGTAGGCGAGCACGGTGGAGCCATCAGGACGTACGCGCGCCAGTTCCGTTCTCGTCCAGTCAAACACGGGCATGAAATTGTAGCAGACCAGATGGATGTCCGCCTTTCCCAGATTTTCCAGAGTGGCAATATAATTATCGATATACTTGTCGCGTTCGGGGAGTCCCGCCTTGATGGCGTCATGGACGTTGACGCTTTCAATACCGGCAAGGCTCAGTCCAGCGTCCTCGATTTCCTTTTTCAGAGCCAGAATGGCGTCCAGCTCCCAGACATCTCCGGGCGCGGTATCATACAGTGTGGAGATCACGCCGGTCACGCCGGGAATCTGCCGGATCTGCTGCAGGGTAACGGTGTCGAAGCGGCTTCCGTACCATCTCAAAGTCATCTGCATAAAAATATCCCTCTCTTTCTCAAAATCATTTTCAGTCTGCGGCCGTTTGCGGCCTCACATTGTTTCTACAATGATTTCATTATATAGGAATGAAAAATGCTTGAAAATACCATTTCTTGCTTGAAGACATGCAAAAATTGCTCTAAGATGGAATGAGAAAGGAAAAGGAGAAAAAATGGCAGCGATCAGGACCAGCTTTATGAGCGGGGAGGATGAACGGCAGTACATGATCCGTGAGGATTATGAAATCTACGAAAAATATGGAGCTCCCACGGGAGCGACCGCTCTGCATCATCATGATTTTTATGAGCTTATCTACATTCTGGATGGGGAATTTTCCAGCCTTGTGGATAATGTGACTTATTTTTTGAAAAAAGGAGATTTTCTGCTCATCGGAAGAAATGTGCTGCACAAATATCATTTTATCGAGGGAAAACATGCCAGGTCCCGGCGGATCGTTCTGTGGATTACCCGGCAGATGCTGGACAGGCTGTCGGGCGGGGAACAGGATCTGAGTCTCTGCTTTGAGCGGGGAAAAGGGGCTGTCTATCATTTCCCTCTGCATTATGAAGGGATTCTTCATGAGCTGCTGGTGCGGGCGGCCATGACGGATGTGCCGGACATGGAGGGAATGAAGGGAAAAAGGCTGTATGACCGGGCGCAGCTGACGCTTTTTTTCCTGTACCTGAATGAGCTGTGCGAAAAGGATGCTTTTTCCTCCGGAGAGAAAATGCAGGTGCATCATGAACTGGTGGAGCAGGTGAACGACTATATTGAAGCTCATATGCAGGAGGCGGTTTCTCTGGATGAGCTGGCGGAACAGGTGCATATGAGCAAGTATTATTTCCTGCGCCGCTTCAAGGAGCTGACCGGGACCACCGTGCACGTCTATCTGAATAATAAGCGGCTGATCCGCTGCTGTGAGCTCCTTCAGGCGGGGGAGCCGGTGGGCGAGGTCTGGGGGCGCTGCGGCTTTGCGGATTACTCCTCCTTCCTGCGTAATTTCCGGAAGGAATATGGGATGTCGCCCACCAGCTATAAGACTTATCTGGGAAAGAGAACAGGCATGATAACAGAGATGTGAGGCGCGGTGGAAAATAAGACAAAAAAATGTCGGACGTTCCGGGAGTTTTTTACATAAGACGCTATTGTAGATCAGGCTGTCAATATGTTACAATGGATCGTAAAGTACGTAACAGTTATGTAAAAAATGGAAGAACGGCGGGCACAGGCTGCAGCCGGTCTGATGGAAATATGAGAAGACAGGAAAAAAGAAGATGAATCGAACTTCGAAAACAGAAGAGGTTCCCGAAGGTAACGGAGAGGGGAGATCCGGCGGCAAAGCGGCGCATCCGCAGCCGGGACATAATAAGAACGTCTTGCGGGGCGCGGCAGTCATTGTCTGCGTCCTTTTTGTGCTTGCAGTGGTAATGGTCTGGAGGCTGAACGGATGGAACAGGAAAGGCGAGCCTGTCAGCGTGCCACAGGAAGCAATGCTGGCGGGAACGGCCGGAGAGGGTGCGTATTTCCTTCTTTCTTCGATAGAGAATGCAGAAGAACAGATTCAGGTGGTCTCCTGTGAAGCGTTGTCTGACGGAGAGAATTTTACCCTGAGCGGTACCGCGCAGAGCATTCCCCTGAGCGATGACGGCAGGTTTTATCTGTTTGCGCTTGAGGTATATGAGGAGTCGATCCCGGAGGGGGAGGAGCCCATCGCGCAGACGGAAGCGGCGCGGAATTTTACGTTGACGGCTGCAATCAACGAGTATCAGGAGGATTCCCGGCTGTATGATAAGTTTGTCGTGGCGGTAAAGCGGAACGGCATATATCTGGCAGTAAGCACGCCCCATTACATCACCAATCCGGAGGTACTGGCGGATTATACGGCAGGCTTTCCGGAGGCGGATTCCATCAAGGGACTGCTGGTGGATTCGCAGAAGCTGGGCACAACGGAGCTTGATGAGCTCGGCGTGAAGCATGCGGTTTATAATGTCCCGCTGTCAAGGCTTCTGGGGCCGACTACGGATCGGAATTACCCCACCATCATTTACACCTACAACGGGAAAGAGTATGAACTGAACGGCCGTGTGGTCAGCGAATATGATTATGCGTTCAGCACTCTGACGGAGAAGGGAATCGTGACCACGGCGATTCTGCTGAATGACAAGTCGGATGCTTATCCGCAGATGATCCACCCGCTCTCCAGGGACGGGAACGCCTATTATTACGCGTTCAACGCCGCGGAGGAAGAAGGAAGCGAATATCTGGCGGCGGTGGTGTCCTTCCTGGCGGAGCGTTACCGGGATACGGAGCACGGCATTGTGATGAACTGGATCGTTGGAAATGAAATCAACGTGCGGTCCCTCTGGAATTACATGAAATATGTGGATCTGAAAACCTACGTCCGGGAATATGTCAGAGCCTTCCGTATCTGCTATAATGTGATCAAGAGCGCGAACGCGAATGCGAGGGTATATATCTCCCTGGACCAGCAGTGGAACCGGGAGCTGACCAGCGACAGCAGCTATAATTCCAAAGCGGTTCTGGACGAATTCAACGCCCAGATTACGGAGGAGGGGAACATCGGCTGGGGGCTGGCGCATCATCCTTATTCCATTCCCATGACATGGCCGAAATTCTGGGACATGTCAGGACAGGATGAACGGCTTGTCAAAGATTCCGAGGATACTTCCGTAGTGACGATCTATAATATCGGGGTGGTAACGGACTATCTGCAGAAGAAAGAATTTCTGGATCCGGATGGACAGGTACGCCATTTCCTGCTGAGTGAAATGGGATTTTCCTCCACCTATGGAGAGGATGCCCAGGCAGCGGCCTTTGTCTATGCTTATTATATTGCGGAAAATGATCCCTATATTGACGCCATGATTCTTTCCAGGGAAACGGATGCGGCCGAAGAGGTTTCCCAGGGACTTGCGCTGGGGCTTTCCTATCAGAATGGCCGTAAAAAGATGATCTATGACGTGTTTAAATATATCGATACGGACCAGGCGGAGAAATACACGCAGTTTGCTCTGGACTACATTGGCATCTCGGACTGGTCGGAGGTAATCGATATGCAAAAGGATCAGGACGGTTCAGGATTGGATCAGGGATAGAAAATGGGTGAGCAGCAGGCTCCCGTCCGGCGTGTCTGCACGTCTGTGGGCAAGGCACATGCGTTCCGGATGCCACTGGACGCCCAGAACGGGAAGGCGCGTATGCACAATGGCTTCTGCTACGCCGTCAAAGGCCTGCTGGATGACAAGCAGGTCTTCGCCCGGCTCTGCAATGCCCTGATGATGGGCACTGTTGACAGGGAAGCTTTCTCCATACAGGGTGTGGAGAAAGCTTCCTTTTTGTGTATATGTGGGGTGGATCTGATCTTTTCCGATGTATTCGTGCTGTCCGGCGGTTGGCAGATCCTGAATGATGCCTCCTCCCAGGCAGACGTTGATCAGCTGCATGCCTTTACAGATGCCGAGTACGGGCAGTTCTTTTTTCAGGAAGGAGCGCAGGAGGAAAAGCTGAAGACGGTCAAGTCCGGGATCAATGGCGCGGGAGCCCTGATTCTCCTGATGAAAAAGAAACGGATCAATATCGCCGCCGCCGGGAAGAACGAGAGCGTCGTAGGAGTCGGATGGTTCCGGAAAGAAAACGGGGAGCGGCTCAGCCGGATCGATCAGCCTCTTTTCAGGCATTGCGTTGTTGAGCGTCCGGCAGACGGCGCCCAGGGCGGAGAAAGCGGAAAGATAGTTTTGAACCTGGCCGGAGGGACCGGCAATCAGAAGACGTGGAGAGGTCATTTCTTTTCCTTTTTTCCATTTTGGCCTTACTGTTACAATATGCCGCAAATGTGCCTGTGATGCGGCTTTCCGGCACAGAGCAGGAAGAAAAGTTTGATAAAAAATTAACTTTTTTCGTTTGTTCCTAAGCGGTATCCAAATCATAAAAAGTATGGTATACTTGGCTCACAGAGCGGATGTGGGGCTGAGTCATCCGCATGTTGCGCACGGTATGGGGGGATCGCGGCAACGTCTATTGGGGGAAGAACACCGCAGGAAATGCCGCGTTCTTCGCCGGAGTTACGAAAGACGCATGCGGCAGCGGGGAAGCTGCCGGAGGAAAAGGAAGTGGGGTAGCAGGCAGATGAAATTTTACGAGATCAGTGACGAGTACCGTACGGGAAATGACAGAATCGATCAGCAGCACGCGAAGATGCTCGACTATACCTGGAGGGCGCACGAACTTTGCGCAGATGAAAACATGCTCTTTAAATCCGACGATATTCAGAAGATTCTGGAAGGGCTGGAATATTATACGATCGTTCATTTCGCGGAGGAAGAGGAATTTATGGAGCAGATCGGCTTTGACGGTATCGAAGCGCATCGGAAGCAGCATGACAACTTCCGCGCGAAAATCCGAAGCTTCATTGAAAGGGTGCCGGAGCTCTCTCTCGCTACGCAGGACGATATGCTGGGAGAGGTTTTTGAATATCTGCAGGACTGGTGGAAGGTCCACATTACTCATGAGGACAGAAAGTATGTGGAGTTTGAACAGAAAAACGGGCTGATTCCTGAAGAGGCCTGAAAAGGAGGAATGTGCCGCGCAAAGCGCGGCACATTATTTCCGGAAAGGAAGGCGGAAGCGTGGACAAGAATGTATTGAAGATGAAGGAACTGATTGATCAGACGGACAATATCGTCTTTTTCGGCGGAGCCGGTGTATCCACGGAGAGCGGAATCCCCGATTTCAGAAGCGTGGACGGGCTGTATCATCAGAAATACGATTATCCGCCGGAAACGATTCTGAGCCATACCTTTTACAGGGAAAGACCGGAGGAATTTTTCCGTTTTTACCGGGACAAGATGCTCTATCTGGACGCGCAGCCCAATGCAGCGCACAGGAAGCTCTCGCAGTGGGAGCAGGAGGGAAAGCTGAAGGCAGTGGTCACACAGAACATCGACGGGCTTCATCAGAAGGCAGGAAGCAGGAACGTGCTGGAGCTTCACGGAAGCGTTCTGCGCAATTACTGCGAGCGCTGTCATAAGTTCTATGACGCGCAGTATATCCTGAACTCAGAGGGAGTTCCCAGATGCAGCTGCGGCGGGATAATCAAGCCGGACGTAGTGCTCTATGAGGAAGGGCTGGACAGCGATATTTTAAACCGGGCGGTCAAAGCCATCATGGAAGCGGATGTGCTCATTATCGGCGGGACCTCTCTGGCGGTCTATCCGGCGGCGGGTCTGATTGATTACTACCGGGGGCATAAGCTGATCCTGGTAAACCGGACGCCGACGCCAAGGGACGCGGAGGCGGATCTGGTGGTACAGGGCAGTATTGGGGAGATTTTCTCACAGCTTTCATAAGAAGGGTGACGGATTGCGTGAGCACGCAGTGCGAAGCAGGCCGGTATCATTCATCATAAGATTTGAAAAGGAACGAAAAAAGAATGGAAATTGCAGTTGGAAATATCGTCAGACTGAAAAAAAAGCATCCCTGCGGCAGTCAGGAATGGGAGGTTTTACGGGTAGGCGCGGATTTCCGCCTGAAATGCCTGGGCTGCGGCCATCAGATCATGGTGCCGAGAAAGCTTGTAGAAAAAAATGTCCGCCAAATTCGGGAAAAAGCTTGAAAAAACTGGGCTTGTATGTTAAAATACTAGTCCGTGATATATAAATCCTTGCTCCTGAAGAAGGGGCCAGAGACCAAAAGGAGGTAACTATGAGCAAATACGAATTAGCGCTTGTTGTGAATGCGAAGATCGAAGACGATGAGAGAACTGCTGTCGTTGACAAATGCAAGGCTCTGATCGAGAGATTCGGC
>DXHY01000019.1 GCA_019113175.1 Candidatus Eisenbergiella stercoravium | reverse complement strand
ATTATATGCCCCGCCTGTCCTGTTGTCAATCCTGCGGCCTCATTACCGTTTTATTCCTTTTTCTCTTTCAGATATTGTAGTATAATCAAAAAAGGCGGGCCGCACAGCCTGCCTGAAAGGATGAGAAAATGATCAGAAAAGAAGATTTATCCTACCACTTTATTAAAAAAGAGCCCCTGACCGGGAGCTGCAGCGGAATGCGCTACTATATCACCATGGGAAAGGACTGTATCCGGGCCTGCACCTATCCGGACCGGTTCTGCTTTGCCAAAACGCCTGATGAGGATAAATGCTGGAAAGAATTTCCCGACAGCCCAGATTCCATGCCTCTCATCGCGGAGTGGCTGAACGGGCAGCTTGCCGGGGAGGAGACGTCCGACCGCCCCTCCATCTGAATGCTTCCGGCTTCAGTTTCCGGCCGGGGCATCCTGAAGGCCGTCTCCGGATGAACCCCCGGACAATCCGCCTGCTTCCCTCTGCTTTCTGCGTTCCAAATCCAGAAACATCAGCAGTTCTTCCTCCGGCATGGGCCTGGCAAACCAGAAGCCCTGAATCAGATCCGCTCCGCTCTTCTTCAGCAGTTCAACCTGCGCGCGTGTTTCCGTTCCTTCCGCGATCACGCCGCATCCAATTTTATGGAACAGTTCCAGCATGCTTTCCACCACGATCCGGGAGTTCCTTTCATCCGGGAAACCGTTGATCAGGCTCTTATCCAGCTTGATATAGGAAAACGGAAGCTCCAGAACTCTTGCCAGATTGGATTCCCCTTTTCCAAAATCATCCAGGTAGAACCGGATACCGTCAGCGGAAAGCTCCTTCATCCTTCTGCGGACGCGGTCTATCCCCTCTCCCAATGCTCCTTCCGTAATCTCTATGCACAGCCTTGAGGCCGGGATTCCGGATATTTTCATAGAATCCTGCATGCACCGGCAGATCCGTTCCGACAACAGCTGCTGCGCGGATAAGTTGACGGAAACCGCCTCCAGCTCCTCCATTCTGTCTGTTCCAAGAAACCGGCATACCTTTTTGATCAGAATCAGCCCGATTTCATCCATCATTCCTGCGCTCTCCGCCACCGGAAGAAACTCATCCGGCATCAACAGCTCTCCATTTTCTCCCCGCAGACGAATCAGCGCTTCCGCCTGTGTAAACCTTCCATTCCTGCAGTCATATATGGGCTGATACCAGATTTCAAATAAATCGTTCTCCAGCGCCTGATTCAGCCGGTGCAGGATCATTCCCCTTCGTTCCACCTGCGCGCTGATTTTTTCATCCAGCCTTACCAGCCGGTTTTCGCTGAAAGCCGCCCTTCCAAGGCTGAAACGCAGAAGATCCATCACATCCTGCGCGTTCCAGTCCTGCTGCAGATGAATTACCTCCGCCACCTTTGCGCGCAGATGAATTCCGGTACCGTCCATCTCCCAGGGGCTGTCAAAGCGTTCCCGTATTTTCCTCAGGTTCCGGTCCGCTTCGTCTTCTCCGCAAAAAGGGAGAAGGACCACAAAGGAAACGTTGCTTATCCGGTATACCCTGCCCTGAGGATGGAAATCCCTCAGCCAGCAGGCGCAGCGGATCAGCAGCTCATCACCTTTTTTATAACCATAGTTCCGGTTCACGGCAATATACTGATCCAGGCCTATCGCAATGGCCTGAAAGCTCTGCTTACCCGCAAGCCGCAGCTCCAGTTCCTGATACAGGCTGTCCCTGTTGTTAATGGAGGTCAGTCTGTCAGTATCCTCCCATCTTCCCTGGAAATGAAACAGAAGAATCAGGTCAGTCACTACAATGATACATCCGTTCAAAAGATATTCCGGAAATGCCAGCTGGTACACAACGAGGAAAAGGACTGTCGCCGGAAGAATGCGGATCACATGCCACATCCGGCTGCTGATGCTCTTCCTGTTTTTCCAGACGCACAGAAAAAAATAGAACACCTCCACTCCCAGGACCAGGTACCCCAGCCAGAACCATTTTCCCAGCTGGTATCCTGTCTGTCAAAAGAAAAAAAGGCACCGCTTCCCATTCCTGCCGCACAGATCAGAAAATATGATGCATACATTGCCAAGAGCATAATTCCCGCTCTTTTCAGGCGGCGTTTCTCATAAATATGATCCAGCATCAGCTGAAAGGTATGATATACAAGAAGAGTTCCGAGTCCCGGCGCAGCCAGATAATATATTCCGATCAGGCTTATGCTCACGGCCGCCGGCATATCTCCTCCATACAGGACACAGAAGGCGCACATCAGACTCAAAGTCACAATTCCTGCAGACAAATACAGGCAGAACAGGTAAATTCTCCCATATGGCAGTCTGGTTCCGCTCTTACTCTTCACGTATAATATTAAAATCAGAATCAATATCAGGCTGAACAGTTCCGTTGAAGCCGACCTGCTGTCCATCGCATATCCTCCCGGCATACCTGCACCTTTTCCGTCTTTCCTTCATGTCCGCGCTTCCGGCTCTTTTCATCATACCACACCTTTGTTCCATCAACAATCTTTTCGCCGAACTCTTTTTTCTCTCCGGGAACCTGTTTTTTCCATCCACATACAATAATATTAAAAATACAGGAGAATTATGTGAAACAGCTTATGCAGGATACAAACCATAAAAAAGAATTTCCTGACCAGTTCCCTCTGGCAATGGCCTATGTCCCCTGGCAGCGGCTGACCGGAATCTACGAAAATCTGGAAGAAGCCTTCTGCTGCGGCACTATTTTCCCTGAGCTGAACAAACCGTTTACAGGAAGGAGATGTGTCAAATGAATGGAAACTGCACCTGTCAGAATCAAAACCATATGGATGAGCAGCAGGAGCGCAGTCTCCGCAATATCAGCATTATCAGCTTTGTCGTGGTAGAGCTGACAGAATATCTGGACACCCATCCGGACGACCGGGACGCTCTGAGCTATTTCTGCTATTATAACCGCATGCTGAATCAGATGATGGCGGAATACGCCGCAAAATATGATCCGCTAACCATTGCTGTTGCAGAATCTTGCGGCAGGGAATGGAAATGGGGACTTACCCCTCTCCCCTGGGAACGGAGGTGCGACTGAATGTGGAATTATGAAAAAAGACTGCAGTTTCCTATCAACATAAAGGAGCCAAACGCCAAACTGGCCCAGTTCATCATCTCCCAGTACGGCGGCCCTGACGGCGAGCTCGGCGCTTCCATGCGTTATCTGTCCCAAAGATATACCATGCCTTACCGCGAGGTGGCGGGATTATTGACAGATATCGGTACAGAAGAGCTTGCGCACTTCGAGATGATCGGCGCCATCGTCTATCAGCTCACCAAGGATCTGTCCATGGAGGAAATCGAAAGCTCCGGCTTTGGCCCCTACTATATCGACCACACCACAGCGCTCTGGCCCCAGGCCGCAGGCGGTATTCCGTTTAACGCCTGTGAATTCCAGTCCAAAGGCGATATCATCACGGATCTGACGGAAGATATGGCAGCAGAGCAGAAAGCCCGGACCACTTATGACAACATTCTCAGAACCGTCAGGGATTCTGATGTGGCGGAACCGATCCGCTTCCTCCGTGCCAGGGAAATCGTCCATTTCCAGCGTTTCGGTGAAGCGCTCCGGCTCGTTCAGGAACGCCTGGATTCCAAAAACTTCTATGCGTTTAACCCTGAGTTTGACCGGTGCAGAGAATAACCCCATGAAACCTCTTCAATGAAGAAACGGCCTGCAAAAGGGCCGTTTCTTCGTTCTACCGCTCCAGCAGCTTCCGGTAAATGGACAGATCCCTGTCCGTAAAAACATTGAAAACTACCTGCCGTATGGAATCGTTCTTCTCAAGGAAGTGCAGAACCGTCTCCACCGCTATTTCCGCGGCCCTCTCCTGCGGGAAATGAAATACTCCGGTTGAAATGCAGCAGAAGGCGACGGATTGAAGCCCGTTCTCTGCGGCCAGCTCCAGACAGGACCGGTAACAGGAAGCCAGTGTTTCACAGTCCTGGCTGCGGAGCGGCCCCGTAATGATGGGGCCCACCGTGTGCAGAACATATTTGCAGGGCAGATTGTAAGCCGGAGTGATTTTGGCCGTTCCGGCCGGTTCCTCATGGCCCTGCTCCTGCATGATTTCATTGCACCGGATTCGGAGCTGAACACCGGAAAGCGTGTGAATGATGTTGTCAATGCAGGAATGGCATGGCTGCCAGCACCCCAGAAGCGCGCTGTTTGCCGCATTCACGATCGCGTCGCAGCGAAGCATTGTGATATCCCCCCGCCAGAGAGAAATCCTGGGACTGATACTGACGGGCGGAAGCTCTTCGGTATTCACGACACCCCGCTTTCTGACTTCCTCGCCAAGATAGGCATCCTGCACCGAAAGAAAAGCTTCCGATGCCGGATAAGGCGGGCGCAGGTTAAACAGGGAGCGCAGAAGCCGGCGCTGTTCCTCCTCTTCCTTCGGGATTGGGATACCGGCATACTGCGGCATTTCCCTCTGCATTTCACGGATCAGATAAATTCTTCGTTCCTCCTGATTCATATTTTCCTTCATGTTCTTCACTCCTGATGTGAAAAATAGGTTATATCCTTCACAAAGGATCATAATTCTTCAGGATTTTTTTGTAAAGCACGCACTTTTTTGTAACCGGCCGGCTGTGCGGCATTCCTCTGTCCCGCAGCACTTCTTTGCAGCTCCGGCCCCGGTCATTCTGCCGGAAGGAACCAGAAGCTGTCAAAATCGTCCTTCATCACGCGATAGGTCTGAAGCTCACACTCATAGGAGAACTGCCGGATCAGGCCGCCCTGTATGTCATACTCCCCGAACACATTGGCCGTTCCGCTGTTTACCACCAGATTCTCCCCCGAGGGAGTCACGTTGGAAACGATGCTGGAATAGGGCACGTCAAAGGAATGCACCAGGCTGAAGGTACGTTCTCCTTCGTCCACCAGATATACATAAACCTGTGAATTCAGAGAATCGCTTGCAAGAACCGTTCCGACGCTGTCCGGCAGATCTTCGATCTCATAATCATCCCTGGTGCCGTTCACCCAGTAGTTGTTATTAAACATCATCAGATAATACTGATCTTCTTCCAGGCCTTCTCCGTCATAATGCTCCACCGTATGCTGGCCGTACTGAGGCACAAAATCTCCCTTCTGCGCATAGGAGTATTTCTCATAGGGCGTTCCCTTCCAGAAATCCTCATCTCCGATCAGGTAATCAATCTCCGGTTCGGAATGAACATTTTTGACCTTGATGATGGTGGAGGTTTCACGGGAACTGACGATTACGCTGTCATCCTCCGGAAGATACTGCACCGTATTCAGATGAATCCAGTCCTTCTTTCCCGCAAGCCAGAAAAATTCATCTGTTGCCGTCAGTTCAGAGGCGTCGTTCTCATAATAATCGGAAAAAATCTCCTTGAAATCCAGAAGCTGCGTCACCTCTCCGGTTTCCAGATTCACTTCAATCGCCATATCCTCCAGATTCACCTCATCCGATGTATCGCTCGCCAGGGCGACAATCTTTCCTTCCTCTCCCTGCAGGACCATATCATGATGCAGTTCAAAGCCTTCCGTATCATATACGGCCACAGCCTGTCCGAGCCGGTTGATTTGAGCGATCTTATAAGCCGACGCACAGACCGTCATGTTTCCCTTATACCAGAGAATCCGGTCAAGTCCATAGCCCTCCAGCACCATCTCATAACGCATGACACCGGCATTATCGTAAAAAAAGGCATAGCCGGTATGACCGCCCACACGGATCATGGCGTACAGACCGTCGGAAAGCTCTGAACCGCTCTCTCCGTCCACGCTGTCCAGAAGAACAGGGTAGCCTGACATGGTTTCCGGCATGGTGATTGTGAAGGAGGAGGAGCTGAGAACCTTTCCTCTTTTTCCAATCAGCTCCATGGTCACCATGTTTTCCTCACCAGGAACCAGACCGATCATCTGGAATTCATGACGGGTTCTGATCCCGCCCTCACCTTCATAAGCCGTGGCTGTATAGTCCGGGATGTCTTCGTTATCCACATGGATGGTATATTGAATAGTTCCGGCCCTGCGCGTATTAAAGTACAGATACAGGCCGTTGCTGCCAGTTCCAAAGGGATTCAAAACCGCCAGCGGCTCCTCCATGGAAAAAGCCTCCACATCGGCAAGCTTGACGATTGCCGCCGCTAGCCTTCTCTGCACATCCTCATCGTAATAGGTAAAGCCTTCTTCCTCATTCTCCTCAGGAATCACCCTCGAAATGCCGATGGAGGAAGGCACATCCGCATCAAATACCGATACGTTCAGCTCCTCGTCCGACGCAAGAAGATCTCCCGTATCGATCGACCAGTCCTCACGGATGGCGGTTTCTGCGGACAAAAAGCTCTTCGCATACAGGAAAACCCCGATTACAACCGCCGCGATCAACACCAGGATTACAAGTCCTATAATCCATTTTTTCTTCTTTTTCATGCTTTTTCTCCCCTTGATAACTCAATCGCCCTGTTCCGGCTCCCGTCCTTAAAGGATCTGCTCAAAAATCATGGCAATTCCCAGGACCACCAGTACCACGCCGGTCGCCCGGTTTGTATTCTCCGGCTTCATCCGGTTCGACATGGCGGAGGTGACAACGGAGCCGAGCAGCGTAAACAGAGCACAGAGAAACAGCGCGGGCACCATTCCTCCGGCAATATCTCCGAAATAGAAATGAGAGGCTGCTCCCGTAAACGCCGTAAATGTCATGACAAATACGCTCGTTCCCACCGCGGTTTTCAAATCGTATCCCAGCACAAAGGTCAGGATAAACAGCATCATCATTCCTCCGCCCAGCCCCATGAATCCGCAGTAGAAACCGATGCACAGGCCGCAGATCACAGAAATTACCGTTTTTCTTTTTCCCGTACTTCTGGAAAAAAAGGATTTCCGGCCGGTAACGGGTTTAATGATGAATCTCAGTCCCATGCAGAAGCTCATGATGATGGAAAGATATCCCATCTCCATGTCCGGCATATACTGGGAGAAATAGCTTCCGGCCACGGTCATTGCCAGCACGCTCACCAGCATGAAGCTTCCGTTTTTCAGATCAATGTTTCCGTGCTTTTTATAGATCCAGGCGGCCAGCGCCGACGCGAGAACGTCCGAGGCCAGACCGATTCCCACGGATTCATACCAGGGAAAGCCCAGAAACGCGATGAGCATCGGGGCGATCACCGTAGCGGCCGAGAGGCCGGCAAATCCCGTTCCGATTCCGGCAGCAAGCCCGGCCGTCAGACACACCAAAAAAAACTGCAGCATATGTATTTCACTCCTCCTGTCCTTTCCGGAACCCGGTCGTCCGGGCTTTTCTCATCTCGCGTCTCCCATGAAAAAGAGCGCAACGGTCCCCGGGCCGGAATGGGCGCCGATGGTCGGTCCGATTTCATTGATCAGAAAATCCTTTACTCCAAAACGTTCCTGGACCAGCTGCCTTACATAATCTGCATCCTCAGCACAGTCACCATGACTGATAAAAATGCAGTCGTTCTGGTCACGCCAGCTTCCCACCTGCTTCTCCATCATATCAACCAGAGCCTGAAGGGATTTCTTTCTCCCTCTCACCTTGCCCACCGCGGTCAGATGCCCTTCCTCATCCACATGCAGAAGGGGCTTGATTCCCGCAAGGGTTCCCACGATTGCTGTTGCCTTGCTCACCCTTCCGCCTCTGTGCAGATGGAACAGGTCGTCCACCGTAAAGACATGCACCAGATTCTCCTTATGCGCTTCCACCCACTGTGCCGTTTCTTCCAGACTTTTTCCCTGCTTCTTCAACTGCACCGCCTTATGTACCAGCAGCCCCTCTCCCAGAGACGCGCAGAGGGTATCCACCACCACAATTCTGCAGTCCGGGCGCTCCTCCATGATCTCCCTGGCCGCGAGATTTACATTGCCGCAGGTGCCGCTTAATCCCGAAGAAAAGGAAAGCACCAGAAGCTGTCTGCTCTCCTCCAGAAAGCTGTTCAGGTACGCCTTCGCCGTTTCCGGATTTACCTGGGAGGTTGTCGGCATCATGCCGTTTCTCATCCGGTCATAAAACTCCCTGACCTCCATTTTCTGCTCCCCTCCGTAGGAAACGTCGTCCACGATATAAGGGAGCACCATGATGCCGAGTCCGTTTTCCTGTATGTAGCTTTCCGGAAGATCCGCGGTTGTGTCCGTTATGATTTTAAAGTCTTCCATTCCTTTTTCCTTTCTTTTTCGACAAATCCGTTCTATATTTTACATGGGCGCCTGAAAAAATTCAATACTCAGGCCCGTTTTTTCACATTGTCGTAACCGTGTCTCTCTTCCGGCGGGATGAAACCTGCCCGTCAGGCCCGCTGCTCCCCGCCGTCGGCCTCCTCCGAGAGATTCCATACACCTGAAAGCAGCTCAGCCGGATATCCGTATACACGGACATTCCGGCCATATGAGTTTTACCGCCGGGTCCGTCCCCGGCAGGATATCAGGTATTTTTTTCTCCTTTTTCTCCGGTTCCGGCCGGGCTGAGAGAACCGGGAAGGCGGGTACGGAAAAAGCGGTTTTTCAGCTGCTTTGCATCGAATGGAATGAGGGGATACAAATAGCTCTGCCCGGATATGGTTCTGTTTCCGATCAGACAGAGGGCACACAGGAGCAGGCCGCCCGCATAACCCCAGATACCGAAGGCGGCGGTGAGAATCAGATTTGCGATACGCATGAATTTCAGTGCGTAGCCCAGCTCATAGCTGGACTGGGTGTAACCTGCCAGCGCCACAAACGCCATATAGAGCATAACCTCGGAGTTGAACCATCCGCTGTTTACCGCAAATTCTCCCAGCACCAGGGCAGCCATGACGCTCAGAGGAGTGCTCAGCATGCTGGGCGTATTCACCGCCGCAAGCCGGAGGCCGTCGATGGCAAGCTCCAGAATCAGGAACTGCCAGATGAGAGGAACATGGATTTCATCCCGGATCAGGATAAAGGAAAAGCTCTCCGGCACCCACTGAGGATATCGCATCAGAAGCAGGAAGGTGGGCGTCAGAAAATAGGTCAAAAGTGCGATCAGGAGCCGGGAAAGCCGCAGATAGGTTCCGGTAATGGGCGGGAAATAGAAGTCATCCGCCTCCTCTGCCACATCGAAAACCGAGGTGGGCAGAATGAGAACGGAAGGGGAATTGTCCACCAGGATCACGATGTTTCCCTCCAGCACCTGGGCGGCGGCAGTATCCGGCCGTTCCGTAAATTTGAACTTCGGGAAAGGATTGTACCATTTTCTGGCATAAAGACATTCCGCCAGGCTCTCCTGGTTCATGGTCAGGGCATCCACACGGATATTTTTGATCCTGTCCCGGATTTTCTCCAGAAAGGCCCGGTCCACCCGGCTGTCCATGTAGCAGATGACGATGTCGGTTTTGGAGCTCTTTCCCGCGTGCATCATCTCCATCACCAGATCGGTGGAACGGATGCGGCGGCGGATCAGAGCGGTATTGAACACGATGGTTTCCACAAAACCATCCTTGGAGCCGCGAAGCACCTTATCCTTTTCCGGCTCCTCCACACTTCTGGCCGGGTAGGTTCTGGAATCGATGAGGATGCAGTCCCCGTAGCCGTCCACGAACAGAGCGGACACACCGGAGAGAATGCTGTAGAGGATCTCCTCCCAGTCCGCCTTCACCTCAACCTCCACATAGGGAACGAAGCCCTCCGCCATGTCTCCTGCGTCCGCAGGAAGATCCGTCTCCTGAATTTCCATAAAATGCTCCAGCAGCTTCTGCATCAGTTCATCCTTGCAGAAGCCGTCGATAAAATAAAAACAGGCATCCCGCCCGCCGATCCGGATTTCCCGCCGGATCAGGTCGAAGCTCCTTTCCGCCTTCAGACGGCTGTCCAGCCACTCCCGGTTTTCCTTCAGCGACGCCGTCATCTTTTCCGCCGACGGCTGTGGGGCATGCGTTTGATCAGACATAAAAATACTCCTTCCAGCGTTTGCAATCATTGTTCGCTGAAAGGAGTAAAAATATTCCTTATCTTCCCGTGCTGCCGAAGCCGCCGTTTCTTGTGCCGTCCGCAGCGTCATCCTCCGTGATGCCGTAGGGAAGGAAGATTCCCTGCATGAAGCCGTCTCCCGCATTCAGGGACAGAGCCTTTCCTTCGTTGGAATCGTTGGTGAGCTTGGCAAAAATATGCCCCTCATTATCGCTGTAATAGTAGTCGCTGTCGATGATGCCCACCGTGTTGTTCAGCTGCAGGCGGTACTTGAAGCCAAGGCCGCTTCTGGGATAGAGGGAAAGCACCCAGTCCTCCTCCATCCGCACCCGCACGCCCGTGGGAATCTTTACCGTTTCGCCGGGCTTCAGGCTGCAGGGAACGGGCATATAAAAATCATATCCCGCGCTTCCCTTCGTCGCCCGTTCGGGAAGGCGCAGTGACGCGTAGATTTCCTTCGCCTGCTCCTTCGTATATTCCGGAAAGGCATCTGTCAGATCCTCCAGAAACCTTTCCTCACTCACCTTTTCAAATTTCGCTATTCTCCGCATGCCGATACTCCTTTCTGCCATGCGTCCTCCGCCGGCGCGTAGTCCGGGCAGTGGAGAACGGGGATCTTCGGGTTTTCCTGCTGAAGGGATGCCTGCACGTCGATCACTCTCTGGTTGGAGCTTCCCTTCCACATCAGATTCACATCTCTTTTTGCAAGAACGAACTCGCCGTCCACCAGTACGTCAATATCCTGCAGGATGGAATCCTGATACAGCCTCTCCCACACCTCGCCGGTGTAGAGCCAGATGGTTTTCTCCGGATATTTCTGTTTGATTTCCCGCATCAGCCTTCTCACATCCCCTTTGTTTGCCGGATGGAGGGGATCTCCGCCGGAAAAGGTGATGCCGGAAATATAAGGCTTGTCGAGCTGGTCGAAGATTTCCGCCTTCGCGGCGCTGTCAAAAAGAAGGCCGCCCTCCGGATCCCAGGTGACGGGGTTCTGGCAGCCCTCGCAGCAGTGGCCGCAGCCGGCCACCCAGAGGACGACCCGCAGGCCGTCCCCGTTTTTCATATCATCCTTGGTAATATCATGATAGCGCATGGCTTACATCGATTTCCTTTCCGCGATTTCCGCCATTTTGGCGTCGTTCAGCCTGGTGTCTCCATGGACTCTGGAGTAGGAAAGATAGCCGTTCATCCGGTCGATCTTGGTCAGGTTCCTGCTGCCGCACTTGGGGCAGACGTCCATTTCCAGCTCCTGATGGCCGCAGTCGTCGCAGTAGGCCAGAGACAGGTTGACGCCTTCGTAATAGCCCTTATCCATGGCCCGGCGGATCAGGGTCTTCACCGCTTCCAGGTTGTAGTCGATGGGATACTTCACATACTGGATCTTGCCGCCGTTGCACAGATTCCAGAACCGCCCCTCCTTGTCCTGCTTCTCGATGGGGGTGATGTCCTCCGTCACATGGCAGTGGAAGCTGTTGCTGACGTATTCCCTGTCGGATACGCCCTCGATGATGCCGTATTTGTTGCGGAACTGCTTCACCTGCAGGCCGCAGAGATTCTCTGCGGGCGTGCCGTAAATCGCATACAGGTGGCCGTCCTCCTCCTTGAACTCATTGACCCGGCTGTTGATGTATTCCATCACCTCCAGGGCGAACTGTCCGTCCTCCACCAGAGATTTTCCGTTATAGAGCATCTGCAGCTCATTCAGGGCCGTGATGCCGAAGGAGGCGGTTGCCGACTTCAGCAGAGGCTTGATCTTGTCCCTGAGCTTCAGATGGCCGCCCAGGAAGCCGCCCTCGCAGTAAGCCAGCGGGTTGGTGGAAGCGCGCATCTCACCCAGATAGGCGTAGGTGCGGATGTGAAGCTGACGGATCAGGTTCAGGTAATAGTCCAGCACCTCATAGAAATCCCGGCTCTCCTGTCTGGCCTTCGCCAGAATCATGGGCAGGTGCAGGGATACGGCGCCGATGTTGAAACGGCCCACAAAGACCGGCTCGTCCTTCTCGTCCGCCGGATGCATGCCCCCTCTCTCATACCAGGGAGACAGGAAGGCGCGGCAGCCCATGGGGGAAATGATCTTGCCGTACTTCTTGTACATGCTCGCCACGTAGCCCTCTCCGGTCAGGCTCAGCCAGTCCGGATACATGGTCTTCGCGGAGCAGCGCACGCCCGCTTCGAACACGTCCTCCAGCGGCTTTCCGGGGCCGTGCAGGTTTTCGTCATACAGGAACACGATCTTGGGGAACAGCACGGGCTTCTTGTGTCCTTCCTTTCCCTGTCCCTTGCGGCGCACGTTCAGCATGCTCATGGTGGCCAGCTTCGCAAACCGGCCCGTTCCCGTTCCTGCGGTCACGGTGATGAAGGGATAGTCTCCCCGGCTGCTCGCCACCGTGTTGAACTTGTATTCCCAGCCCTGAAAGCCCTGCTCCATTTCCTTGACCACATCGGCATAGGCTGTCTCTTCCGCCTTTTCCTGCGGCACGCCCATTTCCGTATATTTCTTCAGAAATCTGTCATAGGACTTCTGCGCATAGGGCTCCAGAATCAAGTCCACGCTGGGCACGGTGAAACCGCCGTACTGCTGGCTTGCCGCGCTCAGGACGATGTCCCCGATCACATCGAAGGCCACGTCCAGAGTCTTGGGCTCGTTGTACCAGATGTTTCCCATCTCAAAGCCGCCGGAAAGCACATGCTCCACGTCGAACAGACAGCAGTTCATGGTATCCCTTCTCGCGGACATGTCATGCACGTAGATATAGCCGTCCCGGCAGGCCTGGATCTCTTCCGTGGTCATGAAAAACTTCTGATACAGCTCCTTGTTCAGCTGGTTGAAGATCAGGCTTCTCTTGGTGGAAACCAGGGCGGAATCCGTATTGGAATTCTCCTTGTCCCCGATGTACATGATGGACTGGCTCTTCTTGTACACGTCGTCCAGCATCCGCACGAAGTCCTGCTTGTAATTGCGGTAATCCCGGTAGCTCTTCGCCACGATGGGCTTCACCTGCTCCAGCGCGCTCTCCACCACGTTATGCATCACCGGAATCGGGATTTCGTCGCTTTCCAGCTCATCCACCTTCTCGATCACATAGCTGCAGATCTTCCGTTTTTCCTCGTCCGTAAACCGGGTCAGGGCGCGGTAGGCGCTCTTTCCCACCGCATTGATGACCTTCTGGACGTTGAACACTTCCTTCGTTCCGTCCTTCTTGATCACCTTCACATCCCGTTTCGGCCTGTACTCTTTTCCGTAATCCGTTTCCTCTTTCCGTCCAAGCTCTTCTACCGTATATTCCATCCTGCCGTCTCTCCCTCCGTTTCTTTGTGTTCATTTCCATCGGACCGGTTCCGCCGCCCGCCATCCTCCGTCCGCCAGCCCCGCCATTCTGCCTGGCAGAGCGCCATGCAGAAGGCCAGGGAAATTGCCGCGCAAGGGGCCGGACACTGTGTCCGGCAAATGCCGGGTAAAAAATCCGGATGCGGAAAATCTGCCTGCAGCCCTTTCCGCATCCGGCCCTGTATGCGCCGTTTCCGATGATTCCCTCTTGGATTCTCTTATGTCGTATGAATCACAGCAACAATATCTTGTTTCTCACAGATATGTTTCCACAATATCTGGTATCGGTTTGCTTGTCGTATGTCAGTATACCCAAAAAAGAGCCTCCTGTCAATTCCTTTCCTGAAGGAATTCAGAAAAGGATGCCGCTTTTCCTTACGGCCTCCACAGCCTCCCCGATCACCGGCACCGGAAGGGTGAGGGCGAAACGGACATGGCCCTTTCCCAGCGTTCCAAAGCTGCTTCCCGGCGTGCAGAGAACGCCTGTGGCCTCCATGAGCTTCATGACAAAATCCACGTCGTCCGTAAAGCCCTCCGGAATGCGCGCCCAGGCGAACATGGTTCCCTCGCTGTCCGGCACATTCCAGCCTACGGAGCGAAGTCCGCCGCAGAGGGCGTCCCTTCTTCTCTGGTATTCCTCACACTGTCTGAGGATGGGCTCCTCCGGTCCGTTCAGCGCGGCAATGGCGCCGTACTGCACCGGAAGGAAGGTTCCGTAATCGATCTGGGAGCGGAGTTTTTTGAAGCCGGCGATGATTTCCCGGTTCCCCACCAGAAAGCTCATCCGCGCCCCGGTATAGTTATAGGTCTTGGACAGGGAGAAAAATTCCACGCAGACCTCTTTCGCACCGGGTACCGCCAGAATGGAGCCTCCCCGCCTTCCGTCGAAAATGATATCCGAATAGGCGTTGTCATGGATGAGCACCAGATTGTGCTCTGCCGCCCACCGCACCAGCCTCTCATAGAATCCCTCCGGCGCGCATTTGCAGATCGGATTCATGGGATAGGAAACGATCATGAACTTCGCCCGGTCCGCCGCTTTGGAAAGTGCCTCCAGATCCGGCACATAGCCGTTCTCTTCCGTCAGAGGATAGGTTTCCAGAACCGCGCCCGCAAGGGAGGGGCCGATTCCGAAAATAGGATAACCGGGATCCGGCACCAGCACCACATCCCCCTTATCACAGAGGGTGAAGCCCACATGGGTAATTCCCTCCTGAGAGCCGTAGACCGACATGATCTCATCCGGCATGAGCTCCACCCCGTAGCGCCTCCTGTAACGCCCGATCACAGCGTCTGTAAGCGCCGGCAGATCTTTCAGGGAATACTTGTAGTTTTCCGGATCCTGTGCGGCCTTTACCACCGCATCCATCACTTCCTGAGCGGGAGGAAAATCCGGCGTACCCACGGACAGATTGTACACCTTCCGCCCCTGTGCCAGGAGCGCTTCCTTCTTCTCGTTCAGAACCTGAAAAATTCCTTCCTCGTAATCCTTCATTCTTGTTGCAAATTGCAGTTCCATCGTAATCTCCATTCCGGAGCGAAGTGAAGCTTCGCTCACTTTTTTCTTTCCTTCCGTTTTTATATTAAACAGCCTCATACGCCGGGATCCGGCAGAAGCTCATCTCCATCCGCCGCAGACGTGGCGAGCTGGTCGCAGCGTTCGTTTTCCGGATGCCCGTCATGCCCCTTCACCCAGATAAAGGTGAGCTGATGCGGCCTCGCCGCCTCCAGCAGACGCTTCCACAGATCCACGTTTTTGACCGGGCCGGAAGCTCCCCTCCAGCCCTTTTTCAGCCAGCCGTCAATCCAGTGCTTATTAAAGGCATCCGTCACATATTTGGAGTCTGAAACGATCTGCACCTCGCAGGGACGCTTCAGCGCCTCCAGCCCGGCGATCACCGCCATCAGCTCCATCCGGTTGTTCGTCGTCCTTATGTATCCTCCGGAAAGCTCCCTCTCATGAAGCTTTCCGTTTCTATCCACGTAATGCAGAATCGTCCCGTAGCCGCCCGGCCCTTCCGGATTTCCCCTGGCAGCCCCGTCCGTATAAATCGTCACCTTCACCCGTGCACCTCCTGATTCTGTCTCTCCATTCACCTGTCCGCAAAAATTCCTCCGCCATCCGGTCGGCTTCGCGGATGATGTCTTCGTCATAGCCGATAATGCCGAGCAGGCGGATGGCATTTCTGGTACCGGCGCGGCCGGGCATGAGCTGATAATTGAAGCGGATATCGTCTCCTTCCACCTGTTCCTCAAAATGGTAGTTGTCATATGCCGTCTCAAGGAGCCTGGTCAGTTCAATGTCGTGGGTTGCCGCAAAGCAGAGGACGCCCGGGCGGTGCAGGCTCTTTAAAACCTGGGTGGAAGCCGCGATCCGCTCCACCGTATTGGTTCCGCGCAGAACCTCGTCCACGAAGCAGAGGACCGGCGAAGGATCCGCATGCACCGCGTCCAGAATCCGCTTCAGAGCTTTGATCTCCACAATATAATAGCTTTCTCCGCTCTCCAGATTATCCCGTAATGCCATAGAGGTAAAAATCCGGTACAGGCCGCCCCGATAGCTTTCCGACGGACAGGTGTGGACGGTCTGGGCCAGAAGGGCGTTTATCGCCACCGCCTTTAAAAAGGTGGATTTTCCGGAAGCGTTGGACCCGGTAACGAGCACTCCCTGCTCCGTGCGGATGCTGTTTTTCACCGGCTCTGAAAGAAGCGGGTGATACAGGCCGGCGACCGACAGGCTTCCGCAGGGATCCGCATTTTTCCCGTTTTGCGCTTCTCCTCTTCCATCCTGAAAAACCGGGCTGCACCAGCCGTTTTTCAGAGACGCGCGCCAGGAGGATACCGCGAGCAGGCATTCCGTCCTTCCGATCAGCTCCACCATCCGGTCGATG
Source organism: Candidatus Eisenbergiella stercoravium (assembly GCA_019113175.1). Lineage (GTDB taxonomy): Bacteria > Bacillota > Clostridia > Lachnospirales > Lachnospiraceae > Eisenbergiella > Eisenbergiella stercoravium. The sequence goes on along the minus strand of DXHY01000019.1, from coordinate 6,654 downwards.
TCCGCAAGATGAACGCGCACCTCATGAAGCATGGAATTGAAGCAGATCAGATCCAGATGCAGGATCATGTTCACATAATCCATCAGCACGGACAGGGGATCCCCCGCCATGGTGCTGCCGCGCATGCCCAGCACCGCGCTGTGCCGGAATTTTCCGAATTTTTTCTCCAGTTCGGAAAGTTCCCTCCATTCTTCGGCGCATACGGGTATTTCCGTCTTTTTCAGTTCTCTGGCGAAGTCCAGAATCCGTCCCACATAGGCAAAGCTGGTCAGATAGGGCTCCACCTCCCGTTTCTGCTTCATATAAGAGAACATGTTCATGAGAAGGATGAAAAAGAAGAGTACCATTCCGAGGGGCGGGGACATAATCATCAGGGCGATGGAAAAAAGAAGCAACAGATCCATCACCACCGCCTGGGTGCTGTTTCGTTCTCCCAGCCGGTCCAGATAGCCCAGATAATCATAGATGGAATACTTTCCGCTTCTTCCCAGACTGCTGAAAAGGACCTGAAGATCTTCCCGCTCCTTTTCATGGGAAGAAAACCAGGAAATTTTCTCCTCCATTCCTTCCAGCTGCGCCTGCTCCTCTTTGCTCAGGGCCGGCGTTCTGAGCGCATAATACAGATACTCCTGTCCCGCCGAGGAATAGGTATGGTTCATCTGAAAAAAGATCTGATCCATTCCCAGATCGTCCCAGGTGATGTCATCGATCTGATTCTCCCGTCTGTGCGCTTCATAAAAGCCCGGAATGCCGGAAAGTTCCTCATCCTCGTAAACCCGATCCCATGCGTTTCCGAAGGCGGCGTGGATCTTCTCCCGCTGCCGCCTCTTTTTTCTCTTTTCCTCACTCACTCCTCTGACAAAGAAAAACGCCACCGCCAGGGCGATGGCAGCCAATACTGCCATAACTTCCATCGTTTTGATTCCTTTCGCGGATTCCGGGCTGCTGCCTGCCCATACGGGGATCTCCCCCGCTAGAAGCTTCTCAGCCTGTCCGACCCGTCGTCCACCGTTTTTTCTATTTTCTTTACCACCACATAGTAGCCGTAGCTGTCGTTGACCTTCACGTAGACCCGGTCTCCCACCTTGTGGTGCAGAAGCGCTTTCCCGATGGGAGATTCCGTGCTCACAAGGCCTTCCAGGGAATTTCCCCGCATGGTGGTCACGATTTTCAACGTCTCCGACGTGCCGTCCTCCTCAAAGAACAGTTCTACCGTATTGTTCACGCCGATTTCATCCTCTGCGGAATCATCGGAAATCACCTCGGCCGTCTTTATCATTCTCTCCAGAAAACGGATTCTGCTTTCATTTCTGTTTTTTTCCCGTTTGGCCGCATAATATTCAAAATTTTCGCTCAGATCGCCCTGCGCCCGGGCTTCCTTCACCGCTTCCAGCGCTTTGGGCCTTTCCACCAGCTTTCTGTGCTCGATCTCTTCCTGCATTCTTCTGATATCATTTTCTGTCAGCTGATTATGCATTTTCTTACCTCTTTTCTGTGCCGTTTTGCAACAGGCGCAAATCCTCTTTTCTTCGCCTTTCGGAATTTCCGCATCATAAAACGGCCCGCAGGGACATTCTACCACGAACCGCCGCCCGGCACAATTCCAAATTCTGTCCGTGTGAAATCAGACGGGCCCCTGTACCCAGATGGATACAGAGGCCCGTATTCTGCCGCCGGAAGATGACTGGTTAAATGACCGCCAGAAGCACAAAGTTGAGGATGAACAGAATGGATGCCACCCAGATGATGGGATGAATCTTTCCTGCTTCCTTCTTGCAGATCCGGATGATGCAGTAGGAAATGAATCCAAACGCGATACCGTAGGAAATGCTGTAGCACAGAGCCATGAACAGTCCTGCGAAGAACGCGGGAACCGCCTCGGAAAAGTCCGCCCAGTCAATTTCCTTAAATGCGGAAGTCATCATCACACCTACCACAACGAGTGCCGGAGCGGTAGCCGCCATGGGAATCGCGCTGACAAAGGTCGCCAGGAACGCGCTGATTGCAAAGCAGACTGCAACCACAACGCTGGTCAGACCGGTACGTCCGCCCGCTCCGATACCGGAAGCGCTTTCCACGAAGGTGGTGGTGTTGGACGTTCCGAAGATCGCGCCGATGGAGGTCGCCGTAGCATCCGCAAAGAGCGCCTTGTCCATCTTGGACTTGAATCCGGAGCTGGTATCCATTGCCTTTTCATCCTCTTCGCTGAAGATACCGGCACGGCGTCCGGTTCCGATGAATGTTCCGATGGTATCAAAGGTATCGGAAATGCTGAAGGCAAAAATGGTAATGAGCACCAGAGGCAGCTTTGCCATATCCGTAAACAGGGACGGCAGACCCTGAGCGGTGAAAATCGCGCCGAAGGTGGTCGGAAGCGCCGCGCAGGCTTCGGTAAAGCTGATCGTATCACCCGTAGCGGTAACGCCCATCGGAATTCCGATGATGGCAGTCACAACGATACCGATCAGAATTGCGCCCTTTACGTTGCACACCAGAAGAACAATGGTCAGCACCAGGCCGATCAGGAACAGCCAGAATACAGGCTGGTTCAGGGTTGCGATCGCCGGAACGCCGGAATCGAAACTGATGATGCCCACGTTCAGAAGGCCGATGTAGGCAACGAACACGCCGATGCCGCCGCCGATGGCGTTCTGCAGGCTCTTCGGAATCGCCTTAATGATGTACTTGCGCAGCTTGGTCACGGTGATCAGGATGTTGATCAGACCGCAGATGAACACCATGGACAGCGCCTGCTGCCAGGTGAAACCAAGGCCAAAGCATACCGTATAAGTAAAGAACGCATTCAGTCCCATGCCGGGCGCCTGCGCATAAGGTACATTCGCCACAAGCCCCATGATCAGCGTACCGATGATGGAAGCGATGATGGTCGCAAGGAATACCGCGCCCCACTCCATTCCGGTCTGGCTCAGAATGCTCGGGTTTACCGCGATGATATACGCCATTGTAAAAAAGGTGGTCAGACCTGCCATGATCTCAGTGGAGACCGTTGTACCGCTCTCTCTGAGCTTAAAAAATTTCTCCAAGGTTAAACTACTCCCCTTTCCTTCATTGGGCTTCATTGCCGCATGAACACACAAAAATAGCACTCTTTCCGTTTCTTCCGGCTGCAGAAGCTGTATGCGTAAATGCGCACAGGTCATGCTAAAATCAATGGTTCAAAAGCAGAAAGGCCCTTTTGCGGAGGCCCGTCATACAGGATCTTCTCTCTTTCCTCCGCCTTAACAGTTGCATTCTTATTATAAATGATTTTTGACAATGTTCAACATTTTTCTTTCCGCCTCTTTAAACGGAAGGGGTTACGCTTCTGCCGCAAGCCTCTGAATGATCTCGTTGGCCTTCGCGTACAGCTTTTCCGGATCCTCGCAGCACAGATATTTTCCTTCATAATAAAGGATCTGTCCGTCGATCATCGTCATCTTCACATTCATCTTGCTTCCGCTGTATACGATGTTCTTCGCGATGTTGTTGAGCGGCTGCATATTGGGCTGATGCAGATCGATCATGATGATATCCGCCTTCTTGCCCTCCGCCAGCACATCACAGTCCGTAAGGCCCATGGCTCTTGCTCCGTTCGTGGTGGCCATCTTCAGAACCTCCTCCGGCGCCACGGCGGAAGCGTCCTTATCCCGAAGCTTTGCAAGGCCGGTGGTTAAGAACATCTCACGGAACATGTCCAGACAGTTGTTGCTGGAAGCGCCGTCCGTCCCTATCCCCACGTTGATTCCTTTTTCCAGAAAACGGGTGATGGGCGCGATGCCGCTCGCCAGCTTGGTGTTGGAGCCGGGATTGGTGATCACATGCAGGCCCTTCTTTGCGAACAGGTCCATATCCTCTTCCGTGAAATACACACAGTGATATCCGCCGCCGCCGAAATCGAACAGGCCAAGGGAATCAAAGAGGGCCGGAGGCGTTAATCCATAACGCTCCACGCACTCGTCCGTTTCCTTTTTCGTCTCGGACATGTGGGCGAACAGGGGCGCCTGATACTTGTGAATCAGCCCGGAAACCTGCTCAAGAAGCTCCTTCGGGCAGGTATATTCCGCATGTACGCCCATCATGTAGGTGATCAGCGGATGCATCTTATTCAGATTCAGATACCGCTCCTCCATCACCTCAAGCGCCGGGCCGAACTGATTCAGTCCGCTCACCAGCACGCAGCGCATTCCCATATCCACGCAGGCCTGCGCGATGTCCTTCGGAGAAAGGTACATGTCGAAAATGGAGGTCACACCGCTGGTCAGATATTCCAGAATGGCCAGCTGGGTCAGGTCGTAGTTGTCCTGATCCGTCATCTTCGCCTCCAGCGGGAAAATCTTCGTGTTCAGCCACTCCTGAAGCGGCATATCGTCCGCGAAGGAACGCATGGCCACCATGGCCGAATGGGTGTGCGCGTTCTTGAAACCGGGCATAAGCACATTTCCTTCACAGTCGATCTCCCGGTCCCACACGATGCAGTCCTTCCCCGTTCTTTTGTAAAAATCATCCAGATCGCTGCCGTCTCCGATGTAAAGGATCCGGTCGTTTTCCACCCACAGCTCGCCGGAAAACAGGTCGTAGCCATCGGTCATGGTCATAATTCTTGCATTGTAAAATCGGATTTTCATCTGTTTCAAACCTCACCTCTTCATTTTTATAGTGCGCCGAAGGCTTCCGGAAGAAGCTCTTTCAGCTTATACACCTGATAATCGCTTTCTGAAATCGCCGCAACGATTTCAAAAGTCTCAGGATTGCAGAACTCCATCATCACCTGCCTGCATACGCCGCAGGGCATGGTATAGGAAGCGGGCGCGCCTTGTCCGCCGCCCACGACGGCGATCGCCTTAAACGCCCGGCAGCCTTCGCTCACCGCCTTGAAAAAAGCGGTGCGTTCCGCACAGTTGGTGGGCGAAAAAGCCGAATTCTCAATGTTGCATCCCGTGTAAATCAGCGGCTTTCCATCCTTTTCAAAATTGGTCAGAAGCGCCGCCCCCACATAAAAGTTGGAATAGGGCGCGTAGGCGTTCTCCCTCGCCTTCATCGCCTGTCGGATCAGTCCCTCATAATCTGTCATAAAATCCTCCATTTCGGAGCGCTTTGCCGCGACGAGGCGAAGGAAAACCGCGGATGCGGTTTTCCTTCTGCCATCCACGCTGTTTGTGACGCCCCGGCACAAACAGCCGCGTGAGAAAACAGCCATCAGGCTGATTTCTCACACCTCTCCCCGAACTTCTTCACGGACTCCGTCACCAGCGTCCGGAAAAGCGGTGCCGCCGCATTGGCCGCTTCCTGCACCTCTTCATGGGTCAGCGGGTTGTCCGTCATGCCCGCCGCCAGATTGCAGACACAGGAAATGCAGCAGATGCGCATTCCCATATGATTGGCCGCGATGGCTTCCACCACCGTGGACATGCCCACCGCGTCCACGCCAAGCTGATGCAGCAGGCGGATCTCCGCCGGAGATTCAAAGGAAGGTCCGGTGAGCTGGGCATACACGCCCTCCTGCAGGCCGATGTTCTGCTCTGCAGCCGCTTCCTTAATCAGGTCTCTCAGCTCCAGGTCATACACGTGGGTCATATCCGGAAAACGCACGCCCAGCTCGTCGATGTTCGCCCCGATCAGCGGATTGGGCGCCCACAGGGAAACATGGTCGGTCAGCAGCATAAAATCCCCTGCATGGAAGGACGGATTGATGCCGCCGGACGCATTGGTCAGAAACAGGATCTTCGCCCCCATCATCTTCATCAGCCTGGCAGGAAGCACCACGTCGGAAATCGGGTAGCCCTCATAATAATGCACCCTTCCCTTCATGCAGACCACAGGGACCTGTCCCACATAGCCGAAAATGAACTTTCCGGCATGGCCCGGTACGGTGGACACGGGGAATCCTTCGATCTCATGATAGTCCAGCTCCGCCTCCACACGGATATCGTCCGCATAGTCCCCCAGTCCGGACCCGAGAACAATGGCAACCTCCGGCTTGAAGTCAATTTTCTGCCGGAAGCTTTCATAACATTTCAGTAATTTATCATATACGGGATTCATAGGTATTCCTCCATTCCGGAGCGCTCCTGGCTCCTTCTGATGTTTTTCATACAGATATCAGTATACCAGAATCTTCCCGTTCCTGCCAGAGCGGGAATGGAAGTTATGAAAAAAAGGGAATGGAAGCTGCGAAAAAGCGGCAGTCCTTCCATTCCTGTTCCATGCGCACATTCCTATTCCATACGCAAGGCGTTCGTGCTCTCCCAGAGATAATCAACCAGCTCTGTGAGTTTTCTTCTGGCAACAGAGTCGCCAAATATCTCAAGGCTTTCCTTCGCCAGATTTTTAAAGTGTTCCATTTTCTTAAGCGTATAACCGTATCCTCCGGCGGCCCTGATCAGTTCCGAAATTTTTGTATCTGTTGTTTCATCTACTGTACCGTTTTTCAGCTTTCCGGCAAGCAGTGCCAGCTCCTTTCCATACACAGGATCCATAAAAGTATGAATCGCGGGCAAGGTATAATACCCACTCCCAAAATCATTATGTATCGTTTTAAGAGACAGTCCGTCACTGGAAACAAAATCCATCAGGTCATCCCTGATCTGGAATAGCAGTCCCAGATTTTTGGCAAATTCATCTATCGCTTCTATTTCATCCAGATCACATTTTCCC
>DXHY01000018.1 GCA_019113175.1 Candidatus Eisenbergiella stercoravium | reverse complement strand
GATGCATGACCTCATCCGCTTACCTGAAAGCGCTGATCGGAGCATTGTGGCAGGAGAAGGGCCTTTCCGACTGGAAGCAGGACTATGCCTTTCCGCTGGTTATCACGGAAGGGACGAATCAGGCCGGAAAGCGCCTCACCTGGTATCTGAACTATGCAAAAGAGCCGCAGCGCTGCATCTGCCCTCAGGGCGGGACGGAGCTGCTTTCCGGAGAAACGTATGCGCCGGGGCAGGAGCTTACGGTCGGAGGATGGGATCTGAGAATCATAGAGAGTGAAACAAAGCTTTGATGAGGGAGGTATTTTCGGATATGGAGAAGATGGCAGAATCGATCTGTGGAATGGACTGCTGCAGCGAGTGCAGCAGAAAAGAGGAATGCGGCGGCTGCCGCAAAACGGACGGTCATCCCTTTGGGGGAACCTGCGTTGCGGCCGAGAGCATCCGGCAGGGAGGGATGGAAGCCTTTTGGCAGTTGAAAAATACATTGATTTCAGAATTCAACGCGCTGGGGATTCCCGGCCTTCGGGTGGATGATCTGAACCTGCTGAACGGTTTTTTTGTGAATCTGGAATATCCTCTTGCAAATGGACAGGCCGTAAAGCTGCTGGAGGACAACAACGTTTACTGGGGAAACCAGATCGAAATTCCCGGAAGCGAAAGATGCTATGGGCTAGTTGCGGACGAACAGTACCTTCTGGTCTGCGACTACAAGTGTAACGGTACGGAGCCCAGGATTATCTGTTATAAAAAAAGAGGCGTCTGAAAGGCAGGGTCAATCAGCAAAAAGATGTTTTTCAGGAGGACAAAAGAAATGTTATTGGAAACCGGAAGACTGCGTATCCGGTATATCAATCGGGATGACTGGAAAAGCCTTCAGGAGATCTGGGAGAATTTCGCCTCATCGGAATACGCGCAGTATGATATCTGGCATAATACGGATACGGCGGATGTCCGGAAAAGAGCGGCTAGATGGGAAGAAGGAAACAGAGGAACGGAGCATCTGTTTTTTGCTGTATGTCTGAAGGATACCATGATCGGATACGTTTCCTTTAACAAAAGAGGAGACGGATACGAAGTCGGATACTGCTTTCATTCGGCTTACCAGGGAAAAGGGTACGCCAGGGAAAGCCTTCTGGCGCTCATGGATTATTTTCAGGGAATGGGCATAACAAGGCTTACGGCCGGAACCGCTCTGAAAAATCTGCCGTCCGTGAAACTGCTCCAGGCCGTGGGATTCCGGCAGACCGGAACGGAGCAGGTATCCTTTTATAAGGATCGGACGGGAGGCGACATTGTTTTTGACGGCGGTATCTATGAATGGACGCCGGGAAAAAACGCCTGAGAGACAGGGAGCCTGGACGTAACATCCGGTAAAAACCCCTTTTTCAGGGACATCCACTATTTTTACTGGAAAATCCTGTTGGAGTTCCTCTTTGTTTTTGCTGAAATGTAGGTATATAGAAAGTTCTGCCGTGCGGCAATATAAAATTGCCAAAACAGTAGGTGTAAGAATTGAGGGCGAAAGCACTCGTTGCTTTCGCCTTCTTGAACTGTTATCATGGAAATTGACAAACTGGCTTTTAAGGGGATTATGTATGATAGAAATAGAATATAGAGACCAAAAGGATTTACCATGTGATGAATTATACAAATTGTTCCTTGCTGTTGGTTGGGCAAAAGACGAAAATACGACGCAAATGATGAGAGACAACTTTAACTGTGCCTTTCTTGCTTCGACATTTGTTTTTTCTGCATGGGTGGATAATCATCTGGTTGGTTGCATAAGAGTTTTAAGTGATTTGCATTTTCGTTCTATCATTTATGATTTGGCAGTTTTACCGGAATACCAAAAACAGGGAATTGGAACAGAACTCGTACATAGGTGTATAAATATGTGTCCAGGATCAGAATGGCTAGTACAAACAGATTGTGCCAAAGGATTTTATGAAACGATAGGGTTTAAGAAGAACTCAGAAGATGATTTTTTGATGATACCTTGTAAATGGTTTTAATTAATGTTATTGGAATAGAGAAGGGGAATCATGAACATTTTTGTGGAAGGCCTGCAGGGAATGGGGAAGTCCACTCTTCTGCAGAAGCTGTCCCGGAAATATCCGGAGTATCATGTTTATCATGAGGGAGACTACTGCCCGGTTGAACTGGCCTGGTGCACCTGTATGACGCAAAGGGAATATGAGGAAGCATTGTCTTCTTATCCTGAGTTGAAGAAAGAAATGATGCGCCGGACATATCGGGAAGAAGACCGATATATCATGGAATATACCCGGATTCTCACGGATGTTCTGGGCTTTCACAGGGATATGGAGCGGTTTGAGATTTATAATGGAAGAAAAAGCAGGGAGGAGTTTCTGGACATCATCCGGCGGCGTTACCAAAATCTGCCGGAAGGAGACGGAGGATATCTGTATGAATGCGCCTTTTTTCAGAACATCATTTCGGAACTCACCCTGTGGCAGCTGATGCCGGAGGATGAGATTTTTTCCTTCTATCAGGAGCTGTTCCGGCTTGTATCTGCAAAACCGTTTCTTCTTTATTATCTGTATGATCCCGATCCGGAACCCCACCTCCGGCAGATCTGCAGGGAGCGCTCGGACAATGAGGGAAATCAGCTCTGGTATCCCCTCATGATGCAGTATCTGGCGGCCTCGCCCTATGGAAAAAAGTATGGCTGCAGCACCTTTGACGACCTGCTGGCCTGCCTGAAGCGCAGGCAGGAGCTGGAACTCCGGCTGATTCGGGAGATTTTGAAGGACAGGGCGGTGATTCTTCCGGCTAAAAGGTATACAATGCAGGATCTGGAATGGATGGAAGGGAAATAAGTAGATGAGCAGCCAGTCTGGTTGAATTTTGTTGTCCAAACAATATCGCGTTTCATCGTTTCAGTTCCCGGAGGGCTTCTTCCACATCGGAGTAGTGCTTCACCCTGGGATCGTGGGCAATCCGTTCAGCCTCTAACATGGCGGCGATGGTTTCCTTATTGGGCTGTTCCAGCCTGACTTCAAAAGGAAAGCCGCCGACGCGGAGTGACTGGCGCAAAAATACATTGATAGCGGTGGTAAGGTTTATTCCCAATTCACCATAAAGCGCTTCACACTGTCTTTTGATATCGCTGTCCATGCGGACACTAAAATTTGTAGTATTAGCCATTTTATCATCCCCTTTTAAGTTTATTGCACCTATATTATATGCTAATTGCAATGCAGAATTAACTTAATAGCCATATAATTTTCAAAATGCTAAGGAGTTATCCCCATGAATAACAATCACCTCACCCCCTGGACCGTCCTCTTCCTGGGCGGCCCTTCCGGAACAGGAAAATCAACCCTTGCCCGTGAAATCGCCCTGCACCATGGTGCGCAGGTTCTGGAGGCAGACGATATTTACCTCGCAGTCAAAGCAGCGGCGGACGAAGCGCAGCTTCCCGCGCTGCATTACTGGGATCATGGAAGGGACTGGCAGAAGGCCGGTCTGGAGGAAAATGTGGACTGGCTGCTGGATGTGGGAAAGGAGCTGTTCCCGGCGCTTCGGGAAATCGCGCTCAGACATGTGGAGGACAGGCTTCCGGTCATCATAGAAGGGGATTTTCTGAATCCGGAATGGATTTCCACAATTTTGGGACCGGAAATTTGTGCCTTTTATGTCCGGGAGCCGGATCCGGCGCAGATTGTCAAAAATTACCTGGAACGGGAGGGAGGAGACCCGCAGGACTACCGGGCCCGGATCAGCGTTTCCTATGGAGAACGTCTTACGGAGCTCTGCGGCAGGTATGGAATTCCCTGTATAGAGGCAAGACCATGGCAGACAGCATGGGCGAGGGCTGAAGCGGAACTGGCCCTGGGGAGCGGGGGATAAAGAATTGCATCGCATGCGGCATCATTTACAGATGAAAAATCCCCGCCAGAGTGATACAATGAGACTATAGAAGATATTGGCAGATGGGAAGCCGGTTTAAAATGTGGCAGGAGGGGATATATATGTTTAAGAAAGCGTTCTGGGTTCCTTATGAAGACAGTGGGAATTATCCCACCGTTACGAAAGCAAAAGAGGCGATTGCCGCATATTGTGGAGAAAATGGGTATTCCTATACATTCACGGCCGACGATGAGGTTATGATAGATGGAAAATCTTATGAAATCTATCGTGGATACGAAAACGGAAGCCGGGGAAACTATGGGATTAAATGTAAGGAAAAATAGACGGCAATGTTTAGGAAAAAACGGACAGCTTCCCATTTGTGAAAGATCAGAATATTCCATGCAATCAGGACCACCGGCTGGATTCAGCCGATGGTCCTGTGTTTCCTGCGAGAAAAAAGAGCTGCCTGTGGAAAGGAAAGAGAAAATGAGAAAAACGGTATTATACATCGGCATGAGCCTGGACGGATACATCGCAGATCCCAACGGCGGAGTGGGCTGGATGAACGGCCAGGAGGAATCCGCAGAAAACGGGGATTCCTATGAGAACTTTATCAAAACGGTGGACACGGTGATTATGGGCTGGAATACCTATCATCAGGTAACCACGGAGCTGTCCGTCGGAGAATGGGTTTACGAGGGACTCACCACCTGGGTGATCACACACCGAACGGCAGAAGAGGGGGAAAAAGCCACAGAATCCCCGATTCTGTTCACGGACCGGTCTCCCTGTGATCTGGTGAAGAGTCTGAAAAAGGAAGAAGGGAAAAATATTTGGATCTGCGGCGGAGCGGACATTGTCAGACAGCTGATGGAGGAGGATCTGATAGACGTCTATCATATTTCCATTCTTCCCATCCTTCTGGGAGACGGCATCCGCCTGTTTCAGACGTCGGAAAAGGAGAGGAAGCTGCGGCTGATCCGGACGGAAAGCGAAAACGGAATCACCGGGCTGGTTTATGTCCGCAGAAACGCCAGCGGAAATACCAGCGGAAACGTCCATGAAAACGGAATTCGAAAATTTACCCCGGAGGATATGGAACAGGTCATGAAAATCTGGCTGAACGGAAATCTGGAGGCTCACGCGTTCATTCCGCGGGAATACTGGGAATCCAATGCGGAAGCGGTAAAAGAGCAGCTTCTGCAGGCCGAGATTTTTGTCTGTGAGGAAGAGGGAAAAATACAGGGCTTCGCCGGGCTGCAGGGAAATTATCTGGCGGGCATTTTTGTGGAGGCAGGCTCCCGTTCGAAGGGAGTCGGCAGAGAACTCCTTAACCGGGTGAAGGAGACGCATCCTTCTTTTTCTCTGCATGTTTATGCGGAAAATGAGCGGGCCGTCTCTTTTTACCGGCGCGAGGGGCTGACTGTGGTTTCCAGGGAAATGGAGGAAGATACGGGACGGATGGAATACACGATGGAGTGGAAGGTTCCGTAACGCCTTTCCTGAAACGTTTCAACGACTGAAAAAAAGCCGTATTTTGTTTCACAGGATTTTCAAATTTCCTAAAGGTTCATTAAAGCTTTCTCTGTTATTATAAAGAGCATAACAACGAACGCCGGATTTCACGGGCTGTTTTTATGTTTGATACAGCATGCGTGATATGTGCGGCGGATCTTGTAAAAACAGGCCGTAATGGCAAAAGGAGGAACCTATGGAAAAAGCAGCAAGAATCGGAAAACCACTGTCCTGCGGAAGGGTACGTTTTCTGATGGCGGCATTTGCCGCAGTAATGATGGCTCTGATCATGTTCTGGGGAAGCAGGACGACCGTTCACGCAGCGGGCGGTCTGAGCCTTTCTACAGAGTATCCCGGTGTTACAATCACACCAGGGGAGACGCTGAACATTACGCTGACATTGACGAACACTTCAGGCAGTCCTGTGAACGCAGATGTTGCGATCGCGTCTTTACCGGACGGATGGGAAGGTTATCTGCAGGGTGGAGACTATGAAGTGAATGAAGTTCATGTGGGAACCGCATCAGAGGGAACCCAGCTTACCCTGCATCTGACCGTGCCGGACGCTCTGGAGGAGGGTACCTATACCGTACAGGTGGATGCTGACGTAAACGAAGAAATCTATGATTCTCTCACACTTTCCTTTGAAGTCAATGAGGTAAATGCGGGTGCGGGCAGCTTCACGACGGAGTATCCGGAGCAGGAAGGCACCGCGGGAACCTCCTTCAGCTTCAGCACCACGCTGATTAACAACGGACTTTCTACAGAATCCTACAGCCTTTCTTCCAGCGCGCCGTCCGGATGGCAGGTAAGCTTTGTCCCTTCCGACGAATCCACGTCCGTGGCGAGCATTGAGGTGGAGTCCAGCACCAGCCAGGGACTTACGGTTGAGGTTGTGCCTCCGGAAGGAGTGGAAGCCGGGGAATATGACATTTCCTGCAGCGCCGTATCCGCTTCCGAGACGCTGACCACTGATCTGAAGGTGGTTATCACGGGTACATACGGCATTTCCCTGAGCACGCCGGATGGACGTCTGAGCTTTGATTCCCAGGCCAATAAGGATACGGATGTGACGCTGACCGTCACCAATACCGGAAATGAAGAGCTTCAGAATGTCACGCTCACCAGTTCCCTTCCTTCCGGATGGGAGGTTACCTATGATGTGGAGGACGGCATCATCGACTCCATCGCGGCCGGATCCAGCGCGCAGGTTGTCGCAACCGTAACGCCCAGCTCGGAAGCGATTACGGGAGACTATGTCGCCACCTTTACCGCGGAAACAGATGAGGCGACCTCCAGCGCGGAGTTCCGTGTTTCTGTAAAAACGAGTACCCTCTGGGGATTTGTAGCGGTGCTGATCATCCTGTGTGTCGCCGCCGGACTTGTCTATGTATTCCGGAAATATGGCAGGAGGTAACTGCCATATGAAACAGACAGGAAAGGAGGCATTGCTGTGTCGGACGATAGAATGATTATACAGATGAAAGGTCTGACCAAAGCCTACGGAGAAAAGAAGGCGGTTGACAACCTGACGCTTGGAATTAAAAGGGGCGAGGTATTCGGCCTTCTGGGACCGAACGGCGCAGGAAAAACGACGACCACGCTGATGCTTCTGGGATTGACGGAGCCTACGGCCGGAAGCGCGTTTATAGACGGCAAAAACTGTACCAGAGACCCGCTTGCCGTAAAGAAAATTGTGGGATATCTGCCTGACAGCGTCGGTTTTTACCTGGATATGACGGGACGGGAAAATCTGAGATTTACCGGCCGCCTGAACGGTCTTGGGGGTAACGAACTGGAAGAGAGGATTAACACGCTTCTGGAAAGAGTGGGAATGACCTATGCGGCAGATCAGAAGACGGGAACCTACTCCCGGGGCATGAGACAGCGTCTCGGTGTGGCGGACGTGCTGATAAAGGACCCAAAGGTTGTCATCATGGACGAGCCGACGCTTGGCATTGATCCGCAGGGTGTCCGGGACCTCATGAGCCTGATCCGGCATATGGCGGAAGATGACGGCATGACGGTTCTGATCTCCTCCCATCAGCTTTATCAGGTGCAGCAGATCTGTGACCGGGTGGGGCTGTTCGTGGACGGCAGGCTGATTGCGTGCGGCAGGATTGATGAACTTGCGAAACGGATGCAGCAGGAAGGGCATTGTGTTCTGGAGATTGCCGCTGTTCCGGATGACAGTGATTTCATGAAGCTGCTGAAGGAAATTGGAAATGTGGACAAAGTGGAGCATAACGGCGAATTTTACGTGGTATATTCCCGTATGGATCTGCGCCGGGAGCTGGTCCGCAGGGCGATGCAGAGCGGCTATACCATATCCCATTTGAGACAGAGAGGAAGCGATCTGGATGAAATCTACCGCAGATACTTTGAGAAAGGAGAGGATAAGGGAGATGGTCAGCACGATCAAAAAAAGAGCAGACGCCTTTTTGCATTTCGTAAAAACCAGCGATGAACAGCCGAAACAGAACACCGGTCTGTACGCGCTCTACTGTAAGGAAATGGCGGATCAGCTCAGGAGCAAACGATTCCTGATCATTCTTGCGCTGATCCTGCTGACGAGCTTTGCCAGCGTGTATGGAGCTTTGTCCAGCCTTTCGGACGCGATTGAGGCGGATTCCAGTTATATTTTTCTGAATCTGTTCACGCTGAGCGGGGAATCGATTCCTTCCTTCACCACCTTCATCGCCCTTCTCGGGCCGTTTGTAGGGCTTACGCTCGGATTTGACGCCATTAACAGCGAACGCTCGGAAGGAACGCTGAACCGTCTGGTTTCCCAGCCCATTTACAGGGACGCGGTGATTAACGGAAAATTTCTGGCAGGTGCGAGCATTATTTTTATCATGGTATTTTCCATGGGCCTTGTCATTATGTCGGTAGGGCTGATTACGGTGGGAATTCCGCCTACGCTGGATGAAACGGGGCGAATTCTGTCCATGCTTTTCTTCACCGGCGTATATATCTGCTTCTGGCTGGCGCTTTCGATCCTTTTTTCGGTGATCTGCCGCCATGCGGCTACATCGGCAATGATCGTTATCGCGCTCTGGATTTTCTTCGCGCTGTTCATGTCCCTGGTGGTAAACATTGTGATGAACGTGATCTATCCGGCAGAGGATGTGACGACCTGGGGACAGCTGATTGATTACTATGATCTTTTATACGGCCTGAACCGGCTTTCGCCCTACTACCTGTACAGTGAAGCAATTTCTACCATCATGGATCCAACGGTGCGTTCGACGAACATTATTCTGCCGCAGCAGATGTCCGGTTCCCTCAGCAGTTACCTGTCCCTCGGGCAGAGCCTGCTTCTGGTATGGCCGCATCTGGTGGCTCTGCTGGCCGCCACGCTGATCACCTTTGCGCTTTCCTATATCTGCTTCATGCGCAGGGAAATCAGAGCCAGATAGTCAGTAAAAATGAAGAAGTTACTTTTAAAAGCGGGAACCGGGCATTGTCCGGTTCCTGTTGCTGTATCCGGAAGTGCTGCATCCGGAAGAAAGCGGAGATTTTCAGAGATTTTTCCGCATCATTTCGGGTGGAACTGCCTGGTGGAGAGCATTGCCGTCGGGATTGTAAAATTCCAGCCGGAAAGATATAATAAGGATGGTTCATACCGGATGCCAAGAGAGAACAAAAGGACGGGAACAAAAAATGCGCATTTTGATTATAGAAGACAACAGGAGGCTGGCGGAGTCCATCCGGGATATCCTGAAGTACTGGTATGACTGCGATATCTGTGAGGATGGAAGGCAGGGAGCCGTGCTGCTGCCTGCCGGGGGCTACGATGCGGCCATCCTGGATCTCATGCTGCCCGGAATGGACGGAATCAGCCTGTTAAAAGAGGTGCGAAGGAAGGGATGCTTTGTCCCCGTCCTGATTCTGACGGCAAAAAGCGAGCTGGAGGACCGGGTGCTCGGGCTGGAGAGCGGGGCGGATTATTATCTGACCAAACCCTTCGACATGCAGGAACTGACCGCTGTGGTGAAAACACTGGTAAGACGCCGGGGCGAGATGATTCCGGAAAATCCGTCCTATGGAAATGTCACCCTGAATCAGGCCGATTACACGCTGCGGGGGCCGGAAAAACAGATTTCCCTCGGAAAAAAGGAATATGATATCATGCGGATCCTCATGGTCAACCGGGAGCAGGTGGTCTCCAAGGAAACCCTGCTGTTGAAGGTCTGGGGAAACGATGCGGACGCGGTGGAGAACAATGTGGAAGTATACATCTCCTTTCTGCGCAAAAAACTGGAATTTTTAAAGGCGAATATCTGCATTGTGACCAGCAGGAAGCTGGGCTATCGGATTGTGAAGAAATGAGAAAGCGGTGAAAAACATGAAGGAAATCAGCCGGCTGAGGCGGAAATTCATCATTTATAACATGCTCATCGTGACGGCGGTGATCGGAATCACCTTTACCGCCCTGATACTGGTGCTGCGAAGCAGAGGGGATGAGGAGGGAAGGCTGATTCTGGAACGGGCGGTGGAACAGCCCGGAGAACGGCTGATCTTTGATGCGGTTCCCCAGGTGAGGCTCCCTTATTTTTCCGTGCTGGTAACGGAGAACGGAGAGGTTATCATGCGGGAGAGCGCTTATAACTCCTTCCCCGGGATGGGCTATCTGGAACAGCTGGCTTTCCTTGGGATGGCGGCGAAGGCGGATAACGGTATTCTTGACGGTTATCAGCTCAGATACCTTCGGGTGGAACAGCCCTCCGGCCATCTGCTGGTATTCGCGGATACTTCCTATGGAGATACCGTGCTGGATGCGGTTTTACGCTATGGGGGTCTGGCCTGCGCGGTCATCTGGCTGCTGTTTCTGGGCCTTTCCTTCCTGTTTTCTCACTGGGTGGTCCGGCCCATCGCGCAGTCCCTTCGCCTGCAGAAGCAGTTCGTGGCGGACGCTTCCCATGAATTAAAGACGCCTCTGACGGTCATCACCGCCAATGCGGAGCTCCTTCAGGAGCGCTGCGCCGGGCTTCCGGAAGAGGCGGACAGATGGCTGGAGCATATCAATCAGGAATGCAGGGATATGCGCGCTCTGGTGGAGAGCCTTCTGCTTCTGGCCAAAGGGGATACCTGGACCAAGCGGAAGGAAAGCTGGGAAACTTTCTCCTTCAGCGATGTGTTGACGGAGAAGCTTCTGGTTTTTGAACCTCTTTTTTATCAGGCCGGAAAGGAATTGCAGTTTGAGGTGGCGGACGATGTGTTTGTAAAAGGAGACGCCTCCCAGCTGGGACAGCTGGTTACGGTTCTTCTGGATAATGCGGTCAAATATGCGTCCGGCACAGCGGACGAAGCGGGTGAGGCAGGAGAGGACAGAGTGGGAAGTGCAGGCCGTGTGGAGGTCCGGCTGGAGCCGGCCGGACGCGGCAGGGCAAAACTTTGGGTGAACAGTGAAGGAGAGCCAATCCCGAAGGAGAAGCGGACGCTGATTTTCCAGCGCTTCTACCGGGATGAAAGGGTGCGGGCCTCCCGAGCGGGCTACGGGCTTGGCCTTGCGATTGCCAGTGAGGTTGCGGCAAAGCACCATGCGGCAATCGGTGTGGAGTACCGGGACGGAATGAACTGCTTTTATGTGAGCCTGCGTACCCGCAACAGGGCAAAGGCAGAGGGAATGGCTGGTAATGCTTCATAGCTCTTTACAACAAACGTTTGTTCTGATATGATGATAAAAAGAACAAATGTTCGAAAGAGGTGATTCTATGAAGCAGACTGCAGCGGAAACTGCCATGAAGGACAGGAACCATGGGAACAGGGAACCGGCGGGAACAGGCAGGAGCCGCGGTCACAGACTGCCGGAGGCAGTTGAAGTGAACCGGAATCTTCCGATTCAGGTGGCGGCCCTGTGCGATACTACGGGCAAGCTCCATCCGCTCTGGTTCCGGTATGCGGATGAGGACAATCGGATCCGGAAGGTGGAAATCGGCAGCGTGCTTTCCGGAAAAACCATTCACTATGTGGGGCTTCAGATTGAGCAGTTCATCTGCGCCTCTTCGATCGGAGGCCGCAGACGGACCTATGAGATCCGTTACAGCGTGGAGAATCACAGGTGGTATTTTTTTCGGATGATAGACTAAAGATACAGGGGAAGATTGAAAAATAAGCCCGATGGCTTATTTTTCAATCAGCAGTTTTGCGCCGAAGCACAAAACTGCTGTGATCGCAGAGGAGAAATCACCTGCGTGATTTCTCCTCGCGGCCTCAGCGTATCGCTTCGGCATGGAGGGGAAAATGAAAATGAATGGAAAAATTCATGTCAGGGATCTGCATACGAGGGATGTGTGCATTCTTCCCAGCAGGGAAGAACGGAAATATTTTCTGTACGACTGCTTTGCCAGGCCGGGACAGAAAGGGCGTGCGGTGAATGTCCGGGAGAGCGATGATCTGATCTGGTGGTCGGAAAGCTATCCCGTGTTTGAACCGGATGAGGATTTCTGGGGGCCGCTTGATTTCTGGGCGCCGGAATGCCACTACTGGCGGGGAAAATATTACCTGATCAGTTCCTTTCGCGCGCCTGACGGATACCGGGGCTGTCAGTTTCTGGAGGCGGATACCCCGAGAGGCCCCTTTGTACCGAAGAAGAACGGCCCGGCCACCCCTGCGGACTGGCAGTGCCTGGATGGAACTCTGTATGAGGACAGGAAGGGGAATCCCTGGATGGTGTTCTGCCATGAATGGCTCCAGGTACAGGACGGCCAGATCTGCGCCATCCGTATGAAGGAGGATCTGTCAGACTCCGTCGGAGAGCCTGTCATTCTGTTCCGCGCTTCGGAAGCGCCCTGGAAGTTCACCGATCCGTCGGGCCTGTGGAAGCTGACCGAGCCTCAGCCCCGGATGGGCTGGGCCAGGGTGACGGACGGCCCTTATCTGTACCGGGCGAAGAACGGAGAGCTTCTCATGGTCTGGAGCAGCTTTTCCAATACGGCCTACACCTGCGGCTATGCCCGTTCTCTGTCCGGGGAGATCACCGGGCCCTGGAAGCAGGAGCCGGAGCCCCTGTTCAGCCAGGACGGCGGCCATTCCATGCTTTTTACGGATTTTAAGGATAGGCTTTTGATGTGCCTGCATTCTCCCAACAGGAGCGGCCAGGAGCGGATGCTCCTGTTTGAGATGGAGGATGAGGACGGACATCTGCGCATCCGCAATGAGCTGACCGGAAACTGGATGTACAACAAATATACTCCGGACGGCGGGGATAAGTGGGAGCTGGAGGCGGAGACACCTTAGGAGGTGCCATTCCATCAGGAGAGGGGACTCCCTGTTTGTGCAAAATATCAGCGGACAGAGGAATATCACATCATCCCGTCCTCCGGCAGACTTCCCATCCCCGGCTTCCACTGGCGGGGACTTACCCCAAAGCGGGAACGAAAGATTTTATGAAAATAAGAGGCCGAATGATAGCCAACCCTGGATGCCACATCCTCCAGAGAAAGCCCGGGCTGTTCGGTCAGAAGCCGGCATGCCGCCTGCAGACGTACATTGGTAAGGTACTGCAGGAAGGTGATGCCGGTTTCCTTTCGGAAGATATAGCTTAAGTAGCTGGGATTGGCGGAAACCGCTTCCGCCACCTGTTCCAGAGAAAGATCCTCCATATAATGCAGATCAATATACTGGCGGGCGGCGACAATTCTGGCAGAACAGTCAGCCTGTTCCGTGGGCGTAAAGGAGTCATACCAGAAGTTCAGCGTCCGTTCCAGAAAGCCGGAAAGGGAATGCTTGTCCCGGACGGATGGAAGCTGCGTCTGATAAAGCTGGAGAACGGTTCCATCCGGAAGGCGGATGCCTGCAATCAGGAGATAGGCGGCAAGCGCTTCGGTGAAAACGAGGAGGCCGATTTTCTCCGAGGGGATAAAACCGTTTTCGTATATGCCATTGATATAGTCCGATACAGCGAGATCAAAACGGATCACGCTGATGGCAGGCTGCAGCGTCCGGCGGACGATCAGGCCGCAGATTTCATCTCTGGTATCTTCAGAAACGGGAAGCACGGCGAGGACGCTGTGGCACAGGGCTTCCTGGTAATGAAGAAAGAGCCGGTCAGCCATTTCCGTGACGGAGTTTTCTGTAAATGCGGAGAAACCGAAGGAGGAGGGAAGGAGTCCCGCCAGGATGGAAAGGATGTCCGTGATGCGGATGGAAGCGGAATAGTTAAAAAGGAATACGGCCATGCTGTTCTGTGAAAACAGATGGACGGATTCAAAATATCCCGACAATCTGCCTTTTAACTGTTCAGCCTGCTGCGGATCAAGAGCCGCCGCGCACAGAAACAGGTGCGGGAACGGAAAAAACTGTTCCAGCTCCCCGGAAGAGAAGGCGGTCCGGGAATCGGATCCCCCGGAAAACAGCAGCATGCGAAGCTTCATCCAGGTATGGAAAAGCCGGTTTTTCTTTTCTTCAAAGATTTCCTTCAGCCGCTGGATCAGATAGTCCTTATCCACCGGCTTGGTCAGATAATCGGCCACATGGAGCCGCAGCGCCCGTTTCAGATATTCCTGATCTTCATATCCGCTGACAATGATGTATTTGCAGGCGCTGTCCGGAGAAAGCCGTTCCAGCATGCTGAGACCGTCAATCTCCGGCATGTTGACATCAGCGATAATGACATCAGGGCGGAAAGAAGAAAGCCTGTCAAACGCATCAACCGCATCCATTGCGGTCATGATTTTTACGGGGAACTCGGTCTGCTCGCCGAGCATGATTTCCATTCCCTTTAAAACAAAATATTCGTCATCGACCAGAAGTATGTTTAATTCCATAACAGCCTCCCCGCTGGCCGGTCCGGTTGCCGGGCCGGCCTAAAAATTGATAAAACGTTTGTGAATCCTGACACTGCAGGTGGTGAATTTGTTTTCTTCGCTTTCCATGGTCAGCCGGTAGTCCTCTCCATAGAACAGCTTCAGCCTGTCGCTGATGTTGAAAATGCTCCGCCCGTTGCTCTCGCTGGTCATATCTCCCCGCTCCTCCGGATGTTCCATCAGACGTCGCAGCATCTGCAGTCTGTCCGGCGCGATGCCGGGACCGGTATTGGAAACCGTGATGGTCAGATCTTCCCCGTCCAGCTTCAGACTTATGTAAATATGGATAAACTGCCTGCATTTGCTCACATTGTGGGAAAAGGCGTTTTCCACCAGACTGTAGAGAATAAATTTGGGGCAACGCCATTTCTCATCCAGCTCACAGACCTCCCAGCTGATGTCAAAGCGTCCAGCCAGCCGTTTTTCCTGAATGGAAATATACTGCCTGGTCATTTCGATTTCCCGGCTTACGGGAACGAGATATTCCCGGGAAAGGCAGTAGCGCATCAGGTTTCCGAAGGCGTAGGTGATTTCGGAGATCAGCTTCTGGTGGCTGGCCTCTGCAATCATGCGGATGCTTTCCAGTGTTCCATAGAAAAAATGTGGGTTCAGCTGGGCCTGGAGCGCTTCCAGCTGTGCATTTTTCAGCTGAATCTCATTGCGAAGGAGACTGGAAGAGAGATCGTTGATCCGTTCCACCATGCGGTTGAAGGCCAAAATCAGATCCCCGGTCTCATCCTTTGATACCTTTCCTTCATAAGGGGTCAGGGTATGATTATTCTGCCGGTTCATGTGTTCGGAAAGCCGTATTACATTATTCAACGGCCGGAAAATGAGCAGGAACAGAATGATGCTGGCACACATGAGAACCAAGATGGAGATCAGAAGGCTCAGAAGGAAAGGTATATAAGAAAAAAGACTTCCTTTCTGCGGCGTAACCTTGATCACATCAAAAACATCGCCATCCAGTGAAATGGAACTGACCAGAAAACCGTCAGCAGCGTTTGGGATGACCTGAGGCTGATCCGGCACGGTGGATGTAAGAAGCTGTTTTTCATACCGCTTCAGACAGGCGGAGGCTTCTTCTGTATCGTTGCGTGAATAAACCTGGCTTCCATTCAGATAGAAATAGATGGAAGTATTTGGATCGGATTCCGCATAGGAATCAAAGATTCCGGTGTTATATTGAATCCTGGCAATCCCGGGGAAGACCGTCATGGGGGGATTGGAAAAACCGATATAGAAGGAAAAACTGAAGGAGCCTTCTTCTTCGTCCGCCTGCCACAGTCCGTCGATCAGAGAGGGCAGCTGGTCCTGGCTGATTCCGCAGTCAGCCATGGGCTCAAAATAGTGGAGAATTCGGGCTACATCATCATTATCCACATAGATGATGATATCCTTCAGGTTGGGATCATACAGGGTGATGCCGCTGAGCAGGGAATATATCTGACTTTTGTAGGCATATACGATCTCCCTTTCACTGCAGTAAAAACCCCGAAGCAGAAGCTCCAGTTCATAATTGGATTTCAGCTGGTTAAAGTAATTACGGGAGCTGGAAAGCTGATTTTCCAGGAAATTCTGTTCAATCAGAAGGGTATTTTTGCGTTCGTTGACATAATCCCGGATGCGTTGTCTGCTATGGTAATTATAGATCATGCTGCTCAGGAAAGTAATAGGAATGAAGACCGCCAAAAGGTAGCAGATAAAAAAGCGGTTTTGGAGTCTTGTGATTTTTGGAAACAAAATATGACCACCCTCTCATTTGACTGGACTGAAAGCTTCTTCTTTCCCCATTATCCCTGAATTGGAGTAAAAAAACAAGCGGACCCGGGAAAAGAAGATGTGTAAATTTTTTGGAATTATGCAATATCTTTGGATAAAAAGATTACAACAGGCGTTTTTTCTCTGATTTGAGATAAAAATTCTACATTATTTTCGAAAAACAAAACATAAAAATAAAAGAAAAAGCAAAAAGCATTATTGGAACTAAAATATGTCCTGTTTCGTGTGCAATATGCACAATGCTATAATGCGAATACAGACGAAAGGGAAAGGAGAAAACGGATGATATGAACAAAAAAAGCAGAGGATATGTAATAAAAAGGGGAGCCATAAAATTCTGGAGACAAAAGGAAATCCAGCTCTTTGCTCTGGCGGGCGTGGTCTATCTCCTGATCTTTTCCATCCTTCCCATGTTTGGAATTATTCTGGCGTTTAAGTCCTATAAAATCACATCGGGAGTGGCCGGGATCTTTACGAGCGAATGGGTGGGGCTGAAATATTTCAAGGAATTTTTCTCTGATTACAGATTCCCGGAGCTTCTGCGCAATACCATTGCCATCAGCACGTTGAAGATGATTTTTGCCTTTCCGTTTCCCATTCTTCTGGCGGTTTTGATTTCAGAGTGCAAAAACAAGGTTTTCAAGAGAGTGGTGCAGACGGTAAGTTACCTTCCCAATTTTATTTCCTGGGTACTGGTATATGGTATCAGCAGTGCTTTGCTGGCTCAGAGCAGCGGCGTAATCAATGAAATTCTGGTGAAGCTCGGAATCGTATCCCAGGGAATTCCGTTCCTGACAGATCCTGATTATTTCTGGGGGATGGCGGTGGTATTATCCATCTGGAAGAGTTCCGGCTGGTGGGCGATCATCTTTCTGGCAGCCATAGCAGGAATTGACAGTACACTGTATGAAGCGGCCAGCATTGACGGCGCGGGAAGACTGAAGCGGATCTGGCATATCACACTGCCCGGCATCAAGGGTTCCATTGTGACGGTTCTGATTCTTTCCATCGGAAGCTTCCTGGGAGGCGGAATGGTGGGATCCAACTTTGAGCAGTCCTTCCTGATGGGAAATACGGTTAACAACGCGACCTCTGAAATCATTCAGACCTATGCGTTTAAGATGGGCATGGCGCAGGGAAGATTCTCCTACGCAACTGCTGTGGACCTGATCCAGTCCATGATTTCCATCATACTGGTCATCATCAGTAACTTCGTGGCTAAAAAGATTTCCGGAGAAGGATTGTTCTAAAGGAAGAAAGGCAGGTTGGGAGAATGAAAAAGAAAATCGCGGAAGACAGAGTTGTGGATATTGTGGTGTATATCCTGCTCGCTCTGATCGGAATTATAACGCTTTATCCCTTTTATTATACGGTGATCTGTTCCTTTAATGACGGTCTGGATCTGATGAAGGGCGGCGTATATCTGTGGCCGAGAAAATTCACCCTGGCAAATTTTGAACTGTTCCTGGGAGATAAAGAATGGCAGCATGCTTTCATGGTTTCCGTGGCAAGAACCGTAGTAGGAGCGGCTCTCCGGACAGGCTTTACCAGCATCTTCAGCTATGCGCTTTCCCGGAATAATCTGATGTTCCGGAAGGGTTACCGGTTTTTGGTAGTATTTACCATGTATTTTTCAGGCGGACTGATTCCTTTCTATGTGCTTCTGAAGAGTCTGGGACTGCTGAATACCTTCTGGGTATATGTCATTCCCGGTATGGTGGATGCGTTCTTCGTCATGACCGGAATCAACTTCTTTAACGGTATTCCCGAGTCCATGATCGAGGCGGCGAAGATCGACGGAGCCAGCGAGGGAAAAGTATTTGTGAAGATTGTCCTTCCGGTTTCCAAGCCGTTTCTGGCGACCCTGGCCCTGTTTGCAGCGGTAGGACAGTGGAACAGCTGGCTGGACAGCGCATATTATGCGGTAAAAAATCCGGATCTGCAGACTCTTGCATATAAAATGATGACAACAATCAATCAGACGGTGGCGTCGTCGGCCAATACGGCGGCCGCAGGGCAGATTTCCCAGGCCAATACGGCAACCACGTTTACCGTGCAGGCGACAGCGATGGTGGTTTCCATGCTCCCGATCATGTGTGTATATCCGTTCCTCCAGAAATATTTCGTGCAGGGAATGATGATCGGAGCGGTGAAGGAGTAACTGAGAATGTTCTGAAACTGAACATAGAAAAAAGACAGGAGGAAAAAAGTATGAAATTGAAAAAAGCAACAGCTTTACTGCTGGCAGGCGTGATGACCTTTTCTCTGGCCGGCTGCGGCGGGCAGAACACGTCAGGTGATTCATCAGGCGACACGGCTTCCGCATCTTCGGAAGCGGCCGGGACAGAAGCAGTGGAAGAGTCGCCTGCTGCTTCAGACACAGCAGCGGCGGATTCCGGAGAGGTTCCCACACTGACCATGTTCATCGATGAAACATGGTGGCCTTACGACACCTGGGAAGGCGCCATTCCGGAGGAATTTGAGAACCGCCTCGGCGTAAACATCGAGGTAATCCGGGCGGCGGATAACAACCAGCTGTCTCTGATGGTGGCCTCCGGAGATATGCCGGATATCATCTGCTCTTACCGTTATCAGTATCTGGCGGATTCCCAGGTCTGCTACCCGCTGAATGAGCTGCAGGAACAGTATCCGGAGGTGGACTTTGAGGTAGATCCGGTTTATCAGTTTGTCAATCAGGCAGCAGATGGTAACTTCTATACCATAGGCTGTGGATTCTCTCCTTCTTATGAGTATGATGAGTGGCCGGAAATCCTGACAGAGGGATCTGGTTTCATGTATCGTCAGGATATTGCGGATGAACTGGGACTGGAGTTTAACACCCTGGAAGATCTGGATGCGGCATTTGAAGCAGTACATCAGGCATATCCGGATATGATAACCCTCTCCTTCAACAGCTCGCATAAATTCAACTGGCTGCTGCAGCAGATGGGACTGAAGGGGAACAGTTATTATGAAGCTGAAGATGGTACCCTGCAGTGGTGGCTCCGTCAGGATGGACTGCTGGATTATTACAAAAAGGTCAATGAGTGGTATCGTAAGGGATATCTGACTGCTGAGAATTTCGCTTATCAGTCTGAGGATGATACCAAGGAAATCTGCGTGGGTGGACAGGTATTTGCAAACTTCGGATATGATAATCATGCGGATAACTACAATACAGCGATTGCAGCGAATGGAGATGACTTTTCCTTCAGTCTGGTAACCAATGAACTGGGAGAAAATGCTACGGCATTTGATACCACAAGCGGCGGCGGACGCGGTCTGTACATCACCCGTTCCTGCCAGAATGTGGAAGCAGCTTACAGGACGCTGGCCTATGCTTACAGTGATGAAGGAATGAAGCTTCTGCTGTGGGGTATTGAGGGCGAGGATTACACGCTGAACGACGAAGGTTATCCGACGTTTAATTATGACTTCCAGGGCGACAATTCCGTGCTTCAGCCCAGAGGCCTGAAGTATTGGGGATGGATTTCCCATAACGGTATCGTGACCAGCATTGCAGAGGCAACCTCCGAGAGCCAGACTGCGGAAGACAGAAAGAACCTGACGGCCCATGTAAACAGAAATCCCGTGATCGGTATGATCCGCTTTGAGGTGGATTCCGATGAAGCTAATATTGATGCAAAATTGAGTGAAATGGTGAGTAATCAGCAGACCAACATATTCATGGCAGAATCTGAAGAGGCCTGTGAAGAAGCGTTCAACACCATGATCGAGCAGGCGGAACAGATCGGTATGAGCACCCTTGAGGAATATGGCAACGCCAGCTATCCGGAACTGAAGGCACAGTATGATGAGCTGATTGCGGCGCATGCGGCGGAATAAGAATCTATGCAGGATATGAGAATATAGTGAAATAGCGAAAAGCAGAGAATCTTTTCTGTGGGTTCTCTGCTTTTCTTAAAAATGGAACAAAGGCGTTTGACTACGGAGGAAGATCAAGGATATTTGGTAGTGGTTGTAGGAAATAATGTATAAAAAGAGAGAAACTGGTGTGGAAAGAGAAAGTTGTTACTATACAGGAGGGGATTGTGGAGTGCATAATAAAAAGCATACTCCCCGGATGGTGAAAAATGGAATTTGGTATTTATGAATTGTAAATTGTCTCATGAGAGATTTCCTAAAATCTTTTTGAATTTGTCGTCGCATAAATACATATCTACAGTGAAAATGTCAAATCCTGACGCATCTGAGCCTTTTCAGGGTCTGCCGGATGAAGGAAGCGGCTGTGAAGGAAACAGAAACGCTTTATGGAAAGAAGACGAAAAGCAGGCTGCTTTTGAGTCTCCTTCAGGGAATTACCGGATTCCTGAATAATTTCATCGGTTTTGCCCTGCTGTTTGTCACCATGGGAGCAGGGGCGGTATTTGCGGTCAGAGGGGAAGTTACGGCAGGTACGTTGATCGCCATGGTTCAGCCGACCAACTACGTTCTTCTTCCTGTCAATGCGATGTCCGGATGGATCCGGACATTTAACGAGGTGAAAGCCAGTCTGGGCTGGGTGGAGGAAATCTTGGAGCTTCCGATATATGAGAAAACAGAACATATGGAAGTGGCGGATGGTACGCTCCGCTTACTTGCAGCCGAGAACCTGACCTTTCCGTATGGAACAAATGAGGGCACCAAAAAAGTGCTCCGGGGTGCGAATGCTGTTTTTGGACGCGGAATAACCGGTATTATCGGGGAAAGCGGGAGCGGAAAGAGTACGCTGTTGAAACTCCTTCTGGGGCTCTATGAGCCGGAAGGCGGAAGGATATATGAAGAAAACGTGGACGGCTCTGTCATGGAAAGAAATGAGGAATGCCTGGCCGCCTATGTTCCGGGAGACAGGTTCCTTTTTCATGGTACGATTAAGGAAAATATCCTGATGGCCCGAAAGGAAGAGGCTGGGAGACTGGAACAGGTATTGAAACAGGCCAACCTGCTTTCCGTAACGGAGCAGCTGGAAGACGGGTTAATCCATGAAGTCAGTGAATCCGGCGGGAATCTTTCCATGGGGCAGCAGTAGAGGATTGCCCTTGCCAGGGCGCTGTATTCCGACAGACCCGTCCTGATCCTGGATGAGCCGACAGCAAGCCTGGATCCTGATGCGGCAGAATTATTCTGGAAAACGGTCAGATCGGTCTCTGAAGATAAAATTATTATCATCGTTACTCATAACATGGAGATCACGGCCTGATGTGATACGGTTTATTTTCTGCAAAACGGGCTACTTGGAAAGAGAAATATGGAAACCGCAGGAAAATGTGACAGGGAACTTATTCGAAACTGTTGCTGATTTCAGGAGGGAGAAGCGTGGTATGTGCAGAAATATGGTTTCTGGGAAATTATTTCGTGAAGATGACAGTAATGGAAACAGCCGCGGATTTAACACAACAAAACGCCTGATCACCATTACATTAAAGCAGAACCTTTCCTGTGTCCTGCTCCTGTCAGCCAGTGTCATTCTTCTGGGGCTGATCAATGGTGTGGCTTATACGGAAGCCCTGCGCCGCCTGACACAGGCGGTATGGGAGCGGGAATGGGGCGGCTTCGTCCATGCAATGTGTGGATTTGGAGCAGTGATCCTGTGTAGCCTTGCTTTGAATATCGGAAAGAGAAGGTCCGCCTTCCTGTTAAAAAAGAAGCTCACCTTTGCCTGTGAGGATGCGGTTTACAAAAGCTTTTCCGGAAAAGAATACTGGATGGACATACAGGAGGAAACGGTGCTGGGACATATTCGGAAAAACGTTCCGGATACCATGGGCGATATCGTGGAACAGGGAAATCAATACCCTCACTCTCTGTGTCATTATCCTTGCTGGCTGCCTGTATGGAGTGGGCCTGAACGGCCCTGTAATGGTGTTTTCCATTGTGGTGAGAGAAAATTATAAATAAATAGGAAATGATAGATGTACTTTAGATAAAGTGATTAAAATAATATGCAGAATTAAAAATGAGGAGAAAAATTTTTTGAAAATGTTGATACTACCAAAATTAGAGGAAAAGTATGGAATTTGACATTTATATTAATGGAAGATGTAATAGAAATGATGACCTTTACTTTTTGAAAATACTTAGGAACTATGAAGAACCGAAGGAGAAAGTCGATTACAAATATATTTTTTCGGATAAACGTTTGAAATTAGTAAATGAACTAATTCCTAAAGCAATATGTGAGCAGGCTACAAAAGAATTTGATTTACAATGTCATCTTATGCATTGGGTTAGAAGAAACTTATTAAATGGTAACGATGCGCCTGTTCGGCCGTTTAATACTTTAAATATTCTTGAAAAGACAAAAGAATCTAATTTTAGATCTTCCTGCTGGGTACATGCAGTAGTTTTAAACGAAGTGTTTTTATCATTTGGATTTCGATCGCGAATGGTGCGCTGTCTGCCCTTGGATTTAAGACCTATAGATTGTCATTGTGTAACATTGTGTTATTCAAATGATTATCAAAAATGGATAGTTTATGATTCTGCAATGGGAACAATTTATACAAATAAAGATAAAGTACCTTTATCTTTGCGGGAAATGAGATACTTACTGATTACTCAACAGGAAATAAAAATGCCATTTGTTCTACACAGGACATCTCAGAATTTGCGGTGGTATCTGATAAAAAATATGATTCGTTTTCAATCATATCAGACAAGTTGTTTCAATATGGAAGAGAATGAAATTGAACAAACAATTTTTTGCCTGAATCCTGCTAAATATCAACTTGAAGATAAAATTGTGATAGACAGAGGAAACAAGGTATATATAAAAAACGTGTATAACGAGGATGATTTTTGGGGAGTGGAAAGTGGAGAAAACAATGTTTAAATTGTCAAAATATAATTATTTTGTAACCAATTCAAATGATGAATTGCTTCTTTATAACGCAATGGCTGGGAAAAAGAGTTTTCTTAAAGTTCGGAAACAGAATAAGCAACAGGTGGAAAAGGTCCTGAAGGGGATCGGGGAAATAGAGAAACTGCCTGATATGCTGTTATCAAATCTTAAAGAGGGAGGATTTGTAATTCCGGAAGCAGAAGATGAAAAAATAAAAATGAGAGATTTATATTTAAAATGTATTGCAGAAGAATCTTTACATTTAACAGTTTTACCGACAGAACAATGTAATTTTAGATGCCGATATTGCTATGAAACTTTTTCTGATATATTTATGAAAAAAGATATTCAGAATATATTGCTTTCATTTATCTCAAAAAATATTTCCAAATATAAGGATTTACATATTGCCTGGTTTGGTGGTGAGCCATTGATTGCACTGGATACTATATTGACTCTGTCTGAGGATATCCAGCGAATATGTCATAGTCATAAAAAGTCCTATACAGCAAGTATGACGACAAATGGATATCTTCTGGATACGGAAACCTTTCGCAAACTTCTAAAAGCAAATGTACTATATTACCAAATAACTATTGACGGCTTAGAAGAAAGCCATAATGCTCAAAGACCGTTAAGAGATGGAAGAGGATCTTTTAACCGTATTATAAAGAATTTAGAGAATATACGGGATGAAATTAAAACCAGGATGTTCCGCATAACGATCCGGACCAATTTTTCGCGTAATATGCTTAATTTAATTCCAGAATATAAGCTTTTTTTCGGGGAAAGATTTGGAAATGATCCAAGATTTCAGTTTTTTTTCCGCCCTGTTATGGATTGGGGTGGGGAAAGAATTGAAGATTTCAAAGAAGCTATTTTTGAAGAAGAGCTGATGGGACAGATTTATAGTACCATCATGGCTTCAAAGCCTAAGTTGCATTTTATATATGATGATTTCCTTCAACCAGGAGGAAGTGTATGTGAAGCTGCAAAGAGAAATCATTATACAGTTATGCCAAATGGAGATATTTATAAATGTACGGATGATTTTAGTAAATGTACGGAAGGGAAAATTGGGTATTTGTCTCCACAAGATGGAGTAAAGCTGGATAGCTACCAATGTGCCAGATGGCTCTGCGATATGGAGAATTGTGATATGGAAGACTGTTTTTTTGCGCCTGTATGTTTAAAAGAATGCTGTCCAGCACAAAGAGTTCTTCATCGCAAGGCAAAAACAAAATGTCCTTTAGAAAAAAGAAATTTAAATATGACACTTCAGTTATTGGATACAGAAAATAATATTTTTCGGGAGATATAGGACATGGAAAGACAATTAGAAGAGTTTAGAATGAGATTATTAGACATATTCGCTGATAACGGAGTGATTGTCGATGAGAACTGTAGAAATCAGGATTTTGACTTGCGTGAGTATGTGGAAGATTCTATACAGTTTGTTAGTACATTAGTTGAAATAGAAAGTCAATTTGAAATTGAATTACCCGATGAGATATTGTTGTTTGATAATCTGGCATCCTTCTATGCATTCAGTCAAAGTATATGGGAATTGTATCAACTAAAAGCTTCCTGTATACTTTAAATCAGGGAGTTGACCAAAGAAAATACCTCAAGTAAATTTAGATTATTACTGACCTGGCGAGTTGGTAAAATCTAAAAATACAAGAGGTATCTGAAATGAATAGTAAAA
>DXHY01000017.1 GCA_019113175.1 Candidatus Eisenbergiella stercoravium | reverse complement strand
AAACAGGGCAGTGAAAAAAGGAAGAGACACCCTCACAGTGAATTCAGACCTGAAAAAGCCTGAATTTTGTGGAAGTGTCTCTTTCCCGCATATCAGGGGCTAAAAATCGGTATTAACCGACAGCCCCTTTTTGTTGTGATATGCTCCATCAATAGTCAATATCTCTTAATCTTCTTCGACGGCGTCTTTTCAAATTCCGTCTCTCTCACTTTCAGACCATAAACCTTTTTATAGGCCACAGCTTCCTTATTATATGCGTCGATCTCCTGCTGGAGGGCGGCACGGATATCGGTAATTCCCTGCTTTTTCGCATATTCATAGTCCGGGAAAATCTCGGCCTCGATCACGCCCGCGTTTTCCCGTACCAGAATCTCCTGAATCAGCCGGCTTCTTCCCAAACGGTTTTCCAGCTCCTCAGGGGATACGTTCTCTCCGTTTTTGGTGATGATCAGATTTTTCCTGCGGCCGGTCAGATAAACAAAGCCGTCCTCATCCA
The DNA here is from genome assembly GCA_019113175.1 of Candidatus Eisenbergiella stercoravium. Classification (GTDB taxonomy): domain Bacteria; phylum Bacillota; class Clostridia; order Lachnospirales; family Lachnospiraceae; genus Eisenbergiella; species Eisenbergiella stercoravium. The sequence goes on along the minus strand of DXHY01000017.1, from coordinate 27,250 downwards.
CATAACCCAGATCTCCGGTACGGAGCCACCCGTCCACAAGGGCCTCCGCCGTTTCCTCCGGCATTTTATAGTAGCCCTGCATCACGCTGCTTCCGCGCACCCAAAGCTCTCCGTCCACGGTTTTTGCCTCACAGTTGGGAAGGAGCTGTCCCACCGATTCCTTCCGGATATTCCAGCTCACAGTGGTGCTGATGACCGGAGCGCATTCCGTCATGCCATAACCCTGCAGAATGGTAATTCCATAGCGGGCAAACAGATCGATGTACTCCGGCGCCAGATAAGCCCCGCCGCTGCAGATGGTGTGGAACTGTTCTCCAAACACCTCCCTTTTCACGATTTCCGGCGGAAGGCCCGCGGCGTCCTCCAGCTTTTTTGCCATGGTTTCAATCATCAGCGGCACCATCAGAATCATGTTCGGCGCAAACAGCTTTATGTTTTTGGCCACACGCAGAAGGGAATCGTTGATACAGATCACGCTTCCCAGGGAAATTCCCTTCAGAATATCCATGCTCAGGCAATAGGCATGATGGATTGGAAGCACGGAAAGGATGACCGTTCTGGACGGTATCTTCATGTCCAGGCAGGTGGCGTTCTCCGCCAGGTTTCTGTGGGTCAGCATGACTCCCTTGCTCTTTCCGGTGGTGCCGGAGGTGAACATGATGGTGCAGAGTTCTTCCGGGGAGGGCTCATAATCGAAGGGCTCCTCATGCTTTTTCAGAAGACCGGTAAAAGAGAGCATCGATCCGTCGTCTTCCTCCTTCTGCATGGAAATGAGATACTTCAGCTTCGTGCAGCGCTGCCGGACGATGGCCGCCACGTCCCGCCTGACCTCATCCAGAACCAGCGCCTGGGCATCGGAACGGTCCACCAGCTCGCACAGCTCTTCTGCCGGAAGGGAAACATCCAGAGGCACCGCCACATTGCCAGCGTTTACGGTTCCAAGATAGGTGACCAGCCATGAGTAAGAGGTCATTCCCGTAACCGCCACATGAGCTCCCTTCGGCAGCAGCGCGCGAATGGCTCCGGAAAAGCTTTCGCTGTCGCGGCAAAGCTGCGTATAGCTGCGGGAAGCAATGCTGCCTTTTCCCTCCTTGAACCGGATGGCATCCAGGGGACCGTATTTTTTCTCGCTTTCCACCAGAATCTCCCGGATGGTGCTGCACAGATGTGCTTCCGGAATCCCGGGAATGTTCCCTGTTCCGGCTTTCTCTGAAGTGCCGTCATTTTCTGCCGGAATCACAGTTTCCTTATCCATCATAACCTGATCCTCTCTTTTCACGTTTTTGATCCTTTACCGGTTCCAAAGCTTTCTATTCTGCTCCAAGGCCCTTCAGGTAGTCCACAGCCTCCTGTACGGTGCGGATGTCAGATGCCGCCTGAGGATCGATCTCCACGCTGAATTCCTCCTCTGCCTCGCCCAGCATGCTCATAAAGTCAAAGGAGGAAAATCCCAGATCCTCCACGAAACGGGAATCCGGATGAACCGCCTCCGGCTCCACCTCTACATAATTACAGATCAGTTCTACCAGCTTTTCAAACATAATTTCTCCTTATCCGCCGCACCCGCGGCATTCTGACAGAAACGCGGCCACAGACAGAGCCGCGCCATCTCCTTAAACCAGTTTGATGATATCTCCAATGGGAAGATCCGGATTTTCCGCGCCCTTAAACATGATTTTGCAGAGATAATAATACAGATATTCCAGCTTTTCCCGGGACACGGCCTTCACCTGATGCTCGAAATTGAAGTCCAGTCCATTGTCCTCAGGACGGTGCATGACGGTCAGATACATGGCCTGCGTGGTCGCGCCGTTTGGATACCATTTCGTCTTGTAACGAATGCCGCCCAGCTTGTCCAGCCCCTTTTCCTGCAGGGTCAGCGGCTGATAGGTGAGGGACATGGGCTCATATGTCTCTCCCGGAGCCGCAGGCGGATAGATCTTATTCCGATAGGCAAAATAGGAAACCGGATCGTAGTTTGCGTGCATAAAGTATTCATTCTGCAGGTCACGGATCTCATAAATGCCTTCCAGGAAGGTTTTGTCCGGAGAAATGATGGTACGGAAGGGGAAGGAATGGATTCTGGTTCCGCCCGATTTTTTCTCCTTCAGAGTGGCGCGCCTTGCGATGGCGGTATTGATGGAAACGTCATCGTTTCCGTTCATCTTCTGAAAATAGGTTCGAAGTCCCATCAGCAGAAGGCAGACCAGAGATACATGATATTTTTCACAGAAATCCATCAGCCTCTTTGTGGGCTCCGCCTCCAGGTGGAAAATATCAAGAGCCGAGTCCACCGAATCGGAAACGTTGATCGCGGCCCTCAGATTCGGGTTGTGCATTCTCTCCCGCTCCGCCTCCAGAAGGCCGGGGCCGTCGATGCCGTTATAGATGGGCTCAGAAGCCTCGATGAGCTTTTCAAAATATGCCGCGTCCCGCTTCTTCGCCGCGGAGTCCGCTTCGTAGGCCAGATCCCTCTGCACCTGCTCCAGATAGGAGGCCATATCCTTCGGATAGGGCACACCTTCATATTTTGCGTTGCAGTAGATCTCGATGATATCCTTTAAAAAGCAGATCAGGGACTGGGCGTCCATGGTCATGTGATCCACCAGAAGATACAGGCCGTTGAATCCGTCCGGCATCTGAATCATCACGATCCGGTTCATGGGGGAATCCTCCCGTTTGAACGGCACCTGCGTCCAGCTCTGCATCAGGCCTTCTGCCTCTTCCATGGTCTTTCCGGAAAAATCCATGAACTCGATGTCCCTCTCTTCCCTGTCCACCACGTACTGATACCAGTTTCCTTCCTTATCCTGAGCAAAGCGCAGACGCATGGAGTCACAGCGCTCATAGGCCTTATAGATGGCCCTCTTAAGCTCCTCCCAGTCCAGCTCCGTCTCGATGGTCAGGCTGGTGCCGATGTTGAGCACCTCCTTTTTCGGGCAGAAATTCTGGTAAAAAAAGTGGAACTTCTGGGCAGCCGTCAGCGGATACACCGGATAGCCTTTTCTTTTTCGCATCATGACAGGATACCTCCAATAAACTCATCCATCGATTTTTCATAGGCGTCCATATCCTTATAATAGCTCTCCGCATGGGCCGCCCCTTCTATAATCAGTTTTCTTTTGTCAGAAGCATAATTCTCATAAATCTGGTCGCACATCCGGCAGGGTACGAAAGTATCCGCAGATCCATGAATCAGAAGCGCCGGAACCTTCGCCTTTCTTACCTCACGCGCCGCATTGCATTCGTCCAGCCCGTATCCTGCCTTCTTTCGGTTCACATAATCCGCGATCTGGATCATGGGAAACGCGGGCAGGTGGTACATGGAACGCAGGACATGGGTGAAGACCTCCTTCGGAGATGTGAAGGCGCAGTCCGAAATCACACCCTTCACCTGGGAAGGCAGCGGCAGGCCTGTGGTCATCAGGGCTGTAGCCGCTCCCATGGAAATGCCGTGGAGAAGGATCTGGACCTGCCGGCCGCATCTTCCCACCACCCAGTTAATCCATCCGAGCGCATCCTTCCGGTCCAGACAGCCGAAGCCGATGTACTCTCCCTGGCTTTTCCCATGGGCCCGCTCATCCACGATCAGCATGGAAAAGCCCTTTCTCAGGTAATAGTCAGACAGGCCCACATAGTCATTCATCCCGCAGCTGGAATAGCCGTGAAAGCAGATGACCGCCTTTGTGATCTCCGTCTGCTTCTCCTTTGCCGGAAACCAGGTGGCGTGAAGCCGCAGGCCGTCAAAGGACTCCACATAGATCTCCTCATGGTGCCTTGCGAGCAGTCTTTCCCTTCGTTCCTCTATGATGGGAAAATACTGCTGCCAGTCCGTTCCCGCCATCTTCATGGTCCGTTCCACGCTGACCCTGCTTCGTTTCATGGTTCTGCGGTAAAAATAGGCGCTTCCTCCCGCTTCCGCAGCCGTCAGGATTCCCAGAAGTGCCGCCGCACTGATCAGTATTTTTTTCATAATATTATGCCTCTTTTTTCCGTCTTACTTTGCAGAGCGTTTTGCAAGGATGTCCTTCAGCTTCAGAGCCTTCTCTATGTTTCCCTCCACCTTCAGCTTCTGAAGGGTAACGGCAAGGATCGGGTCCAGCTTTCCGTCCGCAATCTTTCTCAGTGTCTCCGCCTTGCAGGTAAATACGGCGTCCCGGTCATAGTATTCGTAGGGCTCTACATGAAGCTGTCCGTCCTTCACCTCCACGTAGAAGATGCCTTCACCCTCTCCCACGATATTGAACTGGAACGCGAGATGCTCGCCGATATCCGATACATCCGCTCCCATGAGCCTGCTCTTTACTTCAGAAAAAAAATCCGCGTATGTCATTTCCTCTTCCTCTCCTTTTTCTTTGTTTTTCGACCAACGGTCGATTTCCGTTTGTCCATACGATAACACGTTTTCGACCATCGGTCAATTATGGAGGGTGACGAATTTACGGTTCCTTCCATACTCTTTTTCTGTTACTTTTCCCTGTTGCTCTTTTGGCCCCAGACGTGCTATAGTAAGGGATAATTCCACAACTGATACCCTGCTGTTCACGGGATTGGAGTCCCGGCCGGAAAAATCAGGCATATGGTTTTCCCCACAGACAGCCGGAGCAGAACCGGACAGATGCCGGAGAAAGGAGTGCATGTGGCTAATCGTCCCAAATATGACCAAATTCTGGATGCGCTCCAGAATCTTATGGAAAGCAGAAACATACAGAGCATCTCCGTCAGCGAGATTGCGCAGACGGCGGGAATGGGAAAAGGGAGCATTTATTACTATTTTCCCTCCAAGGATGCCATCCTTGACGCTCTGATCGAAAGAAATTATGAGAAGCCGCTGGAAACGGCAAAGACGCTGGCGGGGCAGACGGAAATTTCCCCCTTCACCCGCATGGCGATGATTTTTCAGGCATGCCGGAGTTCCTCCACGGAATTTTTACGGCAGGAGGAGCCTGTCTCCCTCACCAGCGCGCAGGAGCATGCCTTCATCCATCAGAAATATATGGCGCATCTGATCTCCGAACTGAAGCCCGTGCTGACGGAAATCATCCGGCAGGGCATAGACAACGGAGAGATTCATTTTGACCGTCCGGCCGCGCTGGCGGAGATCGTGCTGATCGTTCTCACCGTCAAGCTGGACAATACGCTGGTCCCCTCCTCCAGAGAAGGGATCGAGGATGTCATGCGGGGACTTGTCTCCCTTCTGGAAAAGGGAACGGAGAATCCGGCGGGATCGCTGAATTTTCTGACCGCATGAAAAAGGGCCATCGGCAAGATCATTTCGCATGAAACATACTGTTCAAATGAAAAAAGATATCCCGCAGAACAAAGCAGGCTGAAAAGCATGAATGTCTGCGGGATATCCCTATTATCATGAAATGTATACTGGTTTCCGGCAGCTCCATTGTTTATTCTGAAAAGCCTTCCCCGATAACAATCAACCTGCCCTCCGAGGCATCCATTTCAACCTCCGTACCGTTTACAAATCCACAGGAAATTCCACCAATGGCAGGGATTCCCATTTCACGTGCCAGAATTGCTCCATGAGACAGAATACTGACCTCCGGAAGCAGAAGACCATTGATATTAAAAAAATAAGAGGACAGTACGGGCGAAATCCATTCGCTGTATACGATACTTCCTGCCGGGATATTCATGATTTCAAAAATATCCCCCGGATTCCGCAGGCAGTATATTTGCCCTTTTGCATGGCCCGGAGAAATGGTTTCTCCTTGAATCACCGAAGCTGTATTTCTTTTCTGATAAACGCATTTTCCGTCCTGTAGTAACAAAGGCATTTCATATTTTTCGCTGTTTTCAAAAGCTCTCTTTCGATCTTCAATTCTGGCTTCAAAAGCCCCAGCTTTCTTCCTTCCGTCCAGGACCTGTTTCAACTCATCGTATTCCAAAAAATAAATTTCATCCCTGTTCAGCCCAATCTGCTTCTCCAGCCGCTCCAGAAGCTGCCGAATTGTATAAGCTCCCAGGCACAACAGATAATCGTCATCCTCCGTCCGCTTTATGACAGCTTTACAGGCATCGATCAGGGGTCTCAGCTCTTCATCTGCCACGCTGTCATCATTCTCTTTCGCTTCCGGCACCTCACTGACAATTTTCCTGTCCTGGGCAATCAACAGAATTTCATTGAAATAATCACTCAGGCTTCGGCATCTGATATAAAAGGGATGCGAAGTTTCCGCACCATATTTCTCAAGAAAAGCGGTTTTCTTTTTTTCAAACGCTTCTCCTTCTTTTTCTTTCAACAGATCCACAAAATCAATCCGTTTCTGGACATTGATGGTTCTGACGGAACGGATAAGTCGAAGGAAAACATCCTGATAATTTTCAAACCTTTTCTTCAGCGCATCCAGCAGCTCCTGCTGACATTTTTTCCGATAGAGAAACCATTCCAGATTCATGTATATGGAAACCAGCTCTCTATACGTTTTAACCGCATCTTCCAGAAGGCTCAGGCTGCTTTCCTTCTCGCTTTTCTGAATTTTTCGAAAATTATCCGTGAAATATTTCCAGATGCTTTCCCAATCCTCCCAATCCCTGCCAGGCTCCCTTTTCAGTCTGTAATCCGTGCTGAAATAGACATAATTTTCAAAAACAATATGTGGTCTTTCGCTCAGCAGGCCGGATGGATCCATTGTCCTGACCAGCGGAGTAAAAGGAAGCTGAAGCTCTTCCTGTAAAACCCACGTTCCTGCCGGTATGTTTCCCCGATATTCCGGTCTTGGTCTTTGTCCTGTCGTCATAGGCCGGCACTGAAGCAGGAAAAGCCGGTCTTGTGAAACGCAGAACTCCACATCGACGTTGCAGCCCAGCAATTTTCTCAGACGCTTTTCATGCTCCAACAGCTCTTCTATTTTCTGCATGGAAACATATTCCACATTTCCGGCCTTCCAGCCCGTTTCCGCTTCATAGACATCGGGCGTTATATTTCCCCTGACCAATTGTTCACAGGGGCCCTGCGTAAATTCAATGACGGCCCCGGCTCCTTTTCCAAAAGGGGACACTGAAAACAGAATTCCGGAATAATCCGCTTCAATATATGGCTGTATCACCGTTCCCATGTGAATCCAGTTCTGGCCTGCGGATTCCCATACTTCTTTTATGGCCTCTGCTGTTTTGCTTTTATCCCGGACAAAAATGGATTTAAATTTTCCGGCATTGGATGAGCGTTCCAGATCTTCAAATTCAAAAGAGGATCTGACCATGATTCCTTCGCTGTCCGTAAATATCCTTTTTACCTCTTCCTCCGCCTGATGAAGAACGTTTTCTTCCTTTTCTCCATCAATCCAGCTTTGCGGGCAGGCTATAAGCATGGTCTGGGGAATCCTGATACCTTCCGCATACATCTTCCACAGATTCTGAGCCTTCCTTCCATAGCTGTGAATTTCATCTGCCGATACATCATCGAGTGCTGTAATAACTCTGTTCATTGTTTTCCTCCGAAAGATCAGTCGCCTGCCGGTCTTATATTGTCTTCCATCTCAGCCAGTCATCCCGCCGTATCTGCCTGTCTCTTATAATACTGCGCCTGCGCATTCCACAGCTCGCGGTAAAGTCCCTCCTCCTGAATCAGCTTTTCATGGCTCCCCCTCTGCACCACCCGGCCGCCGTCAAACACAAGAATATCCTGACAGAAGCGGCAGGATGCCAGCCGGTGGGAAATATACAGGGCTGACTTCCGGGACATGTCCTTCTGCGATATGCCATTTTCGCCGCCGTTTCCGCCGCCCTCTATCATCCTGTCAAAGCCCGCGTAAACCTCGTATTCCGACACCGGGTCCAGCGCCGCGGTGGGCTCGTCCATGATGACAAACGGAGCGTCCTTGTAAATGGCTCTTGCAATCGCCATTTTCTGCCGCTCTCCGCCGGAGAAATTCACGCCGCTTTCGTCGTATTCCTTTCCAACAAAAGTATGAAGCCCCCGCTCCATTCTTTCCGCACGGTCCGTAAGGCCTGCCCGCTCCAGAGCATCCCATACGCGCGCTTCCACTGCCTCGCCGCTTCCCGCGATGTTTTCTCCCACCTCAAAGGCAAAAATCCGGAAATCCTGAAAGACCACTGCAAGCAGGTCGGTCCAGGCGTCGGAATCGTATTCCCGGATGTCCACACCATTCACCCGGATGCAGCCCTCTGTCACTTCATAAAGGCCGCAGAGCAGTTTGATGAAGGTGGTCTTTCCGGAACCGTTTTTTCCCACAATCGCCAGCTTTTCTCCCGTATCGAAGCTGAGGCACAGATCATGGAGCACCTCCTCTCCGGAACCGGGATAGGAAAAGGAAACATGGTCAAACTCCACATGGAAACGTCCGTCCGGCCTTTGTACCGGAAGCTTTTTCCCTTCCTTTTTTCTGCTTCCCAGCTTTCGGAAGCGCACATAATCATGGCAGTATGCCCCATGGGTGCGGATCGCCGCGACCACGCTCATCAGATCCGCCATCGCTTCCGACATCTGGACAATTCCCGCCGCATAGGTCACCACGCTTCCAATGGTAATCAGTCCGAGCCAGGCGCGAAGCCCCGCGAACAGATAAACCAGCAGGCCGATCAGCGCCGTGGCCGCCCGCCGCACCATTTCCTCTTTTGCCACAAGGGAGCTTTCCGTATCCACCTCCGCCTGCACCCGGCTGCCCGCCTCGTTCGTCTGCTTCTTTATCAGTTCCTTCTGGCCGTACAGACGCAGATCCTTCTGCCTTTCGCTGGTCTCTAAAATGCCCATATAATATTCCAGCAGGCTTTCGTCCGCCGCCCTTTTTTCATGGGCCTTCCGGATCCGTTTTCCATAGCGGATATCCACCCGGAAGCTGAAATATACCAGTCCCGCGATCACCGCAAACAGCAGAAGGCTCGCCAGCCAGGAATTCAGAAAGCCCTCCCGCAGAGGCTGCACCTGAGTAAAAAGCGGAAAGGCGATCACCACGGCTGCGATAATCGCCGTCATCGCCTGAATAAAACGCTTCCAGTCATCCAGCACCAGACCGATCAGTCCGTGGTCCGTTCCCGCATTCCGGATGGTATGGAGTATGGTGTGTGTCTGCGCCTCTTCCAGATGCGGATAATCCATGGCAAGCAGCCTCTGATTCAGAAGTCCGTTCTGCTGCTCATAGATGAAATCATGCTTCTGATTGTGGATTTCCGTCAGAATGGAGCTGAGGCAGTAACAGAGCGCTTCCAGCCCAAGCGCCGTCAGCGCCAGCTGCAGGAGCCGCGAAAACGGGGCGCCCGCATACACCGCGTCCAGCAGAAATCCAAGGAGCACCGTGGTGATAAACGGCCGGATGCCGTCCAGAAGGGACAGGCCCACCGCGCTGAACACCACCTTCCTGTATCCCGCTCTGCAATAATCCCGAATCAGCGTAAACTGATCCAGCATCTCCCATTTTCCCATAGGTTCATGCCCCCTCTCATGCATAATACCGGCTCTGCATTTCGTACAGCTTCGCATAGCTTCCGCCTGCACGCATCAGCTCTTCATGGGTGCCCTCTTCCACGATACGGCCATTTTCCAGAAGCACAATCCGGTCGCAGAACTGAGTGGATGCGAGCCTGTGAGAAATATAAACGGCCGTCGCATTTTCCATCGCTTCGCTGAAATTCTGATACAGCTCATTCTCCGCGATCGGATCCAGAGCGGCGGTAGGCTCATCCAGAATGATGAGGGGCGACTCCTGATACAGCGCCCTGGCAAACAGCAGCTTCTGATATTCTCCGCCCGAAAAGTCCACGCCGCCCTCCTGCACACCGGAAAGCAGAGGCGTCTTTCCCTTCCGGGGCAGACGGCAGTAGCGCTCCTCGAATCCGGACAGGCGCAGCGCCCGCTCCAGCTTCTCCTGATTTCGTTCTTCCTCACCGCATCCCGTCAGATTTTCATCCAGAGAAAGCGGAAGCATGGTGTAGTCCTGAAACAGAACGGAAAGCAGACTGTAATATTCCTCCCGCTGATATTCCCGAACCGGAATGTCGTTTAACAGAATCTCCCCTCCGGTGGGTTCATAAAAGCCGCAGATCAGCTTGACCAGCGTAGTTTTTCCCGCCCCGTTCAGACCGAGAAGGGCCAGCTTCTCCCCCGGCTTCAGAACCAGGTTCACATCCTTCAGAACCTGCGTTTTACTCCCCGGATAGGAGAAGGAAACGTGGCGCAGCTCCAGCTTTGCGGGGCGCTTTTTCATCGCTTTCGTCTGCTCCTGATGTTCCGGCCGGACCCAGGCGTTTTCCCAGGAAAGGAAGTCCCTCACATAGCTCATGGACATGTTGGCGCTGTTATAGCTCAGAATCATATAAACCAACCAGTTGAAAAGGCCGGCGAAGCTGCTCAGGAGGCTGACGTAGTAAACCAGCCCGGAGGCGGAAATTTCTCCTCCCGTCAGCAGATACAGCAGGGCCCCGTAGATGATTCCGTTTCTTGCGAACATCAGAAGGCTGCTGAAAATTCCCCTGACCTGATACCAGAAATGAATCTTTCCGAACAGCCGGTCCATCTCCTTCAGGGATTCCTCATATTTTTTCAGGAAAAGCTTCTGCAGCCGGTAGATCCGGATATCTTTTCCTGCGGCCGCGTCCCCCGCCTGTGTGCTCAGCCAGGCTGTTCTGGATGCATACCGGCTGTTCTCTCCATAATAGACGCTGTACATCTTCCTGGCAACGGTCAGAAGCACATAATTTAAGGCAACCGAAATCATCACCACCAGCAGAAGCCACAGCCCCACCCTGGCGATCAGAATACCGTAAAAGGTCAGCAGAATCAGGCAGGAGCTTCCGCCGATCAGAAGATCCGGCATTCCATACAGCCCTCTTCCATACCGGAGCGCCGCGGCCACATTTCCGATCGTCTCTCTGGACGGACCGTCTTCCAGCCTGTCATAATCCAGATCCATGATTTTTGCCGTGAATTTTTTCCGGAAAAACTGTAGAAAAGAAGGCATGGAGCGTTCAAACCAGAGATTTGCCGCATAATCGCAGGTATTTCCGATCCATCTCACCAGGCAGATTCCCACGATATGTATGACCAGCACGGCCAGTCCCGCTCCCTCTTCCAGATCCTGCACCACAACGCTCGGAAGCAGAGTCTGGGCATAGGAGCCCGCCACGCTGGGAATGAACACCAGCAGAATGATGAGCACCGCCGATTTTTTCCACTCCCACAGTGACTTCAATGTGTACCACAGGTTGCCGAAAATGCTGTACCGGCTTTTTCCCTTTCCGTAGCTGTGCGAAATGTACTGCATCAGAACTCCCCCTCTCTCAGCAGTTTGGTAGATTATTTTATCATTATACTATCTACAGACTGGAAAAACTACGCATATTCCGTTTTTAAAGGGAAAAGAGTTCGCATATTTTGCGGATTTTCTGTTGATAACTTTTCCCCTTCTGTATATAATATAAATGTAAGGAATACCGTGTTTTCCGTGAAAGGAGATGTTTTTGTGGAACTTGCAAAAATTACGTCAAAGGGACAAATTACCATTCCTGTTTCTATCAGAAAGCTGCTTGGAGTAAAAGACGGTGATAAGGTTCTTTTTCTTCAGGAAGGCAACAGAGTTGTCATGATGAACGCCTCTGTCAATGCGTTATTGGAAGCCCAAAAGGACTTTCAGGGAGAAGCCGAGAAGCTTGGACTTCAGGACGAACAGGATGTCGTCAATCTTGTGAAAGAAATTCGTGCGGAGAGAGGTGATAAATATAGATGCGAATAATGTATGATACAAACGTTTTACTTTCTTCAATTCTTTTTCCCAACCAACGTTTTTCGCAAATGTTGGAATATATCTCGCAGAACCACAGATTGGTTCTTTCCTCTTTTGTGATAGAAGAACTGTTTGCCGTAACGAAGCGAAAATTTCCTGAAAAGCAGAAAGTTATAGACCGCTTTCTCACCGACTTGAGTTACGAATATGTTTATACTCCTCACCAGATGAAAAGCGGTCTATTTGAAATTCGGGATCCAAACGATTACCCGGTTCTTTATATAGCTGTTATTGAGAATATAGACATTCTGATTACAGGAGACAAGGATTTCACCAGTCTGATCATCGAAAAACCTCAAATTCTCACACCTTCTGATTTCATTTCAAAATATATGTGAGTCTCTCTTATTAAAGCTTCTCGCTGAAAATATTCTTATATCCTTCCCCGTATATTTCCGTAGCGCTGGAAATGATCATAAAGGCGAGCGGGTCCTCCTGCTTCACGATTTCTTCCGCCTTCGGCGCGATTGTGTTTCGCATGACGCACAGGATCACATCCTTGGGATTGTTGCTGTACGCCCCCTTCCCCTTCAGGAAGGTCACTCCAGCCTCCAGCTCATCCATGATGCGCTGCGCGATTGCATCGGAATGATCGCTGATGATATAGACCAGCTTCGCCTCGTCGAAGCCGTAGAGCACCGCGTCAAACATGATGCTGCTGACCACCACGCCCAGCATGGCGTACAGAATGGTATCAATATCGTCAAACACCAGGAGAGATGCCGCAACAATCAGGATATCCAAAAGGAAAAAAAGTCTTCCTGTTTTCAGGTGGCGGTACCTCTGCCTCAGGAGCTTCACGATGATATCCGTTCCGCCCGTGGTAGCTCCTGCCCGGAACACCAGGGCGAGCCCGACCGCCATCACTGCACCGCCAGCCAGGGCCGCCAGAAGGGGATCTGTTGTGACCGCTCCGAAGCGGGCAAAGAAATTGGTGAACAGGGAGCTTAAAAAGGTGGCATACAGGGTGGAAAGCAGGAAACGAAGGCCGAATTTCCACAATCCGACGGCCAGAATAGGGATATTGATCAGCAGGATCCCGGTTCCGGTGGGAAGCCCGGTCAGACGATTTAGAATCATGGCGATACCCGTCACGCCGCCGGGAGCCAGATTATTGGGATCCAGAAACAGGCTGACGCCTATGCCGTATATGACAGTCCCCACCGTAATCATCAGATAATCCATCAATCTCTTTTTTACGGTTTTCTTCTCCACCTTTCCTTCCTCCTTCACAGCACGAACCGACGCTCGTACGGTCCTTTTTTTCTAAAAAGAGACTGCCGGACGAACCCTCTCCGGCCCGTCCGGCGCCACCTTCTGTTGTTCTCATTCTGCGGCAAAACCGCGCAAATTATTCCGAAACTGCACAAAGAGCCGCATTACATGATCGTTCTCACCAGCTTCGGCTTATAACCTTCCTTTTCCAGAGCGGCGAGGATCTGCTCCTTATGCTCCGTTCCAAAGGCCTCCAGCGTGATGCGCAGCTCCACGGCGGCGCTTCTGTTGATGGAAATGAACTGGTTATGCTCCAGCTTGATCACGTTGCCGTTTTCCTCCGCGATCACATGGGCCACCCTGGACAGCTCGCCCGGTCTGTCAGGAAGCAGCACGGAGACGGTGAAAATACGGTCGCGCAGGATCAGACCATGCTGTACCACGGAGGACATGGTGATCACGTCCATATTGCCACCGCTTAAGATGGAAACCACCTTTTTGTCCTTCACGTCCAGATGCTTCAGGGCCGCAACGGTCAGCAGGCCGGAATTCTCAACCACCATCTTGTGATTCTCCACCATATCCAGGAAGGATGTCACCAGTTCCTCATCCTTCACCGTGATGATTTCGTCAATGTTCTGCTGTATGTAGGGGAAGATCACGGAGCCGGGGGTTTTTACCGCCGTACCGTCCGCGATGGTGTTCACGCTCTTCAGGGTAACCACCTTGCCCGCCTTCAGGGATTCCTGCATGCAGTTTGCCCCTGCAGGCTCCACACCGATCACGTGGATCTTGGGATTCAGGAGCTTCGCCAGAGTGGAAACTCCTGTAGCAAGTCCGCCGCCGCCGATAGGCACCAGCACGTAGTCTACCAGAGGAAGCTCCTTGAAAATCTCCATCATAATGGTGCCCTGTCCGGTCGCCACAGTGGGGTCATCAAAGGGATGGATGAAGGTATAGCCGTTTTCCTCCGCAAGCTCATACGCCTTCGCACAGGCCTCGTCGTACACATCTCCCCACAGTACCACCTCGGCCCCGTAGCCCTTTGTGCGGTTCACCTTCATGAGCGGAGTGGTCGTGGGCATCACGATCACCGCCTTACAGCCATATGCCTTTGCCGCATAGGCCACGCCCTGCGCATGATTTCCCGCAGAGGCCGTGATCAGGCCGCGGCTTCTCTCTTCCTCCGAAAGAGTGCTGATCTTATAGTAAGCTCCCCGAAGCTTGTACGCGCCGGTAAGCTGCATGTTTTCCGGTTTGAAATAAACCCGGTTTCCCGACTGGTTGCTGAAATATTCACTGTAAACCAGCTTGGTTTCCTGGGTCACCCTTTTCACCACCTCGGAAGCCTCTTCAAATTTTTCCAGAGTAAGCATCTTTTCTTCTTCCATCTTCTGTCACCTTTCCTTTTCCCGTTTTATCAGTCATTCCCGTTTTTTACGTCAAACAGCGCGTTCACGAACTGGTCCGGATCGAACTTCTGCAGGTCCTCCATGTCCTCTCCCACGCCGATATATTTCACCGGAACGTTCAGCTCCGACTGGATGGCGACCGCAATGCCGCCTTTGGCCGTTCCGTCCATCTTGGTCAGGATGATTCCCGTCAGATCGGCAACCTCGCCGAATTCCCGCGCCTGCTGCAGGGCGTTCTGACCGGTGGTTCCGTCCAGGACCACCAGATTTTCCCGATGAGCGTCCGGAAACTCCCGGTCGATGATCCGGTTCATCTTCCGAAGCTCTTCCATCAGATTTTTCTTATTATGAAGTCTGCCTGCCGTATCGCAGATCAGCACGTCCACATGTCTGGCCTTTGCCGCGTTCACCGCGTCAAACAGGACGCTGGCCGGATCGGAGCCCTCTGCTCCACCGATCATGTCAACGCCCGCACGGCTGGCCCAGCCCGCAAGCTGTTCCCCGGCTGCCGCCCGGAAGGTATCCGCCGCGGCGATGAGCACCTTTCTTCCCTCTGCCTTCAGCATGCCGGCAAGCTTTCCTACAGAGGTGGTCTTTCCCACGCCGTTTACGCCGATCACCAGGATGACGGACTGCTTCTTTTCAAAATCGTAAGCCGTCTCTCCCACCTGCATCTGCTCCCGGATGCTGTCAATCAGAAGCTGCCTGCAGTCGGATGGCTCCTTGATGTGCTTCTCCTTCACCTGCTTTTTCAGGCGGTCCAGAATATCGGAGGTGGCGTTCACGCCAATGTCTCCCATGATCAGGGTTTCCTCCAGCTCCTCATAGAACTCGTCATCGATGGCGGAAAATCCGCTGAACACGGAGTCAATCCCACTCACGATATTATTTCTCGTTTTATTCAGGCCTTCCTTCAGCCTGGCAAAAAAGCCTTTCTTTTCTTCAGCCATATCAATCTCCCTTCTGAAACGGACTGCGTCGGATTCTCCTGTGGCTGCTGCTCTGCAGCCGGCCCGGATCCCCGCACGGCTTATCGCCGCATCCGCCCTGTCAAACCCTCAGTTTGTCAGCTCCTTGTCGATCAGGCTCACGCTCACCAGCGTGGAGACACCCTTTTCCTGCATGGTAATTCCGTACAGCCGGTCCGCCTTTTCCATCGTCCCTCTTCTGTGGGTGATGACGATGAACTGGGTATGCTTCGTCAGCTTGTGCAGATATCCGGCAAAACGGCCCACGTTGCTGTCGTCCAGCGCTGCCTCAATCTCGTCCAGCAGGCAGAAGGGGGAGGGCTTCAGGTTCTGGATGGCGAACAGCAGCGCAATGGCGGTCAGCGCCTTCTCTCCTCCGGAAAGCTGCATCATGTTCTGCAGCTTCTTTCCGGGAGGCTGGGCGATGATGCGGATGCCGGCCTCCAGAATATCCTCATCCTCCAAAAGCTCCAGAGTACCCTTTCCGCCGCCGAACAGCTCCCGGAACACCTTATCGAATTCCTCCGCAATCTGTGCGAATTTTTCCTTAAACTGCCTGCGCATGGCTTCGTCCAGCTGCAGAATAATGCCCCGCAGCGTTTCCTCCGCCTGCACCAGATCATCGTGCTGGCCCTTCAGGAAGGTGTAGCGGTCCATCAGATTTTTATAATCCTCGATGGCGTTCACGTTCACGTCTCCCAGTCTCCGGATCTCATCCTTCAGAGAAGCGATTTCCTTCTTCATGGCTCCCAGATCCTGCAGCGCCTCATCCCGGAGGGCGGAGGCGCTTCCCAAAGTCAGCTCATACTCGTCCCACATGTAGTTGATCTGGCTTTCGATGGCCTCCTCCGTCTTTTCTCTCTGAGCGTTCAGACGGTAGACCTCCTTATCCAGACCGGATACCGTCTCAGACAGGCTTTCTCTCTCCGAAAAGAAACGCTTCTGCCTGTTGGAAAGCCCTTCCTTTCTCTCAAGGTCCGCCTGCAGCTTCATCTGGCCTTCGCTTCCCGCGATGCCGGAGGCTGACAGGCTTTCCGTCAGGGAACGGATCTGCTCTTCCTTTTCCTGCATCTGCCGCTCATTTTGTTCCATTCCGGCAAGAACCTCTTTTCGTTCCTCCTCGAAACGGGAAAGCTCTCCGCAGACACGGTCCAGATTTTCCTGCGCAAATCCCTGGGTCTGGCGGATTTTTTCCGCATCCATCTCGATGGCGGATACCTGGGCAGCCTGTTCGCTCTGTTCTTCTCTGATTTTCTCCAGCTTTTCCTGGGCCGCGGCGATCTGCGCCTCCAGATCCTTCTCCATCTGTTCGGAGGCTGCCAGCTCCCGCTCCGTCTGCTCTCTGCTGTCCCGAAGCTCGGCCAGCCGTCCGGTGATGTCCTCCTGTTCCTTCTTCAGATCATCATAACCCGCCTGAGTCTGCTCCTTCTTCTCCCGGGCCGCCGCCACATTCATGCGCGCCGTATTCTGCCGGATGAATTCCTGCTGCAGCTGCTCCTTCGTCTGATCCAGCTTCACCCTCAGACCCGCACGCCGCTTCCGGATCTCCTCGGTCTCCTCCAGCAGGGCATCCACCTGCTTCAGCGTCGCATTCACCTTTTCCTGAAGCTGTTCGATCTCCCTGCGGCGTCCCAGCAGGTTGCTGCTGTTCTTGAACGCGCCGCCGCTGATCGCTCCGCCGGGCGTGAAAAGCTCGCCCTCCAGCGTGACCATGCGCAGGCTGTAGCCTGTTTTTCTGGCAAGACGCACCGCATTGTCCACGTGATCGATCACCAGAATTCTGCCCAGCAGAGAAGCCGCCACATCCCGGTATCTTTCCTCCGTGGCCACCAGAGAATCCGCGAGACCGATGACGCCGGGCTCGGAAAGCAGCTGCCTCTGCCGGAACTCCGGTCTGCTCTTCACGCTGGTCAGGGGGAGAAACGTGGCCCTTCCTCCCTTCACCGCCTTCAGGAAAGTGATCATCTCCTTTGCAGTATCCTCATTGTCTGTCACGATGTTCTGAATGCTGCCGCCGAGAGCCGTCTCAATGGCGGTTTCATACTTCTTCTCCACCTTCAGAAGGTCTGCCACCACGCCGAGAATACCGGGATGCTTCTCCTTCTGCTCCATGACCCGCTTGACGCTGCCGCCATAGCCCTCATAGCGCTCCGTCAGGTTGACCAGAGCATCCAGCCTGGATTTTTCCTGATGATAGATCACCTGCGTATCGCGCACCGCCTGGTCCTTCTTCGCCAGCTCGTCACGGATTCCGTTCAGCTGTTCCTCCAGACTGCTGATAGAATCGTTCAGAACGGATATCCCGTCGCTGATCCGGTTGAATTCCTCCTCCAGCTCCTGGATGCCCGCGTCCTGCTGCTCCTCATCCGATTTGGCACGAAGCAGCCTGGAGTTCAGCTCTGCCCGTCTGATCTGAACCTGCTCCAGCATGGTGTCGAAGCGTCCCATCCGGGTCTTGATGGCAGCGCGCTCGTTCAGCTCCCCGATGATGCGGTTCCTGCCATCGTCGATGAGGCTGTCGGATTCCTCCGCCCTTGCCTGAATGGAAGCGAGCAGCGCCGCAGCCTGTGCCCGTTTCTCCTCCATTTCCGCAAGGCTCTGATCGGTCTGCGCCTTTCCGTCCTCCAGCTTTTCCTTCTCCTTCGTGCGCTCTTCGATCTCCCGGTCCAGCGTCTCTTTTCTGCTTTCCAGATGTCGGCCGTTGATGCGGGCAGAATTGATCTGCTCCTTCAGGACGTTGATCTCTCCCTCCAGACGGCTTTTCATCATGGAAGCGTCCGAAAGCTCCGTCCTGGTCTGCTCGATGCTCTTGTCCAGCGCCTCGATTTCCGCCTGCACGCTATCATATTCTTCCCGGATCCGGCTGTATTTTTCCGTGGTTTCTTCCAGTTCCTTCGAAGCGTTTTCGTATTTTCCGTTCAGGTCGGAAAGCTGTTCCGAAAGCCTGCGGTTTTCCAGCAGGAAAACGTTCACGTCCAGCCGCTTCTGATCCTCCTTTTTCTTCAGGTAGATCCTCGCCTTCTCCGCCTGCTTCTCCAGGGGGCCGGTCTGCTTTTCCAGCTCGGAAAGAATGTCCCGGACGCGCAGCAGGTTCTGCTTTTCATCCTCCAGCTTCTTCTGAGCGGCGGCCTTCCTCCGCTTGAACTTCACGATGCCGGCCGCCTCGTCGAACAGCTCTCTTCTCTCCTCCGGTTTGCCGGAAAGAATCCGGTCGATCTGGCCCTGCCCGATGATGGAATAGCCTTCCTTGCCGATACCGGTATCATAGAAAAGCTCGTTCACGTCCTTAAGCCTGCAGGGAGTACCATTCATCAGATACTCGCTCTCTCCGGAGCGGTAGATCCGCCGCGCCACCGTGACCTCGTCGTAATCCACAGCCAGCTGATGATCAGAATTATCCAGGGTGATCGCCACATAGGCATAGCTCATGGGCTTTCTCACCTCTGTGCCGGAAAAAATGACGTCCTGCATGGAAGCGCCGCGCAGCTGTTTCGCCCGCTGTTCGCCCAGCACCCAGCGCACCGCGTCCGCCACGTTGCTCTTTCCACTGCCGTTGGGGCCCACGATTCCCGTGATTCCGTTATGGAATTCAAACGTGATTTTATTTGCAAAGGATTTGAATCCGTGTACCTCAATGCTCTTTAAATACATGTTTTTCCGTCCTGTCCGTCTTTTCCCGTCTGCTTTCTGAGGCCGAGTATGGCCTGATAGGCCGCCTGCTGCTCCGCCGCCTTCTTGGTGCGGCCCTTCCCGTGTCCGACCGTCTTCTCATTCAGCCTGGCTTCCACGATAAACTGCTTGTCATGGTCAGGCCCTTCCTCCCCCACCAGCGCGTAGGAAAGCTGCGCTCCGCCGGGAATGCTCTGGATCATTTCCTGCAGCACCGATTTGCTGTCATAAAAGAGAATCTTGTTTTCCAGGTCCGAGAGCACAAAACGATGAATAAAGCGGTGGGCCGCCTGAAAGCCTCCGTCCAGATACATTGCCCCGATCACCGCCTCCATCACGTCTGAAATGATGGAATCCCGGTTTCTGCCGCCCGTTCCTTCCTCGCCCTTTCCCAGGAGAATGAATTTCTCCAGCTCCAGATCCCTGGCGCAGTAGGCGAGCGCCGGCTCACAGACCATGGAGGAACGCAGCCTGGTCAGCTGTCCTTCCGGCATTTCCGGGTTCTCATGAAACAGGAAATCGCTGGAGACGAGCTCCAGCACCGCATCCCCCAGAAATTCCAGCCTTTCATAGCTCCCCAGCCGGTTGATCCTCTGCTCATTCGCAAAGGAGCTGTGGGTGAGAGCCTGCTTTAAGAGCTTTTTATCCTGAAAAATATAGCCGATCTTTTTTTCCAGTCCTTCCAGATTGTAAACCACGTTTTGATCCTTTCCAAATAACTTCATATGAAAAGCCCGCCGGGGCCGGCACATTCACGTTTCTGCCGTCTGCGCCCCACCGCGGGCCTTCCGAAAGCCTGTCATTTTCCGCTTCCCGTACTGTTTCTGATCAGCTGGACGGCTTCTCCCACCGTCGTGATCTTCTCCGCGTCCGTCTGTGAGATTTCGATGGAAAATTCTTCCTCGATTCCCATCACGATCTGATAAAGGTCCAAGGAATCCGCACACAGATCATCCACAAATGTAGTCTCCTCCGTGATTTCTCTCGTATCCACACACAGAACCTCCGCAATGATCTTTCTCAGCTTGTCAAGCTCCATATCCTTCGTCCTTCCTTAACCGGCGGACCCTGAAATCGCTTCCCGGATCTTACCGTTAATATCCTGCTCACGGAATGTCAGGCACTGCAGGATCGTGTTCCTGATCTCAACGGCCTTCGAGCTTCCATGGGTCTTGACCACAAGCCCCTTTAAGCCCAGAAGCGGCGCCCCGCCGTACTGCTCCAGGTCAAATGCCTTCAGCGTCTCCTTCAGGGCGGGCTTGACCAGAAGCGCCCCGATCTTGCTTCTCGTGCTCGTCATCATTCCGGCCTTTACCATTTTGATCAGCGTACCGCCCACGCCTTCATACAGCTTCAGTATCACGTTTCCCACAAATGCCTCGCAGACGATCACATCCGCCACGCCGGAGGGAATATCCCTCGCTTCCACGCTGCCGATAAAGTTGATGTCGGGACAGGCCTTCAGCAGAGGGAAGGTGGCCTTCACAAGAGCGTTTCCTTTTTCCTCTTCGGCGCCGTTGTTGACGATGCCGACTCTCGGATTCTTAATTCCGACCACATGCTCCATATATATGGACCCCATTCTCGCGAACTGTACCAGATTGGAAGGCTTCGCATCCACATTTGCCCCGCAGTCCACCAGAAGGGATGCTCCTTTTTCCGTAGGGATCAACGGTGCGAGAGGCGGCCGCTCCACGCCCTTTGCCCGGCCCACGATCACCTGTCCGCCGACCAGCACCGCTCCCGTGCTTCCCGCGGAAACGAAGGCGTCGCATTTTCCCTCGCGCACCAGATACAGGCCCTTCACAATGGAGGAATCCTTCTTCCCCTTGATTGCGGCCACCGGCGGCTCTGCCATGGCGATCACCTCTGTGGCGTTCACCACCTCCACCTGGTCCCTGGGATAATCGTACTTCGCCAGCTCCGCTTCCACCTGATCCTGCTTTCCCACCAGGAAAACCTTAATTTTCTTTTCCGCCTGCACCGCTTCCACAGCGCCCTTTACGATCTCTCCCGGCGCGTTGTCTCCGCCCATGGCGTCCACCGCCACCTTCACATATTCTGCCATATTCTTTGTTTTCCTCTTTTTCCGCAGCGTTCCGCTGCCTTTTCTCAAACAACGGACGCTCCCCCTTTTTAAGGGCCGTCCGCAGGTGTAAACGTCTGCGCATGACCGCGCAGACGGCATAAATCTAATATACTAGACATGGGGCCAAAAGTCAAATATTGGGGCATAGAAAACAGAAATATTGGGGCATAGAAAACAGAAGCATCCGTTCCGGTTTCCCGCCGGACCGGATGCTTCTGTTACAGATCTCCATCTTTCTCAATATTTTCAGAAGGGCTGAGCGGCACTTCTTCATTCATTTCCCTGTTCAGGCACTTCACCGGACGCCTCTCCCGCATCCACCTCTGCAGGGGCAGTCCCGCCGCGTCTGCTTTTCATCGTATACAGGAATGCGCCCGCCGCCACGGTGATCGGCACGGAAAGCACCACGCCGAAGCTGCCGGACAGGCCCTGCATGATGGCAATGCCGATATTGTTGGAATTGATGATCTGCAGGTAGGGCAGATCATAGGCATAGTCAAGAAGCAGCATGCTCAGGCTGCCGCCGGCAAAGGCGAGGATCAGCGTGTTGCTGTCCGTCCCCATCATGTCCCTGCCCACACGGATGCCCGCCTTCCAGAGTTCCTTCCGGTTCAGGGAATCATTCTGGGCCAGAATCTCGCTCATGGAGCTTCCGATGGACATGGCGACGTCCATCACCGCACCAAGGCTGGAGATCAGCAGCCCGGCAAAAAGCAGGCTTCCCACCTGAATTCCCTGCACGGTCCACAGCGTCATCAGCGTTTCAATATCCGACACATTATATCCGGTAATTCCAGACGCATAACTGAAAAGCGTCGCGGAAATTCCCGCCGTGAGCACGCCGCCCACGGTTCCGATGGTGGCGACGATCGTCTTTTTCGTAAAGCCGCCGATTAAGAGCATGGTCACCAGCGTCGTGATGATACAGATGAACACCGCCGACCAGAACGGAGAAAAGCCCCGGTACACCATGGGAAGATACCACAGCAGAATGGAGAAAAAGGTGAACAGGAGACCGATGCCGCCCTTCACTCCCTGTTTTCCTCCCACGAGGACCAGAACCACCAGGTAGAGAATGCCGAACAGGTAGATCACCCATTCCCTGTCCTGAGAGTAGACGCTGGCGATGGTGGTATCCCCCGCTACGCTCTGCATCACGACAACCCGCATTCCAGGCGTACAGGGCGCGCCGAACAGAAAGCCCGCGCTGCTGGTCACCTCAAGGAGCTCTCCCTTTTTCTCTCCGGTGAGGATTTTCACCTCAACCACCTGCTCTCCCACTCGGGTTCCCGTCTCCGTCATATTGTCCTGAAGAATCTGCGTCACCACAGCCTTTTCAAATGTCTGCCCCTCTCTGGAAATGAGCGGAACCCTGTCCACCCGGTTCAGCCACACTGTAAACAGCAGCAGTCCTATCCCTGCCGCCGCAAGCAGAATCAGGCGGACGGCTGTTCCTCCGGACAGCCGTCCGCCCAAATGAAATTTCTCCACGATTACTTCGTCTTGATGATCGTAAAGGTATCGTCGATCTTCTCAGTCGTGCCGTCGTTCAGAATCTGATAGGTGTCAATCTGGAAACGGCTGTCGGTCATCGTGATGATGGAGTAGCTGGGAAGCCAGTTCTGGCTGCGGTTTGCAACATAATCCTGCTGCGTGCCGATCAGCTCGTAGTACTTGGAACCGGATGCGGAGTTTGCCGTCATATACAGGATGCCCTGAGGATCCACAACGGTGTTGCCCGTGGTGTTCTCGATCGTGTAGCAGTTGTTGTCAGCCTGGAACGCCGCCAGAGCCGCAGCTCCTGCCTCATCTCCCTCTTCGGGAGCCAGCGGGATGCTCTCGCCGCTCGCCACATTGTAGGCGTGATCCCAGTCGTAATCGCTTCCGTCTTCGTTTAAGCGGAACTCATAGCCGGAATGCACCTGACCGTCGCCATAAAGCATCTTCGTTCTGCTGTAGGTATGGTCATGTCCCTGCAGAACCACATCGATATCATAGCTGTCAAACACAGGAGTCAGCTGGGTTCTTAAGATCATACCGTCCGTGTCGGAGTGATCCAGTCCGGAACCATAGATATCCTGATGGATGGTCACCACTCTCCAGGTGGCGGAAGGATCGGATGCGACTGCTTCCTGAATCGTTTCGGCATGCTCGGCAACGTTGTAGTTGTTGGTGTTCAGAACGATGAACAGGCCGTCGCCGTAGGAGTAGTAATAATCTCCGCCCGCCTCGGTCAGGCCGTTGTCGGTGGGATTGGGATTATAAAAATGATAGGCATAATCCGCATTCAGGGAATCATGGTTTCCGATGGTGGTTGCAACCGGAACGGTCTTTAATGCCTTCGGGAACAGATAAGCCGCATACTCCTCTTCCTTCGGCTTTCCGGTGTTGTTCACCTGGTCGCCTGCGGAAATCACGAAGTTGATGTCAGGAGTCTGTGCAAAAGCCGTCTCCAGCGTGCGGTTCCATGCGAAGCCGTCGTTTCTCGCAGCCGTATTCGCAGCACCCGCTTCTTCCGTCAGAGCCTCTCCGTTCTGAGGCTGTCCCTTGGAGGCTCCAATCTGCGGATCACCCACGTACAGGATCTTCGTCTCATCGGTTTCTCTCGCATAGAAAACCTCAGGCTCCGTTTCCACACCGTTCTTTTCCACCGTATAATAATACGTGGTACCAGGACGCAGGCCGGTCACCTTTACACGGTTGAACTCATACTGTACGTTGTTCGTGAGAGACGGGTCCACATCCCCGGCAACGCCGGTGAAGGTCTTCATGCTGTTTTCATCAGTTCCAAAGTGAACCACGGGGGTGGATTCTCCAGACTTCAGGCTGTACCATGCGAAATTGATCTCGGTTTCGTCCTCGCCGGGAGCGATGGATACCTGCGTATAATCGTTTGCAAGGGTCTCCCAGTCTGCCGTCCATGCCTGCCATGCCGCGCTTGTTCCCGTAACGGAGCTGTCATTGTAATGCACCGTTGCCGCAATGGCAGAGATTCCGGCTGTCGCTACAAGAGCAAATGCCAATAATCCTGCTACCAGTTTCTTTTTCATTTCCATTAACCTCTTTTTTCGTAAAATAACAGGGAAGTTTCCGGGCCCGGAAGCTCTCTTCTGCTTACGGGTAGAAGTATAGCATCCGCATTTATGTTATTTCAATATACTTGTTAATGTTTTTAAATATATTTTACATTTTTCTTACATGTTTTCCATTTCTTTACAGCAATGTGTCCGTTAAGTATGCTTTCTCTAACCAAAAAGCAAAAAAGTTGCTCCTTTTCTGTGGAAATATGATATAATAAATTGATTTAGACGGAACCGCATATAATCCCTGTTTTTACAGCAGAAAAAGCGTTTCGGAACGGAGGCAACCATGAACGCCAGCAAACAAGCCACTTCCAGTTCCCACAGACAGCTGCCCGCGGAAATATCAACTACAAAGGACACCCTTTCCGGGCTGTTTCACGAACAGACAGCAAAACAGTATATTCTCCGCCGTCTGGACGAAATGACACAGTCGGATAACTGCGCTCTGTTTCTGATCGATATTGAAATTCCGGATAACGTATATGGCGATAGAGAAGTTCCGGCAGCAGACCGGATAGCCCATCATACAGGACAGGTTCTTTCCACCCTGTTCCGGGCTACGGATGTCGTAGGCCGCCTGAACGAGAATACCTTTCTCGTTTTTCTGACGGGAGCCATCTCGGAAGAAACCGCTTTTGAAAAGGCTTCCTTTTTGTGTCATTATCTGCGTTTTCCCTCCTCCCGGACAAAGGATGCCGTCTCAAAAGCCTGCGTTGGCGTATATCTTGCCTCCGGCAGCGGACTGGATTATGAGACTCTGTATGCGGGAGCGCAGGCTTCTCTGAAACAGGCAAAACAGAACGGGACAGGATGCTTCTATATCGATGGAACGGAGACAGCATCCGCCGGACGAAGCACTTCGCCCTCTCCGTCCATCCTGCGGCAGTTCAATACCCTTCTGGAAAATCTGGATGACGGCATCTGCCTTCTCGAAGCATCCGATCCCGTACGCGTGACGTATATCAGTCCCGGCTTTTACCGGATGCTGGGCCTTCAAAGGAACTCCCTGGACCTTCCCTGCGATCTGAAAAGGCTCGGCATCCATCCTGACTATGCCGCAGAATATGAACAGCTGCTCCGCACGGAAATCGGCGAAGGCGAGACTGTGGAGCACCTTCACAGAATCTCCGACAGCGAAGGCCGCTGGCTGTGGCGTCATGTCAGAGCATGCCGGATCGCCCGTCCCGGAAGCGATGTCCCTGTTTTCATGGAAATATCCAGAAACGTTTCCGAGCTGATGGAAAACAGGCTGAAGCTGCAGGAGAACAGTGCCCTGCTCCATATCGCCCTGGGCCAGAGCAGAAGCCTGCTCTGGGAAGTAAATCATTCCGACAGAGTTCTTCATATCCACAGGATCAACGCTCCGTCCCATACACCGGACATTGTTTTTGACGGTTTTCCGTCCGCTCTCCTGGAAAGCGGCTTTATCCATCCGGATTCCGCTTCAAACTTCCGGCATTTTGCGGCCGGAATGCTGGATGGGAAAGCGAGAGATACCGGAAATTTCATCATGAAGGATCCGGACAATGACTGCTATGGCTGGTTTTCCCTTTCCTACCGCCAGATCTGCGACGCGGACCGCACGCCGGTCAAGGCACTCGGCATCCAGGAACGGCTTCCCTCTGTCTCCGGCGTCTACTCCACCGGGTTCCCGCGCAGACCTATCCCGGAAACGCTGCGCCATCATCTGATTGTCCGCCTTCACGCAAATCTCACTGCCAACACAGTGGAGGAGCTGTGGATGGACGGAATGGATCAGACCTCTCAGGCGCTCGGCAGTCCTTATTCGGACATTCTGAAGGATAGGGAGTCTCTGCTCTTCATCCGTCCGGAAGGACAGGAATTTGAGACCTGCTTCGACAGAGGGCGTCTTCTTTCGGATTATGGAAAAGGCCGGCTCTGGTTTAGCAGAGATTTCAGACGGATCGACGGAGGAGGAAATATTCTCTGGTTTACCGCTACCATCAATCTGGTCAGAAGCATCAAAACAGGAGACATCCATCTGTTTACCTGTTTCTGTGATACACAGATGAGACATGACTGGGAAAATCTTCTGGAAACCGGCGTGGAGCATGATCCGGTCAGCGGTCTTTACAGCTCACAGACCATGAAAGCCCTGTCAGAGCTTCTCATCTGTTCCGGCAGCGGCTCCCTCTGCGCGTTCGCCCTCATCCGCATGAGCGGAAGCTACGGAAGGCTCATCAGAGACCGGAAAAGTGAGGCTCTTCAGAAAAGACGTTTTCTGGCCATTGCTCTCTCCTTCGCTCTTGGAACAGACTGCGTTGTCGGTCAGCATGATGCCGCCTCCATCCTCGTCTTTTTTCCAAAGTGCGTCTCCCGGTTTGAAATTCAGAAAAGGATCGAGGATGCTTTCGGCTACGTCCGGACCGTTCTGGACGAACTTCCCGAGATGGATGCCGTCCGTTTCGTCGCCGGCGTGATCACGGAACGGATTGAAGCCGCAGATTACGGGATTCTGTTTTCCCGCGCCTCCTCGCTCTGTGAGCTCTGGGAAAACGCCGCCATGGATATGGTGGTATTCCCCAATGAGGAAGAAGACTGGACATGGGCAGGACTGGGCCGGGAAAGCGGAAACGACGGAATTCCCGTTCAACCGGTGGAGCTGGAACGCGCGCTCACGCCGGACGAACAGCGTGCCGCCTTCAACTGCGTTACCTCCATGCTGACCGCCGGTTCCCTGAAGGCTTCCATGGAAAATGTCCTGCACTGTCTCGGCAGCTATTACAAAGCCTCAAGGGTGTATATTCTCGCCCTTTCCGAAAACCAGAAAACCGTCACCATGCTGTTTGAGTGGATGGATCAGAACAAATCCAGCATCCAGCATGTTCTGTCTGGCATGCGTCTGGAAAAACTTGTTCAACTGTTATACAGAAGGACCGGCTGTCATGCGGACAGCCGGTCCCTGAAAAAAGGGGCTGTCGCACTAAGTAATTAGTGCGATGGCCCCTTTTCTTCCTAATAAACCAAATGCCGGGCTAAACAAAGCCCGGCAAAAGGTGTAAAATATAGTTATGGAAAAATCAAATATTTTACAAAAAGA
>DXHY01000016.1 GCA_019113175.1 Candidatus Eisenbergiella stercoravium | reverse complement strand
CACAGAGGAAGAAAAGGGAAAGGGAAAAACGCCGAAAGAGGAGAGAACCTGTATCTCAAATCTTGGGCATACGGTTAAGAACCGCATGACTGTCATCTATAAAAGGATGGGGCGCTATCTGAAAAGTTTTTTCAGGAAAGAAAATTTTCAGGAAAGCATTTCCGGAAAGGTATTTTCAGGAAAATAATTCCGGGAAATTGATTCCGGCCCCCTCTCCATCACGACCAGGCGGGCCGGTTTTTTTAACGGAAACTTCCGGACGGTCGTCGGAATATAACAAGGGAAGCGGCCCGAACCGGAGATTCGGGCAGAATAAGGAGGAGCATATGGCTATTTTTACAGGAGCGGGCGTCGCCATCATCACACCCTTTCATGAGGATGGAAGCGTCAATTATGAGAAATTTGCGGAGCACATCGAGGCTCAGATCGCAGGAGGAACGGACGCCATCGTGGTCTGCGGAACCACCGGCGAGGCTTCCACGCTCACCCATGAGGAGCATCTGGAGGTGATCCGTTTCTGCGTGGAGAAGACGGCGGGAAGAATCCCTGTCATCGCCGGAACCGGCTCCAACTGCACGGAGACGGCGGTCTATCTTTCCCAGGAGGCGGAAAAGGCAGGCGTGGACGGAGTCCTTCTGGTTACTCCTTACTATAATAAGGCGACCCAGAAAGGACTGTACGAGCACTTCCGCATTATTGCCGGGTCCATTCATATCCCGGTGATCCTGTACAACATTCCGGGAAGGACGGGAGTGACGATGCAGCCGGAGACCATCGTGAAGCTCTGCAGGGAGGTTCCCAACATTGTGGGAGTCAAGGATGCTACCGGCAATATCGGCATGACGGCGAAGCTGATGAGTCTGGCGGACGGCTGCGTGGATCTGTATTCCGGAGACGATAACCAGGTGGTTCCGATTCTTGCTCTTGGCGGAAAGGGAGTCATTTCCGTGCTTTCCAACATCGCTCCCCGTCAGACCCATGACATGTGCGCGAAGTTCTTTGAGGGAGATGTGGCCGGAAGCTGTAAGATGCAGCTGGATGCGATCCCGTTGGTGGAGGCACTGTTCTGTGAGGTGAACCCGATCCCTGTCAAGAAGGCCATGAATCTGATGGGAATGGAGGCCGGACCGTTAAGAAGACCGCTTACGGAGATGGAGGATGCGAATGCGGCGAGACTGGAAGCGGCAATGAAGGATTACGGCCTGCTGTAAGCGCAGAGGCTTTGAAATGAATTGAAAGAAAGCATGTAAGAAGCCGGGAGACGGGCGGCAGGCCTGTCTCCCGGCCTCGGAATGGAGGGAAAGAATGGTTAAAATACTGATACATGGCTGCGGCGGACATATGGGACAGGTGGTAAGCCGTATGGCTGAAGAGGATGCCCAGCTTCAGACCGTAGCGGGTGTGGATCCGTTTCCGGGAGAAGGACATCCCTATCCGGTCTACCGGAGTCTGAAGGACTATCAGGAAAACGCGCCGGAGAAGGCGGACGTCATCGTTGATTTTTCTTCTGCAAAGGCTGTGGACGAGCTGCTTTCCTTCTGTGAAGAGACGAAAACGGCCTGTGTGCTGTGCACCACCGGCCTTTCGGAAGAACAGCTCTCCCGGGTAAAGGAGGTCTCTGAAAAGACGGCCGTCCTCAAGTCCGCGAACATGTCCCTTGGCATCAATCTGCTCCAGAATCTGCTGAAGAAGGCTGCTGTTGTTCTGGCGGAGGCGGGCTTCGATATTGAGATCGTGGAAAAGCATCATAACCGGAAGCTGGATGCGCCCAGCGGGACCGCCATTGCGCTGGCGGATTCCATCAATGAGGAATTTGACAACGCCTATCATTATGTGTATGACAGAAGCACGAGAAGGCAGAAGAGGGATGAAAAGGAGATCGGTATTTCCGCGGTCCGCGGGGGCACCATTGTGGGAGACCACGACGTGATTTTTGCCGGAGAGGACGAGGTCATCACCTTTTCCCACAGAGCCTATTCCAGAAATGTTTTTGCGAAGGGCGCGCTGCAGGCGGCGAAGTTTTTGAAGGGACAGCCTGCGGGACTGTATGATATGAGCGATGTAATCGGCGGTTAAACGTTTTGGCCCCGGCGTAAAACGCCTTGGCAGGGAGGGAAGCA
Source organism: Candidatus Eisenbergiella stercoravium (assembly GCA_019113175.1). GTDB lineage: Bacteria > Bacillota > Clostridia > Lachnospirales > Lachnospiraceae > Eisenbergiella > Eisenbergiella stercoravium. The sequence continues at coordinate 101,115 of DXHY01000016.1, read as the reverse complement.
TGGAAGATCTGGAAATGAATTATCTGAGAAGCCTTTCGAAACAGTTTCCGACGATTGCCGCTGCATCGACGGAAATCATTAACCTGCAGGCCATCATGAGCCTGCCGAAGGGAACGGAGCATTTTCTGACCGATATCCATGGGGAGTATGAGCAGTTCAACCACGTCCTCAAGAACGGTTCGGGAAGTGTGAAACGAAAGATTGACGAGGAGTTTGGAAACACGCTGACGGGAAAGGACAAAAGAAGTCTGGCCACGCTGATCTATTATCCGAAGGAAAAGCTGGAGCTGGTGATGCAGGAAGAGGAGGATCAGGAAAGCCTGGAGGACTGGTTTAAGATCACCCTTCACAGGCTGGTACAGATGACCCGGCGGGTAGCCTCCAAATATACCCGTTCCAAGGTGAGAAAGGCACTTCCGCCAGATTTCTCTTATGTCATTGAAGAGCTGATTACGGAAAAGGAAGAGGTACAGGACAAGGAAGCCTATTATAATGAGATCATCCATACCATCATCCGCATCGGCCGCGCGCCGGATTTCATTGTCGCGCTCTGCAATCTGATCCAGCGTCTGGTGATCGATCATCTGCACATCGTCGGGGATATTTATGACCGGGGAAAAGGGCCTCATATCATCATGGACACCCTGAGCGATTATCATTCTGTGGATATCCAGTGGGGAAATCATGATGTGGTGTGGATGGGGGCTGCCAGCGGCCATGCAGCCTGTATTGCCAATGTGATCCGGGTTTCTGCCAGATACGGAAACCTGGATATTCTGGAAGAGGGCTACGGAATCAATCTGATTCCCCTTGCCACCTTTGCGCTGGACACTTATGCGGATACGGACTGCAGCGTATTTTCCATTAAATACGGGGAGGATTACGACTGCAAGGATCTGGATCTGGACATGAAGATGCATAAGGCCATCGCCATCATCCAGTTTAAGCTGGAGGGACAGCTCATAAAGAGACGGCCGGAATTCGGTATGGAGGACAGGCTTCTTCTGGATAAAATCAATTATGAGAAGAAGACAGTGAATATTGGCGGTGTGGAATATCCCATGCGGGATACTGACTTTCCCACCGTGGATCCGGCGGACCCGTACCGGCTTACGGAAGAGGAAGAGCAGGTAGTGGAGCGGCTGCGCCATGCCTTCGTGCACTGCGAGAAGCTGCAGCGCCATGTCCGCTTCCTGTTTTCCAAGGGAAGCCTGTATAAGGTGTACAATTCCAACCTTCTTTACCATGGCTGCGTTCCTGTGGATGAAAACGGAGAGTTTCTGAAGGTGAACGTGTTCGGACAAGAGTACAGCGGAAAGGCTCTGTACGATATTCTGGATCATTATGCCAGAAAGGGCTATTATTCCAGAGATAAGGAAGAAGCGGGAAAGGGCAGAGATATCATCTGGTATATCTGGACCGGCCCCAAATCCCCGGTGTTCGGCAAGGACAAGATGGCAACCTTTGAACGCTACTTTGTGGAGGATAAGACTATCCATACGGAGAAAAAGAACAGCTATTACAGCCTGACGGATAATGAAGAGGTGCTTAACCGCATTCTGAAAGAATTCGGACTGGACCCGGCCACCTCCCATATCATCAACGGCCATGTGCCAGTGGAGCTGAAGAAGGGAGAGACGCCCATCAAATGCGGCGGAAAGCTTCTGATCATCGACGGAGGCTTTTCCAAAGCCTATCAGGGAAAAACTGGAATCGCCGGCTATACCCTGGTGGCCAATTCCCACGGAATGACGCTGGTGGCCCATGAGCCCTTTGAATCTGCTGAGGCCGCCATCCGCAAGGAGTCGGATATCATTTCCGATTCCATCATTGTGGAAACCGCCGCGCACCGCATCCGTGTCGCGGATACGGACATCGGCGCTGAGCTGAAGGAAAGCATCCGCTATCTGGAGGAGCTCCTTGCCGCCTATATGGACGGAACTCTGATCGAAAAAGGGGTATAAATATCAGAAAAGGTGTTCCCATGGTTCTTATCGGAACCGGGGAACACCTTTTTGACATCAGGCATCTGTTACCTGGTATCGGTCATGTCCTTCACGCCATCGGCAGCATCCTTTACTACATCGCCCGCGCCGTCGATCACATCCTGTACGGCATTGCCGACATTATCGGCGGCGTTTTCAACGGCATTGCCGGCGTCATCGGCCGCATTTCCCACCGCATCGCCCGCATCATCGATCACGTTGCCCGTATCGTCTATAATCCCGGAGCTTTCATTGGCGGTGCTGTTTCCTCCGGCAGTTTCCTCCATCGTTTCCGTGGCGGTTTCTCCGGTGGTTCCGAGATTGCTTCCGTTGATTCCGGTGGATCCGGTCTCATTTTCGGGAAGGACGGCATCCGTGTGTGTTTCCCCGGCTGCCTGAGAAGTTTCCGTCATGCTGTTTGCCATGTCGTCCGCATTCTGCTCTTTCCTGCCGCAGGCAGCCGTACAGACAAGCATCATGAGGAGCAGGAGCGCAGGAATTCTGTTCAGCCTTTTCATTTCTACCTCCTTTTTGCCGCCGTAAGGCGGCATATAATTACAGAAGAATGGCGAAAGCCATTCTTTGGCACGAACCAAAGGTTCGTGCCGGCCTCCTTTTTGCCGCCGTAAGGCGGCATAAAATCAAAGAAGAATGGCGAAAGCCATTCTTTGGCACGAACCAAAAGTTCGTGCCGGCCTCCTTTTTGCCGCCGTAAGGCGGCATATAATCATAGAAGAATGGAACAAAACATTGTCCGTTGTTTAGTATGTTCAATTATGGTTACTTTATCCGGCAGAGAGGAAGGAATGACTGGAAAACATGTAAGGAACCAAAGTCCGAAGACTGCGCTTTCAGGCTGCGGAAAAAAGGAATTGTCATGGAAAAAATTTTCATGTAAAATATAGGTAATTTTTATTAAAAAAAGGTCAGAAGCACGGATTGTGGCTGCAAGGAGGAAGAGATGGAATTCAGACCCTGTATCGATGTTCATAATGGAAAGGTGAAGCAGTTGGTGGGTGGAAGCGTGGCGGACACCAGCGACCGGGCGCAGGAAAATTTTGTTTCCGGGAAACCGGCTTCATGGTATGCTTCCCTTTTTGAAGAAAAAGGGTTAAAAAACGGTCATGTCGTCATTCTGAACTCGAAGAGCAGTCCTTATTACGAAGCGTCCCGAAGTCAGGCGCTGGAGGCGTTAAAGGCCTATCCGGGCGGCCTGCAGGTGGGAGGCGGAATTACGGCTGAGAACGCGGAGGAATATCTTAACGCGGGAGCATCGCATGTGATTGTCACCTCCTATGTTTTCCGGGATGGAACGATCTCCTATGAAAATCTGAACCGGCTTCTGGAAGCGGTGGGAAAGAAAAAGCTTGTGCTGGATTTGAGCTGCAGGAAAAAGGACGGCGCGTACTATATCGTGACCGACCGCTGGCAGAAATATACCCGTGTGATTCTGAATGAAGATGTTCTGGATATGCTGGCTTCCTTCTGCGATGAATTTCTGATCCATGCAGTGGACGTAGAGGGAAAGGTGTGCGGAATTGAAAAGGATCTTGTGGCCATGCTGGGACGATGGAACCGGATTCCGATCACCTATGCGGGCGGCATCCGTTCCCTGGAGGATATCAGAAGCATTAAGGAGCTTGGCAGAAACAGGATCCATATAACTGTCGGAAGCGCGCTGGATCTTTATGGCGGCCGCCTCTCCTTTGACAGCGTTATGGATTATGCGCAGGAGGATCTTTGAGGGAGATATGGTAATGGCATGAAAAAAATGGCCTGCAGCTGTCTGCTCTTATGAAGCATTCGGCTGCAGGCTATTTTGAAATTCCTGCAAAAAAGCTGTATGCCGGAACCCTCTTTCGGTATTATTCTGTTTCCACAGTTTCGTTTTTTTCATTCATACCGTCTTTTCCGGACATGCGTTCAAAAACCAGCTCATAACCGTCATTACCATAATTCAGGGAACGGTTGACACGGCTGATGGTCGCCGTAGAGGCTCCGGTTTTTTCCGCAATATCCAGGTAGGTCTTATGATCTCTCAGCATGGCGGCTACCTCAAACCTCTGGGACAGAGAGAGCAGTTCATTTACAGTACAGAGATCTTCAAAAAAGCTGTAGCATTCTTCCCTGGTTTTCAGGCTCAGAACTGCTTCGAAGAGGCAGTCCACGGCCTCTGTCTTGATTTTTTTATTCATTCCTTACCTCGCAATCTGCCGCATGGGCGGCATAAGTCATTCTATTGTGAGTTTAACATACTAAAGTTTTAAAGTAAAGAAAAATGTATGTGTGATGAGAACTCTTTGGACAGGACCGGCGTATGCTCTGCCGCGCGGCGGAAATCAGGTGAAAAGATAATGCTTGTCATGTAGTTTTTAATACTATATAATAAAGGACAAATATAGCATGTGGCGGCATGCAAAGCAATATTACGGGCTGACACGGCCGTTGGAGAAGAGGCTGTGGAAGGTGGACAGAAAACAGGGAGAAGGGACAGAATATGACGATTCATATGGAAGATCTGCTCAACAGCATTATGGAAAGCTTTGACAGAATCGATTACATTAAGGCAGCGGACATTCCGAATATTGATCTGTATATGGATCAGGTGACGACCCTGATGGAAAGCAGATTAAAAAATACCACGAGATATCCGGATCAGGATAAAATTCTCACCAAAACCATGATTAATAATTATACGAAGAACAATCTTCTTCCGCCTCCTCTGAAGAAAAAATATTCCAGAGAGCATGTGATGATTCTGATTTTTATATACTATTATAAGGGAATCATGTCCATTAGCGATATTCAGACGGTTTTGCAGCCTATTACGGAGCGGTATTTTAAAAAGGCGGATGGCCTGACTCTTGAGGATATTTACGAAGAGGTTTTCAGCCTGGAAAGGGAGCAGGTAGAGGCCCTGAAAAAGGATGTGATGGATAAATTCACACGTGCGGAAAAAACCTTCGAAAAGAGAGAGGACGAAGAGGAAGATCAGTCCTTCCTGCGTTTTTTCGCTTTCATCTGCATGCTGAGCTTTGACGTGTATGTGAAGAGGCTGTTGATCGAAAAGCTTCTGGACGCATATAGCGCATATGTTCAGACGGAATCCGGCGGCGCAGGAAAGGGGAAGAAGGGAGCCTCCCAGAAGGAACAGGAGAAGGAAGCAGATTAGAGCGGAATCAGGAAAAGCAGATACAGAAACAAAAAGAAAAACCATGAAGCATTCAGCCTCATGGTTTTTTCATGGACCCGAAGGGATTCGAACCCTCGGTCTCTGCGTTGCGAACGCAGCGCTTTCCCAGCTAAGCTACGAGCCCATCTCACAAAAAAATCCCATAAAAATGGAGGCAACGGGGCTCGAACCCATGACCTTTCGCGTGTGAGGCGAACGCTCTCCCGGCTGAGCTATGTCTCCATGACCATTATTCTACCACATTTTTCAGATTTGACAAGAGGGAAATTTATAAAAATGGAAAAATTTATAAAAATGGAAAAATGTATTTTCACGGATTCATGAACGGCTCCCGTTTCCTTCGGCTGCAGACCGATAAGGACGGCCGGAGGAAACGGAAGCTGCGGGAGTTCCGGGCGGTTGAAAATGTGTCTTTCGGTGCTATTTTACCTCTTCCGCGAAGCTGGTATTTACAAGATCTTCATAAGGGACCCGTTTTTCCAGTTCCCCGGCCTCTTCCAGAATATTCTGAAGCAGTGTGAAGGCGTCCTCCTCAAAGATCAGGTTATCCTTCCAGGAATCCTGATCGTAATACCGGGTGACGATGGCAGTGATGGTTTCCGCATCCGTCTCTTCGAATTGAGGCTGGATTACAGCTGCAATCTCTTCGGGCGTATGGTTCTGAACATAATCCATTCCTTTCTGCAGAGCGGCTGTAAATGCGCGGATTACATCCGGATTGGCATCGATGTAGCTCTTTCTGGCAGAAAAAGCGGTGTAGGGAACATAGCCGGAGTCCTCACCCAGAGAGGCTACCACATAGCCGTCGCCCTTCTGCTCCAGGAGGGTTGCATGAGGCTCGAATTCTACGGTGAAATCTCCCTGGCCTCCGGAAAATGCGGCTGCTGTGGAACCGAATTCAATGCTCTGGTCAATGGAAAGATCAGTTTTCGGATCAATTCCATTTTTTTTCAGAATGTATTCAAAAACCATTTCCGGCATGCCGCCGGCTCTGCCGCCCAGCACATCGGTTCCCTTCAGCATATCCCATGAGAAGCTGTCGATGGGTTCTCTGGAAACCAGAAAATTTCCTGCCCTCTGGGTCAGCTGTGCAAAATTGACCACAAAATCATCCGTCCCGCCCAGATAGGTATAGATGGATGCTTCGGAACCCATAAACCCGATATCGGCCTCTCCGGTAAGCACGGCGGTCATGGTCTTATCAGCGCCGAAGCCCGTTACAAGGGTCAGATCGATCCCTTCCTCTGCAAAATAGCCTTCCTCAATTGCCACATACATGGGCGCATAAAAAATGGAATGAGCAACTTCGTTCAGTGTTACCTCCGTCATGGTCTCCCCTGACTCTTCCTGCGTTGCGGCATCCTTTTTTCCGCATCCCGTAAAGCTGGCTGCCAGCAGGATAAACGCCAGGGCTGATGCAATAAATTTCTTTTTCATAGCTTCCTCCGGTTTTTTTCATGGTATAAGATATGAAAGCGGGGAAGCCGTTGTGCCAGCTTTCAGGAATTCTCTGCCGTCTGAAACGGATGTTTTTTACCAGGTCCAGAGTGTGCCGGCTATGCCGTCCGCGATGGCTCTCGCCGTTTCCTCAAACTGTGCATCCAGCAGAGCATTGTCCTGATCATTGTTGAGGAAGCCTACCTCAACCAGTACGGCGGGCATTTCAGTGCGGCGCAGAACCACGAGATTGGGACGGGCATTGACGCCGAGATTCTTATAGCCGATTTCCTCCAGCTGTCGGTTGATGTTGGTGGCTATGGTACCTGCCGGCAGCCATTCATTGTAAACCAGGCTCTCCACGCCGCTATACTGATTGGGATAGGGGCTGGAATTGCGGTGGATGGAAATGAAGATATCGGCTCCGGAGGCATTGCCCTTTGCGGCTTTCTGGTAGGGAGATTCATAGATATCCTCCGTGCGGGAATAAATCACGTTGAAACCGTAGCTTTTCAGAATTTCGCCGACGGCAAGGGTGAGGGCGAGGGAATCGTCCTTTTCCTGCCGGCCATTGTAGACGGCGCCGGGATCAGAGCCGCCGTGCCCGGCGTCAAGAAAAATGGTGTAAACATAGTTTGCCATAGGAATTCACCTGCAAAGGAGAGCTTCTTTCCTATACTATATGGAGAAAAACGGGGGGCTGTTACAGGAAACGGTGTGGAGGAAAAGGTCCGGACCGGAGAAAATATTATTGCAGAGGCGGAAAGCAGGCAAGTCTGGAACAGTTTCGGAATATATATGTTTCAAAGAGAAAACGACGTTTGTTTTTCAGGGTTCAAAAGGAGAGAGGGAAAAGTGGATCGGATGAACAGAAAAGAAACCCCAAATGCGGATATTCTTTTCCTGCTGAAATGCCTGCTGCTTTCTTATCTGCTGACCGGAGCATGCCTGATGCTCCTGGCGCTGCTTCTGTATAAACTGCGCCTGTCGGAGCAGATCGTATCCATCGCCATTATCGTCATCTACGTGGCAGCCGTGTTCCTGGCAGGCTTCTTGGCGGGAAAGAGAATGAAGAGCAGAAGGTTCCTCTGGGGGCTTGCGATGGGACTGGCCTATTTTGCCGTGATGGTTCTGGTATCTCTCGTGGTGAATCACAGTCTGAACGGGCTTGACACCCATTTTTTCACCACGCTGGTTCTTTGCGGGGCAGGGGGCATGCTGGGAGGCATGCTGAGCTGAATGGAGGGAAAAATGACCGGTACTTTTCCGGAAAGTCGATTTTTTTGGGAAAAACACTTTTCCGGGAGAAAAATCTATGCTATACTTACGAAGATAATGGCGTAGTAAGGAGGCGATCGTATGAAGCACATTAAGACACTGAGCACGAGAGACCTGAAGGAATCCATGAAGAAGGGCGGATGCGGAGAGTGCCAGACATCCTGTCAGTCTGCATGCAAGACGTCCTGCACGGTAGGAAATCAGAGCTGCGAGAAGATGAAATAAGCAGCCTGAGACGGACAACCGAAGACGGTACTTATAAGCAGCGATGCAAAGTCGCTGCTTATTGTGTGCGATAAGCCCGGCAAGCGGACGGCTGGCGGGGCAAGCTTGCTTGCACAGACAGTCGGACATTTGCCGGGCAACGGTCAGCGAGCGGCATAGCCGCGAGCTGAGCGGGGTATCGCGGATCGGATGGGGGAAGGAGGCTTCCCCCATCCGATTGTCCGAGGGAAATTGCGGAGAAAGGAAAGATTTCAGTGATACATCAGTACAGAAACAACGGCTACAACATCGTGATGGATGTGAACAGCGGAAGCGTGCATGTTGTGGACGATTGTGTTTACGAGGTTCTGCCGACGGTGGAGCAGCTGTTCATGCAGGGAAACAGGGACAGACAGAGCATTCTTGACGCCGTGCTGAAGAGCTTTCGTGAGAAAAAAGACGGCGGACATCATTATGAAGAGCAGGAGCTTTCTGAAGCGGTGGATGAGATTCTGGAGCTTGCGGAAGCGGAACAGCTTTTTACAGAAGATATATATGAGAAGTATATCGGCGACTTCAAGAACCGTCAGACGGTGGTGAAGGCGCTGTGCCTGCATGTGGCCCATGACTGCAACCTGGCCTGCCGCTACTGCTTTGCAGAGGAAGGGGAGTACCATGGCAGACGGGCCATCATGAGCTTTGAAGTGGGAAAGAAGGCGCTTGACTTCCTGGTGGCGTCTTCCGGAAACCGGGTAAACCTGGAGGTGGATTTCTTCGGCGGTGAACCGCTGATGAACTGGCAGGTGGTAAAGGATCTGGTGGCTTATGGCAGAAGCCTGGAGGAGCCGCACCATAAGAAGTTCCGTTTTACCCTGACTACAAACGGCGTCCTTTTAAACGACGAGACCCAGGAGTTTCTGAATAAGGAAATGGCGAATGTGGTTCTCAGCATCGATGGACGTAAGGAAGTGAATGACCGGATGCGTCCACATCGGGGCGGACAGGGGAGCTATGACGAGATTGTTCCCAAATTTCAGAAGCTTGCCGACAGCAGAGGGCAGTTCAATTATTATGCCCGCGGCACGTTCACCCATTACAATCTGGATTTCGCGGAGGATGTGAAGCATCTGGCGGATCTGGGCTTTGAACAGCTTTCCGTGGAGCCCGTGGTTGCGGATCCGAAGGAGCCGTATGCAATCCGCGAAGAGGATGTTCCGGCGATTCTGGAGGAATATGACAGGCTGGCCGTGGAACTGATTAAGCGGCATAAGGAAGGAAGAGGCGTGAATTTCTTCCATTATATGATCGATTTAAGCGGCGGTCCCTGTGTGGCAAAGCGTCTGTCCGGCTGCGGTTCGGGAACGGAATATCTGGCGGTAACTCCCTGGGGAGATCTGTATCCCTGCCATCAGTTCGTGGGCCAGGAGGAATTCCTCATGGGCAACGTGGATGAGGGAATTACCAGAGAGGATATCAGGGACAGGTTCAAGAGCTGCAATGTCTACACAAAAGAAAAGTGTAAGGACTGCTTTGCCAGGTTTTACTGCAGCGGCGGCTGTGCGGCAAATGCCTGGAATTTTTCCGGGGATATCAACGGCTGCTATGAAATCGGCTGTGAGCTTCAGAGAAAACGCGTCGAATGCGCGATCATGATGAAGGCGGCTCTTGCCGAAGAGAATTAAAGGAGAAAAAAGATGAACAGGAAAAAAGGCATAATTACGCTTGTCGTATTTTTCGTCCTTCTCGTCGGACTGGGATATGTGTCTGTTTTCGGTGTGGGAAGCGACCATTCCGGTTCTGCGGCCAGCATCAAGCAGGGGCTTGATCTGGCAGGCGGCGTGAGCATTACCTATCAGGTGGTGGGAGATGAGGAGCCTGACAGCGCACAGATGAGCGATACCATTTACAAGCTGCAGCAGCGTGTGGAGGCCTATTCCACCGAGGCACAGGTGTATCAGGAGGGATCGGACCGGATTAACATCGAGATTCCCGGCGTGTCCGATGCGAACGCGGTGCTGGAGGAGCTGGGAAGGCCCGGCTCCCTGACCTTCCAGGATTCTTCCGGAAATACGGTTCTGGACGGAACGGATATCGCGGACGCGCAGGCAGGTTACCAGACGGACAGCCTTGGCAATCAGACGCCGGTGGTTCAGCTCACCATGACGGAGGAGGGAACACAGAAGTTCGCGGAGGCCACGGAGGCAGCGGCGCCGACGCATGACATCATCTACATCATCTATGACGGAGAGGTGGTCAGCGCTCCTGCGGTAAACGATCCGATTACGGACGGACAGGCGGTAATTACGGGAATGGCTTCCTTTGAGGAAGCGCAGAATCTGGCCTCTACCATCCGTATCGGCGGACTGAGCCTGGAGCTGGAGGAGCTGCGTTCCAACGTGGTAGGCGCCCAGCTGGGAAGCGAAGCCATTGAGAGAAGCCTGATCGCGGGAGCCATCGGCATGGCGATCGTCATGATTTTCATGATTGCGGTGTACTGGATTCCCGGCCTTGCCAGCGCGCTGGCCCTGTGCCTGTACGTGGAGCTCACGGTTCTTCTGCTGTATGGCTTTGACATCACGCTGACCCTGCCCGGCGTTGCAGGTATCATTCTTTCCATCGGTATGGCCGTGGATGCGAACGTGATCATTTTCGCCCGTATCCGGGAAGAGATCGCAACCGGAAAAACGGTGAAGACCGCCATGAAGATCGGTTTCCAGAAAGCGCTTTCCGCTATCATTGACGGAAATGTTACCACGCTGATCGCAGCGGCGGTTCTGGGCTTCCTGGGTTCCGGAACGGTGCGCGGCTTCGCGCAGACGCTGGCGCTTGGTATCGTGGTATCCATGTTTACTGCGCTGTTTGTGACCAGAAGCCTGATGAACGCCTTCTACGCGCTGGGCATCCGGGATGAGAAATTCTATGGAAAGGCGAAGGAAAGAAAAACCATCAATTTTGTCTCCAAAAAGGCGGTTTTCTTTACGGCTTCCATCGCCGTGATCCTCGTCGGCTTCATTGCCATGGGAGTTTATAAGGTGCGCACGGGACAGGCACTCAACTACAGTCTGGAGTTTGTGGGCGGTACCTCCACCAATGTGACCTTTAATGAAGATATGAGTATCGAAGAGCTGGATACGCAGGTTGTTCCGCTCATCGAGGAGATCACCGGGGACGGCAATGTACAGACACAGAAGGTACAGGGAACCACGCAGGTAATCTTTAAAACCAGAACCCTGAGCGCGGACGAGAGAGAAGAAATGAACCAGATGCTGGCGGACAACTTTGATGTGGACGCTTCCACAACAACGGCGGAATCCATCAGCTCCACCATCAGCGGAGAAACCAGACAGGAGGCCCTGGTTGCGGTGATCGTGTCTGCCTTCTTCATGCTGATCTATGTATGGTTCCGGTTCAAGGATGTGCGCTTCGGTGCAAGCGCGGTGACGGCACTGATCCACGACGTGCTGGTGGTTGTGGCCTTTTATGCGGTGGCCCGCGTTTCTGTGGGAAGCACCTTCATCGCCTGTATCCTGACGATTGTGGGTTATTCCATCAATGCGACGATCGTTATCTTCGACCGTATCCGCGAAAATATGCGGGCGGAAGGAACGGACAATCTGCCGGAGCTGGTGGACCGGAGTATCACGCAGACGCTGTCCCGAAGCATTTTCACCTCTCTTACCACCTTTATCATGGTTGCCGTGCTGTATGTAATCGGCGTGAGCTCTATCCGTGAATTTGCTCTGCCTCTGATGATCGGTATCGCCTGCGGAACCTATTCCTCCGTATGCATTACCGGTGCGCTCTGGCTGGTGCTGAGAAAAATCGGCGGTAAGAAAAAGGCGCAGGAAAACGGGAAAGCCGCAAAGAAAGCGAAGGCCTGACGGCCGGAATTAAAACGGTTTTAAAAAAGGAAACATAAAGCGGAGGCGTTCTGCCGGAGGCGAAAAGCCGCCCGGCGGAGCGCTTTTTTAGCTTTTTTAATCTTTTTAGTCACTGCAGACAGAGAAGAAAAATATGGCGAAATGGTTTGTTGCTGCCAAAAAGGCGGATTTTAATAAAATATCGAAGGAATTCGGCATCAGTCCGGTGACGGCGAGAATCCTGAGAAACCGGGGGCTGACAGAGGATGAGGAGTTTCGAAAATTCCTGTATGGAACGACGGCTGATCTGTATCCGCCGGAGACGATCCTGGGGATGGAGGAGGCGGCAGAGCTTCTGATCACAAAAATCCGGGAGAACAGGAAAATCCGGGTTATCGGAGATTATGACGCGGATGGAGTATGTGCGTCCTGTATCCTCCATCAGGGACTGAAGAAGGCGGGCGCGGATGTGGATACGGCGATCCCGGACCGGATGAAGGACGGCTACGGGCTGAATGAGCATCTGGTTCTGGACGCATACGGAGCAGGGGTCGATACGATTCTCACCTGTGACAACGGGATAGCGGCGGCCGCAGAAATCGGTCTGGCAAAGGAAAAGGGAATGACCGTCATTGTGACGGATCACCATGAGGTGCCCTACGAGGAACAGGATGGAAAGCGGAGCTGGCTGCTTCCTCCTGCCGATGTGGTGGTGGACCCGAAGCAGGAGGGGGATACTTCTCCTTTTAAGGGAATCTGCGGCGCGGCAGTCGCCTGGAAGCTGGTCCTCTGTCTGTATGGAAAGCTCGGCTTTCTGGAAGCTCAGAAGGATTTCCTCGACGGTCTGATGGAGCTGGCGGCCTTTGCCACGGTCTGCGATGTGATGGAGCTTCTGGATGAAAACAGGATCATCGTCCGTTACGGTCTTTCCCACATGAAGCACACGGCAAACGAGGGACTGCGTGCGCTGATGGAGGTGAACAACATCGAGCCGGAAAAGCTCACCGCCTATACCATCGGCTTTGTGCTCGGCCCTTGTATCAATGCGACGGGCAGGCTGGATACGGCGGTGCGGGCGCTGAGGCTCCTGGAGGAGAAGGAACGGGCGGAGGCGGTGCGGACCGCGTCCGAACTGAAAGCACTCAATGACAGCCGGAAGGAAATGACGGAACATTATGTGAAGCAGGCAGTCGCCCAGGTGGAGGAGGAAGGTCTGGAGAAAGACCGGGTGCTGGTCATTTTTCTGCCGGACTGCCATGAGAGCCTTGCGGGCATCATTGCGGGACGGGTGCGGGAAAAATATTATAAGCCCGTTTTCGTCCTGACCCGCGCCGAGGACGGCGTGAAGGGGAGCGGCCGCTCCATTGAAACCTACCACATGTTTGAGGAAATGACGAAAATCAGGGATATTTTCACCAGATACGGCGGACATAAAATGGCGGCCGGGCTTTCCCTTCACAGCGGCGATGTGGAAAATTTCCGCAGACGGATCAATGAGGTCTGCACCCTCACGCTCCAGGATCTGGAGGAACGGATTCATATTGATGTGCCCATGCCGGTTTCCTATGTAACCCGTTCGCTTGTGGATGAGCTTGACCGGCTGGAACCATTTGGAAACGGCAATCCCAGACCGCTGTTTGCGCAGAAAGATCTTCTTTTTCTCTCCGCCCGCGTGCTGGGGAAAAACGGAAACGCGGTGCGCTTTACGGTCCTGGACGACGCCGGACAGCGCTGGGAAATGATGGCTTTTGGAGATCCGGCACCCATGGACGCCTATATGGAGGAAAAATTCGGAAGCGAAGCGGTACGCAGGCTGTATGGAACGGGTCTGAGCGCAGGGAGAAGGGCAGGAGAAGCGCAGCCGCAGATCCGCCTGTCCGTGACCTATTACCCTTCCCTGAACACCTGGAAGGGAGACACGAGGCTGCAGCTGGTGATGCGGCAGTATCAGTAAAATCAGTAAAAAAATGGGAAAACATGGGCCTTTCTGTTGCCCGCCTGTCCCGTATTGTGATACTATTGATTCAGAAAAAAGAGTGCCGGAGCCGCAGGCGGACAGGCTGTCCGCGGCTTTGGCGGAAACAGAGGCGCATATGATACTGACAGTGACATTGAATCCGGCGGTGGACAAGACCTACCAGACGGGGGAGCTTTTCTGCGGAAGGGTGAACCGGATGCGTTCCGTTACCAATATTGCAGGGGGAAAGGGAATCAACGTGAGCAAAATCCTGAGACAGTACGGCTGCGAGGTGACTGCGACGGGATTCCTCGGCGGTTTTCCGGGACAGTGGATCGAAGAAGAGCTGCTTCGGACCGGGATGAAATGTGAATTCATTAAAATTGGACAGGAAACCAGAAGCAGCATGAACGTAGTCGCGGATAACGGCTTTGTGACGGAGATCCTGGAGCCGGGACCGGAGATTACGGAAGCGGAGATGGGGGAATTCCTGGAACGCTTTGACCGCCTTCTTCCGGATTGCAGCATCGTGGTGCTTTCCGGGAGCGCGCCCGGAGGAGTGGAGGAAGACATCTATGCGGAGCTGATCCGCCGCGCGCAGAAGCAGGGAAAGGAAACGATTCTGGATACCAGCGGAGAACTGCTGAGAAAGGGGATCGAGGCGGCCCCCACAGTGATCAAGCCGAACCGTAGGGAGATGGAATATGTGATGGGGCATCGTCTGAACGGTCATGCCGGCCTCCTGGAGGCTGCGTCCTACCTGCGTGAGAAAGGCGTTCATCTGGCGGCGGTCTCTCTTGGAAGCAGAGGGCTTCTGATGGCCGGAGAGGAGGGCCTCTTTTACGCGAAGCCGCCCCGTGTGAAAACCATGAACACTGTGGGCTGCGGCGACTGTGTGGTCGCTTCCCTGGTGATGTCCAGGCTCGCCGGGCTGGGAGAGGAAGAAATGCTCCGGCGCGCGGTGGCTCTGTCCGCGGCAAGTGCTGCTTCACTGGAGAGCGGGAGCGTTCCGAAGGAGCTTGCGGAAAGCCTTTATGAGCAGGTTGTGGTGGAAAAGCTGGAGCTGCAGGAATAAGAAAACCGCATGCGGTGGAAAACATAAGGCACAGAAAATACGAAGAAGCGCTTCTTTTGCTGATCCGGATTCCGGAATGGCAGACGAAGCGCTTCCTCGCATCTTATTTTTTATGAGGGGGGAGATAGGTGTTGTTCATCTATCTGTTTTCAGGATACAGGAAAAATGTGACAGGAATGTGGACGTTTTCATAAAAAGTCATAAATTTTATAAACTGTTTCTGAATTTTTCCCAGAAAAGCATATCCATAGCTTATTCCTATGGAGGTCCATCGAAAATGTGTACTTGATAAAGTTTATCCACAGGAGATATACTGGTAAAGGAAACAAACTGGAAAAACAGGAAGGCGGCAGGAACCTTCGGTTCCTGCCAAAGAACGGCCAGCGCCGTTCTTTCGTGAATGAAAATGCCGCCTTCGGCGGCTGAACAGGAGGTATGAAAAATGATTTACAGAGATTTTCAGGATATGAAGCTTTCCGGTCTGGGCATGGGCGCCATGCGTCTTCCTGTCATTGACGGGGATGATTCCAGAATCGATGAAACGAAAACACAGGCCATGGTGGATTACGCCATGGAACAGGGTGTGAATTATTATGATACGGCATGGGGTTATCATGACGGCCATTCTGAAACCGTGATGGGAAAGGCGTTGAGCCGTTATCCGAGAGAGAGCTATTACCTTGCGACCAAGTTTCCGGGCTACGACCTTTCCAATATGGACAAGGTGGAGGAGATTTTCGAAAAACAGCTGGAAAAATGCGGGGTGGAATACTTTGATTTTTACCTGTTCCACAATGTCTGCGAGATGAACATAGACGCCTATCTGGATGAAAAATACGGAATCCACGAATACCTGATGAAGCAGAAAAAGGCGGGCAGGATACGGCACCTGGGTTTTTCCGCCCATGGAAATCTGGATGTTATGAAGCGTTTCCTTGACGCCTATGGCAGGGACATGGAATTCTGCCAGATTCAGCTGAATTATCTGGACTGGACCTTCCAGGGCGCGAAGGAGAAGGTGGAGCTTCTTAAAGAATGGAATATCCCGGTATGGGTGATGGAGCCTTTGCGCGGCGGAAAGCTTGCGAAGCTGGCGGACGAGGATGAGAAGACGCTGAAGGCGCTCCGCCCGGAGGAGAACATCCCCGCATGGACCTTCCGCTTCCTTCAGTCTGTTCCCGGCGTGACCATGGTGCTTTCCGGCATGTCCAACCTGCAGCAGATGCAGGAGAACATCCGCACCTTCGCAGAGGATAAGCCGTTGAACGAAAAGGAGATGGATACCCTTCTTCAGATCGCGGACAAAATGGTGAAGAAAATTGTGCTTCCCTGCACGGCCTGCCATTACTGCACCAGCCACTGTCCGCAGGGCCTGCCCATTCCGGACCTTCTTGCCCTGTACAATGAGCACTGCTTCACGGAAGGCGGCTTCATCGCTCCGATGGCCCTCGCTGCATATCCGCCGGAAAAGCTGCCCAGCGCCTGCATCGGCTGCAGAAGCTGCGAAGCGGTCTGCCCGCAGCAGATAAAGATTTCGGAAGCGATGGCGGATTTCGCGCAGAAGCTGGGAATGTAATACATATACGAAAAAAGAAAATGGATGCTCGATAAGGACAGCCCCGGCTCCAGGATGTGGATGGCCGGGGCTGTTTTTGAATAAAAAGTTCTGCCGGTTTATTCTAAAATATATTCTGCTGTGTCATACTCAATTTCTAAAGCTCCGCCAATCGTATCAAAGGCTTCTAACTTTGATAAATCATTTTCTGCAGTTGATGTTACAATAACATGAAGCCGGTATGGGTTTTCATAAACAGCAGAAGAAGAAACAAATGGTAAATCCCCATTACTCATGGCTGCGCTGACTTTAGACTGTAATTCGGTGATATATTCTAATGTGATAACTTCATTGAATGTTTCTGTTGCCGGAGAGGTGGGGGTATTTGTTTCTGTTATTGCTTCTTCGCTCTGCGTCTGTTGATTTTCTTCTGGTTCAATATCATAATGTCCTGTTTCATTTTCGGCGGGGGCATTAGGCTCTACCTCATGGCAGGTGTTTTCATCAACAGGCGCGTCAATGTTTATATCGGGATTGTCAGTTCCCTCAATTCCTGCCACACCCTCTTTCACATAAAATTGATATATTCCATTTACCTTTACAATGCAAATAGCGTCATCTGACGGGAATTTTATAAAATGATAAACAGTTTCTCCAATTATGCTTTCGTCCTGGCTGTCCCCGACAATGCCCATAACGTCTCCTAAATCATCATCGGTAATCTGATATGTGTTTTCATCGGTCAAGCCTGTTGCATTTTCGTCTATAAGTCCGAAAGTCTTTCGTTCAGAAAAAGAAATCGGAAGATAGAGAACATCGCTTCCCTCCATTGTAAACCCGTAAGCATTTTCTACTGCAACGGGTGGTGTGCTGGGGGTATCGTATCCAATGAAATGGGGAAGTGTAAATGCCCCCGCTACGATAAGGCATAAGCAGGCTGCCATAGCTCCCCATTTAATCAAACTATGCTTATTTGTTTTCTTTCTGGATTTTTTCACTTTCTTTTTATAGTTGATGGCTTCGTCAATGTACTTGTCGTCAAGCTCACTCATGGCGTCGGAAAACTTTTTCGCGTTCATACGATCACCTCTCTTTCAACCAAATATTGCTTCATCTTCCCGCGGATACGGGCCAGCCGGACGGAGATGTTTTTCTCCGAAAGCCCCATAAACCGGGCTATGTTCCTGTAGCTGTCGGCAAACCAGTAGCGACGCATGAAGATAACGCGGTTTTCGAGGGTCAGCGTGTCCAAAAATTCACCAATGATACGGGCTAATTCTCTGGTTTCTATTTCATCTTCCACGGTTTTCTGGTCTGCGATACAGTCCTCGATTTCCTCTAATGTAACCTTATAGTGTCCGCTTCGTTTGGCTGCTTCCTTTCTCCAATAGATTTTGAGTGAAATGTTCCGAACGATTTTCACAATGTAGGACAACAGCGGGTCAGGCCGTGCCGGGGGAATGGTATTCCATGCCCCTAAGTAAGCGTCGTTGACACATTCCTCCGCGTCCTGTCTGTTGTTCACGATGTTATACGAGAGGCTGTGGCAGATTTTTCCGTATTTCATGTCCAGCTCCCGTATGCCCTGCTCGGAACGCTCAAAAAACAGGTCTATGATTTTTTTATCGTCTGTCATCTCACCGCCTCCTTTCCTGCTTTACCTATATACTACAGTTTCAGCGGCGAATACTACATCAAATCCAAAATTTTTTCAAATACAGACTCTTTTCTGCGCCCCTGTTACGAAAAGGGGTATTTTTCGGGTGTTTTGTCCGGCTCCTGACCTGGAGAAAGTCGCTGTTCACTGTGCGGAAAAATGCGGATATGACGGCGTGAATCTGCTGAATGCCAGCGACGAGAGCACTGGTCAGTCCGTGCTTCATTTTCATATCCATATCATTCCAAGAAAAAAGGAAGATGGAATCGATGCATGGCCTTCCTTTCAGGGAGCCAGGCGTAATCTGGAAGAAGTGTATGAAGAACTGAAAATGACAGGGGACGCTGTAGAATAAGAAGCTGGAATCTCAAGAACGGGAAACAGGAGGGCTTGGGGAAAATCTTATGGATACCGGAAACATCAGGGAGATTATTTCGCTGATAAGAAAAAAGGACGCGGAGGGTTTGAAATGAAACGGTTTTATGCTTTGGGAATGGCCTCTCTGCTGACGGTCGGTCTGCTTGCAGGATGTGCAGCAAAACCGGCGGCGCCGGAATCCGCGGAGGCCGTGACGTTTGACTTTGAAGAGTATGACGCCGGATTTACGGCCATTTATGCTGATTATCCGGAAGGTGAAGGAGTGGAGTCTACAGGCTGAATTTGACGTGGCAGCCAATGACCAGGGCAGGGTTGATCTGATCATCGGCACGGATTCCGGATCTGAGGGAACAACCTCCTGGTATCTGGATGATATTTCGGTGGGCTGAATATAGAACAGCCCGCCTGCCGGTTTTTCGTTGACAATAACGACTCTTCTGATATAATGGAACTAAATTAAAAAAGTTACATATATAAAAATAAAGGAGAGGATTCCGTGAACGTGGATTATCGGGAATTGTGTGTGGAACTGTTTGGGACGGACGATGTAAATCAGCTGAAAAAAATTGCGCATTCCCTGCAGGAAAAGAACCCTCGCAGGGCAGGAAGGAAGAAAAAGTTTACGCCGGAGGATGTGCAGAAGATCAGGGACATGATCGAAGACGGCATGACGGTGAACGAAGTTGCAAAGCGGTTTCAGACCTCCAGGCAGGTGATCGGAAGATATATCAATGAAAAACCGCCGGAATCTTTCACACTGCGCATAACATATATGAATCGGCAGCACCCATGTACGGTTATTGATGTGGATTTTATGAATCGGAAGATTCTGATCCGGAATAAAACTAAGGACCTGCTGCATCGTGCTTTTGGTGTCGTTGAGAATCCATCCTGGGAAGATTTTGAGAGGTTTCTGGAAGAGCGCTGTTTTCCGGCCTCACGAGGTAACGCAAAGGATATTCTGAGTGAACTTCAGTTGACCTCCTATGATCCGCTTCAGATTGTGGAAAAGACCGGAGGAAGAATCGCTGACGATGATATGTGGCTGAAATTCTGCTATTATCCACGGAAAGGAGCTGCCGATGGAAAAAATTGATCTGGACGCGGTCGCCCGTGAACCGAATCAGGGACATACTTCAAAAGGAGATCAGCCGAAATGGCAGTGGCAGGGGAAGTGGTACAAGGCTGACTATATGGGTTACGAAGCTCTTTCAGAGGTTTTAATATCACGTCTGCTGAAGCAGTCCAATGTGTCCGGGTTTGTGGAATACGGACCGGTGTGGATTCGGTATCGGGGAAAGGAACTTTCCGGATGTGTCAGTGACAACTTTCGAGACAGGGACGAAATGCTGGTGCCGCTTGAGCGGTTGCACCGTGCCTATAATGGGCGGGGACTGGCGGAGACTCTTGGAAAAATGAGGGAACCGAAGGAAAGAATTCGTTACACGACAGAATTCCTGGAGCGGACAACCGGACTGAAGAGAGCCGGAGAATATCTGACCCTGTTGCTGGAACTGGACGCCTTTTTCCTGAACGAGGATCGTCATACAAACAATCTGGCGGTCATTCGAAATGAAAAAACGATGGAGTTCCGTTTTTGTCCTGTTTTTGATAATGGTCTGGCTCTGCTGTCTGACCTTAATGACTATTCTCTGGATCAGGATATTTATGATTGTATCGGACATGTTCATGCAAAACCTTTTTCCGGAAATTTTGATGAGCAGGTTGATGCGGCGGAGAAATTGTATGGCATGCAGCTGCATTTTTCCTTTTCTCAAAAGGATGTGTCCAGAGAGCTGGAATTTGCCGGAGAGCTGTATGACGAAAAAATCTGCCGCAGGGTAGAGCAGGTGGTTTTTGAGCGGATGAGGAAGTATCGGTTATATTTCAAGGGAAAAAATTTCTGATGGCCGAAAGAATACGGAGAAAATCTTCTTCAAAAATTTTTCAAATATCCAACACAAAATCAACACATTTTCTCAGTAAGATAAATTCCAGATAGTTGAACAGCAACTCACAAACTATCTCCCCCTCATAGTCGGCAGGCCCTCGCTTTACGCGGGGGTCTGTTTTTTGCTGTATTGCGCAGCTGATGCGGAAACGCAAAAAATGCGTTAACATTTTCTGAAAAATATGATATATTACTACTTTGGGTTTATATCTGTATCTATTTTGTATACATTTAAAAAGCGGCCATCCGGCCGCAAAGAACAGAGACGCGGGAAACCGCAAGCGGTTTCCCTGGAAGAATCACTTCGTGATTCTTCTTACATGATTAAAGGCGGCCGTTCGGCCGCAAAGAAAGAGGTAGTATGTCAGTCGTAGACAAATATATCGATTACGTAAAAGAAGAGGCCATGAAACGGCCGGAAAAGAGCTGGAACAAGATTCTGTTGGGATTTCAGGCGAACAAATGGCGGATGCGTCTGCTCCCCACCAAAGATCTGTCCAAAGGCTATCAGAAGCTGGAGCAGATGATGATGGGGATGGTGGCGGATTCCCTGAGCCGGGAGGGGAGCTACGTTTGGGGCAATATATTCGCACCCTGCGAGCTGGTGCACTGCTTCGGACTGCGCACGCTGTCCATTGAGGTGCTTTCCTGCTACATGAGCGGCTTTCACCTGGAGGATTATTTCATCGATTACGCACAGGATATCGGCCTTGCGCCCACCCTGTGCTCCTACCATAAGACCTTCGTGGGCGGGGTGGAGAGCGGCGTGATCCAGAAACCGGATTATGCCATCACCACCTCCCTTTCCTGTGACGGAAACCTGAACACCTTCCGGTATCTGGAAAAAAAGGCGGGCGTTCCATTCACCTTTCTGGATGTGCCCTACGCGGCGGACGAGGAGTCGGTAAGCTACCTGGCGGATCAGCTGCGCGGCCTTGCCGCCTCTCTGGAGGAGCTGACCGGCCGGAAGTTTGAAGAGGAAAAGCTGAAGGAGACGATCCGGATTGAAAATGAAACGAGAAGAGAGCTGATGCGATTCTTCGAATATCAGACGAAGCGCCGGTATCCGGGCGCGCTCATCAGTCATCTGTACATGATGATGGGCATGCATCTGCTGATCGGCACACAGGAATTTCTGGACCTGATCCGTTTCATGAATCAGGAGATTGCGGACAGCCCCGCATTTGAAGGAAAGAAAATTCTCTGGCTGCATCTGATTCCCTTCTATCAGGAGACTCTGAAAAAATATTTTGACAGAAACGAGGAATACCAGATCATCGCCAGCGATATCATTCTGGATTACATGGAGGAGATGGATGCGGAGCATCCCTTCGAGGCTCTGGCAAAAAAGATCATCAGGAATCTCTATAACGGCTCCTACGCCCATAAGGCGGAGGCCATTGCGTCCCTCTGCGACCGGCTGCATCCGGATGCGGTGATCTATTTCTGCCACTGGGGCTGCAAGCAGGCCTCCGGCGGCAGCATCCTCCTGAAGGAAAAAATGCAGGAGAAGCAGATCCCCACGCTGATCCTGGATGGAGACGGGATCGATAAGAGAAACAGCCACGACGGGCAGATCAAGACCCGGCTGGAGGCTTTTCTTGAGATGCTGGATGAAAAGAAAAATGCGGCGGAAAGTGAGGAAGTGTGATGCTCGGATATATATGCAAATATGCGCCCATTGAGGTGTTTGAGTCCATGGGCGTGGAAATGAAACGGATCGATCCGCAGGTATCGAATTTCACTCAGGCGGACATGAAGATGCACCCCAATATCTGCAGCTTTGCCAAGGGCGTGCTGGAGGATGTGATGGCGGGAAATTATGAGGGCGTGATCCTCACCACCTGCTGTGACAGCATCCGCCGGCTGTACGATGTGCTGAAGCAGGAGCTGCCGGACCGGTTCATCTATATTCTGGATACGCCGAGAATCACGAAAGACGCCGGAATCACCCTCTATGAGGCCCGCATCCGGAAAATGATCGCGGCCTATAAAGCTTTTTCCGGAAAAACCTTTGAGGAGGAGAAGCTGGCGGATATCCTGAGAAGGAAACAGAAGGAGCAGAGCATCTCCCTGGGAGAGAGCGGCTGCGATGCGGAAAGGGAGCCGCGGCAGGAAGGCGCGGAAACGGAGCTGCAGAAAACGGCTTCCGGAAAAGCGGATGGGGAGAAAACGCAGACTTGTGCGGCTGGCCAGACTTCCGAAGCGGGCACAGGGTGCAGCGCTGTACGCACTGTACGAAGAAAAAATATCGGGCTTATCGGCGCCAGGGCAAATGAGAGCATCGTGCGGATTCTGCAGGAGAAAAATGCCAATCTGGCCTTTGACCTGACCTGTACCGGACTGAAGCGTAAATATCTGCTGGAGCCGGATCAGGTGCTCACGGGCTATACCAGAGGGCTTCTGAGCCAGTTCCCCTGCATGCGCATGGAGGCGGCATCTCAGAGAGATGAGCTGATCGAGCGCTATGCGGGAAGCGTGGACGGCGTGATCTATCATACCGTCCAGTTCTGTGATAATTATTCCTATGAATACGCCTGGCTGAAAAAGCGGCTGAACCGTCCCATGCTGGCACTGGAGACGGATTACACGAAGCAGAGCTACGGTCAGATTTTAACCAGAATCGAAGCCTTTCTGGAGTCCTTCGGACAGCAGCCGGAGGAAACAGAGAAAGGCAGGACAGAGGCAGGAAAGGAGAAAACGGGAAAGATGTATGTGATGGGAATTGACAGCGGCTCCACCTCCACCAATGCGGTAATCATGGACAGAGATCGTAAAATCGTCTCCTCCGCGGTGGTGCGTACCGGCGCGAAATCAGGAGAAAGCGCACAGCGGATTCTGGAGGAGGTGCTTTCCGAAGCGGGCTTAAAGAGAGAGGATATTTCCTGGATCGTCTCCACAGGCTACGGACGTGTGAGCATTCCCTTCGCGGATGAAAATGTGACGGAAATCAGCTGCCACGGCCGCGGAGCCCATTACTTCAATCCGGCCGTCCGCACCATTCTGGACATCGGAGGCCAGGACAGCAAGGCCATCCGCCTGAATGAAAAGGGTGAGGTGGCGGACTTCGTCATGAACGACAAGTGCGCGGCGGGAACCGGCCGCTTTCTGGAGATGATCGCCCGTTCCCTGGAGGTAGACGTGGACGAACTCGGCCCCATCGCCCTGCAGTCGAAGGAGGATATTGAGATCACCAGCATGTGCTCCGTGTTCGCGGAATCCGAGGTCATCTCCCTGATCGCCAACAACCGGGAAAAGACGGACATCGCAAACGGCATCTGCCGCGCCGTGGCAAACAAATCCTACTCCCTGTTAAAGCGCGTCGGTCTGGAGAAAGAATTCATGATGACCGGCGGCGTGGCAAAGAACGCGGGTGTGGTCCGCGCTGTGGAGGAAAAGCTGGGCGCGAAGCTCTACATCTGCCCGGAGCCGGAGATCGTCGGTGCGGCGGGCGCGGCTCTTTATGCGCTTGATAAACTGGAACGTTCGTCTGATTGATGACCTGAAAACAGTGAATTATAATATAGGATATCATAATTCGCGAAAGGAGACCGCAATATTTCAGTATTTATTGGCAGAGAACAGGAATTGAAAAAGCTGAACCGGATGTACCGGAGCGATAAGCCGGAAGTGGCAGTTATTTACGGCAGTCGCTTCCGGAAAGACGAAGCTGTCAGAGATTACAGCCACAGTAGTGGGGAGAAAATCCCAAAACCTGCAGACAGGCGATGATTGATGTTGTGGTTACCTCCGCGGAAGGAGACAGCGCAATCATCGGTTCCTGCAAATACCGGGAAGCGCCGTCAGTTGAAAATTCCTTCCTTCTGTGCTATTCTTAAAGAATCTATCGGCCGGGGGGTACGTCCGGCGTATAATAATGCAGCGGCTGTTCGGCCGCAGGAAAAGATGAGGCGGGAATCGGCTTCGCCGATTCCCTGGAAGAATTGCTGGCGCAATTCTTCTCACGGATTAAGATGCGGCCGTTCGGCCGCAGGAAAGAGGAAACATGGCCAAACTGAGAACTCTGCTTGAGAATCTGGAAGTGACAGCCCTTCGGGGGAACCTGGAAGCCGCTCTGGAACAGGAGATTACGGCTCTGGTTTACGATTCCAGAAAAATTACGAAGGACTGCCTTTTCGTCTGCATCGAAGGGGCCAATTTTGACGGACATTCTGCGGCGGCACAGGCGGTTTCTCAGGGAGCGGCCGTTCTGGTGGTGGAGAAGCCCGTGGAGGTGCCGCAGGACAGTAAAGTTCTGATCCTGCAGGTGGAAAGCACGCGCTACGCGCTTGCCTTTCTGTCGGCGGCCTGGTTCGGGCATCCGGCTTCGAAGCTGAAGACTATCGGCATCACCGGGACAAAGGGGAAAACCACCTCTACCTATCTGGTGAAGTCCATCCTGGAAAACGCCGGGCTGAAGGTGGGGCTGGTAGGCACCATTGAGGTGATCATCGGAGAAACCCATATCCATGCGGAGAACACCACGCCAGAATCCTATGTGCTCCAGTCCTGTTTTGCGAGGATGGTGGAGGAGGGCTGTGACGCGGTGGTGATGGAGGTCTCTTCTCAGGCGCTGATGCAGCACAGAAGCCAGGGCTTCGTGTTTGACTTCGGCATCTTTACGAATATCGAACCGGATCATATCGGGCCCAACGAGCATGCCAGCTTTGAAGAGTATATGCACTGCAAGGGACTTCTGTTCAAACAGTGCCGGGTTGGCATTGTGAACCGGGACGACGCCCATTGGCAGCAGGTGACGGAAGGGCACACCTGCCGGCTGGAAACCTACGGACTGAGCGGGGACTGCGACATTCGTGCCACGGACCTGAAGCTTACGAATGTGAACGGAAAGCTTGGCGTAGCCTTTCATGTGTCCTGCAGCGGGAATGGGACGGAATCCGGCAGACCGATGGATTTTGACGCTCAGATAGACATGCCGGGCCGGTTCAGCGTTTACAATGCTCTGACCGCCATCGCCATCTGCCGCCATTTTGACGTTTCCGTTCCGGATATTCAGAAAGCACTTCTTGCGGCAAAGGTGAAGGGACGCATTGAACTGGTGAAGGTATCGGATGAGTTCACCCTGCTCATCGATTACGCTCACAACGCCATGGCGCTGGAAAGCCTTCTGACCACTCTGAAGGAATACGAGCATGGAAGGCTGGTCTGTGTGTTTGGCTGCGGCGGAAACCGTTCCCGCCTGCGCCGTTTCGAGATGGGAGAGGTGAGCGGAAGGCTTGCGGATCTGACCGTTATCACCTCCGACAACCCCCGGTTCGAGGAGCCTCAGGCCATCATTGACGATATTGTGACGGGAATTCAGAAAACGGACGGCGAGCATATCGAAATCTGTGACAGGAAGGAAGCCATCGCCTGGGCCATCGACCACGGACGTCCGGGAGACATCATTGTTCTCGCAGGCAAGGGGCATGAGGACTATCAGGAAATCAAAGGCGTGAAGCATCACATGGACGAACGGGAGCTGATCGCGGATATTCTGAAGGAACGGGGCATTTCCTTTTCCTCGTAGAATTTCTTATGGAAAGCGGAAGACCCCGGCCCGTGCCGGAGCCTGCGATGGGGACTGAAACGGGAAAAGCCGGAAAGGAGGCGGTAAGGCAGATGCAGGGAAAATATGCAAACGTCATCGTGGATATTTCTCATGAAAATGTGGACCGCCCCTTTGCCTACCGCATTCCCGAGCGGCTTCGGGGCGTTCCCGAGCCGGGCATGCAGGTCACCATCCCCTTCGGGCGCGGCAACACCCTGCGTACCGGCTATATCATCGAGGTGACGGATGAGGCGGATTTTGATGAAAGCCGAATGAAGGAGCTGGACAGCATCCGGGAGGGCGGCGCTCAGGTGGAGAGCCGTCTGATCCGGCTGGCTTTCTGGATGAAGGAGCATTACGGTTCCACCATTATCGCGGCTCTGAAAACCGTGCTTCCGGCGAGAAAGAAGTTTAAGACGCCGGAGAAAAAGGAGATCCGCCTTCGAGTGAGCAGGGAGGAGGCCCGTCAGGAGCTTCTGGAGTGCGAGAGGAAGCACCAGAACGCCAAAGCCCGCGTCCTGCGGGAGCTGATCGCGGAGGAATGCCTTCCCATGGGCCTGCTTGCAAAGAAGCTGAACATTTCCGCATCCACCTTCAAAAGCCTCTGGGAGAGCGGCATTGTTTCCATCGAAAGCATTCCCTACTACCGCAATCCGGTGAAGCTGGATGTGGAGCGGGAGGAGGGAAGACGCTTAAGCCCTTCCCAGCGGCGTATTGTGGATGATTTTTTCGAAAAATACGATGCCGGAGACCGACAGACCTGCCTCCTGAAGGGAATCACCGGGAGCGGGAAAACGGAGGTCTACATGGCGCTCATTGAGGGCGTGGTGAGGCGGGGCCATCAGGCGGTGATGCTGATCCCGGAGATCGCTCTTACCTATCAGACCGTGCTGCGCTTTTACAGGAGGTTTGGAGACCGGGTTTCGGTGATGAATTCCACCCTGTCCGCCGGGGAGAAATACGATCAGTGCGAGAGGGCGAAGCGCCGGGAGATCGATGTGATCATCGGTCCCCGCTCCGCCCTGTTCACCCCTTTTCCGGACATCGGCCTCATCGTCATTGACGAGGAGCATGAGGGCAGCTATAAAAGCGAAACCATGCCGAAATACCACGCAAGGGAGACCGCCGAGGAGCTGGCAAGGCTCCACGGGGCAGCGGTATTTTTGGGCTCCGCCACTCCTTCTCTGGAGAGCTTCTATCGGGCGAAGGAGGGCAGGTACCGGCTCTACACCCTTTCAGAGCGCTTAAACGGCGGCGCGCTGCCGAAGGTGTATGTGGAGGACCTGCGACAGGAGCTGAAGGAAGGAAACCGCTCCATTTTTTCCAGGAGGCTGCAGGCGCTTCTGGAGGACCGGTTTGCCAGAGGGGAGCAGAGCATGCTTTTTCTGAACCGCAGGGGCTATGCGGGCTTCGTTTCCTGCCGCATGTGCGGTCACGTGATGAAGTGCCCCCACTGCGACGTTTCCCTTTCGGAGCACAGAAACGGCACTCTGGTCTGCCACTACTGCGGCTATACGCGTCCGGCTGTGAAAATCTGTCCGGAATGCGGCTCCCGCTATATTCTGGGCTTTCGGGCGGGAACCGAACAGATCGAGGAGCAGCTTCATAAGATGTATCCGGACAAAAAGGTGCTGCGGATGGATGCGGACACCACCCGGAAAAAAGAAAGCTATGAACAGATCCTCGCCTCCTTTGCCGCCGGAGAGGCGGACGTGCTGGTGGGCACCCAGATGATCGTCAAGGGGCACGATTTTCCGGCGGTCACCCTTATGGGAATTCTGGCGGCGGACATGTCCCTTGCCGCTGCGGACTACAGGGCGTCAGAGCGGACCTTCCAGCTTCTGACCCAGGCGGCGGGCCGGGCGGGCCGGGGCAGCAGGCCCGGCGAGGTGGTGATCCAGACCTATCAGCCGGAGCACTACAGCATCGTTCACGCGGCGGCCCAGGATTATGAGGGCTTTTATGAGGAAGAGATCCTGTACCGCAGGCTTCTGTCCTATCCCCCTGCCGCGCACATCCTGGCCGTTCAGATCGGCGCGGCAGACGAAGAGGCGGGGGCGGCGCTGGCAAAACGCCTCTCCCTGCTGGCCGGAGACCTGCCGGAAGGAAGCTTCCTCATCGGACCGGCTCCCGCTTCCATCGGGAAGATCAACGACGTATTCCGCTTCGTGATCTACATCAAAAGCCCGGATTACGATCTGCTCATCCGGCTCAAGGACCGGATGGAAAAATATCTGAAGGAGCAGGACGACAGGGAGGGAAGAGGCAGAACGGTGCAGTTCGATTTTGACCCGATGAACCCATTTTAGAGATAAGTGTTAAGAATACAAATAATTTTGTCCGGCGTCTGCAGCGCAGACGCGGCGGACATGGAAACGGAGGAACAATCCATGGCAATCAGAAATATCAGAGTGATGGGAGATCCTATTCTGGAAAAGGTCTGCAAGGAAGTAAAGGAGATGACGCCCCGCACGCAGGAACTCATTGACGACATGTTTGAAACCATGTATGAGGCTAACGGCGTGGGCCTTGCTGCTCCGCAGGTTGGCGTGCTCAAACGCATCGTGGTCATCGATGTGACCGGGGAGGATCCGATCGTTCTCATTAATCCCCGCATTATGGAGACCAGCGGCGAACAGACCGGCGGCGAGGGCTGCCTTTCCGTTCCCGGAAAGAGCGGCATTGTGACCAGACCCAATTATGTGAAGGTGAAGGCCTATGACCGGGACATGAATCCCATCGAACTGGAAGGCATGGAGCTTCTGGCAAGGGCTTTCTGCCATGAAATCGATCATCTGGACGGCCACCTGTACGTGGAAAAGGTGGAGGGAGAGCTGTCAGATGTTGAGGAGGAAGCATGAAAAGAAACTCTGGGGCGTCAGAAGACGCCGTCTGAGAGTTTCCGTATTTCATGATTTCATGCCGTTGTGGAGGTGGTAAATGTGAAAATCGTTTTTATGGGAACGCCGGAGCTGGCGGCAGGCGTGCTCCAGGCGCTGTATGAGGCAGGACATGAGATAGCCGCCGTGGTGACCCAGCCGGATAAGCCCAAAGGAAGAAGCGGTGTGCCGCAGATGTCTCCGGTGAAGGAATATGCGCTGCAGAATGGCATTGAGGTGTTCCAGCCGGTCCGTATCCGCAGGCCGGAGGCGGTGGAGAAGCTGAAGGAATTCGATGCGGAGGTTTTCGTGGTGGCTGCTTTCGGCCAGATCCTTTCTCAGGAGATTCTGGACATGCCGAAATATGGCTGCATCAACGTCCATGCCTCCCTTCTTCCCGCCTACCGGGGTTCTGCTCCCATCCAGTGGTGCATCATCAATGGGGAGGAGAAGACGGGTGTGACCATCATGCAGATGGACGCCGGAATCGATACGGGAGACATGCTTTTGAAAAAGGAGGTGGCCATCCTTCCTGACGACAACGCGGAAACGCTGTCAAAGAAGCTGGAGACGGCAGGAGGAGAGGCGATAGTGGAGGCCCTTGCTCTGCTTTCGCAGGGAAAGCTGGAAGCCGTTCCCCAGAACGAGGCGGAAAGCAGTTATGTTTCCATGATCGACAAGGGAATGGGACGGATCGATTTTTCCCGTTCCGCGGTGGAAATCGACCGGCTGATCCGGGGACTTTACCCCTGGCCCGGCACATTTACCTCCTATAAGGGAAAAACACTGAAAATCTGGGAGGCCGTCCCCCTTTCGGAAGAATCGGACGGACAGCCCGGAAGCATTGAGCGGGTGGAGAAGGAAGCCGTATATGTGAATACCGGAAAGGGTATTCTGAAAGTAACGCAGCTTCAGCTGGAAGGAAAGAAACGCATGCAGGCGAAGGACTTTCTGCTGGGCTGCAGGATGGAAAAAGGAGACATGTTAGGATGTTAGGATACGGATACGGTTACTATTTTGACCCCACCTATATACTCGTCATCATCGGCGCAATTCTGTCGATCTGGGCGAGCAGCCGGGTGAACAGCACCTATTCGAAATATTCCCGGGTACGCAGCATGACGGGAATGACCGGCGCGGAGGCTGCCAGAAGGATTCTGGACTATAATGGATTGACCAACGTGCGGATCGAGCATGTGCGGGGAAATCTGACGGACCATTACGACCCTTCGGCCAAGGTGCTGTGCCTGTCGGATGCCACCTTCTCATCGGGAAGTGTGGCGGCCATCGGCGTGGCTGCCCATGAGTGCGGCCATGCGGTGCAGGATAAGGAAGGCTATGCGCCCTTACGCATCCGTACGGCGCTGGTGCCCGCGGCCAACCTGGGCTGCAGGCTGGGCATCCCGCTGGTGATTCTGGGGCTGATTCTGGGCCTGAACAGCACGCTGGCAATGATCGGCGTATGGGTTTTCGCCATTTCCGTACTGTTTCAGATCGTGACCCTTCCGGTAGAATACAATGCCTCCGGCCGTGCGCTTAAGATGCTGGAAAGCTACCATATTCTCAGCGAACAGGAGAACGGACTGGTGAGAAAGGTGCTCAGCGCGGCGGCGCTTACCTATGTGGCGGCGGCAGCCTCCAGCGTGCTTCAGCTTCTGCGGCTCTGGCTGCTGGCCGGCGGCAGAAGGCGGGACGACTGATACGGAAAAATGGCGGGAGCCATTTCCGGCAGAAAAAACGGCGGGCTGCCCTTCGCTGTGAAAAACGGCGGGGCAGACTGCCAGCTGCGGCGGCGAAGGCGGAAACATGACAGACGAAAGGCGGATCGGACATGGATGCAAGGACCGGGAGTCCAAAGACGATGGATATGAGAGCGCTGGCCCTGGATCTGCTGCTGGAAGCGGAGCGGGGAACGGAATATGAAAATACCCTCTTAAAAAACACACTGGATAAATACGATTACCTGGACGGCAGAGACAAGGCTTTTTTAAAGCGCCTTACGGACGGCGTGACGGAACGCCGCCTTCAGCTGGATTATATCCTGGAGCAGTTTTCCAGCCTTCCCGTGCGGAAGATGAAGCCTCTGATCCGCTGCGTTCTCCGCATGGGAGCTTATCAGATCCTGTTCATGGACGGCGTTCCGGATTCCGCCGCCTGCAACGAGTCGGTGAAGCTTGTAAAAAAACGCCGTTTCGCCCAGCTTTCCGGCTTCGTAAACGGCGTGCTGCGAAAGCTCTGTGCGCAGAAGGATGCCATTGCCTGGCCTGACCGGGAAAAGGAACCGGTTCGCTTTCTTTCCGTCCGTTATTCCATGCCGGAATGGATTGTGCGCGGATGGATGGAAGAATACGGGGAAAAGAAGACGGAAGCCATGCTGGCGGCTCTTCTGGAAAAACGCCCCCTGACCATCCGCCTGTCGGAGCGGCTTTCAAAAGAGGAACGGGAAAGCCTTGTGCAGATGCTTCGGGAGAGGGGCTGCAATCCGGTTCCCCATCCTCTTTTTGAGCAATACGCCCGGCAAGGGGCATCCGTCTACATTCTGGAGAGCGCGGAGGGCGTGGCCTCCCTGCCGGGCTTTTCGGAAGGCGCCTTTGCAGTTCAGGATGCCGCCAGCATGATGGCGGTGGAATGCGCGGGAATCCGTGAACTCGTCCGGCACCGGCAGCAGGAGGAAGACAGAAAGACTGGATTTCGGGAGGAAAGGAAGAGGGGAGAACGGACAGCCACTTCCGGCCTGTTTGTCCTGGATGTCTGCGCAGCGCCCGGCGGCAAGGCCTGTCAGGCGGCGGAGCTTCTGGACGGAGCGGGAATGGTGCTGGCCCGCGACCTGACGGAAGGAAAAATTTCCTACATAAGGGACAATGCCGCAAGACTTCGGCTTCCTGATCTTCATGCTCAGGTTTGGGACGCGCTGACGCCGGATGATACCCTTCTGGAGCGGGCGGATGTAGTGCTGGCTGACCTTCCCTGCTCCGGCCTTGGCGTGATGGGGAGAAAGGCGGACATCCGTTACCGGGTGAGCCCGGAAAGCCTTTCAGAGGTGGCCGGTCTGCAGAGAAGGATTCTCGGCACGGTATGGAAATATGTGAAGCCCGGCGGCCTGCTCATCTACAGTACCTGTACCGTAAACCGGGAGGAAAATGAGGACATGGCGGCCTGGTTTTTGAAGCAGTTCCCCTTTGAGTCCCGGGAGCCGGCCATAAATCTTCCGGTCTCCTGCAGGGAAGGAGAACCGGAGGGCTGCGTCCGCTTCCTGCCGGGAGAAAATGGAACGGACGGCTTTTTCATCGCATGCTTTCGGAGAAAACAGGAAGAGATTCACAACAGGAAGGAATGACCGGATGGACATCAAATCCATGACATTGGAAGAACTGAAAACTGCGGTTGCCGAAGAAGGGGAGAAGCCCTTCCGCGCTGCCCAGCTTTATGACTGGATGCACAGGAAGCTGGCGGAGGATTACGGACAGATGACAAACCTCCCCGCCGCTTTCCGGAAAAAGCTGATGGAAAAATACCCTCTGACCGCTCTGAAACAGGTAGATATGCAGCAGTCCGGAATCGATGGCACCAGAAAGTTTCTCTTCGCCCTTTCGGACGGCAATCTGGTAGAGAGCGTCTGGATGAAGTACAGGCACGGCAATTCCGTCTGCATTTCCTCCCAGGTGGGCTGCAAAATGGGCTGCCGTTTCTGCGCCTCCACGCTGGACGGCTGGGAGAGAAACCTTCTTCCCTCAGAGATGCTGGATCAGATCTATTCCATCACCCGGGCCACCGGGGAGCGCGTTTCCAATGTGGTGGTGATGGGAACCGGCGAGCCGCTGGACAATTATGACAATCTGCTCCGCTTCATCCGGCTTCTTACCGATGAAAACGGCCTTCACATCAGCCAGAGGAATGTGACTGTCTCCACCTGCGGCCTGGTGCCTCAGATCCGGCGGCTTGCGGATGAGCATCTTGCCATCACGCTGGCGCTGTCCCTTCACGCGGCCACGGACGAGAAGCGCCGGGAGCTGATGCCGGTGGCGTTTAGCTGGCAGCTGGATGAGCTGATGGAGGCGTGCGCATACTATTTTGA
This sequence comes from Candidatus Eisenbergiella stercoravium, assembly GCA_019113175.1. Lineage (GTDB taxonomy): Bacteria > Bacillota > Clostridia > Lachnospirales > Lachnospiraceae > Eisenbergiella > Eisenbergiella stercoravium. Next base: position 68,080 of record DXHY01000016.1, on the reverse strand, counting down.
ACAGACCGGAAGAAGGATGACCTTCGAGTACGCCCTGGTGGGTGGCGTGAATGACACCATTGAGGACGCGCAGAAGCTGACGGCCCTTGCGAAGCCTCTTTCCGCCCATATCAATCTGATTCCCGTCAACCCTATTAAAGAGCGGGATTACAGGCAGTCAGGGCGCTCACAGATTGAGGCATTCAAAAATAAGCTTGAAAAAAACGGAATAAATGTTACTATAAGAAGGGAAATGGGCAGGGATATTGACGGAGCCTGCGGCCAGCTGAGACGCCGCCATATTCCCCATATTTCTGAAGAAAGGTGCGGTTTAACGGAGTGAAAGCGTTTTCCTTAACGGATATTGGGAAAAAGAGACAAATGAATCAGGACCATCTGTACACATCTCTGGAGCCGGTGGGAAATCTGCCGAATATTTTTCTCGTCGCTGACGGGATGGGCGGACATCGGGCAGGCGGCTACGCCTCCAGCTGTGCGGTGGAAACGATCCTGCAGGAGGCTGGGATCTGTCCGGAGGAAGAGGTGGAGCAGATCCTTACCCGTGCGATCCGCCGTGCGAATGAGGTGATCGCCCATCGTGCGGAAGAGGATGAACGCTTTGCCGGAATGGGCACCACAGTGGTGGCTGCCTGCCTGAAGCAGGAGGAGCTGATCGCTGCGAACGTGGGAGACAGCAGGCTGTATGTGGTTCATGACGACTCCATCGAGCAGGTGACGGAAGATCATTCCCTCGTTCAGGAAATGGTAAAATATGGCGGAATCAACAGGGAAGAGGCCAGGGTTCATCCCAATAAAAATATCATTACCAGGGCGGTCGGACTGGAGGAAGACCTTCAGGTGGACTGTTTCCGGAGAACGCTGCGGCGGGGGGAGAGAGTGCTTCTGTGCTCCGACGGGCTGACGGATATGCTGGAGGATGAGCAGATCAGACGGATCATTGACAAAAACAGAGATGTCCGCAGCGCGGCACAGGCGCTGGTGAAGGCGGCGAACGACAACGGCGGCAGGGATAATATCGCGGTCATCGTAATTGACCCGTTCACATAAATGGCAGAGCTTTTGCTGGAGGAATGGAATGATTAAAATTGGAATGATGCTGGGAGACAGATACGAGATCCTGGAGAAAATAGGCACCGGAGGGATGTCGGATGTCTACAAGGCAAAAGACCATAAGCTGAACCGCTTCGTCGCGGTGAAGGTGCTGAAGCAGGAATTCAGCGAAAACACGAGCTTCGTATCCAAATTCAGGGTGGAGGCCCAGGCTGCTGCGAGTCTGATGCATCCCAACATCGTGAATGTATACGATGTGGGAGAGGAAAACGGCGTTCATTTTATCGTGATGGAGCTTGTGGAAGGAATCACCCTGAAAAAATACATTGAGAAGAAAGCACGTCTTTCCGTGAAGGAAGCGGTCAGCATCGCCATCCAGGCGTGCATGGGCCTTGAGGCAGCGCATAACAATCATATCATACATCGGGACATCAAGCCTCAGAACATCATCATCTCAAAAGAAGGAAAAGTCAAGGTAACAGATTTCGGAATTGCAAAGGCTGCGACCAGCAACACCATCACCTCCAACGTGATGGGAAGCGTCCACTATACCTCTCCTGAGCAGGCAAGGGGCGGCTACAGTGATGAGCGAAGCGATATTTATTCCATGGGTATCACTCTGTTTGAAATGCTCACCGGCCGCGTGCCCTTTAACGGGGACACAACGGTGGCCATCGCCATCAAGCAGATTCAGGAGCCAATGCCCTCCCCCAGGGATTTTGTACCGGAGATTCCGGTGAGCGTGGAGCAGATCGTATTAAAGTGTACCCAGAAAAGCCCGGACAGACGTTATCAGAGCGTGGGAGCCCTGATCGATGATCTGAAAAAATCGCTGATTACGCCGGATGAAAACTTTGTGAAGGTCATCGATACGGAGGCGAATGCGGCAACGCGCAAGGTCAGCCGTGACGATATGAACCAGATCAAAAAGCAGTATAAGAAAAGCTCCCATACAGAGGAAATCCGCCTGAAGAAGAATTCTGCAAAGCCTCCGGCACAGCCGGTAAAGGGCGGAAAGAAAAAAAGGCCGGACTTCGAAAATGAAATTCTGGACGAAGAAGAAGAGGAAGAATACGAGTCCAGAATGGAACGCTTTACCACGATTCTCGCCGTGGCGGGCGCGGTGCTCATCGGCTGCATCATCATTTTCCTTGCGGGACGGGCGATCGGTATTTTCCGCTTTCCGTCCTCTGTTCAGGAGAGCGGCACACAGATGATTGCGGTCGCCGGAATGACAGAGGAGGATGCCACAAAGGCCCTTGAGGATCTGGGGCTGGATCTGAACATCTCCGTCGTCTATGAGGAAAGCGGTGATGTGGAGGACGGCATGGTGATCAGCGCGAGCGTGGAGCCGGGAACCCTGTTGAAACAGGGGGATGCGGTTACCCTTACCGTCAGCGGAACGGAGGGCGGCGTTACGGTTCCGGATACCTATAATAAGAGTCTCGCTGAGGCTGTATCGGAGCTGGAGGCGGAGGGCTTTCAGACGGAACGTAAGGAAGGATATTCGGATACCGTCGCAAAGGGAAATGTCATGAGTCAGAGCCCGGAGGGCGGCACGAAGGCGGAACGGGGAAGCACCGTGATCATCACCATCAGCCAGGGGCCGCAGGAGAGTAAGGTTGCGGTTCCGGATGTCCTGGGTATGCTTCCGGATGAGGCGAAGGCCACGCTGGAGGCAGTGGGTCTGGTCGGAAATGTGGAGGAAGTCAGTGATGATGACGAGACCAAGATCGGCAGGGTGGTCGGTTTAAGCTACTCCATCGGAACGCAGGTGGAGCCAGGAACGACCATCAGCATCTATGTTAGCACAGGACCGGCAGCTACCTATATGTATGTGGAAAATATTGAAAGTCCTGCCGTTGAGGATCCGGCTTATGTGGAAGGGACCCAGTGCGTGATCGTGCTTACCACGGCCAGCGGGAAGGAGCTCTACCGAACGGCCGTCACTTCATTCCCATATCCGGTAAACCTTTTAAACATTAGCGAGCCTACCGGTACACTGACGCTGATTTATACCGTCACTACGGATGCTGCTACGGTAACCGATCCGGCTACGGGAGAGGTGACCACCGTGCCGGGAACCTCAGAGCAGAGAACCATTAACCGGCCGGTAACATTTATCAGGAACGATTCTGGAACATGAGAGGAAGAATAATCAGAGGAATTGCAGGGTTTTATTATGTGGCGCCCGACCCTTCGGAAGAGGCCGGAGCGCCGCGGATGGCGGACCAGGGGACTGCGGAGATAGCAGCGCAGAGTGACTTGCTGCCGGAAGGCACGCGGGAAGTCCCGGGATCTGCGGACGGCCTGTACGAATGCCGGGCGAAGGGAATTTTCCGGAAGGATGGGAAAAAGCCTCTTCCCGGCGATTATGTGGAATTTGACATCACGAGTGAGGAGGAAAAGGAGGGCAATGTGACCCAAATCCTGCCGCGCAGCAGCGCGCTCATCCGCCCCGCTGTGGCGAATGTGGACCAGGCGCTCATCATCATGGCGGCGGTAAGCCCTCAGCCGAACCTGAACCTGATGGACCGCTTTCTCGTGACCATGGAGCGGCAGGGGATTGCCTGCTGCATCTGCTTTAATAAAAAGGATCTTGCGGATGAAAAAATCTGTGCTGCTCTTTCCGACAGCTACCGTGCCGCCGGTTATCCGGTGGTCTTTACCAGCGCGGTGACAGGAGAGGGACTGCCGGAGCTTCAGACGCTTCTGGAGGGCAGAACCACTACGGTGGCGGGCCCCAGCGGTGTCGGAAAATCCTCCCTCATCAATGAGCTGCAGGACGGCGTATCCATGCAGACGGGAGAGATCAGCAGAATCGAAAGAGGAAGACATACCACCAGGCATTCGGAGCTGATCCGCATCCGTCAGGGAACCTGGATTGTGGATACGCCGGGCTTCAGCTCCATCGAGCTTTTTGATATGGAAAAGGAAGAGCTGGGAGATTATTTCCCGGAATTCAGGAAATGGGAGCCGCAGTGCCGTTTTACGGGCTGCGCCCACATCAATGAACCGGACTGCGGCGTAAAGGAAGCCCTTCAGCGCGGAGAGATCAGCAGAAGCAGATATGAAAATTACTGCCAGCTTTACGGGGAGCTGAAGGACAGGAGGAAATACTGAACGCCCGGAAACACTGATAGATAAAGGAGACAGAACAGACTATGAAATTAGGAATCGTCGGCCTGCCGAACGTGGGCAAGAGCACATTATTTAATTCACTGACCAAAGCGGGAGCGGAATCGGCAAACTATCCGTTCTGCACCATAGATCCCAATGTGGGAATTGTATCCGTTCCGGACGAGCGGCTGAAGCTTCTGGGGGATATGTATCATTCCAAAAAGGTGACGCCCGCCGTGATTGAGTTTGTGGATATCGCCGGACTGGTGAAGGGAGCCTCGAAGGGAGAAGGACTTGGCAACCAGTTTTTAAGCAACATCCGTGAGGTGGATGCGATTATCCATGTAGTGCGCTGTTTTGAAGATCCCAACGTGGTGCATGTGGACGGAAGCATCGATCCCCTCCGGGATATCGAGACCATTAATCTGGAGCTGATCTTCTCCGACATCGAGATCCTGGAAAGAAGGATCGCCAAGGTGGGCAAGCAGGCCAGAATGGACAAGACGCTGGCGAAGGAAGCGGATCTTCTGCAGCGGGTGAAGGAGCTTCTGGAGACGGGCGCTCTTGCGGCGAAATTCCAGCCTGCCGATGAGGATGAGGAAGCGATCTTTTCCTCTCTGAATCTTCTGACCGCAAAGCCGGTGATCTATGCGGCAAACGTGGGAGAGGATGATCTTGCCGACGATGGCGCTTCCAATCCGGGCGTGCAGGCGGTCAGAAGCTATGCAGCGGAAAACGGCAGCGAGGTATTCGTCATCTGCGCCCAGATCGAGGAGGAGATTTCCGAGCTGGACGACGATGAGAAGGCCATGTTCCTGGAGGATCTGGGCCTGAAGGAGTCCGGACTTGACAAGCTGGTGAAGGCCAGCTACCATCTGCTGGGCCTGATCAGTTTTCTGACTTCCGGAGAGGACGAGACGAGAGCGTGGACCATCAGGCGGGGAACGAAGGCACCCCAGGCCGCCGGCAAGATTCACAGCGATTTTGAACGGGGCTTCATCAAGGCCGAAGTGGTAAACTACAAGGATCTGCTGGAGCAGGGTTCTCTTGCCGCCGCGAGGGAGAAGGGCCTTGTCCGCATGGAAGGAAAGGATTACGTGGTGCAGGACGGGGATACGATCCTCTTCCGGTTTAACGTCTGATATGGGGAACGGCAAAAAGGCAGGTGCTGTCAGAGGATGAAACAGCTTTTTGTATCCCGGGTGCTGCGGGATGTGTCTGATGGAGTGATGGTTCTGAATCCGGATGGAACGGTAGCCTTTCTGAACCCCAGCGGGTTGCGCCTGCTGGGAATTCCGGAGGAATTTCAGAACCGGAAATATGCGGCGCTGATGGAAGCGTCCTCCTCCCCGGATAACGATGACTTCCATCAGCTTATTCTGGATTCCATCTATGATAAGGACAGAGTGCACAGAAAAGAGGTAAGCTATACGCAGCCCGGGGGAACCAGGCTGTATCTGCAGGTCCGGACCTCCTTCCTGTATGAGGATGACGGACATTCAGCACCGGCGGGCATTATTGTCCAGTTTACCGATGTGACGGAACGAACGATGCTGCAGAAGAAGCAGAAGGATTTTATGGCTGCCTTCACGGCGATGGTTTCCATTCTCTGCGGATGGATCTTTCTGTACGCTGTCTGGGATGCTTCAGGAAGAAGCATTGACAGCAGCACGCTCACCATAGTTCTGGAGATCGCTGGACTGGCTGCGGGCTTCCTTCTGATCCGGTATACCAACCTTTCCATTGCGGATATCGGACTGGACGGGAGAAGCTTAAAAAAATCATTGCCCGTCAACGGCACGATTACTGTGGCCGGCATTTTTCTGCTTCTGGCTGTTAAGGCGGCCATCCTCCGCTTTTGGCCCGGCTTTTTTGATCCTGAGATGCCCTTTTGGGACTGGCGGGCGCTGACCTGGGCACAATGGATTTATCCGGTTACGGCATTTGCCCAGGAATTTATCTCCCACGGAATCATACAGGAGAGTCTGGACCGGCTCTTTGTGGGAAAATACAGAGAATGGATTTCAGTCGCTGTTTCTTCTCTGTTCTTTGGGGCGGTTCATATTCATAAGGGGCTGGCATATATGATCTGTGCCATGCTGCTTTCCTGCATTCTCTGCCTGATTTACCAGAAGCAGAGATCCGTATGGGGACTTACAATTCCTCATTTCGCGCTGGGTACGGTCGCCAGCTTTCTGAATTTTGTATAACGGACTGAAGAGAGGTCCGGGAAGTTTTTTGGCTTCCCGGATCTCTTTTTTTATCCATCTGCTGATTTTTTCTTGCAAAATGCCCTGACTTATACTAAAATCAATATAAAAGTGGCGGAAAGTGGTTCGAAGTGGTTTAAAGTGGAGGAAAGCTCCAGAAGGCGGACGCTTTTGTGGGGCATTTCCATAAGGAATCACAAACATGCTGCTTTTTCAGGGCGGTGATTGTCATGTTTATGGGTGAGTACAATCATACAATCGATGCGAAGGGCAGGCTGATCATACCCTCCAAATTCAGAGAGAGTCTCGGAGAAGAATTTGTGATTACCAAGGGGTTGGATGGCTGCCTGTTCGTCTATGACAATCAGGAATGGAACGCCTTTGAGGAAAAGCTGAAGGCCCTTCCGTTGAGCAGGAAGGATAACCGTCAGTTCGCCAGGTTCTTTCTGGCAGGAGCCGCCCAGGTGGAGGTGGACAAGCAGGGGAGAATTCTGATCCCCGGAAATCTCCGTGAATTTGCCGGACTTCAGAAGGATGTGGTCATGGTCGGCGTGGCCAGCCGCATTGAGATCTGGAGCCGGGAGAAGTGGGAAGCCCTGCAGGAGGATGAAGACGAAGCCATGGAGGATATCGCGGAACGCATGTCCGAGCTGGGGCTGGGAATCTGATGCGGAAAGGATGCGGCCGGAATGGAGTTCAGGCACAGATCAGTACTGCTGGAAGAGACAATTGAAGGACTGAAGATAAAGCCGGATGGAATCTATCTGGACGGTACGCTGGGCGGAGGAGGCCACAGCAGCGAGATCCTGCGGCGCTTACAGGGAGGACACCTGATCGGAATTGATCAGGATGAGGAGGCTCTTGAGGCGGCGGGAAGAAGGCTTTCCGAATTTGGAGAGGAAGGAAAAAATTTTACGCTCATCCGGGACAACTACTGCAATGCGGCAGAGACAGTCAGGTCGCTGGGGTATCGGGGCGTGGACGGCATTGTGCTCGATCTGGGGGTTTCCTCCTATCAGCTTGACAATGCGGAACGCGGTTTTTCCTATCGCTATGATGCGCCTCTTGACATGCGGATGGATAACAGACAGACCCTCACCGCGAAGGAAATCGTGAATGACTATCCGGAAAACGAGCTTTACCGGGTGATCCGGGATTACGGCGAGGAACAGTTTGCCAAAAATATTGCGAAGCATATTGTACAGGCCAGACAGAAGGGGCCCATCGAGACGACGGGCCAGCTGAATGAACTGATCAGCGCGGCCATACCGGCAAAGATACAGAAGAAGGGCGGACATCCTTCAAAACGGACGTTTCAGGCGCTTCGTATCGAATGTAACCGGGAACTTGAGGTTTTGAAGAATTCCATAGATGGTCTGATCGGACTTTTGAATCCGGGAGGAAGGATATGCATCATCACCTTCCATTCCCTGGAGGACCGGATCGTGAAGACGGCATTCCGCAGGAATGAAAATCCCTGCACCTGTCCGCCGGATTTTCCGGTCTGTATATGCGGAAAAAAGTCCCTGGGCAGGGTAATCACAAGAAAGCCCATCCTTCCGTCAGAAGAAGAGATGGAAGAAAATCCCCGTTCCAAAAGCGCAAAGCTCAGAATTTTTGAAAAGGCTGAAGCGGAGGAACGGACAGATGACGGAGCCGGATGACTCCGCAGAATCATAGAACAGTATTTTCAGAATCGTAAACAGGGAGAATTGCCATGGCACACAATGCACAGAACACACTAAGAGCACACAGAAGCGGATATGGGAATACCGGGAGAAGAGAATATGAAAGAACCGGGGGACGCGGTGTCTATGGCAGGATGACCGACGGAAATACGGCAAGGCAGCTTGATGTGGTGACGGAGCTTCAGAAGCCGGGCCGTCCGAAAGAGCTGACTCATACCGTGAAGAAGAACCGGGACCGGGCGGTTTATATGAACCTTGGTTATGTGCTGTTTCTGACAGCATCTCTTCTGGTGGCAGGATTTGTCCTGATCGGCTATATCCGTCTGCAGTCGGAGATTACGGCAAGCGTGAAGCATATTTCCACGATGGAAAGCACGCTCAACAGCCTCAGGACGGCAAACGATGAGGAGTACAGCAGAATTGAAAGCTCTGTGGACCTGGATGAGATCCGCAGAATTGCCATTACCGAGCTCGGCATGGTATACCCGGACGAGAATCAGATTGTGACCGTTCCGGACGAGGGGAATGATTATGTAAGGCAGATTACGGATATCGACAAATGACCCGGTTCGGAGGAGCATTTTGGAAAAGGAAAGAAAAGAAAAGCGTTATAACAGATTCACAACAAAAATGCAGAAAAAGCTGGTGGTACTGTATCTGTGCGTACTGCTGGCTTTTACCGGATTAAGCGTCCGGCTGATCCTGATCAACCGGGACAACGGAGAACAGTATGAGAAACAGGTGCTATCCCAGCAGCAGTATTCCAGCCGTACCCTTCCCTATAAGCGGGGAGAGATCACGGACCGTAAGGGAACGAAGCTGGCGGTGAGCGAAAAGGTGTACAATGTGGTGCTCGACTGCAAGCTGATGAATGAAGAAGAGGAGTTTGTGGATGCTACCATTTCCGCGCTGACACAGTGTTTTGATGTGGATGAGGGAAAGATCCGGAGCTATAACGAAGCGAATCCCGATTCTCAGTACTATGTTCTGGCAAGACAGCTTACCTATGATGAGATTGCTCCTTTCCAGGAGATGATGAATGATGAGAAAACAGGAAAAAACATCCAGGGCGTGTGGTTTGAAGAGGAATACCGCAGAAGCTATCCGATGGGAAGCCTTGCCAGCGATGTGATCGGATTTACCAGCGGCGACAATGTGGGAAGCTATGGCCTGGAGGAATACTATAACGACGAGCTGAGCGGAATCAATGGCCGGGAATATGGCTATATGAACGATGACGCTAATCTGGAGCGGACGACGAAGGCTGCCGTGGATGGAAACAATCTGGTGAGCACGCTGGATGTAAATATCCAGAGCATTGTGGAGAGAAAGCTTAAGGAATTCAACGATACTTATAAGGACGCGGTCCGGGAGGGAAACGGAGCGAGAAATGTGGGCTGCGTTATCATGGATGTGGACAGCGGCGAGGTGCTTGCCATGGCCAGCTATCCGAATTTTGATCTGAATGATCCGCGAAATACGGACGCGCTGATCGGGCAGAATATGGTGGATACGGACGGTACTGTGCTGGAAGAGGTTATCAACGAGGCGGCGCTTGCCCAGATGGATGACGATACGCTTTACCGCCAGCTGAATTATCTCTGGAGAAACTACTGTATTTCCAATACCTATGAGCCGGGCTCCACCATGAAGCCCTTCACGGCGGCGGCCGGACTGGAGAGCGGAGCGCTGACCGGAAATGAGACCTATGACTGCGGAGGAAGCCTGGTCGTGGCGGAGGGACAGAAGCCCATCAAATGCCATAATGTGTACGGAGACGGAATACTGACCATCTCCCAGGCCATCGAGCGGTCCTGCAATGTGGCACTGATGAAGATGGGACAGGCAATCGGAAAGACTACCCTTCTGAAGTACATGGAGGATTTCAATTTCGGACTGAAAACCAATATCGATCTGGCGGGAGAGGCCAGGACTGCTTCTCTGGTATTTACAGAGGATACCATGGGACCGGTGGAGTTGGCTACTACCACCTTCGGGCAGGGCTTCAACGTGACCATGATCCAGATGATCACGGGCTTCTGCGCCCTGATCAACGGCGGCTATTATTATGAGCCGCACGTGGTAAGCCAGATCACCTCATCGGATGGCTCCGTGGTGAGAAACATTGAGCCAAGGCTGTTAAAACAGGTAATATCGGAGGAAACTTCTGAAAAAATCCGCGACTACTGCCTGCAGGTGGTTATCGGAGAAAAAGGAACGGGCCATACGGCAAGACCGGCCGGCTATCTGATCGGCGGAAAAACGGGAACTGCGGAAACCCAGCCCAGAGGAAATAATGAATACGTGGTATCCTTTATGGGATATGCTCCGGCGGATGATCCGGAGATCGCCATCTATGTGGTGGTGGACCGGCCGAATGCTCAGAATCAGGACGATGCGAAATACGCAACCAGAATTGTAAGAAGCATTCTGACCGAGGTTCTTCCCTATCTTGATATTTTCATGACTGAGCCCTTGAGCGAGGCTGAACAGCAGGAGCTTGAGGAAGCCCAGATTGCCTATCAGCAGGAGCTGGTAAGCGGGAACGACGTCAGCGGAAACGATGAGGAAGCTTCTCCGGAGGATGGAGAAACACCGGAGGGAGGAACTGCTTCCGGAGACACAGAGGGAACCGGAACGGATGGTACGGGAGGAAGCGGCATGGACGATGGCGGAGGCTCCGGGGCGGACGGCGACGGCAGCGCGCCTGAAGATGCGGGTGACACCGGCGGCTATACTGCGGATGATATTACAATAGATCCGGAAACCGGAGAAGGCATTCTTCCCGATGGCACCCGGGTGAACCCGGATACCGGAGAGGTGATCGGAAATGTGGAACTGAACCTTCCGGAATCGAATCTCCCTCTGGGGGAAGCAGATGAAGAAGATGATTCTCCGTTCTGATCCGCACGGATACATTTTGGACGGCAAAAGAAAAGACAAACGTGAATAACCTCATAAATCCGGTAATAAATTGTATAAATACCGCTTTATGAGGTTTTCCGATGGAGGAGAAGCATAAAACCTTCCACAGAAAAAAGACATTTACGGCCTTCCTGATCTGTCTGGCCGCTTTTCTCGGGCTTGCCGGAAGGCTGGTCTATCTGATGGTATACAGCTCCGCATACTATTCTGATGCGGCGGATTCGCTGCATCAGAGGGAGAGAAGCATTAAGGCGAAGCGGGGCAGGATTCTGGATGCGGCCGGAAACGTGCTGGCGGATAACCGGACGGTATGCACGGTTTCCGTCATACACAATCAGATTACAGATCCGGACGCGGTGGTGGAGGTTCTGGCCAGAGAACTGGAGCTTGAGGAAGATTATGTCAGAGCGCGTGTGGAAAAATATTCCGCCATCGAACGGATCAAAAGCAACGTGGATAAGGAAACAGGCGATGCGATCCGCGCCTGTGGGCTTTCCGGAGTGAAGGTGGATGAGGATTATAAGCGCTATTATCCCTTTGACAGTCTGGCATCCAGAGTGCTGGGCTTTACAGGAGCGGACAATCAGGGCATTGTCGGTCTGGAGGTGAAATATGAAGAATATCTGGAAGGCGAGCCGGGCACCATCCTGACGGTGACGGACGCCAGAGGCATTGAAGTGGATGAAGAGGGCGAGTCGCGCCTGGAGCCGGTGGACGGAGATGATCTGTACATCAGCATGGATCTCAACATTCAGCAGTATGCAGAACAGCTTGCGGAGCAGGTGATGGCAGCGAAGGAGGCGGAAAGCGTCTCCATCCTGGTGATGAAGCCGGACAACGGGGAGATTCTGGCGATGGTGAACGTGCCGGAATTCAACCTGAATGACCCGTTTACCCTGCCGGAGGGCACGGATACGGCCGGACTTTCGGAGGAAGAAAAGCAGGATCTTCTGAATCAGATGTGGCGCAATCCCTGTATCAGCGATACCTACGAGCCGGGTTCGGTTTTCAAAACCATCACCGCGGCGGCCGCGCTGGAGGAAGGCGTGGTGACCATGGAGGACACCTTTAACTGTCCGGGATACGTGATGGTGGAGGACCGGAGAATCCGCTGCCACAAGATCACGGGCCATGGAACGCAGACATTTGTGGAGGCGACCATGAATTCCTGCAACCCGGTGTTCGTCACGGTGGGTTTGAGACTGGGCGCGGAAAACTACTACCGCTATTTTGAACAGTTCAACCTGCTGGAAAAGACAGGAGTGGATCTGCCCGGGGAAGCGGGAACGATCATGCATAAGCTGGAGGACATCGGAGCGGTGGAGCTTGCGACTATTTCCTTCGGGCAGTCCTTTCAGGTGACGCCGATCCGCCTTGCGGCGACGATTTCCTCCCTCATCAACGGAGGCAATGCCGTCACACCTCATTTCGGGGTGAAAACCGTGGATGCGCAGGGAAACGTGACCAACCGTTTCGAATATCCGGTCCGGGAAGGCGTGGTATCTGAGGATACTGTGGAAAAGCTCCGATATATGCTGGAGCAGGTGGTGGAAAACGGCGGCGGACACAACGGCTATGTTGAGGGCTACCGGGTGGGCGGCAAAACGGCGACCAGCCAGACCCTTCCCAGAGGAACGGGCCGCTACATCGCTTCCTTTATGGGCTTCGCTCCGGCGGATAACCCGAAGGTTCTCGCCATGGCGATCATAACGAATCCGCAGGGCACCTATTACGGCGGCCAGGTTGCTGCCCCGGTGGTGCGCCAGCTCTTTGAAAACATCCTTCCATATCTGGAAGACATGGATTATAATGTACAGCGTGCAGAGCAGTGAAAGGAAAGGTCAGATGAGTCTATCCATTTACCTGCCGGTTCTGATATCCTTCTTCGTGAGCGTATCGCTTGGACCGGTGATCATCCCTTTTCTAAAGAGACTCAAGGCTGGGCAGACCGTCAGAGGGGAAGGGCCCAGAAGCCATTTAAAGAAAAACGGTACGCCGACCATGGGCGGAATTCTGATTCTGTCCGCCGTGGTGACAGCATCCCTGCTCTATTTGAAGGACTATCCCCAGATCATGCCCGTGCTGCTTCTGACGCTGGGCTTCGGACTGATCGGCTTTCTGGATGATCTGCTGAAAGTGCTGCTGCGGCGTTCCATGGGCCTTACGCCGCTTCAGAAGTTTTCTGCACAGCTTGTGATTACCGGATTGTTTATTTACTATCTGGTAAGAGTGGCGGGAATCGGCCTTGCGGCAAGGATCCCTTTTTTCCCGGATCTGGTACTGGATCTGGGATGGATGAACATTCCGCTCGCCTTTTTCATCATTCTGGGCACTGTGAACGGGGCCAATTTTACTGACGGACTGGATGGGCTCGCCGCAAGCGTTACGGTAATGACGGCAACCTTCCTGGCAGCCGCCTCCATTGGGACCGGGTCCAGGATAGAACCGGTGGCATGTGCGGTGGCGGGAGCGCTCCTGGGGTTTCTTCTGTTTAATGTTTACCCTGCGAGCGTATTTATGGGAGATACCGGTTCCCTTGCGCTGGGGGGCTTTGTTGCCGCCTCGGCCTATATGATGCGGATGCAGCTTTTTATTCCCATCATCAGTTTTATTTATCTGATAGAGGTGGTTTCGGTCATCCTTCAGGTGGCGTATTTTAAGCTGACAGGTGGGAAAAGGCTCTTCAGGATGGCACCGCTGCACCACCATTTTGAACTGTGCGGATGGTCGGAAACGCGTATCGTTGCCGTATTCTCCATCCTTACGGCGATCCTGTGCCTTGTGGCGCTGATCGCAGTCTGAAGCAAAATAAATGCCGCCTGCGGCGGCGGAAACAGAGGCCGGCACGAGTGCCTTCGTGCCAAAGAACGGCTGATGCCGTTCTTCCTTTTAATAAATGCCGCCTGCGGCGGCGGAAACAGGAGTAGGAACGTGGAAGGAAAAAAGATTCTGATTGTAGGTACGGGAAAGAGCGGTCTTGCGGCGGCGGAGCTTCTTCTTGCGGTGAAGGCGGTTCCGGTGCTGTTTGACGGAAATGAAAAAATTGATCCGGAAGAGGTAAGAAAGAAGCTTCCGGATGGAGCCGGTGTAAAGGTCCTTGTGGGAGAGCTTCCGCAGGAGGAGCTTGAGGAAATCTCCCTTGCAGTATTCAGTCCCGGAGTTCCTGTGGACACGCCCTTTGCAGACCGGATTCGTGAGCGGAAAATTCCCATCTGGGGTGAGATAGAGCTTGGATATGCATTTCTGAAGGGCAGGCTGATTGCCATTACGGGAACCAATGGAAAGACCACTACCACCGCGCTGACCGGACAGATCATGCGGGATTATTTCGATTCCGTGTTCGTCGTGGGAAACATCGGTGATCCCATCACGGCGGAGGTCCTGAAAACCAGGGATGACAGCGTGACGGTTGCGGAAATCAGTTCCTTTCAGCTGGAAACGACGCACGCTTTCCATCCGCAGGTATCCGCGGTACTGAATATCACGCCGGACCATCTGAACCGGCACCATACCATGGAAAATTATGCGGCAGTCAAGGAATCTATCACAAAGAATCAGACGAAGGAGGACACCTGTGTCCTGAATTACAGCGATCCATACACAAGGGCCATGGGAGAGCGCTGCCCGGCACACGTAGTCTGGTTTTCCTCTAAGGAACAGCCGCCGGAAGGGCTGTATCTGGAAGGAGAGGAGATCTGGAGGACGGAGGGCGGAAAGAGGGAGCGCATTATGAATATCCATGAGATGCAGCTTCTGGGCGTCCATAACGTGGAAAATGTGATGGCGGCAATCGCCATGTCCCTGGCATTCGGCGTGCCCATGGAGAATATACTGAATACGGTAAAAAGCTTTCCGGCCGTGGAGCACAGAATTGAATTTGTCGCAGAAGTGAATGGGGTTGCCTGGTACAATGACTCCAAGGGAACCAATCCGGATGCGGCCATCCGGGGGATCCGGGCGATGAACCGTCCCACCATCCTGATCGGCGGCGGATACGACAAGGGGAACGAATATGACGAATGGATCGAGGCTTTTGACGGAAAGGTGAAACGCCTGGTGCTGATCGGCCAGACCAGGGAAAAGATCGCGGCCTGCGCGGCCCGGCATGGTTTTACCGATTATGTTTTTGCGGATTCCTTTGAGGAATGCATGGATCTCTGTGCCAAAAGCGCGGAGCCTGGGGACGCGGTCCTGCTCTCGCCTGCCTGCGCCAGCTGGGGCATGTTTCCCAATTATGAGGTAAGGGGAAAAATGTTCAAGGAGTATGTGAAAAATCTGAAGGAGTGAAAAGCGTGGCGATCCGAAGAAGGAAAAAGCAAGCGGAATATTTTTTTGACTATACCCTGCTGTTTATCGTCCTGTTTCTGCTGGGCTTCGGACTGATCATGGTCTATTCCACCAGTTCCTACGAGGCTTCGATGACGGCGAGCTTAAACTATGACGAGGCATATTACCTGAAACATCAGGCTGCGGCCGCAGCGCTGGGGCTGGTGGCGATGATGGTGGTTTCGCGTATTCCATACCATTTCTGGGAGCCATTTGCCCTGCTGGGATATCTGGTTTCCGCCGTGCTGATCGCGCTGGTTATGACTCCGCTCGGCATTACGGCGAACGGTGCGACCAGATGGCTGAACCTGGGTGTTTCCGTTCAGCCTGCCGAAATCGCAAAGCTGTGTATGATCCTGTTTCTCGCCAGTTTTATCTGCAAGATGGGAAAGGGCATCAGGTCCTTTAAGGGATTTCTGCTGGTGCTGCTGATTCCTGTACCCATTTGTGTCATGGTCTGGCAGATCACGGATAACTTAAGCTCCGCGATCATCATTTTCGGAATTGCGTTCCTGATGCTGTTTGTGGCGAGTCCGGAATATAAGCGGTTCCTTCTCATGGGCGCGGCGGGAATTGCCGGAGCGGCGCTGCTTGTTTTTGTGATCCTTCAAATGGACAGCTCCAGCCTGGATTTCCGAGGCAACCGGATTCTGGCCTGGCTGAATCCGGAGGATTACGCTACGGGAACAGGCTTTCAGACGCTGCAGTCTCTGTATGCCATCGGATCGGGAGGAATTTTTGGAAAGGGACTTGGACAGTCCATCCAGAAGCTGGGCTTTCTGCCCGAGGCGCAGAACGATATGATTTTTTCCATCATCTGTGAGGAACTGGGGCTTTTCGGAGGAATCGCCGTCATCCTGCTTTTCATCCTGCTCTGCTGGCGCTTCATGGTCATCGCCAACAATGCGCCGGACCTGTTTGGAGCTCTGCTTGTGGTGGGAGTAATGGGGCACATCGCAATCCAGGTGATCCTGAACATTGCGGTTGTCACCAATACCATTCCCAATACGGGAATTTCTCTGCCCTTCATCAGCTATGGAGGCTCTTCGGTGATGTTTCTGCTCATTGAGATCGGCCTGGTGCTGAGTGTGGCAAGAGGAATCCGGCTCAAATCGGTCTGATTCCGAAGCGGGTCCGTCCATTTTTCACAGGCGGATCCGGATCACGGCCGGATGGAGCCGGAGGCCAGACACCAGTGGTTCTGCCCCGGCATAGGATAGAATAGCTCTATCTTGAAAAAAACCGGGAAGGTGGACATTTGAAGTCTGTTTATATCCGCGGAAACGCGTCTCTGTACGGCGAAGTGACGATCCAGGGTTCCAAGAATGCGGCTCTGCCGATCATGGCGGCCGCTCTTCTGGTGCCGGGAGTATGTGTACTCAGGAACTGTCCCCGCATCGCGGATGTGGAATACATGTGCCGGATTCTTGTCAGTATCGGGTGCAGGGTGGACAGAAAAGGAAGAGAGATCAGAATCGACGCGTCCGGTCTGACGGATGGCCGTCTGCCGAAGGAATATGTGACCCGGATGCGTTCTTCGGTCATGCTGATGGGCCCCCTCCTTGGAAGGATAGGGGAGGTATCTCTGAATCATCCGGGCGGCTGCGTGATCGGGGACCGGCCCATCGATCTGCACATCAAGGCGCTTTCCCGGATGGGAGCTGCCTGCCGGGACGATGGAACAGGACTTACCGCCGTTTCCGGCGGCCTACGGGGAACTTCTCTGCGGCTGGATTATCCCAGCGTGGGGGCAACGGAAAATGTGATCATGGCAGCCGTGATGGCTGACGGGGTGACCTGCCTGGAAAACTGCGCGCAGGAGCCGGAGATCGGATGGCTCTGCGATTTCCTCATTCACTGTGGAGCCTCCATTACGCGGCAGGGAACCGGAAGGCTTCTGATCCGCGGTCAGAGAGACCTGCATCCCTGTATCTATACGATTCCATCGGACCGCATTGTGGCTGGAACCTATCTGTGCGCCTGTCTGGCCGCAGGCGGGGAGGTTCTCCTGAAGGGAGCTCCGGAGGGAGAAAACGATGCGCTGGAAGGAATGGCTGAACGGATGGGGGCAAAGCTGAGACGGACCGGAGATGCCCTCCGGGTGAAGCGCGCCGGCCCGCTGCTGTCTCCGGGCAGAGTGGAGACGGGAAGCTTTCCGGCATTTCCCACTGATCTGCAGTCTCCCTTTCTTGTGGCCATGGCGCAGGCGGAAGGGGAAAGCAGCATGCGGGAAACGGTTTTTAACGGACGCTTCGGGGTGGTTGCGGAGCTGAACCGTATGGGAGCCGGAATTGAAGTGGAGAAGGATACGGCCAGGGTGCCGGGAGGCCGGAGGCTTACGGGAAGACGTGTAAGAGCGGCGGAGCTGAGGGGCGGTGCTGCTCTTGTGGTTGCCGGCCTGTGCGCGGAAGGGGATACGCTGGTGGAAAACCGTTCCTATGTGGACAGGGGGTATGAGGATATCTGCCGTGATCTGCGGCTGCTGGGAGCGTGCGTACAGGATGGTTAGACATCCGGAAAAGGACAGACAGGTATGGACAGGAAAACGATGAAAAGGAAAACGAGGGCAGGAACTGGTGCTTCGTTCGCCGGAAGCGGCCTCCGGGTCGTCTATGGAGCCCGCAGCACGTCCTTCGGAAAAAGAAACAGTCTGGAAAAACTGAGAGAAAAGAGCGGCAGAAGAAGGTTTCTTCTTCCTGCAGTTCTTCTTGCGATTGCTGCCGTGCTTGCAGCCGTTTTCCTGTTTATCCTTCAGTACTTTCATGTGGAAAATATTTATGTGGAAGGAAATCTTCATTATACGAGCGACGAGATCATCCAGATGGTGACCGGACAGCGGTTTGGAGACAATTCCCTCTATCTTGCCCTGAAATACCGGGACAGAGGAATTCAGGATATTCCCTTTATTCAGACCATGGACGTGGATGTCCTGTCGCCTGATACAATAAAAATCACAGTATACGAAAAATCCGTGGCAGGGTATGTAAAATATCTGGACCGGTATATGTATTTTGACCGGGACGGCATCGTGGTGGAGGCTTCCGTGACCAAAACGGAGGGAATACCGGAAATCACGGGAATTGATTTCAGCCAGGTGGTGCTGTATGAGGCTCTGCCCGTGGAAAATCAGGATATTTTCCGGGAAATTCTTTCCATTACCCAGATCCTTTCCAAATATGGGCTCAGCGCGGACAAGATTTATTTTGACGATACCGGGGAAATGACCCTTTACTTCGGAGATGTCCGGGCAAGACTGGGAAGCGAGGACAACATGGAAGAAAAGGTGGCGAGGCTGCAGCAGCTTCTGCCCAGCGCGGAAGGGAAAAAGGGAGTATTCCGGCTGGAAAATTATTCCGGAAGCGGGGAAAACGTATCTTTTGAACTGGACGGCTGACCGTACAGGGACGGGCGGAGAATCCTCCATGAGGAATTGCTTCATCCAAAATCTGGAAAATGCTCTGGATGAGCACGCCGTGGGCCAGAAAAGTGAAAAAAGAGGTTGCGTTATCCGGAAAATAATTATATGATAGGAAATGTGAAGTTTATCTGAAATCAGAAAGAATGCCGTCTGCGGCTGAGGCCGCCGCAGACAGCTGAAAAAGGAGGAAATACCTTTGCTGGAAATCAAGTCAAACGATGCTGAGTCGTCCGCAAGAATCATCGTCATCGGTGTCGGCGGAGCGGGCAACAATGCTGTGAATAGAATGATCGATGAGAAAATTGACGGTGTGGAGTTTATCGGCGTGAATACGGACAAGCAGGCCCTTCAGCTGTGCAAGGCGCCCAAACTGCTCCAGATCGGAGAGAAGCTGACGAAGGGACTCGGCGCCGGCGCGAAGCCCGAGGTGGGACAGAAGGCGGCGGAGGAGAGCACGGATGAGATTACCAATGCTCTTACCGGTGCGGATATGGTATTTGTAACCTGCGGTATGGGAGGCGGAACAGGAACCGGTGCGGCTCCGGTGATTGCCGGAATCGCAAAGGATATGGGAATCCTGACCGTGGGTGTTGTGACGAAGCCCTTCCGCTTTGAAGCGAGAACCCGAATGACCAATGCGCTGGGCGGCATAGAGCGACTGAAAAATAATGTTGACACATTGATTGTAATACCGAACGATAAGATTCTTGAGATCGTTGACCGCAGAACCACCATGCCGGAAGCTCTGAAGAAGGCGGATGAGGTTCTGCAGCAGGGCGTGCAGGGTATCACGGACCTGATCAATGTGCCCGCTGTCATCAACCTGGACTTCGCGGATGTGCAGACCGTCATGAAGGACAAGGGAATCGCCCATATCGGCATCGGTCACGGCAAGGGCGACGACAAGGCCTCCGATGCGGTCAAGATGGCGGTGGAAAGCCCGCTTCTGGAAACCACGATCGCAGGTGCGACGGATGTGATCATCAATGTCAGCGGAGATATCTCCATGTACGACGCGGACGATGCGGCAAGCTATGTGCAGCAGCTCACCGGTGATGACGTGAATATCATCTTCGGCGCGATGTACGATGATTCCACGCCTGATACCTGTACAATCACGGTGATTGCAACAGGCCTGGAGGACAAGGCCCTGAATCAGCCTCAGGCGGGAAGGCTTGGTTCCTCCTTCAGCGTGAAGCCTTCTGTGGGCGGTGTAAAGCAGGTTCAGCCGAATGCGGCGGCAAGACCTTACCATCCCACGCCCGGAGTGGCGGCATCCCAGTCCCGTCCGGCACAGACGCAGCAGCCCAGACCGGCGGCTCAGCCTCAGTCCGGCCAGGGGCTGAATGGAATCCGCAGACCCGGAAACCTGAGAAGCAACGTGGAGGAAAAGACGCTGAAGATTCCGGATTTCCTTCAGAAAAAATAATGACAGCAGCGGTTTGACTGATTTTCACAGAGCATAAGAAGAATTTATGAATTTAATATTCATACATTCATACATACAGTTCATAGAGAGCGGAGCGGCTTTTCGCTCCGCTCTTTTTGCAGGTGAAATAAAAATGCTGCCTCCGGCGGCAGCATGAATCAAAGATTCATGCCGAAGAATGGCTGGCACCATTCTTCTTACAAAATGAAGAGCCGCCTTTGGCGGCGGGAAGGGGAAAGTATGTACAGAGAGCATACAAGAAAGATCCGGATCGGGGACAGGGTGATCGGCGGCGGAAGCCCTGTTCTGATCCAGTCCATGACGAATACGCGCACGGAGGACGTGGAGGGAACGGTGGCGCAGATCCTCCGGCTGGAGGAGGCTGGCTGCGATATCATCCGCTGTACGGTGCCAGGCCGGGAAGCGGCGGAGGCGCTGCGGGAGATCAAAAAGAGAATCCATATTCCGCTGGTGGCGGACATTCATTTTGATTATAAGATGGCGATCGCTGCCATGGAAAACGGGGCAGATAAGATCCGCATCAATCCGGGCAATATCGGCTCCCGGGAGAATGTGGCGGCCGTGGTGAAGGTGGCGAAGGAGAGAGACATTCCCATCCGGGTGGGGGTCAACAGCGGCTCCCTGGAAAAGGATCTGGTGGAAAAATACGGGGGCGTGACCGCAGAGGGAATCGTGGAAAGCGCTCTGGACAAGGTGAGGATGATCGAGGAACTGGGTTATGAGAACCTGGTGATCAGTATCAAATCCTCCGATGTTCTCATGTGCGTGAAGGCGCATGAGATTCTGGCACAGCGGACGGACTATCCGCTGCATGTGGGAATTACCGAGTCCGGCACCCTCTGGAGCGGCAATATCAAATCCTCCGTCGGTCTGGGAATCATTCTGTATGAGGGCATTGGCGATACCATCCGGGTATCTCTGACCGGAGATCCGGTGGAAGAGGTGCGCACGGCAAAGCTGCTTCTGCGCACGCTGGGGTTAAGAAAGGGAGGCATCGAGGTGGTGAGCTGTCCTACCTGCGGCCGGACCAAAATCGACCTGATCGGTCTTGCCAACCAGGTGGAAAAAATGGTGGCAGACATTCCCCTGGACGGCGTGAAGGTTGCGGTCATGGGCTGCGCGGTGAACGGACCCGGTGAAGCAAAGGAAGCGGATATCGGAATCGCGGGCGGCATCGGAGAGGGTCTTCTGATCAAAAAAGGGCAGATTATCAGGAAGGTGCCGGAGAGCGAGCTTTTGAATGTGCTTCGGGAGGAGCTTTTAAACTGGAAGGAATGAGTATAAATGGCAAAGGCTTTTTTTGAGGTGTTTCCGGGGCTGAAGCTGGAAGGAAAACGAAAGGATCTGTTTGAGCAGACGCAGGTGGAGCGGGTGACCGCAACGCGTGCGAAGGACTTCGTGCGCGT
The DNA here is from genome assembly GCA_019113175.1 of Candidatus Eisenbergiella stercoravium. Taxonomy (GTDB): domain Bacteria; phylum Bacillota; class Clostridia; order Lachnospirales; family Lachnospiraceae; genus Eisenbergiella; species Eisenbergiella stercoravium. Next base: position 46,487 of record DXHY01000016.1, on the reverse strand, counting down.
CTATCTGGAGAGCAGCCGCCTGATCCTGAAAGAGGATGTGTTCGCTGTCGAGAAAGAGATTCAGAAACAGCTTTTTCCCGGCGTGAACATTACGGTCCGGTTCTATGAAAGATTCCATCTTTCCTCTCAGTTTAACCGGGAAACCCTTCTTGAGGTCTATCGGGACAGCATCCTGCTGGAGCTCTCCCGCTACAGCCATCTTTTATACAACATGTTCAAAAATGCGGAAATCAGCTTCCCACAGGAGGACCGGATGCATCTTCTGATCGAGGACACGGTGCTGGCCCGCTCCAAAAGCGATGAACTTGGCCGGATCCTGGAGAAGATTTTCGGAGAGCGCTGCGGCCTTCCGCTGATCGTCCATTTTGACTATAAGGAGGCAAAGGCCGGACGGTTCCGGGAGGAGGATGAAGTCCTCATTTCCCGCCGGGTGGCGGAGATCGCCGCCCGTTACCGGGGGAGCGGCGGGCATCAGTCCGCCTTTGGTGAGACGGCAGACGGCGGCGCATCCAATGTCCGTCCTTTCCCGGGAAACAAAAAAAGCGCAGGAACCCCGGCAGGGCGTACGGCTGTGGGCGGAGTTCCTGCCGGGCCGGATGGACTGCCGCAAAGCCCCATGGCGGATACCGCCTATGAGGCTTATCTTGCGGGCATGGCACAGGATGCTGCGGCTTTTGGCATGGACGGCGGCGCAGGAGATGGTGCAGCCTTTGGAGGCGGCGCTCAGACAGCGTCCGGGGCTGGAAAAGCAGGCGGGGATGGCGCTTCCGGCGGACAGAACAGCGGCGGAGCTGCAAAGGGAGGCTTTACGAAGAGCGGCTTCGGCGAGAGCCGGGAGGGACGCTTTGCCGGAAAGCGTTCCGGCGGCTTTTCCAGAAGAAGAGGCGGAGGGGACGGCGATTTTTACCGCTCTCCGAAGCGGTCTGACAATCCGGATGTGATCTACGGCAGAGATTTTGAGGACGAGGCCATTCCCATGGAAGAGATCGTGGGAGAGATGGGCGAGGTGACGGTGCGCGGCCGTATCCTGAAGCTGGACAAGCGGGAGATCAAGAATGAGCGTACCATTCTGATTTTTGACGTGACAGACTATACGGATACCTTTACCATCAAAATGTTTGCCAAAAACGATCAGGTTGCGGAGCTCTGTGAGGGAATTAAGCCGGGCGCCTTTGTGAAGCTTAAGGGCATTACCATGATTGACCGGTTTGACGGAGAACTGACCATCGGCTCATTGGTGGGTCTGAAAAAGATCAGCGATTTCACCCACAGCCGCCAGGACCATAGTCTGCGCAAGCGGGTGGAGCTGCACTGCCATACCAAGATGAGCGACATGGACGGCGTTTCCGAGGTGAAGGATATCGTGAAGCGGGCCTATGAATGGGGCCATCCTGCCATTGCCATCACGGACCACGGCGTGGTTCAGGCGTTCCCCGACGCCAATCATCTGGTGGACGATCTGTGGAAGGCGGAGAAGAAGAAACGGCAGGAGGCCGGGGATGAGCATCCGGACAGGAACGATTTTTTCAAGGTGATCTACGGCGTGGAGGCTTATCTGGTGGACGATCTGAAGGAGATCGTTACGGGTGGCAAAGGCCAGCCGCTGAACGGACGCTACGTGGTGTTTGATATTGAGACCACAGGTTTTTCACCGGTGAAAAACAGGATCATCGAAATCGGAGCCGTCAAGGTGGAGGTGGAAAACGGCGAGGGGAAGATCACGGACCGGTTTTCCACGTTTGTAAATCCCCAGGTGCCCATCCCTTTTGAAATAGAAAAACTCACCAGCATCAACGATGAAATGGTGGCGGGAGCGGCTCCCATCGAGGAGGTGCTGCCGGAGTTTCTGTCCTTCTGCGAGGGCTGTGTGCTGGTGGCGCATAATGCGGGCTTTGATACCAGCTTTATTCGGGAGAATACGGCCAGGCAGTCGCTTCCCTTTGATTATACCTATGTGGATACGGTGGGAATCGCAAGAGTTCTGCTTCCCCACCAGGCGAAGCATACCCTGGACGCAGTGGCAAAGACTCTGGGTATTTCCCTCGAAAACCATCACAGGGCGGTGGACGACGCGGAGGCGACGGCGGAGATTTTTGTCCGCTTCAGCAGGATGCTTCATGAGGACGGAAAGGATACCCTGGAAAAGGTGAACGCGCTGGGCGATTCCAACCCGGACATCGTTAAACGCCTTCCCACCTACCATGCCATCATTCTGGCAAAGAACAACACCGGACGGGTAAACCTGTACCGGCTGATTTCCGAGTCCCACCTGACTTATTATGCGAAGCGGCCCAGAATTCCCAAAAGCCTGCTCTTAAAGTGCAGGGAGGGGCTGATCCTGGGAAGCGCCTGTGAAGCGGGTGAGCTGTACCGCGCCCTGCTGGATGAAAAAAGTGAGGCGGATATCGCGCGGATCGTGGATTTTTACGATTATCTGGAGATTCAGCCCACGGGAAACAACGCCTTCATGATCAATGATGAAAAAATCCGTCTGGTGAATTCCATCGAGGACATCCAGGATATCAACCGCAGAATCGTGAAGCTGGGAGAGCAGTATGGCAAGCCTGTGGTGGCAACCTGTGACGTGCATTTTCTGGATCCTGCGGACGAGGTGTACCGCCGGATCATCATGGCAGGAAAGGGCTTTAAGGATTCCGAGGATCAGGCCCCGCTGTACCTGCGCACCACGGAGGAGATGCTGAAGGAATTTGACTATCTGGGAAGCGATAAGGCCGAAGAGGTGGTGATCACCAATACCAACCTGATCGCGGATCAGATCGAGACCATTTCTCCGGTGCGGCCGGATAAGTGCCCTCCCGTGATTCCGGACAGCGACAAGACGCTGACCGATATCTGCTACAGCAAGGCTCACTCCCTGTACGGGGAAAACCTCCCCTCCATCGTAGAGGAGCGGCTGCAGAAGGAGCTGCATTCCATCATCACCAACGGCTTTGCCGTAATGTACATTATTGCCCAGAAGCTGGTGTGGAAGTCGGTGGAGGATGGTTATCTGGTGGGTTCCAGAGGCTCGGTGGGCTCTTCTCTGGTGGCATATATGGCGGGAATTACGGAGGTAAATTCCCTGAGCCCTCACTATTATTGTATGAAATGCCATTACAGCGATTTTGACTCACCGGAGGTGAAGGCCTATTCGGGCCGGGCGGGCTGCGACATGCCGGATAAATACTGTCCGGTCTGCGGAGAGCTGTTAAAGAAGGATGGCTTTGATATTCCCTTTGAGACCTTCCTGGGCTTCAAGGGCGACAAGGAACCGGATATTGACCTGAATTTCTCAGGTGAATACCAGAGTAAGGCTCATAAATATACGGAGGTAATCTTCGGCGCCGGACAGACATTCCGCGCCGGAACCATCGCTACGCTGGCGGATAAGACCGCTTTCGGCTATGTGAAAAATTATTACGAGGAGCGCGGAAATAAAAAGCGTACCTGCGAGATCAACCGGATTGTCACGGGCTGCACGGGAATCCGCAGAAGCACAGGACAGCATCCGGGCGGTATCATCGTGCTGCCGCTGGGAGAGGAAATCAATTCCTTTACCCCGGTGCAGCATCCCGCAAACGATATGACCACGGATACGGTAACGACCCACTTCGATTACCATTCCATCGACCACAACCTGCTGAAGCTGGATATACTGGGACACGATGATCCCACCATGATCCGCATGCTGCAGGACCTGACCGGGCTGGACCCCACGAAGATTCCGCTGGACGACAAGCAGGTAATGTCTCTGTTCCAGAATACCTCGGCGCTCGGCATCACGCCGGACGACATTGATGGCTGGCCTCTGGGAAACCTCGGCGTGCCCGAATTCGGTACAGAGTTCGCCATGCAGATGCTTCTGGATACAAAGCCCACCTCCTTTTCCGATCTGGTCCGTATCGCGGGCCTTGCCCACGGAACGGATGTGTGGCTGGGAAATGCCCAGACTTTGATTAAAGAAGGAAAGGCAACCATTTCCACTGCCATCTGCACCCGTGACGACATCATGATCTATCTGATCAGCATGGGAGTGGAGAGCAGCCTTGCCTTCACCATCATGGAGAGCGTCCGAAAGGGCAAGGGCCTGAAGCCGGAGATGGAGGAGGCTATGAAGGCTGCGGGCGTCCCCGACTGGTACATCTGGTCCTGTAAAAAAATCAAATACATGTTCCCCAAGGCTCATGCGGCGGCCTACGTCATGATGGCCTGGAGAATCGCCTACTGCAAGGTGAATTATCCCCTCGCTTATTACGCGGCCTACTTCAGCATCCGCGCCTCGGCCTTTTCCTACGAGATCATGTGCCAGGGGCGCCAGCATCTGGAGATGGTCATGGCGGATTACAAAAAACGCTCCGACAGCCTCTCCAAGAAGGAACAGGACACCGCGAAGGACATGAAGGTGGTACAGGAAATGTATGCCAGAGGCTATGAATTCGTGCCCATCGACATCTTCCAGGCCCAGTCCAGGAGCTTCCAGATCGTGGGCGATAAAATCATGCCCTCCTTAAACAGCATCGACGGCCTGGGCGAAAAAGCCGCCGACGCCATCGTGGAAGCGGCCAAAGACGGCCCCTTCCTCTCCAAAGACGACTTCCGCGACCGCACCAAGGTCTCCAAAACAATCGTAGACCTGATGGATTCCCTCGGTCTCCTCGGAGACCTCCCCGAATCCAACCAGATCAGTTTATTTGATTTTGCCATATGATGCCCCAGGGTGCCAAAGACAGCCGTTCCCATGCTTGCATGGAGGAACGGCTGCCCTTGGCACCCGCCTCCCATGAGGAAGAAGCCCGAAGGGCGGATTCCGAATGGGCTGGGATTTCAAAGAAATCCCAGGGGGCATCATCTGTAGTGAGAGGCCATCTCATCTCCTCGCCCCCAGAGGAAGGAGCCCCCAAAGGGCGACTTCCAAATGGGGGCTTCGGAAAGTGGAGAGAGGCCACTCCCATCCCCCTGCCCCCCAGAGGAAGGAGCCCTGCAAAGGGCGACTTCCAAATGGGGGCTTCGGAAAGCGGAGAGAGGCCATTCCCATCTCCCCGCCCCCAGAGGAAGGAGCCCCCAAAGGGCGACTTCCAAATGGGGGCTCCACCAGGCAGAGAGAGGCCATCCCATCTCCCCGCCTCCAGAGGAAGGAGCCCTGTAAAGGGCGACTTCCAAATGGGGGCTCCACCAAGCAGAGAGAGGCCACTCCCATCCCAACGTGCATTTTTATAGATCATGGAAAAATTACTAGCCACCGCAATCCTGTTTTTTCACGGATTGGCAGATGAAAACACATACAGCAGTCAACTCAACGAATGCTTCCTCAGTGATCCATCCAACGACGACTACCTTTACCTGGAGTGGGAAAACGACATCGGCAAAGCCGTTGCTTATCTGAGAACCCATATCAATCCCGCAAGCTTTGACCGGCAAAAAATCGGAAAAGTTTTCCTCCGAAAGCTTCAGGAAAGCTACGAACACTCTCCGGACATAAAAGTATTCGCCGCCCGAATGTACGGCTTATGGAAAAGCCTTCCGGAGAACCTTCAAAATATCGAACCATTTTTCGCCCTGTGCTACGTGGATGAACCTCTGGAATACGGAGATGAAAAACAGACCAGAAGTATTTTTGAACAGATATTTCGACATCAATGATATAAGGAGACAGAAAATGAAAAAGAAACCATGGATCGGACTCGTTCCCTTAGTAGACCTGGACCGGGAAAGCCTGTGGATGCTTCCGGGCTATATGGAAGGCGTCCTTGCAGCGGGCGGAATTCCCGTCATGCTGCCGCTTACGGAAGAAAATGCGAACATTCCCGAACTTATGGACCGTCTGGACGGTCTTATCTTTACCGGTGGACACGACGTTTCCCCTTCCCTTTACGGAGAAACACCCGTCCCGGAGTGCGGACGAAGCATCCCGGAGCGGGATACAATGGAAAAGCTGCTGCTTGACGCTGCGCTTGAGAGAGATATGCCCGTGCTGGGAATCTGCCGGGGCCTGCAGTTTTTCAATGCGGCGCTGGGAGGAACTCTTTACCAGGACCTACCCACACAGCATCCGTCCGGGGTGGAGCATGAGATGAAGCCGCCCTTTGACAGAAGCGCCCACGAGGTGGAGATCCTGGAAAACACGCCGCTTTATGATCTCCTTGGAAAAAGAACGCTTGGCGTTAACAGCCGTCACCATCAGGCGATAAAGGAACTTGCGCCATCCCTAAAGCCCATGGCGGTATCGCCGGACGGGCTGATCGAGGCCGTCTGGATGCCCGGAAAGCGCTTTTTCCTTGCGGTTCAATGGCATCCGGAGCATTCCTTCCAGAAGGATGAGGGGAGCCTTTCTCTGTTTCGGGCGCTTGTAAATGCATAACGTTTTGACGATAAAAAATGAACAAAAAAAATTTTTGAAAAAATTTAAAAAAGTACTTGCATTTTAGGGAAAGCTGTTGTATTATAAACGAGTCGCACGGGTGACCGCCCGGGACAGAGAAAGAAATGGCTCGTTGGTCAAGCGGTTAAGACGCCGCCCTCTCACGGCGGAAACAGGGGTTCGATTCCCCTACGAGCTGTTAAAAATGTGTGGCAGATATGGGTTTCTGGAGCGTGACAAAGCGTCAGGGTATCAAAAAAAGGTATCAGACAGGCGTTCTGTGAAAATGTAAGGGATAAAATTCTTGCACATATGATTTTAAAGAGTCTATCTTAGAACATATTTTATGTTTTAAGATAGGCTTTTTGAATTTTATTTATCTATCTGGCTCAAACAGGGGATTGCTAAAAATGAAAAAGTCCCTATAATAAAGGGAGGGGAAATAAAATGGCAAGTAATACATATAATGACGTTATAAATGGCAAGGCCGACTATAACATCAGATATGCTGATTTTCAGAGTCTGATTTTAAGATTGGGCTTTGAGTTTAAGCGACAGAAAGGCTCTCACACTATGTATTATCATAGTGGCGTCAATGCTTTCTTGAACATCCAGAAAGATGGGGCGAAAGCAAAAGGATATGAGGTCAGACAGTTAAGAAACATTATTCTACAATATGGCTTGACGGAAAACCAGGAAAGGAGTTGATAATATGGCACAGTATTCTGTATATATTCAGTATGACGATGTAGATAAAATCTATATTGCAAGTATTCCTGAATTGCAAGGCTGTATGGCACATGGGGAGACGAAAGAGCAGGCGCTGAAAGAGTTGGAAATAGCCTGCGAATTATGGATTGAAACGGCAAAAGAATCAGGGCGGGAAATTCCTAAACCTGCCTTATACGCTGAAAAAGTATAAAAGATATGAAAAAAAGCGCTGGATCATAGGCTTAAAACCTTATGACTGGCGCTTTTTAAGATCTAAACATATAAAACAGGCGGTGGAAAAAAGGATTAGTCATCAGCCTGTTTTCAGAATTTTCAGTTCCCGAAGCAGGTTGGCGCTGTCGATCATTCCCTGTCTGTAAGCCATTTCTATGAGCCGTCCGGAGCATTCATTCTGACAGTCGGTCAGTTCTTCGATCTTCTCATGATATTCCTCCGGCACACTGCTGTAGCATTCCTCGGATGCCTGTTCCTGCTTTCTGCTCAGCTCCTGATATTCCGGGTCGGAGAGAAAAATCTCCTGCAGCCTTCCGGATATCACACAGTCCGCAATTTCATCAAGTATGCTCATAATTCCTCCTGCCTCCGCGCTTCCGGCGGATTTCCCATCCTCTGACACAACTTACTGAATAAAGTGTATCACAATGCGTTTTGCCCGTCTACATTTTTATAGTGTGGAATCTCAAATCCACCCTTGACTTTCGCTGCTGTGGGGAATACAATGATTGCACTGCATACTGTTGATGATGATATTATTGAACTTGCAATATCGGTGGCATTTCAGACTGCTCTGACTGCCGGCAGTAACGCAGATTTTCATAAGAAAATTTCCACAGCGACGGAGGAAGTCATGAAACGATTGTTATCCTATGCGAAACCCTACCGGGCGGCGACCATCCTTGCGGTGATCTGCATTGTGACGGAGGCCTTTCTGGAGCTGATCATTCCCATGATCATGGCCGATATGGTGGATATTGGCGTGGCGAACGGAAATAAGCCCTACATTTTCACGAAAGGGCTTCAAATGGCGGCCTGTGCGGTGGCTGCCATGCTTCTGGGAACCGGAAGCGCAAGATTTGCCGCGGTCTGCGGCCAGGGAATCGGCGCGCAGATCCGGAAGGAGGAATACAGAAAGCTGCAGCAGTTTTCCTTTTCCAATACGGACCGGTTCAGGACCTCTTCTCTGGTCACCAGACTGACCGGAGATGTGACCAACATCCAGAATTCCATTGCCAACGGTCTGCGGCCTGCTTGCCGTGCGCCGGTAATGATGCTGACCGCCATCACGGTATCCTTTCAGATCAACAGCGAACTTGCGGTTGTGTTCCTGATTGCCGCGCCGGTGCTTGGAATCCTGCTGTTTGCAATCGTTACCCATGTCCGGCCGCTGTATGGCAGGATGCAGAAGGCGGTGGATCTGGTCAACAGGATCATTCAGGAAAATCTGACGGCTATCCGCGTGGTGAAGTCCTACGTCCGGGGCGACTACGAGATGGAAAAATTCGGCGAAGTCAACACGGAGCTTCTCACCACTTCGGAGAAGGCGTTCCGGGTGGCATCCCTGAACATGCCCGCGATGCAGTTCGTGATGTACGCTACCATCCTGTGCATCCTCTGGTTCGGAGGCAATCTGATTCAGGTGGGCGAGATGCAGGTGGGTGAACTGACCGGCTTCTTAAGCTACGTGCTCCAGGTTTTGAATTCCCTGATGATGATTTCCAACGTGTTCATGATGTTCACCCGTTCTCTGACCTCCTGGCGGAGAATTGAAGAGGTGATGCAGGAGCGCCCTGACATCACGGAGGAGGAAGCGAAGGACATCCGGGTGGAAAAAGGAGACATTGTTTTCGACCATGTTTTTTTCAAATACAGCAAAAACGCGCAGGAATATGTGCTTTCCGATATTAACCTGCACATCGGGGCGGGGCAGACGGTGGGTATCATCGGTCAGACGGGTTCCGCCAAGTCCACTCTGGTGCAGCTCATTCCCAGACTGTATGATGTGACGGAGGGAGAGGTACGTATCGACGGGCACCGGGTACAGGAGTATCCCTTAAAGCCCCTGCGGGATTCCATCGCCATGGTGCTGCAGAAAAATACGCTGTTTTCCGGCACGGTGATCGACAATCTCCGCTGGGGAAAGGAAGACGCAACGCGGGAGGAAATTGAGGAGGCCTGCCGGATCGCCTGTGTGGACGAATTCATCGACCGGCTGGAAAACGGCTATGAGACGGATCTGGGCCAGGGCGGCGTGAACGTATCCGGCGGTCAGAAACAGAGGCTCTGCATCGCCAGGGCGATTTTGAAGAAGCCGAAGGTGCTGATCCTGGACGATTCCACCAGCGCGGTGGACACGGCCACAGAGGCGAAGATCAGGGAGGGGCTTGCCAGGAGCCTGCCCGGCAGCACGAAGATCATCATCGCCCAGAGGATCACCTCCGTCATGCATGCGGATCAGATCATCATTCTGGACGACGGAAGGGTACACGCTGTGGGTACCCATGAGGAGCTTCTGAAAAACGATTCCGTTTATCAGGAAATCTATTATTCACAGCAGGAAGGAGCGGGACTGTAATGGCAAGATACAACGGATATGCCAGACCGAAGGACGGCACAAAAACGATGAAGCGGCTGCTCCATTACATGGGCATATACAGGTGGTCCGTCCTGCTCGTTGCCCTTCTGGTCTGCATCAGCAGCCTGGCGAACATTCTCGGCACCTATATGCTCAAACCGGTGATCAATACCTATATCCTGCCGGGCGATATTCCGGGCCTGATCCGGACCATCATTCTGATGGCGCTCATGTACGGAGCCGGCGCGTTCGCCACGCTGGGCTACAATCAGCTCATGGTGATCACCTGCCAGAAAATCGTGGGGCGGATCCGAAGGGATCTGTTTGAACATACCCAGAAGCTGCCCCTTTCCTATTTTGACGCCCATACTCATGGGGAGCTGATGAGCCGCTTCACGAACGATGTGGATACTCTGACGGAGGCGCTGAACAACAGCTTCACTCTGCTGATCCAGAGCTTTATTGTGGTAAGCGGAACCATTATCATGCTGGTAGTGTTAAATCTCAGGCTGTCTCTCATTGTTATCCTTTTTTTGCTTCTCATGTTCCTGTTTATCCAGTATAATGGAAAGAAAAGCAGAAAATATTTCATCGAGCAGCAGCAATACCTGGGAAGCATCAACGGTTTCGTGGAGGAAATGGTTGCCGGAGCGAAGGTGGAAAAGATTTTCAACCATGAGGAACAGGATTTTGAAGAGTTCTGCAGAAGAAACGAAGCGCTGCGCCAGTCAGCCACCAAGGCCATGTCCTATTCCGGCATGATGGTGCCCACCATCGTCAGCCTTTCCTACTTTAATTATGCGGTATCGGCCTGCGTGGGAGGCATGTTTGTTCTTTCCGGCCTGATGGATCTGGGAAGCCTTGCTTCCTATCTGGTTTATGTGCGCCAGAGCGCCATGCCCATGAACCAGTTCACCCAGCAGATCAATTTTCTGCTGGCGGCCCTTTCCGGCGCGGAGCGCATCTTTGAAATGATGGATGAGGAACCGGAACCGGATGAAGGCGACGTGACGCTGACGGAAGCGGAGGACGGGACGCTCGCCTGGAAGGTGCCGGAGAACGGCAGCTTTTCTCTGGTGCCCCTGAAGGGGGACGTGCGTTTTTATGATGTGGTATTCGGCTACACACCGGAAAAAAAGGTGTTGAACGGCATCAGCCTGTACGCGAAGCCGGGCCAGAAGATCGCCTTTGTGGGCTCTACGGGAGCGGGTAAGACCACCATCATAAATCTGATCAACCGGTTTTATGAAATTCAGTCCGGAACCATCACCTATGACGGTCTGGACATCCGGCGGATTAAAAAGGATGATCTGCGCCATTCCCTTTCCATGGTCATTCAGGATACCCATCTGTTCACTGGTACCATTGCGGATAACATCCGCTATGGACGTCTGGATGCTACGGATGAGGAAGTGAAAGAAGCCGCTCGGATTGCCAATGCGGATTCCTTCATCCGGCGCCTTCCTGATGGATATCAGACCATGCTCCACAGCGATGGAAGCAACCTTTCCCAGGGACAGAGACAGCTTCTCGCCATCGCAAGGGCGGCCATTTCCAGACCGCCGGTGCTGATTCTGGATGAGGCGACCAGTTCCATCGATACCCGTACCGAGCGTCTGATCGAGAAGGGCATGGATCAGCTCATGGAGGGACGCACCGTATTTGTGATCGCCCACCGGCTTTCCACGGTCAGAAATTCCAAGGCCATCATGGTGCTGGAGAAGGGCGAGGTGATCGAACGCGGCGACCACGAGGAGCTCCTCGCTCAGAAAGGGCGGTACTACAAGCTTTACACCGGACAGTTTGAACTGGAATAGTTGGAATAGAAATGAGGCAGATATGGAAAAAAAGGAGATCAGGGAAGCAATGGTCAGGATGGAAGCGGCCAGAAAGAGGATCCTCCATCCATATTTTCAGAAGCTCGGCCTGACGCCGGGGCAGCCAAGAATTCTGAACAAGCTGTATGAAGAGGATCATGTCAGCCAGAGAGAGCTGGCCGACCGCTGCAATATGGATGTGGCGACGCTTTCCAGAAGCCTGGATAAGCTGGAGGAGGCGGGATTCTTAAGCAGACAGAAGCATCCGGACTGCCGCCGTTCCTTTCTCATCGTCCTGACGGAGGAAGGGAGAAAAAAAGCGGCGGAGGTTCACGAGAATTTTTCCGGCATGGATAACCAGATCTGGAAGGGGATCAGCGAGGAGGAAATGGAGAAATTTCTCTCCTGTGCACAGAAAATCATCCGAAACCTGGAAGGAGTTTAAGAAAGCCCTTGCGTTTCCGGAGGATTGGTGCTATACTGGGTTATGGTTAATAGGATTATCAGACTAGAGTGGGCGCTTCGCCCACTCTTATTTTTGGCAGAAGGAAAGGGACTGGTGAACGGATGCCGAAGGGAAAGGAAATCGAAGCGCGCACGGAGGAACTGCTGCTTCCGATCGCGGAAGAAAACGGCGTGGAGATCTACGATGTGGAATATGTGAAGGAAGGCGGGGAATGGTACCTGCGCGCCTACATTGACAGGGAGGACGGCGTGAACATTCAGGACTGCGAGAACGTGAGCAGGAAGCTGTCCGACCGGCTGGACGAAGAGGATTTCATTGAAGAGGCCTATATCCTCGAGGTGAGCAGCCCCGGACTGGGGAGGCCGTTAAAAAAGGACCGGCATCTGGAAAAGAGCCTGGGGAAAGAGGTGGAGCTGCGGCTGTACCGCCCGCAGGAGAAACAGAAGGAATTTGAGGGAATCCTGAAGGCTTATGATAAGGATTCGGTGACCCTGGAGATACAGGAAGAGGAAAGAAAATTTGCAAAGTCGGATATTGCGCTGATCAGACTTGCGTTAGATTTTTAAAAGGTGGAGGTAATCATGAACAAGGAATTGATGGAAGCACTGGATATTCTGGAGAAGGAGAAGGAGATCAGCAAGGAAACCCTCTTCGACGCCATTGAGACATCCCTGCTTACCGCCTGCAAGAACCATTTCGGAAAGGCGGACAACGTGAAGGTGGAGATCAACAGGGAAACCTGTGATTTTCTGGTCTATGCGGAAAAGGAGGTTGTTCCCACAAAGGACGATGTGGAGGATGACTGCCTGCAGATCGCTCTGGAGGACGCGAAGGAGATTTCCAAACGCGCCGAGGTGGGAGACATCATTCATGTGGAGATCAAGTCCAAGGAGTTCGGCCGTATCGCTACCCAGAACGCGAAGAACGTGATCCTTCAGAAGATCCGCGAGGAAGAAAGAAGCGCCATCTTCAATCAGTATTATGAGAAGGAAAAGGATGTTGTCACCGGCGTGGTGCAGCGTTATATCGGAAGAAATATCAGCATTAACCTGGGCAAGGCGGATGCGCTGTTAAATGAAAGCGAGCAGGTGAAGGGCGAGGTATTCCGTCCCACCGAGAGAATCAAGGTCTACATTCTGGAGGTGAAGAACACGCCGAAGGGCCCCAGAATCCTGGTGAGCCGGACACATCCGGAGCTGGTCAAGAGGCTGTTTGAGGCGGAGGTGACGGAGATCCGCGACGGTACGGTTGAGATCAAGAGCATTGCGAGAGAGGCCGGAAGCCGTACCAAGATGGCGGTATGGTCCAACAATCCCAACGTGGACGCGGTGGGTGCCTGCGTGGGTATGAACGGCGCCAGAGTGAATGCGATTGTGGATGAACTCCGCGGTGAGAAGATCGACATCGTCAACTGGGATGAGAATCCCGGAAACCTGATCCAGAACGCCCTGTCCCCGGCCAAGATCGTGGCGGTGTTTGCGGATCCGGATGAAAAGACGGCAAAGGTTGTCGTTCCCGATTACCAGCTGTCCCTCGCCATTGGTAAGGAAGGACAGAACGCCAGACTGGCGGCAAGGCTGACGGGATACAAGATCGATATCAAGAGCGAAACGCAGGCCAAGGATGCGCCAGGCTTCCGTTATGAGGATTATCTGGACGACTTCGAGGATGAGGATTACGAGGAAGATTACGACGGCTATGAGGAAGCGCCTGCTGATGGAGAGATGCTTTCCGACGAGAATATGTCCGGCGGAGAAGAGGACTTTTCCGAAGAGGATATGATCCCGGAGGAGGAAGGCCTGCCGGAAGGAGAAGCGGCCCCTGAGGAGGAACCCGCGGAAGCGGACCCCGGGGAAGAAGATTTTGAGCAGGAAGCTCCGGAAGACGGAGAGGCTCCGGCAGAGGAAGACGCCGGACAGGAGTGACCGGTTCCGGTAAGCCGAAGGAAAGGCGTGGTGCTGGATGAATAAAAAGGTTCCGTTGAGGCAGTGTATCGGCTGCGGACAGATGAAAGGGAAAAAAGAAATGATGCGCGTCCTCCGGACAACGGAGGGTGAAATCATGCTTGATATGACCGGAAAAAAGAACGGAAGAGGCGCGTACCTGTGCAGGTCAATGGACTGCCTGAAAAAGGCGCGGAAGAGCAAAGGACTGGAGCGCTCCTTCAAAATGAGCATTCCGAACGAGGTTTACGATCATCTGGAAAAGGAGTTTGAGGAGTTTGAAGCAGAATAAGATTCTTTCCCTGCTCGGCCTTGCGGCCAGGGCATCGGCCGTCTCCAGCGGCGAGTTCATGACGGAAAAAGCGGTGAAGGAAGGCAGGGCCAGGCTTGTAATCGTAGGAAATGATGCCTCCGATAATACGAAAAAAAATTTCCTGAACATGTGCACATACTATCATGTCCCCTGCTTTTTCTATGCAACGAAGGAGGAGCTGGGCCATGCGATCGGAAAGGAGATGAGAGCATCTCTGGCAGTGACAGATGAAGGTTTTGCAAAGAACCTGATCGGGAAGTTGGAAACAGCCGGGTAAAGGAGGCGCAGCATGGCAAAAACGAAGATTTTTGAACTGGCGAAGGAGTTAGGGCTGCAGAGCAGGGACATTATCACATTTCTGCAGAAGGAAGGTGTGGAAGCAAAAGCTGCCCAGAGTTCAATAGAGGAAGAGACAGTACAGAGAGTCAGGAAACATTTTGGAAAGAGCGAAGGAGAAAAGCGTATAGTGACAGAGGGAGAGATGAGAATGGGCGATATGCCTGAAAAGAAGGAAGTTCAGAAGGAAATTCAGAAAGAGACAAAGCCTGAAGCCGCAAAGACTGCGGCGGAGGCAGCTCATGAGGGTGCCGCCAGGGAAAAGCAGGCGGAAGGCACGGCTCAGGCGCCGGTAAAAAAGAAGAAGAATATCATTTTCGTGAGCAATCCGCATAACAGCAAGATGCAGTCCCAGAAGGGGCATCAGGGCGCAGCCGGAAAAACGGCCGCCGGCGGCAGAGGAAATGCCGGAGTGAAGACAGGAGCAGGCCGCCAGAACGCTTCTCAGGCGGGAAGCAGAAATGCAGGAAGGCCGGGCACGGGTCAGGGACGTTCCACAGGAAGAATTCTGACCGGACAGCCAAAGCTGATCAAGCCTCTTACGAAGCCGTCCCAGCCGCAGATGCCGGATGAGAGGCTCGAGGAGCAGAAGAGACGCCAGGAAGCGGCGGAAAGAGCAGCGAGAGAACAGAAGGCGATGGAAGAAAAGGCCGCCGCCCAGAAGGCTGCACAGGAGCAGGCAGCAAAGGAAGCTTCGCAGGCAGCGGACAGAGGAGGCAGAATTGCTGGAAATGCTGGAAATGAAAGACCGGAGAGAACGCAGACAGCGAGAACGGAAGGCAGGCAGCAGCAGGGAAGCAGGCAGCAGGGCCGTGACAGCCGCGACGGACGCGACAGCCGGAATGGTCAGGGCGCAAGAGGACAGCACAGTACGGATGGCCAGAATCGTTCCGGCAGCCGCTCTGGCGGTTCTCAGAGAAGTGCACAGGGCTTCGGCGGCCGTGCGGGCGGGGCGAGACCTGGCTCGAATAATGAGCGTTCTAATGGAGAACGTGGACAGGGCGCGGGCGGAAGGCAGGATAATAGATCCCGCAGGCCTGCGCCGGGCAAGGGCTTTGCTGCGGAGGCTCCCATCAAGGAGAACGAGAAGCGCAAAGAGGAAGAGAAGCGCCGCAACAGTCAGGAGAGAGACAGACGCTCGAAGAAGGATCACATCTACGAAGAGGACGAATCGAAGAGCAGGCTGAAGAATAAGCCGGGCAGGTTCATCAAGCCGGAACCGGTGAAGGCTGTTCCTGAGGAGGAGCAGATCAAGGTGATCACTCTTCCGGAGAATATTACTATTAAAGAGCTCGCAGACAAGATGAAGGTTCCGGCAGCAGGGATCATTAAGAAGCTGTTTATGGAAGGCAAGATTGTGACGCTGAATCAGGAGATTTCCTATGAAGAGGCGGAGAGCATTGCCATTGAATACGACATCATCTGTGAGAAGGAAGTCAAGGTCGATGTGATCGAGGAGCTCCTGAAGGAAGATGAGGAGAACGAAGAGGATATGGTTCCCAGACCGCCGGTTATCTGCGTCATGGGACACGTTGACCACGGTAAGACCTCCCTTCTGGATGCTATCCGTAAGACCAATGTGACGGATAAGGAGGCCGGCGGCATCACGCAGCATATCGGCGCTTATACCGTCCAGATCAACGGACAGAAGATCACCTTCCTGGATACGCCCGGCCATGAAGCGTTTACGGCCATGCGTATGAGAGGTGCGAATGCCACGGATATCGCGGTTCTGGTGGTGGCAGCAGACGACGGCGTAATGCCCCAGACCGTGGAGGCCATCAGCCATGCCAAGGCTGCGGGAATCGAGATCATCGTTGCGGTGAACAAGATCGATAAACCCAACGCAAACATTGACCGCGTGAAGCAGGAGCTTGCGGAATATGACCTGATTCCGGAGGAATGGGGCGGAAGCACCGTATTTGCTCCCGTATCAGCCAAGACCGGAGAAGGTATCAATCAGCTGCTTGAGATGATCCTGCTGACGGCAGAGATCCTGGAGCTGAAGGCCAATCCGAACCGGAAGGCGAGAGGCCTTGTGATTGAAGCGCAGCTGGATAAGGGACGCGGCCCGGTGGCTACCGTTCTGGTACAGAAGGGAACCCTGCATGTGGGAGATTTCATTTCCGCAGGAGCAAGCCACGGAAAGGTGCGCGCCATGATCGACGATAAGGGCAGAAGGGTGAAGGAAGCAGGGCCTTCCACACCTGTGGAGATCCTCGGACTTTCGGATGTACCGGGAGCGGGAGAGGTATTCCTCGCCCATGATAACGATAAGGAAGCGAGAAACTACGCGGAGACCTTCATCGCACAAAACAAGGAGAAGAAGCTGGAGGAGACCAGATCCAAGATGTCGCTGGACGATCTGTTCAACCAGATCCAGGAGGGCAAGCTGAAGGAGCTGAATCTGATCATCAAGGCGGATGTACAGGGCAGCGTGGAGGCGGTCAGACAGAGCCTTCTGAAGCTGTCCAACGAGGAAGTGGTCGTGAAGTGTATCCATGGCGGCGTCGGCGCGATCAACGAGTCCGACGTGACCCTGGCGGCGACATCCAATGCCATCATCATCGGCTTCAATGTGCGTCCTGACGCGACTGCCAAGGCGACTGCGGAGCGGGAAGGCGTGGATATCCGGCTGTATAAGGTGATTTACCAGGCGATTGAAGATATCGAGGCGGCCATGAAGGGCATGCTGGATCCTGTATTTGAAGAAAAGGTCATCGGCCATGCGGAGATCCGTCAGATCTTCCATGCGTCCGCGATCGGAAACATT
This sequence comes from Candidatus Eisenbergiella stercoravium, assembly GCA_019113175.1. Classification (GTDB taxonomy): domain Bacteria; phylum Bacillota; class Clostridia; order Lachnospirales; family Lachnospiraceae; genus Eisenbergiella; species Eisenbergiella stercoravium. The sequence goes on along the minus strand of DXHY01000016.1, from coordinate 29,177 downwards.
GCCGGCTCCTATGTTCTGGACGGAGAGTTCCAGCGTGACTGCAAGGTCCGCATCACCAGAGACGGCGACCAGATCTATGAAGGAAAGCTGGCGAGCCTGAAGCGCTTTAAGGACGACGTGAAGGAGGTCCGTTCGGGCTTCGAGTGCGGTCTTGTGTTTGACGGCTTCGACCAGATTCAGGAAGGCGATATCGTGGAGGCCTATATCATGGTGGAGGTGCCCAGGTAAGGCTTCTGGCTTCGCCGGAAAGGCGGAACGATTATATGAGAAAAAACAGCATTAAAAATACGCGGATCAATGCCCAGGTACAGCAGGTGCTTGCGGAAACGATCCGCGGGGAAATCAAGGATCCCAGAATCGCGCCTCTCACCTCCGTTGTGGCGGTGGAGGTCGCTCCGGATCTGAAAACCTGCCGGGCGTGGATCAGCGTGCTGGGGGATGAAAAGGCACAGGCGGATACGCTGGAGGGATTAAAGAGTGCGGAAGGCTTCCTCAGGAGCCGTCTGGCGAAGGAGATCAATCTCCGCATTACGCCGGAGATTACCTTTGTTATGGATCAGTCCATCGCATATGGTGTGAACATGTCGCATAAAATTGACGAGGTTATGGAAAAAGAGCACAAAGGGGAGGAGTAAGCGTCTATGAATCTTCTGGAAGAATGTAGGGGAGCAGGAAGAATTGGCATCAGCGGGCATATCCGCCCGGATGGAGACTGCATCGGATCCTGTATGGGACTGTATCTGTATCTGAAAAAAGAGCTTCCGGAGGCAGAGATCAGAGTGTTTCTGGAAAAGCCTGCGGATATCTACGGCTGCATCAGCCGGATTGAGGATGTGGACAGCGCTTATGGAGAACAGAAGAACTTCGACGTATTTTTTGCCCTGGACTCTGTGGCTGACCGGCTTGGAAAGGCCCAGCCTTATTTTGAGAACGCGAAAAAGAGGATTAACATCGATCATCATATCAGTAATGCGAACGGCTGTGGAAATGTGAATTATGTGGATCCCCAGGCCAGCTCTACCAGTGAGCTGGTCTACCGGCTGATCGGAAACGACGGACTGGATCAGGAGATCGCAAAGGCGCTTTATATGGGAATCGCGCATGATACCGGGTGCTTTCAGTATTCCTGCACCACCCCTGAAACGCTCAGGGCTGCAGCGGATCTGATTTCCTACGGCTTCGATTTCAGCCGCCTGATTGAGGAAACCTTTTTTGAAAAGACCTATCTGCAGATGCAGATTCTGGGGCGCGCACTGCTGGAAAGCATCCGTTTCATGGACGACCGCTGCGTGGTCAGTGTCCTGAACCGCAAAACGCTCGATTTCTACGGGGCGGGTCCGCAGGATCTGGAAGGAATCGTGAGCCAGCTGCGAAGTATCAAGGGTGTGGAATGCGCCATTTTCCTGTATGAAACAGGAGCTCAGGAATATAAGGTAAGCCTGCGCTCCAGTGAAAAGGTGAATGTGGCAGCCATCGCTTCCTATTTTGGAGGAGGCGGCCATGTTCGTGCAGCAGGCTGTACGATGACGGGAACTGCCCATGATGTGATCAATAACCTGTCCTTACATATTGAAAGACAGCTGGACGGTGGAGAAGCTTAGGAATGATGAAAAACGGCGTGCTGAATGTATATAAGGAAGCGGGCTTTACATCCCACGATGTGGTGGCAAAGCTGCGCGGCATATGCAGACAGAAGAAAATCGGCCATACAGGTACCCTGGACCCGGATGCGGTCGGGGTACTTCCCGTCTGTCTGGGAAACGCGACAAAGCTGTGCGACCTGCTCGCGGGAGAAACGAAGGAGTACGAGGCTGTTCTGCTTCTGGGGAAGGTGACGGATACCCAGGACCTTTCCGGAACCGTTCTTGAGGAGCATGAGGTGACGGTGGAGGAAAAGGAGGCGGAGACAGCGGTCCTCTCTTTCCTTGGAACCTATGACCAGATTCCTCCCATGTATTCCGCTCTTAAGGTAAATGGGAAGAAGCTGTACGAGCTCGCAAGGGCAGGCAGAGAGGTGGAACGGAAGCCCAGGCCGGTACAGATTTCTGCCATCACAATCCTGAAAACGGAGCTTCCGGAGATCACCTTCCGGGTGGAATGCTCAAAGGGAACCTACATCCGGACGCTCTGTCATGACATCGGACAGAAACTCGGCTGCGGCGGTACGATGAAGAGCCTGAAGCGAACGCGTGTGGGACGTTTCCGAGTGGAGGAGGCGCGGACTCTCGGCGAACTGGAGAGCCTTGCGAAGGAGGACCGGCTGGAGGAAGTGCTTATTCCTGTGGAGGAGCTGTTTTCCGACAGCCCCCGTCTGATCGTAAAGCCGGAATTCGAGCGGCTGGTCCGAAACGGAAATGAGCTTTATCCGGATCAGGTGATCCTGAATCAGGACGGAGACGGAATGGAAAATTTCCGGGTCTGTGGAACCGACGGAACGTTCTACGGCCTGTATGCCTTTTTTTCAGAGGGAAAAACAGGAAAGTACCGTCCGGTAAAAATGTTTTTGACATGAGCGGAACAGGAATGATTGTGTGAGAAATAAACCATCAGGCTTATTTCTCACACAGCAGTTTGCGACGCTCCGGAATGAGGATTAGGATGCAGATTATTTCAGGAACGATGGAATTTGAATGTGATATGAATACGGCGGCGGCGATCGGAAAATTCGACGGCGTCCATCTGGGACACAGGAAGCTGCTGGACAGAATCCTGAAAGCGAAAGAGGATGGTCTGGCTGCCGCCGTATTCACCTTTGATCCGCCGCCAGGCGTTTTTTTTTCAGGAAAGCCGCAGGCAGGCCTTATGACAAGGGAAGAAAAGCGCCGCTGCTTTGAGGAAATGGGGGTGGACGTGCTGATCGAATTCCCGCTGAATGTCAGCACCGCGGCAATCCCCGCAGAGGATTTCGTGAGAGAGGTTCTCTGCGGAAAAATGCACACGAAATATCTGGCTGCCGGAACCGACCTTTCCTTTGGAGACGGGGGAAAGGGAGACTGGCATCTTCTCCTCGCTCTGTCAGGGCAGCTGGGCTATCAGGTGGAGATCATTGACAAAATTCTGTATAACGGCCGGGAAATCAGCTCCACCTATGTGAGGGAGGAGATTCAGAAGGGACAGATGGAACTGGCGGCGAAGCTGCTGGGGGCGCCCTATGTCGTATCCGGCCATGTGATGCACGGAAAAAGGCTTGGCAGAACGCTGGGAATGCCCACGATCAATCTGCTTCCGGAGAAGGACAAGCTGCTTCCTCCAAACGGCGTCTATCTCTCACGGCTGAGCTTTGGCGGCGTCAGCTTTCCCGGAATTACCAACATCGGATGCAGACCTACCGTGAGCGATTCGGGGCAAATGAGCGTGGAAACCTATCTGTATGACTTTGACAGCGAGATCTACGGGGAATACGTGGAGGTGAGCCTGTATTCCTTCTGCCGGCCGGAACGGAAGTTTTCGGGAGTGGAGGAGCTGAAGCAGAATATGGCGCACGATATCGAAGAAGGCCGGCGTTACTGGTATCCTGAGAAAATGTGAGCGCCGCCGGTATCCTGAAAAAACGGATTGACATGGCGGTAAGATTCCCATATAATGAATGAAGATGTAACATATTTGTAATATTTTGAAAGGGTTCTGTAATGAATGCGAATTTTGCTGTATTCTGCAGTTCCTTTACATGTCAGGAGAAGGATTGTTAATGATCAAGGGAACGAAAGCGATGGGAATAGCTGTTGTCGGTATGGCGCTCTGTCTCGGCTGGTCCAGGCCGGTTCTGGCGAGCGGGACCACTTCGGTGCCCTCCGCCGGCGTAGGTCAGATTCTTGAGGCTGATCTCGCGGAGGAAGATTATCTTGCCGCTGCGGAAGAAGCAAAAAACGTACGGAAAGCGATTTACGGCTTCAGCAATCTGGGTATCGCCAATGTATCCAATTATCTGAATGTGAGAGAGGAGCCCTCCGAGGACGGCAAGCTGGTCGGTAAGATGAGCAAAAACAGCGGCTGCGAGGTCTACGAGATCAAGGACGGATGGGCCTATATCAAATCCGGAAAGGTGACCGGTTATGTGAAGGCGGAATATCTGCTGACCGGAAAGGAAGCGAGAGACAGGGCGGACGAAGTGGCCACCGATATGGCGGTCTGCAACTCCGGCGGCCTGCGCGTGCGTGAGGAGCCCAGTACGGAAAGTCCGGTCATCACGCTGGTGGCGGAAGGCGAGGAGCTGGAGGTCGTAGAGCAGCTGGACGGCTGGGTGAAGATCATGCTGGACGATGAGGAAGCCTATGTTTCCGCGGATTATGTGAATATCGCGAAGAAGCTTGACCGCGCGGTGACGCAGACTGAGCTGATCTACGGCAAGGGCGTGTCCGACGTGAGGGTGGATCTGGTCAACTACGCGAAGCAGTTTTTGGGCAATCCATATGTATGGGGCGGCACCAGCCTGACCAACGGAGCGGACTGCTCCGGCTTTGTGCAGAGTATTTTCAAAAACTATGGTGTTTCCCTGCCGAGAACCTCTTCGGCGCAGAGCACGGTGGGAACGAAGGTGAGCCTTTCCGAGGCGCAGCCTGGTGATCTGGTGTTCTATGCGAAGAACGGAAGGGTCAACCACGTGGCGATTTATATCGGAAACGGCCAGGTGATCCATGCCAGCAACGCGAGAACCGGTATCAAGATTTCCAACGCTTCCTATCGTACTCCCTATGCGGTAAAGCGCGTTCTGAGCACCTGATAAAGACAATATTTCATAAAAAAGGCTGTTGAGCAGTTAAAAGGCTTTCGGGAGACCGCAGAAGGTTTTTCGGAAGCCTTTTACAAAGATTTTACATTTTGGAATCGAAGCGGGTATCCGCAGAAACGGGAGCGCATGAAACGAACCTTTGAGACAGGGATAGTTCCGGTTTTTGTAGAGAAAGTACAGGGAATGTCGGATGGAAAGAGAGATCGGTCTTTGGATAAAGGCACATTACGGGGAACTGCGGCCTTCAGAGAAGAAGGTCGCGGATTATATTCTGGAACATATGGAGGAGCTCAGGACGCTTTCGATTGACCGGCTTGCGGCCTGCTGTCAGGTCAGCCAGCCCACAGTAATGCGTACGGTCCGGGCATTGGGATATGACGGCTACAGGGATTTCCGTTATGCTGTGGTAGAGCAGCTGGCACAGCAGGGCAGGAGGAAGGAAGACGGCTTCCGGGCGATGTATGGCTATTCCCTGACCGGTGAAGAGAAAACAGAAGATATCCCCGCCAGGATCGTTGCCGCTACGGGAAAAATGGCAGAGGAAATGCTGAAAAATGTTTCCGGCAGGATCTTCTGCAAGGTGATTGAAACATTGAGCAGGGCCCGGAGGGTGGATCTTTACAGCGTGGAAAATTCCAATGTAACCGCCCAGGATCTGCTGACAAAGCTATTATACCTTGGGCTTGACTGCAGACATTTTGACGATGGCTATCATCAGAGGATCAGCGCCGGAAATCTGGAAAAGGGAGATGCGGCGGTCGGTATCTCCTATTCCGGCAATTCCAGAGATACGGTAGAAGCGGTGAAAATGGCAAAAAGGGCAGGCGCTTCGACGATTGTGATCACGAATTTTCAGAATTCCCTGATCACACACTATGCGGATTTCGTCCTGTGTACGAGCCAGGAGCAGGCATTTTATGGTGATGCGATTTTTTCCAGAACGACCCAGCTGATGCTTGTAGATATGATCTATATGGGACTTCTCGCTTCCGCTTTTAAGCGTTATATACAGAGTCTGAACAGAAACAGCCGGATCGTGCGGGATAAGGAATATCCTGTGCAGGAAAGAACGGATGAAAAGAGGAAAAGGGTGTAGGTTTTCTACATCCTTTTTTGTGTAAAATCTCTGTAAATTCTGCGGTGGTGAAGCGGGAATGCCGTTCCGGGACGGGTTGACGATGAAAATTTCAGAATGCTATAATGGCGCTGCTTTCGGAGAAATATGCCGAAAACCGGAATGGTTTCCGGAGCAAAAGCCTGTTTCAGCGCGGTGTTCAGAGGCTTTTGACAGAAGAGAAGCCGCGCAGAAATGAGGAGATTATGCTGAATTACAAGCTGTTGACGCCGGGACCGCTGACGACAACCGATACCGTAAAAAGGGAAATGATGTTTGACCACTGCACCTGGGATGAGGATTATAAGCAGATCACCCGGAAAATCCGGAAAGAGCTGCTCGCCCTTGCGCATGCACCGGAGGAAACGTATACGGTCGTGCTCATGCAGGGGAGCGGTACCTTTGGGGTGGAAGCCGTGCTGGGCAGTACTCTTGGAGATGGGGAAAAGCTTCTGGTATGCGCAAACGGGGCTTATGGAGAACGGATGGCGGAGATCGCCCGCAGGATGGGAAAAAAGGTATCCGTATATCGGGAAAAATATGACCGGATCCCCGATGCGCAGCGGGTCGCGCGGATATTGGAGGAGGATCCGGAAATCACCCACGTGGGTATGATTCACAGCGAGACCACCTCCGGAATACTGAACGATATTGCCGCTGTGGGAAAAGTGGTAAAGGCGGCGGGGAAAACATTTATTGTGGATGCCATGTCTTCCTTTGCGGGCGTGGACATCGATGTGCCGGAGACCGGTATTGATTTTCTGATCAGCAGCGCGAATAAATGCGTACAGGGAGTGCCCGGCTTTTCCTATATCATCTGCCGGAGGGACGCTCTGTGTGCCTGTGAAGGAAAGAGCAGAAGCCTTTCGCTGGATCTGTATGACCAGTGGGTGACGATGGAAAAGGATGGAAAATGGCGTTTTACTTCGCCAACGCATTCTGTGCTGGCTTTTGCAAAAGCGCTGGAAGAGCTGAAAGAGGAAGGCGGAATCGCCGCCCGCGCGAAGCGTTACAGGGAAAACAACAGGGAATTGATCCGGCGGATGAAGGAGATGGGATTTAAAACCTATGTCGATGAAAAATACCAGGGTCCGATTATCACCACATTTTTCTATCCCGAAGGAAAGAAATTTTCCTTCGACGAGATGTACCGCTATATTAAGGAGAGAGGATACGCGATTTATCCCGGTAAGGTGACGGATGCGGATACCTTCCGCATTGGGAATATCGGTGAGATTTACCTGGAGGACATCGAACGGGTATGCGATATCATCAGGGACTTTCTGAAGGAATATGACAGGGAGGCAGAACAGAATGGGAAAGAAAATTGAAGCCGTAATTTTTGACTGGGCAGGAACAACTGTGGATTACGGCTGTCTGGCGCCGGTACAGGCATTCATTACGGCCTTTGAGGAATATGGCATCACCCCCACGCTGGCAGAGGTGAGAGAGCCCATGGGAATGCTGAAGAGGGATCATGTCCGGACCATGATGAACATGGACCGCATCCGAAGCGAATGGAAGCGGATTCATGGCAGAGATTTTACGGAAGCGGATGTGGAAAAAGTCTATCAGACTTCGGAAGCGAGCATCCTTAAGATTGTCCACCGGTTTACAGACCCGAAGCCCCATGTACCGGAAACGATGAGGTATCTGCGCGAAAAGGGGATTAAAGTGGGATCTACCACAGGGTATACGGACGAAATGATGCGGATTGTGGCTCCGGCGGCGGCCGAAAAAGGGTATTGCCCGGACTGCTGGTTTTCGCCGAACAGCGTGGGAAACTTTGGCAGGCCCTATCCCTATATGATTTTTGAAAATCTGAAAAAGCTTGAGATAACCTCCGTTTCTGCGGCTGTTAAGATCGGAGATACGGCTGCGGATATCAGAGAGGGGCTTGCAGCGGGGATGCCTTCCCTGGGCGTCGTGGAAGGAAGCTCCGTCCTGGGGTTGACCGAAGAAGAATATGCTGCGCTTTCATCGGAGGAGAAGGAGCTTTGCTGCCGCAGGGCGGAAGAAAAGTTTCTAGCCGCCGGTGCTACAGCGGTGCTTCGGAACCTGTCGGAGCTCCCGGCATACCTGAAAAAGCTCGAAGCGGAATAAAATTTTTTTGTGATTTACATCCTGACGGAAGTATGCTATACTGCTACCGTATGGATTCAGCCCATGCCCGGGTGATGGATACTCCGGCCTCGTCCTGGTATGCGGCAGTTAAACAAAGAAAGGAGAAACTACAGATGATTTCCAAAGAGAAGAAGACAGCAATCATCAAAGAGTATGCGAGATGCGAGGGTGACACCGGTTCACCGGAGGTACAGATCGCAGTTCTCACCGAGAGAATCAGGGAGCTGACTGAGCACCTGCAGAACAACCCCAAGGATCATCATTCCAGAAGAGGACTTCTGAAGATGGTAGGACAGAGAAGAGGCATGCTTGATTATCTGAAGAAGAAGGATATTGAGAGATATCGTTCCCTGATCGAGAGACTTGGACTGAGAAAGTAAGGACAAACAAGGCGGATACGGTTTTGGCGTATGCCAGAACCGGCCGCCTTATTCTGCACACTGGCTGTTCAGGACAGAAAGATTTTCCGAGACCACTGACAGAGGCATTTGAGAAAAGTGTCCCTGTCAGTAGTTTCGGCATCTTCTGCCTGAACCGCAAAAATGATAAGAATTCAGGAAAAGGAGTGACGAGATGTACAAGACATTTTCCATCGAGCTCGCCGGACGCACGCTGAGCGTGGATATCGGCAGAGTGGCCGCACAGGCGAATGGAGCGGCTTTCATGCACTATGGGGATACCACCGTGCTGTCCACCGCAACCGCAAGCGAGAAGCCGAGGGAGGGTATTGATTTCTTCCCCCTCAGCGTAGAATATGAAGAAAAGATGTATGCCGTGGGAAAGATTCCCGGCGGCTTTAACAAGAGAGAGGGAAAGGCCAGCGAGAACGCGGTTCTTACAAGCCGTGTCATCGACCGTCCCATGCGCCCTCTGTTCCCGAAGGATTACCGCAATGATGTGACCCTGGATAACCTGGTGATGTCCGTGGACCCTGCCTGCAGGCCCGAGCTGGTTGCCATGATCGGTTCCGCAATCGCCACATGCATTTCGGATATCCCCTTTGATGGTCCCTGCACCATGACCCAGGTGGGAATGATCGACGGTGAATTCGTTATCAATCCTTCCCAGGAACAGTGGAAAAACGGGGATCTGAATCTGACTGTTGCTTCCACCGCGCAGAAGGTGATCATGATCGAGGCCGGAGCCAATGAGATTCCGGAACAGAAGATGATCGAGGCGATCTACCTGGCTCATGATGTGAACCAGAAGCTGATCACATTCATCAATGACATTGTCGCTGAGGTTGGAAAGCCGAAGCATTCCTATACCAGCTGTGCAGTTCCGGAGGAGCTGTTCGCAGCCATCCGTGAGATCGTTCCGCCCGCAGAGATGGAAGAGGCAGTATTCACGGACGTAAAGCAGGTTCGTGAGGAAAATATCCGTCAGATCACGGAGAAGCTGGAGGAGGCGTTCGCGGATAAGGAAGAATGGCTTCCGCTTCTGGGTGAGGCAATCTATCAGTACCAGAAGAAAACGGTCCGCAAGATGATTCTGAAGGATCACAAGCGTCCGGATGGCCGTGCCATCAACCAGATCCGTCCTCTGGCAGCAGAGGTGGATATCATCCCCAGAGTGCATGGCTCCGCCATGTTCACCCGCGGACAGACCCAGATCTGTACCGTGACCACTCTCGCTCCGCTTTCCGAGATGCAGAGGATCGACGGCCTGGATGAAAATGAAGTCAGCAAGAGATATATGCATCACTATAATTTCCCGTCCTATTCCGTAGGAGAGACCAAGCCCTCCAGAGGGCCGGGAAGACGTGAGATCGGACACGGTGCGCTGGCGGAGAAGGCTCTGGTACCGGTGCTTCCTTCCGAGGAGGAGTTCCCTTACGCAATCCGTACCGTATCTGAAACCTTTGAATCCAACGGCTCCACCTCTCAGGCGTCCATCTGTGCTTCCACCATGTCCCTGATGGCGGCGGGCGTTCCGATTAAAAAGCAGGTGGCAGGCATTTCCTGCGGCCTTGTGACCGGTGAAACCGATGACGATTACATCGTGCTGACGGATATCCAGGGACTTGAGGACTTCTTCGGAGACATGGACTTCAAGGTGGCAGGAACCCATGACGGAATCACCGCCATCCAGATGGATATCAAGATCCACGGTCTGACCAGACCCATCGTGGAGGAAGCCATTGCAAGAACCAAAGAGGCGAGAGAATATATCCTGAATGAGATCATGACGCCCTGCATCGCTCATCCCAGACCGCAGGTGGGACCTTTCGCTCCCAAGATCATCTCCATGCAGATCGATCCGGAGAAGATCGGCGATGTGGTCGGACAGAGAGGTAAGACCATCAATGAGATCATTGCCCGTACCGGCGTGAAGATTGACATCACGGATGACGGAAAGGTATCGATCTGCGGAACCGATCAGGAAATGATGAATAAGGCGATGGAAATGATCAAGATCATCACCACGGACTTCCAGGAGGGCCAGATCTTCCAGGGTACCGTTGTGAGCATCAAGGATTTCGGCGCCTTCATCGAATTCGCTCCCGGCAAGGAAGGCCTGGTTCACATCTCCAAGATCGCAAAGCAGAGAATCAACCGCGTTGAGGATGTTCTGACCCTTGGCGACAAGGTAACGGTTGTCTGCCTGGGCAAGGACAAGATGGGAAGAACCAGCTTCTCCATGAAGGACGTGGCGCAGATCTGAGCATCAGATAGGGTCTGATTCCGACAAATGAAAATTCCGGTTCCGGGCCGGCATGACCTGGAACGATGAATGCCCCGCAGCGGCAATTTATCACCGCTGCGGGGCATTTTGTGCGATAAGCCCGTAGAGCAGCCGCATGGAGTGCAGGTTTACCTGCACTGACATGCGGATATTCGACGGGCAACGGACAGCGAGCAGCCTGCTGCGAGCCGGATCGATAAGCCCGTAGAGCAGCCGCATGGAGTGCAGGTTTACCATCCTTTTCTCCGGGCGGCCTTTGCGGATGCTTTTTTCATACTGGCCTCCATTCCGGACGGCCGCAGAAAGAGAAAAAGAACGATGGATATCAGGAATACGGCAAGCAGGGAAAGGCAGGCGCCTTCTTTCGAGTAACGGACAAAATCATATCCGGCGCCGCACTGCGGATCGAACAGAATGAGCGCCGCCTTGACCGGATAATAATTCATGGGCGACCCCTCCATCGTTGCGAGAAAGCCGTAAACAAACCCTGCCGCGGTACATACATAAACGGCATTCACAAAAAAGGCGGAAACAATCGTAAGGGGAAGCAGGGCGGCAAACAGCAGGACATTCCCCAGAACGATTCTGCCCATCCATTCAGCGATGAAGGGAAGCGTCAGATCCGGCAGGCCGGCGGCGAGACACAGAAAGATCCCAAGCAGTCCGCTCAGTATGCTGAAGAAAATGGTTAGAAAAAGCAGAACGGTCATTTTTCCGAGCAACAGCCTCCGAAGCGAAACGGGAACGGTCAGAATATTTTTAAGGGTATCGTCCGTATATTCTCTGCGGGCAATGAAGCCTCCGGTCAGCAGGATCAATGCGGGGAAAAAATAAGTACAGTTGCTTTCCAGAATGTTATTCATGACGAGCGTAAAATTTTTCCTTACCCCATCGTCCGCGAAGACGGGGACAAAGGAAAACAGATCGGACAGCAGGACCACTATGAGGCCGGCTCTCAGGATGGAATATCGCTTCAGTTTTTCCATTTCAGTCAATATAACAGCATACATGTGAATCTTCATCATCATTACCTCGACCATTTTTTATAAAAGCGGATAATCAGAAAGGTGCATATCAGAAAAGAAAACAAAAGATACAGCGCGGTAAATACATATTCCTGGAACGGCAGAGCCGTCAGCTCCTCCCCCATTCCAAGGGATGCCTTCCTCCAGCCCCAAAGGCGGGAAGACAGCAAGAGCCCGTTCAGCAGCGGAAGCCAGCGGAGGACACCGTCATTTGACGCAAAAAGGATGAGAAGGAGCCAATTCACGACAGAATACAGAAATGACAGCAAAAGCGACAGAAACCTGCCCTGATTTATATAAATGACGATTACGGCGGCGGGCAGGGACACGGTCGTCATGGTAATGCCGGTGAGGATGCCGCATAATAGCTTGAAAAAAACGTCATAGAGGGCAGCAGGTTCCAGAAGGAAGCAGAACAGCGTCATTGCGGCTGTGGAGCATACCGAGTAAAATACGGACCACAGGTACAGCGTAATCAGCTTGGCGAAGATCAGTTCCTTCTCCGTTACGGGGATGACCCGCAGATTCTTAAAGGCGCCGCAGTCCCGTTCCGTAAAAAAGAGGACCGCGCCGACGCAGCCGGTCAGACCTGGCAAAAGCAGCATGGAGCTGTATACCAGGTTGTTGTTGAACAGGCTGTCATAATAAGCATGAAATTCTGTCAGTGTCTCCGCACCGTTCAGGGAAGATTTTGTAAGAAAAATCAGGGCGGCAGGAAAGAGAAGCGCCAGAGAGGTTAAGGCGGGAATGATTTTATTGCGCCTGTACTTGAAAAGCTCGCAAAAAACCAGCTTACGCAATTCCCTCACCTCCTGTCACACGCTTGAAATAATCCTCCAGAGTATCCTCGTACAGATGCAGATCATACAGGGCTACGCCGCCCTTTACCATGGTTTCAGATAAGAGCGGGAGCGGCAGGGAGGTGTCAAAAATGCGGATGCTCCGGTCATCGTCAATCCGGAACTGCTCCGTATGAAGCGCTGTTTCCAGCAGGCGGGCGGCCTGTGCGGAGTCGGAGACTCCCAGATGAATATAGCGCCCGTTTTTCCTTTCCAGTTCGGACAGACTTTCTTCCTCAAGCAGCACTCCATGGTCGATGATTCCGATATCGTCAGCCATCAGGGAAATTTCGGAAAGAATGTGGCTGGAAATAAGAACGGTTTTTCCGCTTTCATCGCACAGGCGCCGGATAAAGGAGCGGATCTCCGCAATCCCGATGGGATCAAGCCCATTGGTCGGTTCGTCCAGAATGAAAAGCTCCGGATCGTGCATCACAGCAAGGGCAATCGCAAGCCGCTGCTTCATTCCGAGAGAATATTGGGAAAACAGCTTTTTATCCTGATAAGGCAGACCCACCAGGTCCAGGGCGTCTTTGACCGCGTGCCGGTTCGGTATGCCCCGCAGAGCGGCAAAAATGCGCAGATTCTCCGTCGCCGTGAGATTCGGATAAAAGCCGGGAGATTCAATCAGGCTGCCGATGCGGGGAAGCACCTTTCTTTCATTTCCCTGGAGGGGCTTTCCCCAGATTCTGATTTCTCCGGACGTGGGCTTCGTCAAATCCAGAAGCATTTTCATGGTCGTTGTCTTTCCGGCCCCGTTTCTTCCGAGCAGGCCGTAGACCCTGCCCCTTTTTACATGGATGCTCAGGTCCGAAACGCTTTTCTGCGAGCCATACCGTTTGGTCAGATGTCTGGTTTCAATGATAAATTCCTCCATATATTTCTCCATACCTCCATGCAGGAGCATCTGCCCCTGAAGCCCATGCCCGAATTTCCGGCCCGGCGCGGGAACAGCGCCCATCCTGCGGAATCTGTTTTCCTGTTTCACCTGTTATCATACCACTGCGGTCTTGTGGGAACCTTGCGAAAACCTTGCAGAAACCTTGCAATTTAAAACCCTGCCTCGGGAATTTATGGAGAGGAGAAGCTTAAACGGCCAGAGGGAAGCGCAGGGTAAATGTGGTTCCCTCTCCCGGCGTACTTTCCACGCTTATTGTGCCATCCATTTTCTCGACGAGCTGGCGGACGATGGACAGACCGAGACCGCTGCCCCTTTCGGATCGACCCTTATCGCATTTATACAGGCGTTCAAAGATATGCTTCAGATCGTCCCTTTCCATTCCAACGCCATTATCAGCCACAAGAATGTTCAGCTTTCCGTTCCGGGCTGACAGAGAAAGCTCCATCCTGTCCGCATGGCTGTGAATGATCACATTTTGTATGAGATTGTTCAGAATCCGAAGATATGCGTCGGGGTCAAGACGAACCCGGAAGGGCTGTTCCGGAATAGAAACATTGTAATCGATCCGCTTTTCTTCCAGAACCGGGATCCAGTCGATCAGGATGCTCCTCGTCAGCTCCGCGGCTTCGACTGTGTCCACAGTCAGAGTGAATTCATCGGAATTCAGCCTGAACCAGTCGAACAGCGCGTCGATATATTCCTTCAGCTCATGGGCCTTCCGGCAGGCGGTCCCAATATATGCATCCTTTTCTCCGCCTGTGACAAGCCCCCTGTGAGCGGCGTCAAGATACCCGATCAGTGTGGTCAGCGGAGTCCTTACATCATGGGAAAGACTGGTCATGAGCTGTCTGTTGGCTTCATCCGTCCGGCGGAACGCGGACAGCTTTTTCTCGTAGGAGGAGACGATCTCATTGATTTCATAGGCGATAGGCGCGGTAAGCTCGTCCGCCGCGGACAAAATGCGCCGGTTGCCATTCCCCGTTCTGATATCCTCAAGCGCGTCAAGCATTTCCTTCAGCCGCGATTTTACACGCCTGATTATCAAAACGCAGATCAGAACGGAAGCGGAGGCAGTTATGACTGAAATGAGAGTAAGCGGTTCCATTCCATCAGACCTCCCTGTTGAAGCGGTATCCCACGCCCTTAATCGTCTGGATATATACGGGCCTGCCGGGATTGGCCTCCAGCTTCTTTCTCAGGCGGCTGATGACCGCCATGATATTGCTGTCGTCGTAGCAGTAGTCCTCTTTCCAGACGAGTTCATAGATTTTCTGCTTTGTAAAAATTTTTCCCTGATGGCATGCAAGAAGCCAGAGCAGATCAAATTCCTTCGGGGGAAGCTCAAAGGTTCCATGAACGGAGGTGACGGAACGGGCGTCCGCATCAATGGTCAGGCCGTCGAAGGCAAGCCGCCGGGGAGAACCTTCCGGCTGATTCAACCGGGTATAACGACGGACCAGAGCGAGGATGCGGGCGATCAGCTCGTCCATATCGAAGGGTTTTGCCAGATAATCGTCAGCGCCGGCCCGCAGACCGCGCACCCTGGAGGAAATGTCGTTTTTGGCCGTGAGCATCAAAATGGGAAGGCTGCTTTCCTTCCTGATCCCTTCCATTGTTTCAAAGCCGTCCATGCCCGGCAGCATTACATCCAGAACGACAAGCTGGTAGTCTCTTTTTTTCAGCCTTTCCAGCCCCTCTCTGCCGCTGCCGCAGCAGTCGGCTTCCATGTTTTCCGTCAGTACGTATCGCTGAATCAGATCGCAGAGCTCTTTATCATCATCAATTATCAAAATTTTGTTCATACAGTATTTTCTCCTGAAACCGCGGGTTAGAAATATAATGATTACGTTTTACGCAATCATTATATTTCATCCCCCGGCAGAATACAATTCTATCTGACCGCCCGTCCTCATATATTGAGATAAGCAGTTACTATTCACATCCGATTCAGGATGGACACACGCGCGTCGTGCCTGCACGTAAGCAAGTGTTATCCATTCTGAATCTGGACTGCGAAGCAGTCACCCCACCCACATGAGCAGCCTTAGCGCCGTAAGGCGCGGGACTGGAGCCTCGAAGAGGCGACGGGTGCGAATGAGGGTGGGTGCTGGGAATAGTAACGATAAGCAGATTACGGTTCAGAAGAATCCGGGCCGTAACGGAAGCAGACCGTGGTCCGGAATCACCGGCTGGCAAAGCAGTCAGAAACAGACGGAAAGGGAGGAATGAAAATGGCGGTCAGAGAGGATATTCTCCGGATTTTTCCGGAGGCCATGAGAAACCGGTGGAAGCAGGCGGCAGAGCAGGGAGAGCGGCTTCAGGAGATCCGGCTGCGCGCCGGTCGGCCGGTTCTTTTATATATGGAAGGAAGAGAATATTTCCTGACCGTCAACGGCGGGCTGACGGAACGGGAGGGACAGGCAGTTCGGGCAGACCGCGCAGAGCTGGAGGAGCTTCTGTCCTATGTGTGCAGCAGCTCCATGTACGCGTATGAGGAGGAGATCAGCAGGGGCTATCTGACCCTGCCGGGCGGGCACAGGATGGGGCTGGTGGGCGAGGCGGTTCTGACTGACGGAGGAAAGGTGAGAAATCTGAAATACGTATCCGGAATGAACATCCGGATCTCCCATGAAATCAAAGGAGCGGCGGACAGCCTGCTGCCCTGGGTTTACGAGGACGCAAGGCCGCTGAACGTTCTGATTCTTTCCCCGCCCGGCTGCGGGAAGACCACGCTGCTTCGGGACCTGGTGCGGCAGATTTCCGACGGAAACTGTTTCAGCCCGGGCAGAACGGTGGGCGTGGTGGATGAACGGTCGGAAATTGCGGGCTCCTTTCATGGCATGGCGCAGAAT
Organism: Candidatus Eisenbergiella stercoravium; assembly: GCA_019113175.1. Taxonomy (GTDB): domain Bacteria; phylum Bacillota; class Clostridia; order Lachnospirales; family Lachnospiraceae; genus Eisenbergiella; species Eisenbergiella stercoravium. Next base: position 12,908 of record DXHY01000016.1, on the reverse strand, counting down.
GACGTGGGAATGCGGACGGATGTGCTGGACGGCTGTCCGAAGGCGGAGGGAATGATGCTTCTGCTTCGTTCCATGGCGCCGGAGGTGATCGCCGTGGATGAGCTGGGAGGAGAGGAGGAGCTCCGGTCTGTCCGACAGGCCCTGAAATGCGGCTGCGCGGTCCTTGCGACCATGCACGCGGGAAATATCCGCGAGGCGCAGGAGAGGCTGTTCGGGACGGGAGCCTCCGTATTTTCCAGATACGTGCTGCTTTCCGGAAGGGGCCGCGCCGGAGAAGGCCGCCCGGAACGAAGAGAATGCGCCGGAGCAGGAGGACGCTTCGAAAGCGAAGACTGCTGCGATAGAGAAGGCCGTTCCGAAAGAAACGGGCAGGGGAGAAGCGTTTCCGTGCTGGATGGGGATGGAAATCCCCTCTGGAGAGAGGTATGCTGAGGTTTGTCGGCGCCTGCCTGCTCATCGCAGGTTCCTCCGGATTCGGCTGGTGCATCTGGAGGGATCTGGAACGGAGGGCGGAACAGCTGAAGCTTCTGGAGAGAGCCTTCGTCATGCTGGAGAGCGAGGTGGGATACAGCCGCCTGACTCTGCCGGACGGGCTCCTCCGGGTAGGAAGCCGTCTGGAAGGGACGCTGGGGAACTGCCTGCGCCGAATCGGAACGCAGGTGCGCGCGGAGCCGGGGATTACCCTGAAGGAGGCATGGGAGGAGCTGATGCCGGAATATCTGAAACAGACTGTCCTTGGAGGACGGGAAAAGGCGCTTGTGATGACATTTCCGGAGTATACGGGATTTGTGGACGGACGAATGCAGCTCGCAGCGCTGGAGCAGTTTGCGGGTGAGATGTCACAGGCAAAGGAAGCGGCGCAGCACGCCGCGGAAAACGGGAAAAAAACGATTCTGTCCATCAGCGCAGCGGCGGGGCTTCTGCTCGCCATCCTGCTTTTCTGAAAAAGGGACGGGAGCGGCCGGCGCGCGAGCCTCAGCGTAAAACACTTCGGCATGGAGGTAGGAATGGAAATAGGTCTGATTTTTAAAATAGCGGCCGTGGGCATTCTGGTCACCATATTGAGCCAGATCCTGAAGCACAGCGGGAGGGAAGAGCATGCCTTTCTGCTTTCCCTCGCCGGGCTGATTCTGGTGCTGACCTGGATCATCCCTTATATTTATGATCTGTTCGTTTCCGTGCAGAATCTGTTTGATCTGTGAGCCGTGTGACGGGAAAGCGGGGCTTGCAGGAAGGAATACTGCCCCCGGCGGCAGGAGGGAGGTGCGGCATGGATGTGGTGAGAGTTGCCCTGCTGGGAATTGTGGGAGTGCTGACCGGGCTTCTGGTTAAAAGCGGGAAGCAGGAATATGGCATTTTGCTTGGGATAGCCGTATCGGTCCTGATTTTTTCCCATGCAGGCGCTTATCTGGGGCAGATGAAGGAAGCGGTTTCCGCTTTTGGAAACCGCCTGTCCGGCAGCGGAGAGTATCTGGGAATTCTGTTTAAGGTGGTGGGAATCACCTGGCTGAGCGAGTTTTGCGCCGGACTGTGCCGGGACGCGGGCTTTTCGTCCATCGCGGCGCAGGTGGAGCTGTTTGGAAAAACGGCGGTGCTGCTGGCGGGAATGCCCGTTTTTCTTTCTCTGGTTGAAACCATCGCGGGCTTTATGAGCTGAAACGCTTCGACATGGAGGTAAAAGTGGAACAGGACGGGCTGCTTGGGGAACTGAATCTGGACGCGATGTCGGAGCGGATGAACGAGCTGTTTCCCGGATTTTCCGTAGATTTTTCAGGCTTTCTGGGACAGCTCCTTGCGGGAAACTGGAAGGATGCCGTCACCCTGCTTGTCACTTCACTGCGGGACGGGATAACCGGAGAGGCTGCGGGAATGAAAAATCTGTTTCTGATGCTTCTTCTGGCAGGAATCCTGTCGTCCCTGTTTACGGTGGCGGCACAGGCGTTTAAAAACCACCAGATCGCGGATATCGCACATTTTGTCGCCTGTCTGCTGATACTCCTCATTGTGCTTGCCACCTTTTCCCAGGCGGCCGGGATCGCGGAGGACCTGCTTGATAAAATCCTCCTTTTCGTCCGCCTTTTTCTTCCGACTTTTATGATTGCGCTGGGTTTTTCTGCGGGAACCATGACGGCGGCCGGGTACTATGAGCTGATCCTGCTTCTGATCTACGGAGTGGAGCAGCTTTTGATGAGCGTCGGTCTGCCCGCTGCGGATGTTTACATGATGCTGGTGGTGATGAATGGCCTGTGGGAGGAAGAAAAGCTTTCCTCCCTCATCGATCTCATGAAAAAGGCGTTGTCCGGAGGCCTGAAATTTCTGCTGACCTGTATTACGGGGATCGGCGTCCTGCAGTCCATGGTGTCTCCCGTGCTGGAGGGCCTGAAAATCAGCTCAGCCACAAGGCTTCTTTCCTCCATTCCAGGCCTTGGCGGGCTGGCGGAAGGGACAGCCCAGCTTTTGCTGGGTTCTGCGGTCCTCATTAAAAACGGGCTTGGCGCCGCCGCCATCCTGCTTCTGCTCGCTTTATGTATCGTTCCTTTTTTAAAGCTTTTTCTGTACGGAGCGATTCTGAAGCTGTGCGCCGGACTGCTTGGGCTGAGCGCGGATAAGAGGCTGACGGGCTGTATCGACAGGGCGGGCGACGCGGTGTTCGTGCTGCTGCGGATCGTTTTCACCGCGCTGGCCTGCTTTCTGATTCTGTTTGCCATCATCACCTGCCTGGCGGGAACGCTTCGGTAATAAAAATCACGTTTGCGGGATTGTCCGGCTGCCGCAGGCCGTGCTGCACATCATCCGGCGGGAAAAGGAGGGAGACTTCTGGGAAGCGGTTTTCTGGAACTGTTAAAAAGCATTACCATTTTTCTCCTGGCCGCTCAGGTGATCCTGCGCTTCCTGCCGGAGGGCGGCTATGAAAAGTATGCGCGGATCATCATCGGCGTCATGGTGCTCTCCCGGCTCGCCCTGCCACTGCTTTCGCTGGGAGGCTTTGACGCGGAGACGGTTTTTTCCGCCGCCCTGGCAGAATATGAACAGGAAATGCAGCGCATTGAAAACCAGGTGGAGCAGGCAGAACTGAAGGAAGGAGGCTATGCGCAGGATGGCCTGGAAGCGGCGCTTTCCGAACGTCTTTCCGGACTCTGTGAGGAATGGAACGTCCGTCTGGTATCTGCCTCCCTGGATGAGAACGGCGTTCTTTCCCTGACTGTGAGGAGCAGGGATGGAGGGAAAAATGGAATGGAAGATGAAATATCCATCGACAGAATCGAGGTGGGGCAGATCCGGGCGGGAGAGGACAGGGGGAAGGCGGAGTCGACGGATGGAGAAACGGACAGCGGAGAGTTGGATAACGCCGGGGTGGAAATGCCGGATAGCCGGATGGAGACACAGAAGGAACAGGGGGATGATGCCGCGGTGCAGGCGGAGGAAGGCAGCAGTCTTCAGACTGCCTTCGCAAAGGAGCTGGGCATGGAACCGGAAAAGCTGGAGGTGATCTGGGATGGATGAACGCAGGACAGGGGGCAGGGAAACAGGTCTGACAAAAGGCCTGGAAAAATGGAAGAAAAAGCTCACCCGGGAAAACATGGCGGTGGTTGCTCTTCTCGGGCTCCTGATCATGGTGATTGCCATCCCCACGGGAGGACGGCGGGAAGAGAACGCGGAGGAACCCCTTCCGGAAGAAATCTTTTCTGAACAGCAGGAGCCGGGAGCCGGTACTGCAGGCGCGGGAAGCGGCACGGAATGGGAGGCGGGATATGCAAAAGAAATGGAAAAGCAGCTGGAGGAGCTTCTATCCTCCATGGAAGGGGTGGGAGAGACAAAGGTGATGGTAACCGTCCGCGCCTCGGGCCAGCAGGTGGTGGAGAAGGATGTGCCTTCGGAATCAGAACGGATGAGCGAGACAGACAGCGCGGGCGGAACCAGGGAATCGGAAAGCGCCAGGCAGGAGGAAAGCACGGTGTACATTACGGATTCGGACGGAAGCCGGACTCCCTATATTTCTCAGACCACACAGCCGGAAATCGAGGGCGTGACCGTGGTTGCCCAGGGAGGAGGAGACGCCCTGATCCAGAAAAACATAACCGAGGTGATTCAGGCATTATTTGATATAGAGGCTCATAAGATTAAAGTAGTTAAGATGAAATAGCAGAAAGCAGAGGGAACAGGAGTGAAAAATGTGTTGAAACGCAATCAGATTATGATTACGGCTCTGGCGATTATGATCGCCGTGGCGGGATATCTGAATTTCGCCGGAACAAAAGCAGGGCAGGAGCAGCTTGCGAGTGCGGATGCGCAAAACGCAGAGGAAGAGGATATGACCGCCCTTCTGGATCTTTCGGAGGAGGACATCGTATCCGATCTGGACAGCGGAAATGTGTCCGATATCGAAAGCCTGGATTCCGATCAGGAAGCCGCTGCTGTTGAAAATTATCTGGATGAAAGCATGTCTGCGGACGGAGCGCTTTCCGGAGAGGTGGAGGCGGACGTGGCTGTGGCTGCCGAGGCTATCGATGAAGCCAGTGCGGAGCTCGCGCAGGAGGGAGAGAGCGTATCTGACAGCGGCACTCCGGGTGAGGCGGTTTTCACCAGCTCCTCCGGAATCAGCTCCCTTGCCGGCGCCAAGCTCCAGAAGGAGCAGACCAGGGCGAGAAACAAGGAAACCCTGCTGGATATCATCAATAATGAAAACATCAGCGAAGAGCAGAAGCAGGACGCCATCAACGGCATGATCAACCTCACCGATATGGCCGAAAAAGAAACCGCCGCCGAGATCCTTCTGGAAGCCAAGGGCTTTTCCGATGTTGTGGTCAGCATCAGCGGCACCATGGTGGACGTGGTCGTGAACGCCACCACCCTCACCGACGCCCAGCGCGCCCAGATTGAGGACATCGTCACCAGAAAAACCGGGATCACCCCGGAAAACATCATTATCAGCCCGGTTTCCGGGGGATGAGCAGGAAAAAAGAAAGCCCGCCGGGACTGTGGAGCAGATCGGAAACGTTCGCTCCATGGTCCGGCGGGCTGTGCATATTTTGAAAAAGAAAAAGAATCAGGCAGGCGGATTATGGGCAGGGAAAATGCACTGAAAGAAATTTCCGGAGGTTGACTGTCCGGGACAGAGCGGATATGCTATACTGAGAAAAAGGAAAAGGAGCCTGGTCCGAACCGGAAGCTTCGGGCCGTATCGGGAGAAATGCCGCCTGCGGCGGCAGGAAAATGAGGATGATATGCTGAGTATTTATCTGGGAAAAATGGATGAGGCGATCTATTATCCGCCTGCCTGGTTTGACAATCGATATGAGGATGAATGGATTACGGAGAAGCTTTCTGTGGAAATGATAAAGGATGTGGACAAGTCAACTGTGGTGAGCTGCCGCCTGATCGACAGTCCGGTTCTGGGCCCCATTTCCGTCAAAGAGCTATCCGGAGGCGTTAAGACGCTGATTCTTATGGCGTTTGATGAGTCGAATAAAATCTTTAATGCCTCTGCATGCGGAGATAACTGCGCAAAGTGGATTTTAAGAATCGCCCAACAGAAAGACCTGACCATCAATCTCCGACATATCATGGATTTCGGAAAAGAGGAATTTCAGGCGAAAATTCTGAACACTGGAGAAATGGTTCATAATATGTCGGAATTTGTTGAAATTGCGGGAAGATACGTGTAGGTGAAACGGATGAAAGGGAAGCATAGAGTCATTGTACAAAATAACAGACTGCGCTATGAATTTGAGATCAGACGGAACATTACGGTGATTCTCGGAGACAGCGCGACGGGAAAAACCACCCTGATCAATATGCTGCGGCAGGCGGAAAATCTTGGAGCTTCCAGCGGTGTCGATGTGATCTGCGATGTGCAGTGCAGAGTGCTGGAGGGACAGAACTGGAAGCTGATTCTGGAAAATGCGTCGGGAAATATATTTTTTACAGACGAGGAGAATGCTTTCATAAATACAGAAGAATTTGCGGAGTCCGTTCAGGGATCGGACAATTATTTTGTCCTGATTACCAGAGAAAACCTGTATAATCTGCCATACAGTGTTGAGGAAATCTATGGCCTGCATTCTTCCGGAAAATACCAGAATACCAGAAAAGTATATCAGCAGATGTACCGAATTTATTCTGATACACGGAATTTGCCGGTCAATCCCCAAATAATTATTACAGAAGATTCTAATTCCGGATACGAATTTTTTGCGGCTGTTGGCAGAGATAAGGGAATCGCCTGCGAAAGCGCGAAGGGTAAGTCCAATCTGTTCAGCCTTCTGGCAAAAAAACGGGATGAAAAAGTCTGTGTTATTGCAGATGTACCGGCAATCGGTCCGGAGATGAACCGACTGCATAAGCAGGCGGAAGAAAAGAAAAATATATGCTTATATCTTCCGGAATCCTTTGAATGGTTGATTTTAAACTCAGGTTTGATCGAAGAAAAAATGTCAGGAATATTCTGGAACAGCCTGAAAACTTTATTGACAGCAGAGAGTTTTTAAGCTGGGAACGTTTTTTTACAAAATTATTAATGGATGTAACAAAAGAGTCCTATCTGCAATATAGAAAAGCAAAATTGAATAAGGCATATCTACATGAAAAAAGTAAGAAATGCATTCTTCAGGTCGTAAAGGGAATATCACTTGAAAAGCAGTGGTCAGAATCTTCCGATCCCATGTCAAATCCGAAACCTGACGACAGGATTGAATGACAAAAATGGTCTTTTTATGACATTATAGCCGCAAATTGGATATCGAGATGCCGCAGATGGACGGCAGGAAGCTTGCGGAAAAAATCCGGGAGTTGAGCGATTCCACGAATATCGTGTTTTTGACTGTCCATAAAGAGTTCATAAAAGTCGGATACCGGGTCAGGGCGTTTGATTTTATCACGAAGGATATGGCTAAAGAAGAAATACCGGACGTCATGGACAGGCTTCTACAAAAGCTGGAGAGGGATGAGAAGAAGTTCTATACGATAAGAACCCATTCCAGATATGAAAAAGTACCGTACCATGATATCATCTGTATTTACAAGCAGAATCAGAATGTACGTTTTGTATTGAAAACGGAGGAAAAGCAGGAGAGGAAGGCAATCAGTAAGGTGCTGGAAGAGCTGGACGGAAACGTATTCATGCTTGTGGAAAGGGGCTGTATCGTCAATCTGGAGCATATAGACAGGATCAATGCGCGTCAGGTGCTTCTGAGCAACGGCAGCGTACTGACCATAAGCAAAGAGCATATCCAGGAAGTGAGAGAACGTCTGGGAATGTATTGCGCGAATCAGGCGGCGGACAGGCAGGGATGAAAAATGAAGGAAATCTTGGAGATATTTGTCTGCTGTCTGGAAATCTGCATTCCCTATTGGTGGACAGGAAAGCTGGCGGAAAAAAGAGAATTACGGCGCGGCATAAAAGTCCTGTGGAATATCTGTTTATTGATATGGATTGGGCTGTTATATTGTCAGTGTAGTATCGCTTTTTATTCACGCTGGTATTTGCTGTTTGAAATTGCCGGGACTGTTTTGCTGGCAAAATGGAGATACCGTATCAGATGGAGGGACGCTTTTGCTGTCGCCGGTATCTTTTATGAGAGCCTTTACTTTTTATATCTGATGGCGCTCATTGCGGTGGAATACAGCGCCGGATATGATGCCATGATAAAGATACATTTTGGTATCAATTATCCTCAAATACGAATCACAGCAGTGTCGCTGCTGCTGGTTTCCGTTGCCTTTTGGATAATATACAGAGTTCAGAAACAAAGTCTGGAGGTAAATGGAATGATGGAAAACAGGCTGGTCATCGTTCCGGTTATCCAGCATCTGCTCCTGGGCTTCTGTGATCAGGTCTTTTTTGAACCGGACAGGCTGTTCGTGTTAAAGCAGGGATTCTTCGGAATGCTTGGCTACATCTGTATACTTCTCATCCTTGCCATATCCTATATTTTAAAAAAAGGAAAATATGAAGTCAACGAGCTGGAAAAACGTGCCGACGCCGCAGAACAGAAATATCAGGAGAGGATAGAGGGAGACAGGGAACGGGACATTCTGGTTCACGATATCCGGAATCATCTGATCGTGATCGACAGCATATTACAAAATGGGGAAGCGGACAGGGCGCGGAATTATATCGATAAATTACAGGAGGATTACTGTAATATCAGGCAAAGCTTCCACACGGGCAGTGTGGTCGTGGACGCCATACTGGGAAGTAAGACATACCAGGCGGAAAACGCAGGCGTCCGTTTCAAAATAGTATCGGATGACCTGTCGGATTCTTTTGTTTCGGACAGAGACTGGTGCAGCATTCTGTCCAATCTGCTGGATAACGCGATTGAAGCATGCGGGAAAATGGAAGGAAAAGGCTGGATCAGGGTCCGGCTGGAGAACAGGCCCTTTGGAATGGTATGGGTGATTGAAAATACCTGCCCGGATCCGCAGGATGACCGGACGGAGACAAAACCGAAAAGGAGAGGGGTTCGTCACGGAACAGGGCTTCAGAGTGTGCGCTATGCAATCCAAAAGTACAATGGTTTTTTGGATCAGAAAAGGGAAAACCATATTTTCAGGACGACTCTCGTATTATACAGGGAAATGATAAAGTAGAAAGACAAAAAAACAGGGGAGACAGAGATGAAAAAGTTCTGTGCAATGATAGGGATGGGGATAAAAACAAAATTTGCATATCGGGGCGGCGCGCTGCTGAAAATAGCGGTCTCTGCGTTCAGTGTCCTCATCCTGACCCTTTTCTGGAAAGCCCTGTATCCGGAAGATGTTGAAATGCAGAAGTATATGATCCGATATGCTGCATTGTCGCAAATATTATCTATCATTTATAATGTGGAAAGTAAGCTTGCGGATGATATACGCACCGGAAATATTGTGATTGCCCTGCTGAAGCCGTGGAATTACCTGTTTGTGATGCTGCAGGAAAATATCGGGAAGATGATGGGAGATCTGTTTCTGGTCGGGCTGCCGGTCTTTTTTATCTGTTTCCTTGCGATCGGGTTTGAAAGTGTTAACTGGGCGAATCTGCTTTACTTTGGAATTTCTGTACTGCTCGCTTTTCTGATCATGTATCTGATCCGGATTTTGGTGGAACTGAGCTGCTTCTGGATTATTGAAGCCTGGTCATTGGTATTCCTGGCGGATGTGATCATAAGGATCTTCTCAGGAAGCTTTATTCCCAGCTTCCTTATGCCCGCATGGATGCAGACGGTTATGGAGGCGCTGCCTTTCATCTGGATTTTTGAAATGCCGTTAAGGATCCTGCTGGAAAGTAATGAGATCTCGAATGTGAACATTCTTTCTGTTTTCCTGCTGCAATTTGCATGGATCATTTTTCTGGTGATCCTGGTTGGTATCATATGGAGCCGCGGAAGAAAAAAGCTTGCCGTTCAGGGAGGATGAGTGCAGTTATGCTGATCAGAAGATTATTTTACATGTGTTTTAAGCGGGAGACGGAATATAAATTAAATTTTATTCTTTTATGTGTGAGTGTCGCGCCGCTGCGTCTGATGTTTCTTCTCTTTGCCCTTGTTTTATCGTCGAAAATCGAAGCCCTGTATGGCTGGAATGCATGGGATATTGCCTTTCTTTACGGGATGTACGTCGTTTCCTACAGCCTTGCGCAGATTTTTTTCAAGCCTTTCCGCAATCTGGACAAGCTCATTACACACGGAGAACTGGACAAATTTTTTACAAAACCGCAGCCGGTGCTTTTCAGCCTGATCTTTTATAACATCCACATCATGGAAATTTTTTCCCAGTTGGTTCCGTCATTGATTATCCTGATCTTGGCGTGCTTTCAGATTTCTGCCCGCTGGAATCTGTTTAAAGTATTGATCCTGACAGCCGGGATTGCAGGTGGAACATTGATACAGGCGGGCATATTTGTTTTCATCGGCTGTACGTCGATATTTATGTTTAATTCGAGCTGGCTTGGCGATCTGTATTATGCGTTCCGCGATTTTCTGAGTTATCCGCTGGTGATATTCGGGAAAAAGATGTTGCTGTTCCTGACATGCGTCCTTCCGCTGGCATTTGTAAATTATTACCCGGCCAGATATATTTTGGAAAAGGAAAATAAGGATGCCCTGATCAATTTTATGACGCTGCCCGTAAGTCTGGTCATTTCCGTTCTGATCTGTAAATTATGGAAGATTTCATGTAAGCACTATACGAGTTCGGGAAGCTGATGGAGTGGATAAGCTATGGAAAATAATATGGTGGTAAAAAACCTGGTCAAGGAATTTGATATTGTAAAGAGGGAAAAATCCGTCAGGGGATTTCTGAAACCGCGGAAAACGAAGTTTCGTGCGGTCGATCATGTCAGTTTTTCCATTGAAAAAGGGGAAATTGTCGGACTCATCGGTCCGAACGGCGCCGGTAAGTCAACTACGATAAAGATGCTGACAGGAATCCTGACGCCGACGGAAGGGGAAATCTTTGTTGACGGGATAGCTCCGTGGCAGAAAAGAAAGCAGTATAACAAGAGTATCGGAGTGGTTTTCGGACAAAGAAGCCAGTTGTGGTGGGATCTTCCCGTGGAGGATACCTTTCGGCTGTATAAATATGTATACAACCTGACAGAACAACAGTATCAGGATAATATGGAACTGTTTCATGAGGTCCTGAAGATTGGGGAGCTGCTTCGCAGGCCGGTCCGGCAGATGAGCCTGGGGCAGAGAATGCGTTGTGAAGTGGCGGTCAGCTTTCTGCATAACCCTTCCATTGTATTCCTGGATGAGCCGACCATCGGACTGGACGTTGTCGCCAAAGACAATATCCGAAAGTTCGTCAGAGAGATCAACCGGGAGAAAAAGGTTACGGTACTGCTGACAACGCACGACATGGAAGATATCGATACTCTTGCCGGAAGGATTATTATCATTGATAAGGGAACAATCGTCTATGATGGAGAAAAAGACCGGATCAGAGACATCCGTGGGAAAAGAAGATATATACAGATGGAATTGGGAACGGATTTTGACATAGATTATCCGGGCGTTGAAGTGATAAACAATGAAAAAAGGAAGAAAAAGGTTTCCTTTTTGTTGGAAGACGTGTCCATGAAGGATTTTCTTCATTATGTCATGGAGCATGCGGAGCTCATAGATCTGGAGGTGGTCGGAGTGCCGATCGAAGAGATCATTAAGGATATCTATACCGGGAAGGATTCTCTGTGATATACTTTGTCTATCATTCAGGGCGCAGGGCATGCTTCTCAGGACGATGGATAAAGTTTAATACGAGGGGGAAAAAGATGAAAAAGAAAAAAAGCATGGGCGTATTTTGTATTCTGTTCACGCTGGTCTGTCTGTTTATTTCCGGAAGAGTCAATAATGACCTGGGACTTTTTTCGGACATGTACAGTACGGCCGGAATAATCCCGGAGTATATCAGGGAAGGAACGACATTATCTTTCCTGCTGTTGGCCGTGACCCTGGTTATATCACTGATATGTTTCTGCCTGTATACCTATAAGAATGTTCCGGGAGCTGTTGCATGGGTTCAGCTTGCCATCGTTTTGCTGATATGCGTTTACAGCCTTTTTGTGTCGATTATGTGTATCTGCTGTATGGATGGATACCAGCCTGGACGGCGGCAGATGGCTTCCTATAATCGGGCGATCAATGATTATCTTGCGGGCGGGATGACGCAGGATGGGGCAGAGGTGCATTATCCCCTTCCGCCAGTTTTTATGTACCTCCCGCAAAAGACTGTGGAAACGATTCAGATGAATGGGATAAAGGATTATCCGCCCGGCGGTACGGCTGATTTTGAAGCTTTTCTGGAAGATCTGAAAAGCATCGCCTGGACAGACCAGATAGAAAGCGGAGAAATACAGAGGGGGAAGGATTATCTGGTGGTGACGTTCGGCTACGAGGACGGAGAGAAAGCGAATCTTTTCTTTTTCCAGTCGGAGAAGGACGGGGAAAACTGGTACCTGCAGATCGGAGATGGAAGAATATTTGGAGGAGCCGGCTTTATCACGGACTATGTGAGTACCGGAGAGGCGGTTTCCGCTACGGAGCCGCAGGAGATTTTTGTGCTGCCCATGGAACCGGAAGAACTGAAGAGATCGGCGGAGCTTATCGGACGCCTGAAAGAAATGGGCGTTTCCTTCAGCACAGTGGATATGCGTGCGCTTTTTATCAGAGAAATGCAGATTCAGATGAAACTGTGGGAAAAGGAGCAGGATGCGGTCGAAGCGGCAGCAAGGGAACTGACGTGGCGGATGGACCGGTATCACTATGCGGTGCAGAATGGATATGCGCCCACAGAAGAAGAAATAGATGGCAGGATTGAAGAGATAATTGCCTGGTTGAGAGAAGCGTCCAATTTTGTGGAGATTGAAACGACTCTGAAAGAATGCGGAACTACCTGTGAACAGTATCTGCAGGATTGCAGAGAGCTTTACAGGATTTCACTTGCCATAGAAAAGCTGCATACTGCAGCTTATGATGAATTCCGCCTTGGAAACGACCGGATCGGAGAACGGGTATGTGAGGATTTTTCGGAATACTGGACGTATTACCTCCTGGATGTGGTGTATCCTTCAATGGAATCCTATAATGAAAACACGCTGGAGCCGCTTTTGGATGAGGCGGAGACGTTTTATATTTCTCTGAACGGCAGATGAAATTGTCATATTCAGCGATGTGTGTTTTGGGGGAGAAGGGACACATGTGTTACTTTATGGTGATAACAGGCTATATAAGGAACTGGTAGACGAACAAAAACAGTTTGATGCTGCATAAACTGGGAAAAATGATATTGAAACCGGAGAACCGGGATGATAAAATACAGCTAAGCATAAAAATTCTGTAAGCCGTTCGGCTGCTGGCGGATTTTCCGCCGTCTGTCAAATCTGACATTTCATTCAGAAGCTCTATGCTTGATTCCAGAACAAATGTAAC
>DXHY01000015.1 GCA_019113175.1 Candidatus Eisenbergiella stercoravium | reverse complement strand
GTATAATCTTTCTGTAAAAGTTTATTTAGTCGCATAAATAAATTTTACATCAGGAGCCAGGCCTTGCATAGGACCTGGCTCTTATTCTTTGCAAAAAAGTGCTGCCGCACTAATTATTTAGTGCGACAGCCCCTTCTTTTGAAGTTATTAATTTGAGTAAATTGTCGTTGCCGATTTATATAAGAGTATACTGTATAAATCTATAATATAGTTGTATTAGTTATCATAAAATGTTACCATACAGTGACATATTGAAATGAGATAAATTCATTTCCAAGTAAATTTGTCTTGAAAATCAGTTTTTTTAAAAGTTATAAGATACGAGTCACAATTTATTTAGATTTTAGAGTAGAAATCTATATAGTGGGGGAGGAGCCTTATCACATTTTCCCAAAATAGTTATACAAACAGAATTGGAATAAGTGCTCATTTATAAAAGCCTGACGGGTACCGGATAGTTGATCTACAGAAAAGAATTTTAGGAGTTAAAAAATGAAGAATAAGAGTCTGGGGTTTCTGGTTGTTATTCTTTTGGGATGTCTATTGTCAGGTTGTTACAGTAATTGTGCTGAAATAATTAGTCCATGGGAGTTTAAGCAGGTATGGATAGAAGAGAATTTCGGATGGGCCCTGACAACAGATAATGAAGTTCTTTACACAAAAAACGGAGTAGAAGAATTTGTTCCGGTTAAAAAAATTGAAAATATTTGCATCTGGACAGATGGATTTGTTAATGCATGTTTTGTAGATAAAGAAACAGCCTACATAACATATTTTTCCGCAGACGGAGAAAGCATTATTGTTGAACATACAGAGAATAAGGGGAATAGCTGGGCGCAGACATATATACATTATAAAAATTATGCTGAAATTTGTGACGCCGGTTATGCTTATCTCAGTTTTGCAGATAGAGAAAATGGATTTTTACTCTATTGTTCCACTCCAGCCGCTGGAAAGATGACAAAATTACTATTCCATTTAGATAATACAGAAGAGAAGATTTCATTTGCAGTTGATTTGACAGATGAATTGACCGGATATCCACAGGGAATATGTTTTTATGATGAAGATAACGGATATATAGCCGTAACATATCATGGGGAAAACAATTATCTATACAAAACAGAAGACGGAGGATTGACATGGAAGGGCGAACACCTGCCGATAGAAGAAGACTATAATTATATAGATGGTTATGCGCCATTTTTCTATGGTGACGATGGGGCAGGAATGTTAGTGCTGAAAGCAGTGGGAAAAAATGTAAGCAACATTTTACTGACAACAACTGATTATGGGAAAAACTGGAAAGAAGAAGAGATACTGCCGCTGGATTCGGTAAATGGGTATTCGGGAAATGAGAATGGGGAATTATTTTTAATAGATAATTCTGGAAAATTGTATCAATATATGGGATGTTCAGGTAGTAATTCTGAAGGGGTACAGGAGACAGAGCCGATAACAGAATTATCCGAATATACAACAGAAAACGCCAGTTCTTCTTCAGAAACAATGTCTGATGAGGATCAGCAGATCACCAGTATGCTGATTTGCTGGAATAATGATGTTTTCAGCTTCGAAAATAATTCCCTTGATATTGCCGGACTATATAAAAATATCGAAGCGATGTTATGGATTGCGCTAAGAGGGGGAGCAGGGATAAATTCGGAAGGAAATCGAATAGATGCTGCATCAAACGATTTCATTCAATTAAGCGAAAAACTGACTCCCGGTGAGAGGTTAGAAGAAAATATACTATTGCTGCGGATTAACCGTAAGAATGCCGTTGAAAATACATCTATGTCATATAAGGATATTTTACTATACCGTGATAATGAAGATGCTTATCTTGCCTGGCAAATGGCAGATGATCTAAACACATGGTATTTATTTCAATTATCTGGATATGGAGAGTGGCTGGAAAAAGAAGTCGCTATATTTATGAGATGCGCAACCGGATTCTAAAGTAAAATAGTACGAAAGCCATCGCCTTTTTATTAAAATGTAATTCTCAGAACCCCCGGGGATTGACAGAGAACCCTCTGCGTGATATGGTTTTATCAGTGAAAATGAAATAGATTCTTCGGGGCAGGGTGTAATTCCCTACCGGCGGTAAGAGTCCGCGACCCGCGATAAGCGGCTGATCCGGTGAAATTCCGGAACCGACAGTATAGTCTGGATGAGAGAAGAATGACAGCCAGCTGTGAAGGCGTATTTTAAGTCTCATATCCCCTGTGATATGGGATTTTTTTATTGGATGCGAACATTTTTTACATGGAAACTTCACTTCCGGCAATCTCAGAAGGATTTAAATCATTGGATCGAAAATCTGAAATTGCATGGAGGAAACAAAATGAAAAAATGGACGACACAGAAAATGATTTACACAGGAATGCTGGCGGCAGTGGCAGGGGTACTGATGTCCCTGGAGATATCGATTCCCTTTATGCCTCCCTTTTATAAGGTGGACTTCAGCGATGTACCTTCCTTTGTCGCGCTGTTTACCATGGGACCCGCTTCAGCGGTAATGGTGGAGCTGATTAAAATTGCGATCAAGCTTGTTACGGTAGGAACCAGTACCATGTATGTGGGAGAATTCGCCAATCTGATCGGCGTCGCTCTTTTTGTGGCTCCCACCTGGCTGGTATACTGCGCAGGGGGCAAAACAAAAAAGGCGGCAGTTCGCGCGATGGCAGTCAGTGTGCCGGTACGGATAGCCTTTTCCTGCTGTATCAATGCCTTTATCACTCTGCCAATGTATGCGGCGGCAATGGGCTTGTCTCTGGATGAGGTGATCGTCAGCGTATCGGCGGCAAATCCGGTCATTCATAATCTGCCCACTTTTATTATCATGGCAACGATTCCCTTTAACCTGCTTAAAAACGGTCTGAACTGTCTGGCAGCCTATTTCCTGTACAGCCGTCTGGCGCGGGTACACATTTTTGAAAAGGCGGTGGTCTGAGATGATACGCAATTACAGAGATCTGACGCGTCTTGAGATGGAGCAGGTAGATAAACAGGAAACCATTGTGCTGATTCCGCTGGGGGCTCTGGAGCAGCATGGAAATCAGGCCCCTTTGGGCACTGACGATATCATAGCCGAAGCCATGGTAAAGTATATCCGTGAAGAACTGGAAAAGGAAGAGGAAGATTTTCCCATGCTGATCTTTCCGGTTATCCCGGTGGGACTCAGTACGGAGCACAGAAACTTCTGCGGTTCCATTACCTTCCGGCCGGATACCTACTATCATCTGCTCTATGACATCAGTGTAAGCCTGGCTCATCATGGTTTTAAGAAGCTGGCCTTTCTTGTCTGCCATGGCGGGAATTCACCCATCGTTCAGGTACTCAGCCGGGAGCTGCGCAGTGAGCTTGGAATCTCTCCCTTTATTCTGTCATCCGGGGCTTTCAGCCATCCGGATGTGAAGGCTACAGTATCGGAGGGGAATATCTGGGATTTTCACGGCGGTGAGATGGAAACCTCCATGGTGATGGCGGTGGACGAGAGTCTTGTGAAACTGGATACCGCAGAAGCCGGTATTCCGGCTCCCTTTGTGAACAATAAAACGCTGCTTCCATATGGAAGCGTTTCCATTGGATGGGTCAGTGAAGACTGGAGAACTGCGGAGGGAAAGCCTATCGGTATCGGTGGAGATCCGCGGGGGGCGACTGCAGAGAAGGGCCGCATTATTCTTCGGACCAGCGCCCGGGCGCTGATTCCCGGCCTGAAGGAAATCCGGGACTGGAAGGGCTGAGACAGCTATAAGATTATTCCTGAGCCTTATAAACCTCCAAGACGCCATAGTAAGTATTTACCAGCGACAGATCGGAAACGTATGATCCCATTTCCGCCGGGCCATACCGGAGCAGATAATAATCCATATCATGAAGGATCTCATAAACATTTCGAATATAGGTTACATCATGAGTCTCTCTGGCTAAACGCATATTTGAAATAAGATGATCGAAGTCCTTTCTTAAGGCTTCATTCGTTATGGTGCTTTTCAGCTCCTCCATCTGTCTGCAAAAGGCATCTGCGTCTTTGGTATTATCGGTCATAACCGGTTCTCCGTACTTTTCCAGGAACTCATCCATTGTCATCTCAGCTGTCTTCTTTTCCCTGTAAACTTCCGGGTCATATCCCCAGCCAATCTGGATGAAGCCGGTGGTATCGATAAGGTTCCACATCAGGCTTTCCGGATCAGATAGCTTCTTTTCCAGATTATCCCACAGAAAAGATTGCTCCAGCGCCAGATTTTCCACCTTTATTGCTTCTTTCAGCCGATCAATGTTCTCTTCCTCCATACCGGCTAATACCTCATCCCGTTTTTTCTCCACCTCCGCCTGGGTGGGAACGTGGATGACAAGGTCACTTTTTATATCTGCTAAGGAAATCGCAGAAGCTGTTTCTGCTTTTGCGGATGAAAGCTCTGCCTTTTCCGTAAAAGCCATATTGCTTTTCTTCATGCAGCCATTTAAGCTGAAAAGAATACATATGCTGATAACCAGGAAAATGATTTTGTGACTATTTTTCATACATTCATCTTATCCTTTCTCTGGACAGAGGGGGTTTTATATTTATCTTTCACATTAAAAGAAACCGCTCTCTTTGTCAGCAGTTTCCCAAACCTGACATAAAGTGTTCTCAGAAATACAAATCCAAGATAACTCCCATCAACTGGAGCTTCCGTCCAATAATTGGTAGTGCCGACATCAGAATTGGTTACGGTTATCAAATTACAGTCAAGCTGTTCTTTAACCTCTTCAAGGGACATTCCCATGATAAAAGAGGAATTTCGGCTCCTGCCCCTCTGCATGAGGATTTTGTATAATTGGTTCTCTTCGTTAAAATGTAAATTATAGCTGCTGTCCTCAACATAAATTGCATCAATATGGTCATGATCAGTCTGGTCAGAGGTATCGAACCTCAGACCCTGCTGTTTGAGAATTTGTTCCACCTCTTCAGGTCTCATTCCCCATGAAAGCGCACTCAGTCTTTGCATATCTTTTTCTATGGAAAACTCCTCCAATGTGACAGGGAGAAAAGTATCGGAATAAACATGGCTGGTGGTCTGAACCAGATCTCCGGTTACTGCAATTTCTTTTTCTTTATTCCCAATATCCTTTCCGGCGGCCACGACGGTTCCATCGTCCAGTAATGCGAATATATTAAAATTGTAGGTGGTTCGGTAATCTGCCACCTTGAGAATTTCTTCTGCCAGGCTGCTAAAGAAAATCTTTTCCGGCCATACCATACGGACATTTTCCAGTGTTTTTTTCGGGATGCGCAGAAAATCATCCGAGGTTACTTCTGTTCCGCATTCCCCAAAAATGTTGAGACCCCATGTATAAAGAGATCCATCCCGGCTAATCGCAGCGCCTGTCATATCGCCGGTAGTTGCGTAGACACAATCCTCCAGAATCTTCCTGGGATGGTTCGCAAGCATTTTTGTGGGATTTTCTTCATCCTCCTGAGTTTTCCAGCTCAGGTCAGCAGCATTATCATAGCGCCGGGTTGAACAGGTTGGTTTATATTGACCCCACCACCATACATTGCCTTCTTTATCCAGAGCGACAATAGATTCTCTTCCGGCCCGGGCATAAGCGACATTATCCATCAGAAGAACAGGAGAGGGTACTTCGTTATATTCATTCACAGAAAAAACAGCAGCGGTGTCATATTCCTGTCCTAACAGTCCAAGCATATTGGAGCCCATTCCGTAAAGATTTCCTTCTTCCGTCAGATAAATACAGAAATATCCATTAACGGAAGCATCTACAGAAACTACATTTTCAGCAATCCGAATCGGCTCCGTATAAAAAATATCCAGAGAATCCACGGTTCCAATGCCGAGCTGTCCGTAGTCATTAAAGCCATATCCCCATAAAACCAGGTTCTCATCAATATAATACCGATTCGTTCCGGATACCCTGTTTTTGATATGGAAATCTTCCAAACTGAAATTTTCATCTATCTTTATCGCATCCATATCATCAACCTGAAAGGTACCCCAGGTCTGGGGAGAAGCTTCGGTTTCCGGAGAAACAGAACTCTCTGCAGCTGCCTCATTGAAGTTAACGTTGTTCCTGCTTTTATCCGTGCAGGCCTACAGAAAAAGTATTAAAAGTCCTGTTAATACAAGAATATATTTTTTGTGTTTTTTTGTCATATACATCCTTTCACAATTATTCTTTCAGAAGCAGAAATTCATCCCTTTTAAGTATATAATAATAGGATCTGAAATGTAACTATCTGGCAAAAATAAGCGCCATGTAAGTATTTTCACAAATAAACTTGACCAAAAGGCATGTTTGTTATTAATATAGGAATAGATATAATTCTGTTATGTCTGTCAAAAGAAAGGAGACAAGCATGTTAGTCGAGACAAAAGCAAGAATCGGCGTATTTTCCATCGCCCTTGGCGCTTATCTTCCTCAGTTCCCTTCTCTGGTTCCGGAATTTGAGGCACAGTATGAGGCGTTTAAGAAGACGCTTCCTGACACGGTAGAAATCATTGACGGGGGATTAGTTACGACAAAGGAGCAGTCCCAGGCTGCAGGGGACAAGTTCCGTGCGGCGGATGTGGATCTGGTATTTCTGCAGCTTCTGACGTACGCCACCTCCTATAATATGCTCCCCGCGGTGAAGGATCTGGATGTACCGGTGGTTCTGGTAAATATTCAGAAGCTGAAGGCGCTGGATTATGATCATACGGATATTGCGGCGTGGCTTGGAGAGGGCTATGCCTGCGGAGCAGTGGGAGAGATGGTTGCGGATCTGGAGAGATTCGGCAAGCGTCATGCGGTGATTACCGGCGTGGTAGAAGGCGGTGATCCGGGCGTACAGAAGGAAATCGAGCAGTGGTGCCTGGCGGCGCAGACCAGAAGAAGATTCCGCGATACGAACATCGCGCAGATCGGAAGGCCCTATCCCGGCATGATGGATCTGTATATTGATGAATCCAATCTGTACAGAAGAATGCACCTGTACACCAAACAGTTTGACTGGGAGAAAATGTGGGCGATTGCCGATAATATCACGGACGAGGAAGCGATCCGTGCCAAAGCACAGGATATTCTGGATACCTTTGATATCGAGGGCGGCGGAAGCATCGAAGAAGTATGGGAGATGGCAAAATATGTGGTAGCCTTCGAACAGTGGGTGAAGGACGAAAAACTGGGTCTGATCGCCTCCCATTATGACGGCTTTGCCACCGGAAAAGCAGGCGTGCTGGACAGCATGCTCATTCCTGCGTTCTCCATGCTGATCAAGCAGGGAACCGCATGCGCGGTGGAAGGCGACATGAAGGTTGCCATGGCGATGAGCATCCTGAAAACCATTTCCGGAACCGGACAGCTGGCAGAAATGTATTCCATCGACTTCAATGAGGATATTGCCATCATCGGCCACAGCGGCTCCGGCGATGCGGATATTTCCGACAGAAAGCCTACCATGAAGATCGTGAAGGTATTCCACGGAAAAACGGGCGGCGGCTATCTGACCCAGTTCTATCCGTATACCGGCCCTGTCACCTATCTGGCCATTACTCAGGATGGAGAGGGACATTTCAAGTTTGTGGTTGCGGAAGGCGTGAATGAAGAGGGTAAAATCCTTTCCTTTGGCGATACCAACATGAGAACCCGTTTCACCTGCGGAGCGAGGGAGTTCGTGACCCGTTGGAGCGAATGCGGCCCCACCCATCATTTTGCGGCGGCAACGGGCAGACATATTGATACTATTCTGAAGGTTGCGAAAATTTTCAACGTGCCGGTTGATATTGTGACCAGATAAAAGGTCGGATAAAAAAGAAGATGAAAATGTCCGGGAAGGCGTCAAAGGCCGGTCCCGGACGTTTTTTATACGATAGGAAATGAAATTTCCTATCGTATAAGGATCACACTGCGGCGGAAAGGAAGATGTCGCTTACGCGACCCACTGCAGGCGGTGAATCCCGCTTGCGGGATTCTTTTTACAGAAAAAAACAGTCCCGAAGATTTCAGACTTAATTTCCGGAGTATCTTGCCAGAAACTGTCTTGTGCGTTCCTGTCGGGGATTTTCAATCACCTGTCTGGCATCTCCCTGTTCCACAATAAGTCCGCCGTCCATGAAAATTACCTGATCGGCCACGTCTCTGGCAAAAGCCATTTCGTGAGTGACGATGATCATGGTAGTTTTCTGCTCTGCCAGGGAGCGGATAACCTTCAGCACCTCACCGGTGAGCTCCGGATCCAGAGCAGAGGTAGGCTCGTCAAAGCACAGGATATCCGGGTGGAGAGCCAGAGCACGGGCGATTGCAACGCGCTGCTGCTGGCCGCCGGAGAGCTGATGAGGATAATGGCCCGCACGGTCAGAAAGTCCCATTCGGGAAAGCAGCTCCCTGCCTTCAGCTTCGATGTCCGCAAGAATCTGCTTTTTTCTGCTCTTATAATCTGGCCGTTCCTGCGCCAGAAGCTCTTTGGCGAGGGTGACATTCTTCAGGGCGGTGTACTGGGGAAACAGATTAAAGGACTGGAAAACCAGTCCGAAATGAAGGCGCTTCTTCCGGATCTCGCTTTCCTTCTGGGTGGAAGGATCCGCCGCGTCAAACAACGTTTTTCCCTGGACAATAATCTTTCCCTGATCCGGTGTCTCCAGAAAATTCAGACACCTGAGCAGAGTAGTTTTTCCGCTTCCGGATGAGCCGATGATGGCAAGAGCCTGGCCCTGTTCCAGATCAAAACTGATATCCTCCAGAACCTTCGTGGAACCGAAATGTTTTCCTATGTTTTGTACCTCTAAAATTGCCATGTCAATCTCCAATTCTTCTTTTCAAAACCTGCCGCACCTGCCATGCTCAGTGGAAAAAGCTCAGCTTTTTTTCCAGCCGGTTCAGCAGAATGGTCACAATGCCGCTGAATGCCAGATAATAAACAGCTGTGAAGAACAAGGGCCAGATGAGTCCTGCATAGCCACGGTTTCCTTTCATGAAGGATTCGCCCATCCAGATGACCTCCTGCAGAGCGATCACCCGGGCAAGGGAGGTATCCTTGACAAGAGTGATGATTTCATTGGACATGGGAGGAACGATCCGTTTGATCATCTGAAGCAGAGTAACCCGGAAAAAAATCTGGGATTTTGTCATGCCGAGCACATGTCCGGCCTCCTGCTGTCCCTTTGGAACGCCCTGAATTCCTCCCCGGTAGATTTCGGAAAAATAGAAGGCGTAATTGATGATAAACGCCGTGGTAACGGCAGTAAAACGTCCGGTTTCCCCGCCTCCCCAGGTAAACAGCTTCATCAGCGGAGGAACATAGTAGATGATTAAAATCTGAAGGACCAGAGGCGTACCTCTGATAATCCAGACCACGGTGCGGGTCAGCCACCTGAGAGGAGTGAAGCGGCTCATGGAGCCGAATGAGATAACCAGTCCCAGAGGCAGAGCGCCGATCAACGTCAGAAAAAACAGCTGTACCGTTTTGACAAAGCCCTCGTTCAGGGCTGATACCACTGTCTGAAATTCAGCAGACATGAAAAACATGCCGTTATCCTCCTTAACGTGGCTCAAAGGCAGAGAGCATACCGCTCCCTGCCTTTGGCAAAACATCCGATTGTTTCCAGCTTTCTGTAAAAGTTCCGTCGGGACTCCGGATTAATCCAGAATGACGGCATCCTGCAGACCATAGGTTTCTGCAATCTGTTCTACGGTGCCGTCAGCCACTTTTTCCGTCCAGAAGGAATTAAATTCATCCACCAGATCGGAGCCCTTACGGAAGCCCACGCCGTACTGTTCAGATTCCAGGCCCTGTGCTTCGTTCAGATTGACGCTGTAGGCAAGGTCGGCGTAGCTGGTTCCTTCTCCCGTCATGGCAGCTGCCATCAGGACATCGATGACGGCTGCGTCAGAGGTGCCTGCAGCCACTTCCATCAGTGTGTTTGCCTGTGACTGTACAGGAACGGTGGAAGCGCCCAGAGCCTCAGCGGCGTCCTCTCCGGCAGAACCGGATTCCACGGCCACGTTCAGGCCTTCCAGAGAGGTAAGACCTTCAAAGTCGGCAGCGGAAGCTGCAGGATATACAAGAACCTGATAGTTGGTGCAGTAAGGTGTGGATGTAGCCATTGTGGAGGTGACCTCATCGGTGAGAGTCATTCCGTTCCATACGCAGTCGATATTTCCGGCTTCCAGCTCCATTACCTTATAATCCCAGGTGATTTCAGAGAACTCAACCTCAACACCGAGATATTCGGCAAACTGCTTTGCAAGGTCGGCATCAAATCCGATCCAGTCGCCGTTTTCATCCTGATAGTCCATGGGTTCGAAATTAGTGATGCCCACGACCAGAGTACCCTTTTCCTGGATTGCGGCCAGATCACTTTCCCCGGAAGCTGCGGCTGCTTCGGTGCTTTCGGTTTCTTCCTCAGTGCTTTCAGAAGCCGCTTCCTGGCTTTCCACAGCGGTAGTGGAAGCGCTTTCGGTGCTTTCCGCCTCTGCGGCAGAACTTTCAGTGCTGCCCGCCGTGGTGGAAGAGGTGCCGCCGGAGCAGGCGGTCAGGGACAGGCCCAGGATCATGGCAAGCCCCAGGGATAACATTTTTCGAGTAAACAGCTTTTTCATAAACAGAACCTCCCGATATATGGTATGGTGGTGCGATATTCATTGCTTTCACATTTTAGCATGCTAATGTGATATTGTAAAGAAATATTTCCTGTCAGCCTTCCATAACTCTGTATCTCTGTGAGTGATGATCAAAGCGGTTTTATTTTGGATGAGCCGTTCTACCGACTGCATGATGGCGCGTTCAGATTCATAGTCCAGGCCCGATACCGCTTCATCGAAGAGAATGATGGGAGCATCCTTTAAAAAGGCTCTCGCGATGGCAATGCGCTGTCTCTGTCCAAAGGAGAGCGCGCGCCCTCCGTAATCCAGAAGATGTTCATAGCCTCCGGGAAGGGCGGTGATGAAATCATGGGCAGCTGCCGCTTTTGCCGCGGCAGTCACTTCTTCCTCAGAGGCGTCCGGCCTTGCGCAGAGAATGTTTTCCCGTATGGTTCCAGAGAAAAGAAAGGGCTTTTGGGGAATATAGGCAATTCCGGCCCGCAGCGCTTCGGGCCCGTATTCATCCAGATATTTCCCTTCTATTAGAATGGCGCCTCCGTCCACGTTATAAAATCCGAGAAGCAGTTTAAAAAGAGTGGACTTTCCGCAGCCGGAGGGTCCGGCCACAACCAGCGTCTCATTCCGGTTCAGCTTCAGGCTGAAGTGCCTCAGGATTTTTTTCCGTCCCGGATAACCAAAGGTCACATCCTGAAAAACAATATAGGCGGAGCTGTCGCGGCTGTTTTTGGAGGCGGAGGGAATCCGGATTTCTTCTTCCGCTTCTTTCAGAAAGCTGTCGATGCGTTCCACGCTGGCAATGCTTTCAAACAGCTCCGGAAATCGTTTTCCGGCCTGCAGGGCGGCCCAGATAAGGCTGGATTCCAGGCTCATCAGAGCGACGAGCGTTCCGTAGGTGGTCTGGCCAGAACGAACCATCAGGGAACCTGCCGCAAGAAATACGATGCTGCAGAGAATATCAAAGCCCTTGTTCATGGCTTCCAGTCCTGCGCTGATTTTCTGTCTCTGAAAGGCTTTTTGTGTATAATCCTCATTGACGGTGCGGTAACGCTCTGCCAGGATGTCCGCAAGCTGATACTGCCGGATGGTCAAAAGGCCGGACAGGATGTCTGCGGACCGTTCCGTAAGGGCATCGTTGGAACGGGCGGCCAGAAGTCCCGCCCGTTTGATTCTGCCGGAAAAGGTGGTGTTCACGAACAGGCAGAGGACGGAGATCACAAGGAGCAGAAGCGTCAGGGGCACATTCAGAAGCAGCATGGGGATGATGCTGGTGATGAGCGCCAGAATCGGATTGACAAATTCCTTCAGTTTTGTCCGGTAAAGCTCCTCGATTTTGTTCATGTCATAGAGCATTCTGGAAAGCAGTTCGCCGCTGTGGGAGGATTCCAGAAAGGAGAGAGGAAGTTTCGTCTTTTTCTCCATAATCCGCATGCGCAGACGGGAGACGGCACGCAGAGCAATACGGCGGTAGGCGTACTGGGAAAGGATGGCAAGGGCGGAAGAAAGCAGGAAAAAAATCCCGTAAAGAAGAAGTCCGCTTCCCACGCCATGAAAGCTTCCCGACGCCACGGAATCGATCAGAAGCTGAGGGATCAGAGACACCGCGATGCTCATGCCAGAATAGCCCAGTCCGACGCCCAGCAGGGCAGGGATGTATTTCCATTTCACATCCGCGATATACTGAAGGGCAAAATGGAGCTGCTTCAGATAATGCTTCAATTCCGGTCGCATCCTTTCCTTTCCCGGGAGCCTGTTTCCCGGCTTCCCGTATATAAGCGGTAATACAGGCCTCCTGCTGCCATCAGCTCCTCATGGGAGCCGCATTCCGCAATGGTTCCCCGGTCGAGCACATAGATGCGGTCATAGTTCCGGATGGTGTTCAGCTTGTGCGCGATGGTGAGGATAGTTTTTCCCTGAAGGACGGTGTCGGCAAGGCGGACGATTTCCGTTTCCGACTCCGCATCCAGAGCGGAGGTTGGCTCATCCATCAGCACAATTTCACTTTTTCTCAGAAGCGCCCTCGCGATGGAAAGACGCTGCTTCTGCCCGCCGGAAAGATTGGTTCCGCCTTCCTCCAGGAGAGTTTCATAACCGTCGGGAAGTCCGCATACATAGTCGTCAAGTCCCACCGCGCGCATGGCGGCCCGGATTTCCTCCATGGAAGCGTCCGGATTTCCGTAACGGAGATTTTCCGCGATGGTATCGGGAAAGAGGAAAGGCTCCTGCGCCACGATGGAAAAGCATTTCCGCACCTCCTTCAGATCGAGCGCTGAAAAAGAATTGCCGTATAACAGATACGTTCCGTCGCGGACGGGATACAGACCGAGAATAAGCATGATGAGGGTGGATTTTCCGCCACCGGAGCTTCCCACGAAGGCGACCCGTTCTCCCTTTTGTATTTCGAAAGAGATCTGTTTCAGAACGGGAGCGGAATGGGGATAGGAAAAGGAAACCCTGCGAAAGGAGATCACAGGCTCTTTTTCCGAAAGGAACACCGGACTTCCTTCCCAGGTTTCTTCCGGAGCGGACAGAAGCTCCATAAGCCGCTGTACGCCCACACTGTCCTTTTTCAGATCCGTGAGCACGGAGGTGAAGCCGGTCACAGGCTGGGAAAGAAAACCGAGAAGCACAAGAAAGGAGATCAGCTCCTGTACCTGAACATAGCCGAGAAAGGAAAGAAACGCCGCAAACAGGCAGCAGGACAGAGTGGGAAGGGCCTGCGTGACGAAGGAAAAGGGCGTCAGAAAGGCCTCCTTTTTCTGCTGCATCAGATCCACAGAAAGGATATCGTTTACGGAATCATTCAGCTTTTTCAGGTTCCGTTCCTGCAGAAGAAAGCTTTTCTCCGTTTCCGTGCAGGCAAAAGCCTCCCGGATCAGGCCGGTGAGCCTGTCCTGCTGCTGTTTTCTTTCCCTGGAAAGGGCGGCGATGCTTTTCAGAAAGGAACGGAAAATCAGAGTGACGATGGGAATCCACAGGATGGAAAACAGAAAAAGAATCCGGTTCACGGTACACAGATAGACGGACAGAATCAGAATGACGATCCCGTTGGACAGCACCGTGGAAAGCAATTTTTCCAGGTAGTCGGCCGCATCCCGCACATCGTCATTCAGACGGGTCAGAAAACCGCCGGCCTCCTGTTCCATGAAAAAATCATACCGCAGCCGCATCAGTTTTTCCGTCACATCCTGACGGATTCTCCGGGAAATCTGAAGCCCAAGCCGGCCGGACAGCATTTTTTCCAGATAAATGAAAATAACCCAGATGCAGGCCATGAAAAACAGCGCCGCCAGAGAAAAAAACAGAGTCCCATCCCCGTCCTGCGCACTGCCGAGCGTCTCTTCCACAATCCTGTTCATGATTCCCGAACAGCCCACCGTCAGGAGGGAGCAGAACAGGGAGCACAGGAGGATCGCGGCAATTTCCTTCCGGAAGTCTGCAATATAGTTGCAAAAAAATGTTTTCATGATGTTGCGCCCCCTCATTTTGATCCTTGTATAAAGATTACCAGACTATATTACAATATTACACAAAAAAAACAATGGTTTATCGTTCTGTTGTTAAACAGTCTATTTCTATCAATATTAGCTGTACTATGACTTTAACATGTATGAATCAATCAGAAAAGAAAAAAATACTTTCCTGTAGTTCCCGTAATTGCACATCCTCCTGATTCCGGTTATAATTCCCTTATAATATTAATTACTGGTTTTGTGAATACGTGAGAAAGGAGAAAAAGGAAGGGGAAAAGGAAATGGACATCCGGGAAATTGATCAGTATGCGGAAGAGATGCGGATTCTGAATCTGAGAGTGTGCAGGGGCGGGGAGATTATTGTAAAAAGAGACTGGGACGGAGAAATACGCCGGAACCAGTATTCCGCCAGCAAGAGCTTTACAAGCGCGGCGGTGGGAATTGCCTGCAGAGAGGGACTTTTGAGTCTGGATGAGAAGCTGTGCGATGTGTTTGAGGAGGAAATTCCGTCTCAACCATCCGAAAATCTTCAGAAAGCTTTGGTGAGGGATCTTCTCACCATGTGTCTGGGGCAGAAGGAAGGCTGGCTGATGGGAGAGCAGCGGCCCGTGATGGAGGAAGAGGACTGGGTGCGCTTCTGTCTGTCGCGTCCCTTTGAGACGGAGCCGGGAACTACGTTCGTTTATAACAATGCAGGGCCTTATCTGGCCGGAATTCTGGTGCAGAGAAGGGCTGGCTGCAGTCTGGTGGATTATCTCATGCCCAGACTTTTTGCACCGCTCGGAATCAGACGGACGGTCTGGGAAGTGGATCCGCAGGGCTTTACCTTCGGAGCGGGCGGCCTGTTTCTGTGCGTGACGGAGCTGATGCGGTTCGGACAGCTTCTGCTTCAGGAGGGAATGTGGAATGGAAAGCAGCTCATCCCGGCAGAATATGTCAGAGAGGCGTCCCGTATTCAGGCCGATAACGGAGCGGAAGGCTATGGATATCTGTTCTGGAGAGGGCCTTATAACAGCTTTCGTGCGGATGGAAAATATGGACAGCTTGCCATCGTTTTGCCTGATAAGGATGCGGTGATCGCCATCAATGCGGAAAGCCGGGATGCGGGAAGCATGACGAAGCGGTGCATGGATGTAATCGTGCCCCAGCTGTAAGAGAAAAGATTAATGTAAAAAGGAGATTAGGGCGAAGCAGAGTTTTGCTCCGCTCCGGAGTGAGGATTAACATGATTTTATTTGTGGAATACCCGAAATGTTCTACCTGTCAGAAGGCGAAAAAGTGGCTGGATGAGAGAAAGATCAGCTATGAGGACAGGCATATTGTGGAAAAGAATCCCACAGAGGAAGAGCTGAAGACCTGGATTGCCAGAAGCGGCCTTCCGTTAAAGAAATTTTTCAATACCAGCGGAATGAAATATAAGGAGCTGAATCTGAAAGAGAAGCTTCCCGCCATGAGCGAGGAAGAGCAGATCAGGCTTCTCGCAACGGACGGGATGCTGGTAAAGCGGCCGTTGATCGTTGCTGATGATTATGTTCTTACGGGATTCAGAGAAAAGGAATGGGAAGATAAGCTGGGCTGAGAAGAATGAGCCGGAAGAAAATCAGATGTCCGGACAGGAGATTTTTTTGGAATGGAAAGGGGGAAGCAGGCAGTGAAAAAATATATTCGGATCAACAAAAAGTATCTGCTCATTCCCATCTGTGCAGAAAAGGAAACGAAGACGGTCTCCTTTTCCGTGCAGGAAGGGAAGATTTTTGAATTTCAGATTCCGGTCAGCGAGGATGAAGAGGGCTATTATTCCTTCCATTATTATGCACCGCTGAATGTGGAAAAGCATGAAGGCAGGAAAATAAGAGTAGAGGGAGATGTTCCGAATGGTTTTCTGGATGCCATTTCTCTTTCCGACAGCATTCCTCAGGTCTGCCAGTCCCATCCGCTGATTCACTTCACGGCGGATACGGGATGGATCAACGATCCCAATGGTCTGCTGTATCAGAACGGAATTTATCATCTGTTTTACCAGCACAATCCCTTTGACACCAGATGGGAAAATATGTGCTGGGGGCATGCGGTGAGCAGTGATCTGCTGCACTGGGAAAGAAAGGAAACCATTCTGTACCCGGATGAGGACGGAACCGTGTATTCCGGAAGCGGCATCGTGAATGAGAGAGGGATGCTGGGC
The DNA here is from genome assembly GCA_019113175.1 of Candidatus Eisenbergiella stercoravium. GTDB lineage: Bacteria > Bacillota > Clostridia > Lachnospirales > Lachnospiraceae > Eisenbergiella > Eisenbergiella stercoravium. The sequence continues at coordinate 18,783 of DXHY01000015.1, read as the reverse complement.
CTGGATAACGACGCGCAGGTTTATTTTTATACCTGTGCGGGAAGCAAATCGGAGTGGAGCCGGGGAAAGACCTTCACCCAGAGGATTGCCGTCAGCACGGACGGCGGAGAGACGCTGAAGCGGATGGAGGGCGCGGCGGTCAGGCAGCTTGCGGAAGAGAACCGGGATCCCAAGGTATACTGGCACGAGGAAAGCGGAGCCTATTATATGGTTCTGTATCTTCGGGAAAATGATTTCGCCATCCTACGGTCAAAGGATCTGAAAAGCTGGAAGAAATCTCAGACGCTGACGCTGGAAGGGGCGTGGGAGTGCCCGGATCTCAGAAAGCTTCCAGTGGAAGGCGGCGGGGAAAAATGGGTGTTCTACAGCGCAGACGGATATTATTTCACCGGAGACTTTGACGGTTATGAATTCAAACCGGACGGCATCAGACGGAAGGCCTGGAAGACTGCGCTTCCTTATGCTGCCCAGACTATCTGGAGGACGGAGGATGTGATTCTGATTCCATGGCTGAGAACAAAGAATAAAAATAAGCTGTATACAGGAGCCATGGGTCTTCCCAGAAAGCTTTCTCTTGTTAAAATAAAAGAAGGATACCGCCTCAGACAGCTTCCCGTGGACAGCTTTCTTAAGGCAAGAAGCGCCGTCCATTCCTCCAATGGAGAGGGAAAGGTTTTCTGCATGTCACAGAGGGACGGCGCGCTGGAAATCTGTATTCATATGGAGAAGCCTTCCGACTATTCCATCAACCTTTACGGCACTCCCATCACTTACGTTTCCTCCTGTGGAAAGCTGGGAGTAGGATCGGAGGTCTATGAAATCGGAAAGAATCTTAACGACTTTTCTCTTCTTGCGGATGGAGAGCTGCTTGAAGCTTCCGCGGAAAACGGTCAGGTCCTCGCGGTGATGGAGATGCCGTCAGACCAGAAAAAGGGGAATGTGACGGTGGAGGTTTCCGGAACTGCGGCTGTGGATATTTACCGGATTGACTGATGGTTTTATTGAAATGGAAACAGTGGCTATTCTGACAAACATTCTAAATAATATCAAAAATAGCGATTTTGAGGGAATTTGGATAAATAAAAACAGCGATTTTGAAGAAAAAACGCTTTATAAAAACAGCGATTTTGTGTATAATAAGAAGGACAGGAAAAGAATGCATTTGGAAGGAAAAGCAACATGTTTCAAAGAAAGATATATGACAGGCTTTTACAGTGGAAAGAAGAATCCCGGGGAAAAACTGCGCTGATGATTGAGGGCGCAAGACGGGTCGGAAAGTCTACAGTGGTGGAAGCGTTCGGGAAAAAAGAATATGAAAGCTATATTATGATTGATTTTTCCATTGCTTCTCCAGCAGTCAGGGAACTTTTTAAAGATCTCTCGGATCTGAATTTTCTCTTTCTTCAGCTTCAGCTGCAATACAGAACAGATCTGGTAGAACGGAAATCCCTTATCATTTTTGATGAGGTGCAGCTGTTCCCGCCTGCAAGACAGGCAATAAAGGCGCTGGTAAAGGATGGAAGATATGATTATATAGAGACAGGTTCGCTGATCTCAATCAAAAAGAATGTAAAGGATATTCTCATTCCGAGCGAGGAACGCAAACTCAGTATGTATCCCATGGATTATGAGGAATTTCTCTGGGCGCTGGGAGATCAGACGACAATAAAGCTTTTGAAAAGCTGTTTTGAAAATCGAAAACCGGTTGGAGAGCAGGCAAACAGAAGGCTGATGAGGGATTTTCGGCTGTATATGCTGGTGGGAGGAATGCCGCAGGCAGTTGACGAATATCTTCAGACGAATAATTTCAAACGGGTTGATGCGGTAAAGAGAGATATTCTGAATCTGTATGAGGATGATTTCAGAAAAATAGACCCGACCGGAAGAATTTCAATGCTGTTTGATGCGATTCCTGCACAGCTGAATAAAAATGCTTCCAGATATCAGGTTTCCAGTGTGCTTGCGAATGAGAGAGCGGACAGCATTCTGGAGTTAATTGCAGAAATGAAGGACTCCAAAACAGTAGTTGCTGCTTATCATGCAGATGATCCGAACGCCGGAATGGCAAATCATAAGGACTTGGAGAGATTCAAGCTTTTTCTTGCAGATACTGGTCTGTTTGCAACCTTGGCTTTTAAGGACAGGGATTTTACGGAAAATATAATTTATGAAAAGCTCCTCAACGATAAACTGGGAGTGAACCTTGGATATATGTATGAGAATGTGGTTGCTCAGATGCTGACAGCAAATGGAAATGAATTGTTCTACCATACATTTTTCAATGAAAAAACAAGACGAAACCATGAGATAGATTTCATACTTTCCAGAAGAAATAAAATATGTCCCATTGAAGTAAAGTCATCGGGATATAAAACCCACGCGTCTCTGGATAAATTCTCGGAAAAATTTTCCGGGCGGATTCTGGAAAAGTATCTTGTTTATACAAAAGATATGCAGAAGGATGGAGATATTCTGATGCTTCCGGTTTATATGGTTCCGTTTTTGTGATTTGAAAATAAAAAAGCACAGCTCACGGCATTTATGCCGTAAGCTGTGCGAATTACATTATCAGATAGGGAAAGAAACTTCCCCTATCCGATTACTGGAAATATTTTTCTGTCAGGATTCTGCGGAATTGTCAGGATTTTCTTCCCCGTCCACCGTAGCTCTGGAAGCTGTCATATCCTGCGTCGTTTCCTGAGACATATCCTCCGAAGCCTCATCTTTTTCCGCAGTCAGCTCATTCAGACGTTCCTTCAGAGACTCAAGCTCCTCTCTGGACATTTTATCCACGGCGGAATACACATCCCTGAATTCATTCACCACATGGACCGTAACGTGCCGGTTCATTTTCTCTTTGGCGTTCTTTTTCAGCTCCTCGTTCAGGGCCTTTCCCTGTTCCACGGTGAGCTCACCCTTTTCCACCAGGGTGTCGATCAGGCTCTTCGCCGCTTCTCCGGTTGTGGCAACTGCGCCTACGCCTGCAAGAAAAATTTTTCTGATTCCTTCTGTAATATCCATAATTTCCTCCATTCCGAAGCGTTTCTACGCTGAAGCCGGCGGGTCAGATTTTCAATCTGCCGCTGACAACAGTTCCAGTCTGCTGCTCTGGGCTCAGTATAACATATCAACCGCCATTTATCCTGTATTTTACCGGTATTTAGAAAAAATTAAGATATGGGAAAAATATGTTTCATTTTTCAGGGGTTGCTGTTACAATAAAACTAAAACATGCCGCCTCTGGCGGCGGAATAGAGGCCGGCAGGAACCTTGGGGTCCTGCCAAAGAATGGCTGCCGCCATTCTTTTCATAAGAAATGCCGTCTCTGGCGGCGGAATAGAGGTAATCATGAAAAAATTTGATGTTGTAACGCTGGGAGAACTGCTGATTGATTTTACGGACAATGGAAAGAGCGCACAGGGAAACACCATGTTTGAGGCAAATCCAGGCGGCGCGCCCTGCAATGTGCTGGCCATGCTCAACCGCTTCGGCCATCCTACGGCTTTTATCGGCAAGGTGGGGAAGGATATTTTCGGACTGAAGCTGAAGTCCGTTCTGGAAGAGGTAGGAATTGACACCTCCAATCTGATTGTGGATGAGGATGCAAGAACTACCCTGGCCTTCGTACAGACCTTCGAGGACGGGGACAGGGACTTTTCCTTCTACAGAAATCCCGGAGCGGATATGCTCCTTACGGCGGATGAAGTGAATGAAGAGCTGGTGAAGAGCGCAAAGCTGTTTCATTTCGGAACGCTTTCCATGACTCATGAAGGAGTGCGGGAAGCCACAAAGAAGGCCATCCGTCTTGCAAAGGAGGCGGGAGCGGTGGTTTCCTTCGATCCGAATCTGCGCCCTCCGCTGTGGAAATCTCTGGACGATGCGAAGGAGCAGGTGGCATACGGTCTTACGCAGTGTGATGTGCTGAAGATTTCCGACAACGAAATCCAGTGGTTCACGGGCGAGGAGGATTTTGATAAGGGAATCGAAAAGCTCCGTCAGGAATATGACATTCCGCTGATTCTGCTTTCCATGGGAAGGGATGGAAGCCGTGCCTACTATAAGGATCTGCGCGTGGAACTTCCGTCCTTTATTCAGAAGGAAACCATCGAAACGACGGGAGCCGGCGATACCTTTGGCGGCTGTTGTCTGCACTATGTGCTGGAATACGGTCTGGACGGTCTGAATGAGGAGAGACTGAAGGAAATGCTCACCTTCGCCAATGCGGCGGCTTCCATCATCACCACCAGAAAGGGAGCGCTCCGCGTCATGCCCCAGGTGGAAGAAGTGAAGCGGTTTATCGAATCCAGAAAATAGATCGGAGCCACAGATGCTGTTTAATTCTTATTTTTTCATTTTTGTATTTCTTCCGCTCAGTTTAGCGGGCTGGTATCTGTTAAACAGGCTGAAGCGGTACAAACTGGCGCAGGGATATCTCATCGGGATGTCCCTGTGGTTTTATGCCTGGTATAACGTCAGCTTCCTCTGGGTCATGCTGGGAAGCTGTCTCTTTAATTTTGGAGTCAGCTTTTTCCTTTCCGGGCGGGATACGCCGCGGATGAGAAGATTTCTGCTCATTACCGGCTGCGTGGTCAATATCGGCGCGCTGGGGATCTTTAAGTATTACAATTTTTTTGTTGAGAACGTCAATGCGGTTTTCGGAGCAGATTTTCAGACCCGGAATATTCTGCTGCCACTGGGTATCAGTTTTTTCACCTTCCAGCAGCTGTCTTATCTGATTGACCGCTGCAGGGGAGATGCGCCTCATTATGGTCTGATGGACTATCTCAGCTTTGTGACCTTCTTTCCGTCTCTGATCTCAGGGCCCATCGTCCTGCACGCATCGACGGTTCCCCAGTTTCAGGATGAAACGAGAAGGCGGTTTTCGGCGGAAAGCTTCTCCAGGGGCGTGATGCAGTTTTCCATCGGCCTAGCAAAAAAGGTGCTTCTTGCGGATACGCTGGCTCTTGCGGTGAATTACGGCTATGAAAATATCGCCGCCCTGGATGCGCCTGCGGCTCTTGCAGCGGCGGTGGGATATACGCTGGAGCTGTATTTTGACTTCAGCGGTTATTCCGATATGGCTATCGGCGTGGGAAAAATGTTCCGGATCGAGATCCCGGAGAACTTTAACTCCCCATACCGGGCGACATCCGTGAAGGATTTCTGGAAACGGTGGCATATGACGCTCAGCCGCTTTCTGCAGACCTACGTGTATTTTCCGCTGGGAGGCAGCCGGAAGGGAAAGCTCAGAACCTTTGTGAACACCATGATCACCTTCCTGGTGAGCGGCCTGTGGCATGGCGCCAACTGGACGTTCGTATTCTGGGGCTTTCTGCACGGTCTTGGCGTCGCGGTTGCGGGAATTGTCGGAAACAGAAAAGCGTCTGGAGAGAAAAATGCGGGAAGAAAACTGCAGGATAAAGGAATCCGGAACAGGGCGCTGCGCCTTTTGTGTCAGCTTGCCACGTTTGCCTATGTCTGCATGGCCTTTGTTTTCTTCCGTGCGGATAGCATTCAGGACGGCTTTCTGCTCCTGTCCCGGATCTTTTCCTTCCATGTGGACGGACAACTGGTGCAGATGGCTGCGGCCATGGAACCGTCGGAGATCTACATTGTGACCAAGGCGCTTTCCCTGATCGCCCCTTCTCTGGTGGGAGCGGCTCAGATCGCTGCCATGATTTTTATGCTGGCAGTGAGCTTCTTTGTGCTTACCCGGAAAAATACGGTACAGATCATTTCGCGGAAGGAGATCAGCTTCCGGTTCACCATGTGGCTGGCATTTCTGTTCGCATGGTCCGTGATTTCCCTGTCCGGGGTGAGTACCTTTGTATACTTCAGTTTTTAGTAACAGGAAAGTAAAAACAGCATGTATGAAAAATTTTTAAGGCGTTTTTTTCTTGCGGCCGCGGTTCTTCTGCTGTTTGCGGCCGGGCTGGTGTTCGTGTTCGACCCGTTTTTTCATTACCATGAACCACTCGGCCCACTGAAGGCTGTGCTTACGAAAAAAGAATATCAGGTGCCCGGCACCCTGCGGAATTTTGAATATGACAGCGTGCTTGCGGGCTCCTCAACGGCAGAAAATTTCAATAACCGCTGGTTTGATGAGGCCTTCGGTACAAAGTCGGTCAAGGCGATCAAAAGCTCCGGTGTGACCGCTCAGCTGGATTATTATATACGGATGGCGGCAGAGGAAAGAAAACTGGACTATGTGTTCTACAGCCTGGATCTGTTCGCCCTTTCCGGAGATCCGGATACGGAATTTCCGGATGAAACCATGCCGCTTTATCTGTATGACGAAAATCCATTTACGGATGTCAAATATCTGCTGAATAAGGATGTGATCTTTGAGGATATCCCTTACATGATCGCGGAAACCTTCCTGGAGGATTATGACGAAGGCGCTTCCTACAACTGGGCTCAGTACCACACCTTTTCCAGAAGTGACGCCCTTGCCAACTATGGCAGGCCTCAGGAAATTGCGGAAGAGAGGACGGAGGAGGAATACCGGCCAAATATCGACGGAAATGTCGACATCCTGGAGCGGATGGTGCAGGAAAATCCGGATACGGTCTTTTACATTTTCTATCCGCCCTATTCCCTGCTCTGGTGGGATAACATGATCAGAAGCGGCCAGCTTGAGCAGAGCCTGTATGCGGCGAGGGCGTCTATGGGACGGCTTCTTCCCTATGACAACGTGAGGCTGTATTATTTTCAGGATGAGGAGGATGTGATTCTGGATCTTGATCTCTATATGGACCCCATTCATTTTAATGAGGACATCAACCACTGGATGGTGGAGGAAATGGCGCAGGATCATTACCGGATCACTTCGGAAAATTATCAGCAGGAGCTTGAGAAGATGGAGCAGATCGCGGAACGCATCCGGACAGAATATGACACTTTAACGGCAGAATAACAGCGGTGGAGGAGGAGGTTGACTTTCCGGCTTCAGAACCCTGGCCGGCACAGAAAAAAGCAGCAGCCCGGATGGATGATCCGAAGCTGCTGCCCACATCGCGTAATCGGACAGGAGAAGGAACTTCCCACATCCGATCAAAAAGTATTTTATTCCTTATACCTTGCGCTCTTCCTCCACAGGAAGAATGAAGATGGTAGCCCCTCCTACTTCTACATTTACGGGAACGGAGGAGACTGAGTTATAAACATTAACGTTGGAAGGTGCCGGCGGCGTATACATGATCTGCTGCCGTTTTCCGGAATGCTGCCGGATGATCTCGCAGACCTCTTCCACCTGGTTGTCCTCGATTCCCATAAGGAGGGTGGTGTTTCCTCTCTTCAGGAATCCGCCTGTCGTGGCGAGCTTTGTGACGTAGTACTTCTTCTCATTCAGCTCGTTGAGAAGCAGGGGTGCATCCTCGTTGCGCACGATTGTCAATATCATTTTCATGGGGCACTCCTTTCCGCCGCCCTGCGGCGGCATAAAAGCTACTTTTGTTTACAGTATAAACACTTAAGCGGAAAATGGCAAACATTTTCAGTCAAAAAGATGAAAGATCAGGAACGTTTTATTTGGGCAAAAGAAAAAATAACGGGAAAGGACAGGGAGAGAAACGGAATCGGTACGCTTTCGGAGAAGACGGTCCACGCCATCCTGAAAAGCTATTACGCGCCGGATGAAAGCATGCATGAGATTCCCATCGGCGGCTGTGTGGCAGATATTTATACGGGAGAGGAAATCCTGGAAATTCAGACTCGGAGCTTTGACAGGCTTCGGGAAAAGCTGGATCGGTTTCTTCCCATCTGTCCGGTGACCATCGTTTATCCCATTCCCCATGAAAAGAGGCTGATCTGGATCGATGAGGAAACCGGCGAGCTCTCCAGCCCCAGAAAATCTCCGCTTACGGGAAATCCCTACATGGCCTTTAAGGAGCTGTACCGGATCAGGAACTATCTGCTCCGGGACGGTCTGCATCTGAAGCTGGTTCTTCTCGATATGGAGGAATACAGGCTTCTGAACGGCTGGAGCCGGGATAAAAAGAAGGGCTCCACCCGGTTTGACCGTATCCCCACCCGGATCGTGGAGGAGGTAAGCATCGATTGTCCTCAGGACTATATGCAGTTTGTCCCGTATGATCTGGAGGAACCCTTTACCTTCCGGGAATTTGCAGGGAAGGCTCATATACGCCCGGCGCTGGCCCAGTCGGCACTCCCGATCCTGATGGATGCGGGCGTGGTGGAGCGGGTGGGAAAGAAGGGAAGGGCATATCTGTACCGGGTTCATGAGGATTGAAGGAAAGCCGCCCTTCGGCGGCAGGAGGCAATGATGAAGCAGCTTTATGTTGGAAGCTATAATGCGCCCGTGCTTACGGGAGAAGGAACCGTTTATCACGGAGATGGAAATGGAATTACCCGATTTGAATTCGATGAAACGACGGGGGAACTGTTTGAAAGGGAGAGCCTGTCTGAAGCACAGAACGCTTCCTGGCTGGCGCTCTCTTCGGATCGGAAGAATCTGTATGCGGTGAACGAGCTGGATGACTATGAAGGGACGAAGGGAGGCGCACTCAGCGCCTATGAGGTACGGGAGGATGGAACGCTGCGTTTTCTCAACCGCCTGCCAGTCATGGGGGCGGCCCCCTGCCATGTGGACTGCGCGCCGGAGGGAAAGCGTCCGCAGTATGTGTATACGGCAAATTACAACGGGGGAAGCATGAGTGCCTTTTCTCTGAAGGAGGATGGTAGTCTGAAGGCTCTGGAGCTTCTTCTCCGGCACAAACCGGGAGGCAGTCCGTGCCATATAAAGAAAAGTTATCCACAATACACGAAAAAAAAGATTCCGCATGTGCACAGCAGCAGCGTTTACAGAGGGATTCTGTGGATAACTGATTTGGGACTGGACACCATAGAAGCATACCGGCTGAACGAAGCCGGAGGCCCGGACGATTCTTTGCCGTTTCTGCGTTTTGAACTTCCGGAGGGGAGCGGACCGAGAAGCCTGGCTTTCCATGAAAACAGAATCTTTGTTTCCTGTGAGCTTTCCAACGAGATCGCCGTGCTGGAATGGAGCGGGCAGGAGCTTACACTGATGCAGAAAATATCCACGCTGCCGGAGACCGGGGATGACCTCTCAGATCGGAATGTGAAGACGGAAAGCCATGTGGGAGGAATTCAGATCTCTCCGGACGGAAGATACCTCTATGCGGGCAACAGAGGACATGACAGCATTGCCGTTTTTGCAGTGGAAAGGGGCGGGCTTATCCCGGTTCAGTGGGCGCCTGCAGGCGGCAGCAATCCCAGAGGCTTCAGCCTCTCGCCATCCGGGAAATGGCTCCTTGCGGCAGGGCAGAACAGCGGCAGCCTGACCGTGATGAAACGGGATGAGAAAACGGGGATGCTGGAGCCGGAAAGAGTATACGAAGCAAAGGCTGCCGTGTGCCTGCTGTTTTTACAGGAGGCAGATTCTCATTCCGGTTTTTAGGATACTATTCACAGCACCCCACCCACATTCGCACCCGTCGCCTCTGTCGAGGCTCCAGTCCCGCTCCTTACGGAGCTAAGGCTGCTCATGGGGTGGGGTGACTGCTTCGCAGTCCTGATTCAGAATGAACAACACGTGCTTACGTGCAGGCACGAAGCGCGTGTTGTTCATTCTGAATCGGCTGTGAATAGTAACGTTTTTAGAAAATTTTGGAGTAAAAAGTTTCTTAACCCGGTTGACCTTTTCCGATTCTTTTGTTACACTAACTCCAGATATGATATTCAGCACGGGCAGACGGGCCGGCTGAATGCCTGAAACTGAGATCAGAACCGGCAGGAGAGAGACATGAGCTTACTGACAACCGCTGCAAAATCGAATATGATGATGCGCATGGGCATGTCCAGGAACTTCCGGTACTTGTAGCTGAATTGACAGATACAGGTACGTGAGAGGCTTGTGTCTGTGTGGTCTGAAAAGAGGAAAATCAGGAAACCGCATGGATTGATTTGAAAATCTTCAAAGAATCCGGCGGTTTTCTTTTTTGGAGAAAAAGCAATGAACGAATCATTACCCGCATTTTTAATTAGAACCACTACAAACGGAGGGCTTCCGTCAATGCTTCAGCCGCAGTCCGTCTGACAGACGGGGCCGCGGCGTTTCCGGAATGGAACTGAAAGCAGCGAATACAGTAGAATCTGGAATATGAAGCGAAGCGCCGGAATTGTACATTCATTGAAAAAGGCGCTGGAATGGAGGCGGAAAACGGCGTTACCGTTTTCCCCGTTTAATGAAATGCGGCCTGTGGCCGCAGGAAAAGAGGAAAATATGAAATTCACGTTGGAAGAGTGGTCTGAGGAGTATATTCCGTCTGTAGCAAAATATGCGAATAATGAAAAAATTGCGGGAAGGCTCAGGGATTCCTTTCCCTATCCTTATACGAAAGAAGATGCAGAATGGTTTGTAAGGGACTGTATGGAAAAAGAAGGAAAAACCCAGTTTTCCAGGGCCATTGTGATTGACGGGGAAGCGGTGGGCAGTATAAGCCTGCTGTTTGGAGACGACGTATACAGCAGAAGCGCGGAGCTGGGATACTGGCTGGGCGAGCCGTTCTGGCGGAAAGGAATCATGACGGAGGCTGTACAGAAGATGTGTGAAGAGGCGTTCCGCCGTTACAAGCTCATCCGCATCAGCGCGGAGCCATTTTCCACCAACCTCGCATCTCGCGGCGTGCTGGAAAAGGCCGGGTTTACGCTGGAAGGGATCAAGCGCAAGAGCATCTTTAAAAACGGCTGCATCCAGGATTCCTACCTGTATGCGATCATTCATGTATAAAGAGAAACGCCGTTGAAGCGTGAAAAAGGCACTGCAGATGATGCGGCCGCAAAGAAAGGAAGGAGAGGTATGGAGGGAAGAAGAGACTGGGAGGACAGGGAAAACGGAAGCCGGAGGAATGGAATCCGTGAATGGAAGGGAATCATCATCGCTCTGATTGCGGGCATTACCGCCGTGGCCTGTGTGGTCATACTGTCCACGAGCCTGGTGAGCTACAAGAAGACATCCGGAGGCGGGGGACTGACGGCAACAGGCTCTGCAAGCTGCGATTTTGAATCGGATCTGATCGTGTGGAGGGGAAGCTTTTCCGCCTACGGGGTTACTACCTCGGACGCCTATGCGGTTATTAAAAACGATTCTGAGGTGGTACGGCAGTATCTGCTGGAAAACGGGGTATCCGAAGATGAGCTGGTTTTCAGTTCGGTTGACATTTCCCAGCGTTATCGTACCGAGTATGATGAGAACGGCAATTATATCCGGGATTATCCCGATGGCTATGATCTTTATCAGAGCCTGACCGTTACATCCACGGATATTGACAAGGTGGAGCAGATTTCCAGAGACATCACACAGCTCATTGAATCCGGCGTGCAGTTCGTATCCAATTCTCCGGAATACTACTGCACCACACTGGATGAGGTGAAGCTTGATCTGATTCAGAAGGCTACGGAAAACGCGAAGCAGAGAATCGATATCATGGCGGCCGGAACCGGATGCCGGCCCGGAAAGCTTCTTTCTGCAAGCCTTGGCGTATTTCAGATCACAGCGAAGAACTCCGGCTCTGGAGAATACACCTATGACGGAGCATTTGACACCAGCTCCAGAGAGAAAACAGCCATGATCACGGTCCGGCTGAATTATGCAGCGGAAGAATGATATATGAGAGAGGTCTGCCGTCAGACCTCTCTCATGCAGATTTAGAGGAAACGAAAAATGCAGATGATCTACGGAACCACAAATCCGGCGAAGCTACAACTGATGAAGGACTATCTTTCCGGAACCGAAATTGAAGTTATCGGACTGAACGAGCTGCCGGACCCGCCTGGAGAGCCGGAGGAATACGGACACACTCCGCTGGAAAACGCCAGAGGAAAGGCGGAATATTATTACCGGATTCTGAAACGTCCTGTTTTTTCCTGCGACAGCGGGCTGATTATCGATGGGCTTTCAGAGGAGGAGCAGCCGGGAGTCCATGTGAGAAGGCGGAACGGAAAAATTCTGACAGATCCGGAGATGACCGAATACTATGCCGCTATTGCCGCCCGGTTCGGCGGAAGGTGCAGGGCGCGTTACCAGAACGGCATCTGCGTCATTTTCAGCGAAACGGAAAAGTATGAACACGACGGGGAAGACATCAGCGGAGAGAGCTTCTGGCTGGTGGATCAGCCCAGACGCCAGAAGGAAAAGGGCTTTCCGCTGGACTGCATTTCCGTGGATATGGAAACCGGACTGTATTTCGTGGATGAAGACCATATTCCCGGAAGCGGGGAAGAAAAAAATGAACTCCGAAACGGACTTCGCCGCTTCTGGGAGCAGGTGATGGAAGCCCACGAAAAAAGACTGCCAAAAGACGGAAAGGAATGCGGATGAACATGACGAAGAGACTTTATTACGAAGATGCATACTGCCGTGCGTTTGATGCCAGAGTGACGGACTGCCGGAAAGGAAAGCAGGGCTGGGAGGTGATTCTGGATCAGACCGCCTTTTACCCGGAAGGAGGAGGACAGCCGGGAGATCAGGGAACGCTGGGAGAAGTCCGGGTCCTGGATACGCAGGAAGCAGGAGAGGATGTGGTTCATATCTGCGACGGCCCGCTGGAGCCGGGAAGCAGAGTGTGCGGAAAACTGGACTGGGACCGCAGATTCCGGCTCATGCAGCAGCATTCCGGTGAGCATATTTTTTCCGGAATTGTTCACCGGATCTTTGGATATGACAACATCGGCTTTCATATGGGAAAGGACTGCGTCACCGTGGATTTTTCCGGCATGCTTTCCGAAAAAGAAATCATCCGGGTGGAGCGGGAAGCGAATGAGGCGGTGCTTGCGGACCTGGAAATCCGGGAGGACTATCCTTCGGAGGACGAATTAAAAAACCTGGACTATCGGAGCAAAAAGGAGCTGGAGGGACAGGTGAGGATCATCACAATCCCCGGCTCGGATGTGTGTGCCTGCTGTGGCACCCATGTGAAGCGGACCGGCCAGATCGGCCCCATTAAGGCGGTGGCCTCCGAACACTATAAATCCGGCATCCGCATCAGCCTGCAGATAGGCTGGAAGGCTCTGGAGGATTATGAGGAAAAGCATCAGAATATTAAGGAAATTTCCGCGCTGCTTTCGGTGCCCCCGAAGGAAACGGCAGAGGCGGTAAGGAGGCTGCAGGAGCAGCTCCAGGAGCTGAAGGCCGCAAATGTGGCGCTGAAGCAGAAAACATTGGACAGACTGGTGGAAGAGGTGCCGGAGGGAACGGACCGGGTGATACGGTTTGTGGAAGATCTGAACCCGGTGGAGATTCGCATGCTGGCAGACCGGCTGTCGAAGAAGGCAGACTTCGCGGCCGTCTTTTCCGGAAATGACGGGGAAGGCTATAAATATGTGATCTGTTCTGCCAGTATGGATGTGGCTGCCTTTGGGAAAAGCTTCAACGAAGCCCTGAATGGCCGTGGCGGCGGAAGGAATCCCATGATACAGGGATCAGTCAAGGCGGAAGAAGAAAAGATTAGACAATTTGTAGAGATAAACAGTTAATAACTGTTTTATAAACAGGAGCCGGCTATGCCGGCTCCGGAAAAAGGAATATTTATTATGTTAAAGTAGCTGTATGTTGAATGATTCGATCTTTTATCCAGTTTTTTTCATAATAGCTGTTATTTTCAAAAGTATCATTTATCTGCTTCATTTTCTTATACATTTTGTTTCTTAGATCTTCTGCAATATCCTGATACTCCTTTTTTTTGATAAGGTTATTCATCTGAAGAGGATCAGACTGATCATCAAATAAGAATTCTTGGCCGTCTGATTTAAAAACGGCATAGGTATATTTCTTCGTCCGAAAAGCGCGCCATTCCTGACCATCTCCGAAAACTGCGGTGGGACCGGTACACATCATCAGAGCGCCGTTTTCAGTATCCTGTTCTCCCATAATACATCTGCTCAGATCAGTTCCTTCTACTTCATCAGGGATGGGAAGACCCATCAAAGAAAGCAGGCTTGGCATAATGTCCACTGTATTAAAAACAAAATCTCTTTTTATGCCTTCTGCCAAGTGATCTTTCCATTTTATAAGAAATGGAACGCGGATGGCCTCTTCATAAAAGATATTTTTTGCTCTGCGCCCATGGGCTCCGAACATTTCGCCATGATCAGAAGTAAAGACAATAATGGAGTTTTGATCAAGACCCATTTCTTTAATAGCACTAAGAAGTCTGCCAATATTATCATCAAGATTGGCAGTCATTGCATAATAAACTCGCATCCAATCAGTCAGTTGTTTTCTTTCTTCAGAAGAAAGGCAAGCCCAGGCATCTGCATGGGGATCATTTTCAGAAAGATAGTTTTCAGGAAGATGAAAATCTGTGTTCTGAAATCTTTTTAGACAATCAGCAGGTACATTTTCCGGAATCCAGGGATCATGAGGAGTTCCTATGGACAGAAATAGCGCAAAAGGCTTGTTAGAAACGCTTAGACGTTTTAACTGCTGAATAGTCATATCGGTCTGAGCGTCCGGTTCGTACTTGTCATAATATATTTTTTCAGGGCTATCCAGATGATAATAAGCAATTCCGGGTTCGTACTCATGTCGAAAATTGTAAGCAGCAAAGTAATCATTGAATCCAAGGCGGTCAGGACCTTTGGGAATGTAGGAATTTTTTGTATCGTAATGATTACCAAGCTCAGCTGCATATAAGTGCCATTTCCCAATATAAGCGGTTTCATAGCCATTTTCGTTTAGAACATCTGCAAAGGTATGATGGTTTGTGTTCATTCGGATTTCATTGATTACCATTCCTGTACTTGTCGTATATTTTCCGGTAAAAAGAGAAGCTCGATATGGTGCACAGACAGGATGCCCTGAAACAGTCTGATAGAGATCTGTGCATTCTTTACTTAGATTATCGATATTGGGAGTCTGTGCTTTTTTGTCTCCCGCATATCCGAGACTGAAATAACGCAGTTGATCAGCAAAAACATAAATTAAATTTGGTTTATTCATAATTACCCCTTTTCTTACACTATAGTATTATATAGTTAACCTTTAATTGCACCAACCATAATTCCCTGTACAAAATATTTCTGAACAAAAGGATAAATTAAAATAACCGGAAGGCTTGCAACAATAATAAGAGCATATTTCATGGTCTCTCCTCTCATTACTTTTTCATACATTCCGGTCAGATCTCCTCCAACAGCCTCCAGACTGTTTTGAAGCAGAATATCCCGCAGAATAATCTGGAGCGGAAAGAGATCCTGATCGCGCAGATATAGAACTGCATTGAAAAATGCATTCCAGTGCCCTACCGCATAGAAAAGAACGATTACAGCGATAATCGGGGTGGATAGAGGAAGAACTACTTTTATGAGCGTCCTGAAATGGTCGCATCCATCTATTGCAGCAGCTTCTTGAAGTTCGTCCGGAATACTGCTTTGGAAATAGTTTTTCATGACAAGCAGATTGTATGTGGCAATTGCATTGGGAATAACCATTGCCCATATGCTATCAGTAAGTTTCAGATTTTTTACTACCATGTATACAGGAATCATTCCTCCTCCAAAAAGCATGGTAAAGGATATCACAAAGGTAAGTAAAGTCCTTGCCGGCATATCCTTCCTCGACAAAGAGTAAGCACCCAGCGTTGTTAAGGTCAGATTTATAATGGTTCCAAGAACCGTATAAATAAGAGTATTTTTATAACCAATCCATACTTTTTTCTCCTGAAGTACCATCTGATAGGACTCCAGATTGAACCCTATGGGAAGAAAACGGAGTTTTCCATTTAATACTGCCTCAGGCTGGCTGAAAGAAGCAATAATTACAAAATATAACGGATAGGCAATGACAATCATGATAAGGAGACTTATAAAAATCAGAGCCAAATCGAATGCTTTATCGCTTTTGCTTTTCTTTTTCCACATGAATAATCATCTCCTTTTCTACCAGAGACTGGTGTCAAAAAATTTCTTGCAAAATTGATTGGCAAAAATAATCAATAATAAATTAAGGCAGGAATTCATTAAACCGACAGCAGTGGCATATCCTATATTTCCCTGTAGAATTCCCTGTTTATATACGAGTGTGGAAATGATCTCACTGGAGGTTAGATTAAGATCATTTTGCAGCAAATATGCTTTTTCAAATCCAATACTCATAATTTGTCCAATCTTCAGAATCAACAGAGTGACAATGGTAGGTATAATTCCCGGCAGAGAAACATGAATGATTCGTTTCAAACGTCCTGCCCCGTCGATTTTAGCTGCTTCATATAAAGAAGGGTCGATACCTGCCAGTGCGGCAATGTATATAATGGAACTCCATCCGCTTTCCTGCCATATTTCAGAGACTACATAAACTCCCTTAAAATATTTGGAGGATTCCAGAAAGCCAACAGGCTGCAGCCCAAAGGATTCCAGAATGGTGTTAATAATGCCATACTGTGGAGATAAAAACAGATAAAGCATTCCACATAAAACCACAATTGAAATAAAATGAGGAATGTAAGTAATATTTTGAAGAAGTTTTTTAAATTTTCTGCCCGGCAGTTCATTTATAATGATTGCCAGTATAATAGGAACAGGAAAACCGAAAATAATAGAATATACACTGATGGAAAAAGTATTCCAAATAATGGTTTTCCAATAGTAGGATGAAAAAAACTGCTGGAACCAACGTAGTCCTACAAAAGGACTTCCCAGATATCCGCGCAGAGGATTATAATCACGAAAAGCCAGCTGAATACCGTACATGGGAACATAACAGAAAATAATATACCAGCTGAGCGGTAGTAAAAACATGACAAGAAGTTGCCATTTATTTTTGATAAGCTTCCAGGAAAGGTTCTTTTTTTTCTTTTCTTTCATAGCATATACCTCTGAAATTTTGAAAAATGCCAGACAGAGTAGGACTCTGTCTGGCGCAGCATGCATTTACTCAAGCAGAGAGACTGTCATATGCTGTCTGATAAATGGAAACCCATTCTTCAAGTCCTATTTCATTCATTGTATTAACATAGGTCTCCCAATCTGAATCAAAATTCAGTTCTCCTCGAATCATTTTAGCAGTTGTTTCTTTCATATAATTTTCAAGATCGGTCCACAGTACGGATAATCTGTCAGAAACTTCCTGTTCAAGAAGAGGTGCTGAATATATCTGTTCAGGAATATATGGATCAAGAGCTTCCTGGGCTGCCAGCGTAGCATCTGAGGCAATTGCTTCACAATTATCTTCATTTACCCACTGAGGCGCACCGCCGCCGGGCCAGATAGTATATTTCCCGATTTCTGTTCCACTTCCTTCCGGACTGTCAAGAATACCATCGTTATAATGAGGTTTGCCTTCGTCATCAAAATACATATTTTCCCCTTCTACGCCATACCTCATCAGAATAGAACCTTCATAACCATAAAAATAGTCCACCCACCGCATTGCAGCTTCTTTATTTTCACATTCTGCTGTAATTGCAAATACACCGTTGTCACGGGCTGCAGGTGAGGCCTGTACATATTGCTGGTCCGCTTTACCTTTAAAAGGAGCGATCCCAACATAATTCGTGGAGTCAAAAGTATCATCCGCCTGATTAAAGAATAATCCCATTTGTTGTCCTGCCATCTTTGCGGCATATTTTGCATATTCCTGAGTAAAAATTTCCTGATCAATAAGGCCTTCCGCATACATTTCACTCAGCCATTGCAGCATTTCCTTAAAACCGTCATCGGTCAGATAGGTGGAAACAATATCATCTTTTACTTCAAGATAAGTTTCAAACTGATATTGATATCCCCATACACCTGCAAATTTTCGAATTAAGGCCTGCGCATCAGAAGCTCCCATTGGATATTCATCCGCTTCTCCATTGCCATTGAAGTCAACCTCTTTAAATGCGCGGAGAACTTCTTCCAGATCATCTATAGTTTCAGGTATTTCCAATCCAACCTGGTCAAGCCAGGACTGATTGATCCAGAATTTATCGGTTCTGGTAGCTGTAACGGTGAATACAGCGGGTAATGCATAAATATGACCGTCCGGGGCAGTGATCCTCGTAAGAATTGCAGGATCCTCATCAATCAGCTTTTTCAAATTAGGAGCATACTCTTCTATAAGATCTTCCAAAGGGGCAAGAATCCCCATACTTCCATATTTTACAATTTCCGTATTTGATAAAAATGCTCTTACAAAAATATCAGGATATTCATTGCTGGCCCACATCAGACTTTTTTTCTCATCATAGCCTTCAGCGGCAAGAACATCTGTAAAATCAAGACGAATATTGGTGAGATCCTGATAAGAGTTCCACATTCCCATGGTATTCCAGGCTTCCTGAACCGGTCCCTGTTGTCCAAATACCTTTAGAGTAATTTCATTATTTACAATAGGAAAGCCATCCTGGTTCAGGTTTGTAGAGGTATCTGACACCTCAGTTTCTGTCGTACTGTTCGTGGCCGGATTGTTGCCACATCCGGACATAATTCCCATAGATAAACATGCTGTCAAAAAAATAGATAGAAATTTTTTCCCTTTCATAAATACCCTCCTGTTTATTTTTTTGTATCTGAAGTATAACAAATATAAAATGATCTTTAACTATACATATTTGACTTTTTAATTCAAAAATTTAGCAGAAATAACGAATAACTTGACCTGTTTTGATTGATAAGACTATAATTACTACAATAAAAGCTTCCTGTATACTTTAAATCAGGGAGTTGACCAAAGAAAATACCTCAAGTAAATTTAGATTATTACTGACCTGGCGAGTTGGTAAAATCTAAAAATACAAGAGGTATCTGAAATGAATAGTAAAA
>DXHY01000002.1 GCA_019113175.1 Candidatus Eisenbergiella stercoravium | reverse complement strand
CTTTCAGAGCATTTCGTACAGACCTCCCTGGGTACCACACATTTCTTTTCCTCCATCTATCTGCCGTATCTACTGCACACGATTCCGTGTAGCTATCGGGCTTCGTCTTGTATGGCAGACTTACCCTCATGTACAGCCTTATATACGGTTTCTGTTCGTCAGACCAGAGGTTTGCCCATGGGTTAGTAGGTTCCCCACATCCGGCTTCCTTCAGATTCCACCTCACGATGGACACCCTTGCCTTCGGCTACATCCTTCCCGCTACCGGGCGGATTTGGGACTTGCACCCTTAAGAAACGTGCGCCGCCAGGCACACCATGAACAGAGCGTATTGCGGCGCAGCTTTTTAAAAACTGCTGCCGAAATACGCTCTTTTTGAATCGCTGCCGATTCTGATTCTCATTTTAAGATTAAATCTCAATCAGCTCATACTGATCCGAACCAAGTCCAATCTTCACCGCATGCTCGATGCAGGAATGCCAGTTGGTCTCCGGCGCGGAATCGATGAAATGATCGTGATGAACGTGAGGCATGCGGTCAAGCTGGCTCCCGCTGATCACAGGCTGGCGGTTGACCGCATCCGCGCAGGCCACATCCAGCGCCACGGGATCAAAGGAAGCGAACATGCCCACATCCGGAACGATGGGAATATCGTTTTCCGCGTGGCAGTCACAGTTCGGAGATACGTCGATGACCAGGCTGATGTGGAAATTCGGCCTTCCGGAAACCACTGCCTTGCTGTACTCCGCGATTTTGCAGTTCAGAATATCGTTGCTCTCGTCGCTGGCCGGGCAGACCGCATCCATGGGGCAGACTCCGATACAGCGGCCGCAGCCCACGCATTTGTCATGGTCGATGGAGGCTTTTCCCTCCGTGATGGAAGGGGCGTCATGGGCGCAGATCTTGATGCAGCGGCCGCAGCCTACGCAGAGAGACTGATCCACATGAGGCTTTCCGGCGCTGTGCATCTCCATCTTTCCGGCGCGGGACCCGCAGCCCATACCGATGTTTTTCAGCGCGCCGCCGAAGCCCGTCGCTTCATGCCCCTTGAAATGATTCAGAGTGATGAACACATCCGCGTCCATGATGGCGCGTCCGATCTTGGCTTCCTTCACATACTCCCCGCCTTCCACCGGAACCAGCACCTCATCCGTTCCTTTCAGGCCGTCGGCGATGATCACATGACAGCCCGTGGAAAAGGGAGAAAATCCATTCTGATAAGCCGCATCCATGTGATCCAGCGCATTTTTTCTGCCGCCCACATACAGCGTGTTGCAGTCGGTCAGAAACGCCTTTCCGCCCAGCTCCTTCACCACCTTTACCACCACTGCCGCATAATTGGGCCGCAGGAAAGCCAGATTTCCGGGTTCTCCGAAATGGATTTTGATGGCGGCATACTTATTCTTAAAATCGATACTGCCGATTCCTGCTGTCTTTATCAGCCTTTCCAGCTTCTGCGGAAGGTTTTCCGAAAAAGACGTTTTCATGCTGGTGAAATAAACCTTTGATTTCTCCACTTTCATATCCTCCTTTCAGCACGAACTGCGTTCATGCCGACCTCTTTTTTACAACCGCATAAAGCGGTCTTTTATCAATCAAAAGGCGCCTTCTGACAGAAAAAGACGCCCTTTGGTTCCGATTATCTCTATCCCAGCGCCACATCCAGGATCATCATGATGAGAAAGCCCGCCATCACGCCCAGGGTACCGATGTTGGAATGCTCTCCCAGATGGGCCTCCGGAATCAGCTCTTCCACCACCACATACATCATTGCTCCAGCGGCAAAGCTTAACAGCCAGGGCATCACCGGGCCGATGCTGCCCGCAGCAAGCACCACCAGAACGCCGAAAACCGGCTCCACAATGCCGGAAAAGCTTCCCATCAGAAAAGCCTTCCATGCCGGAACCCCTTCCTGACGAAGGGGCAGGGAAATGGCCGCGCCTTCCGGAAAATTCTGAATGCCGATCCCGATCGCCAGCGCAAAAGCCGCCATCAGGCTGGTTCCCGCTCCCGCCTCCTGAGCGGCGAGCGCAAAGGAAAGTCCCACGGCCATTCCCTCCGGAATGTTGTGCAGGGTGACCGCCATCACAAGAAGCGTGGTCCGCTTCCAGGAGGTGCTCACGCCCTCCGGCTGATCAGATCCGATATGCAGATGAGGAAGAAGCTGATCCATAAGAAGCAGAAACAGGATTCCCAGAACAAAGCCTCCCGCAGCCGGAATCCATCCCACCTGCCCGGCTTCTTCCGCCCTGTCAATGGCAGGGATCAGAAGGGACCAGACGGACGCCGCGATCATGACGCCCGCCGCAAAACCGAGGAAGATTCTCTGAATCTTTTCATTGATCTTTCCACGGAACAGAAAAACCATGGCGGAACCAAGCGTGGTCATCAGGAAGGTAAATCCTGTCCCGCAGGCCGCCCATTGCAGTGACTGCAGCATAATTTCCGATTTCCTTTCTTAAAGGTTACTGTTTTTTTAATTCCTTTTCCAATAAATCCTTCACTTCAAAAAGATCTCTGCAGTTCCGGTACAGAAGCGCCTCGATCTCCGCCGTGGGTTCCACCATATCCGGAACCATAATGGGCAGCATGCCTGCCGCATGGGCGCTTTTGATTCCGTTTGGAGAATCCTCGATGGCGGCCGCCATTTCCGGCTCCACTCCGAGCCGGCTGCATGCCATCAGGTAAATATCCGGCCTGGGTTTGCTGTGTTCCACCATATCCCCTCCGATGATCTCCTGAAAATACGGGAGAAATCCGGCCCGTTCCATGTGGCTCTTTACCGTCTGCGTGTTGGTGGAGGAGGCGACGGCCGTTTTCACCCCTTTTTCCTTCAGCCAGAAAAGAATTTCCCCGGCTCCCTTTTTCAAAGGAAGTCCGTCCCTCTCCAGCTTTTCCTGAAAAAGAGCGGAATTCTGCGCCCGAAATTCATCATAGGGAAAGCTCTCCCCATACAGGCCTTTTATAAAAATCCTGCTGTCCGTCCGGTTCAGGCCGATACAGCCGTATGCACCTTCCCTGATGTCTCCAAGCCCCATCTTTTGCGCCGTCTCCATCCAACAGGAAATGCTCAGACGTTCCGTATCAAACAGAACGCCGTCCATGTCAAAAACTACCGCTTTCATGACTCGCTCTCCTCCTGCCGGTCAGACTGCGCGCACTGCTGCGTATACTGCGCCGCGCCCTTTTTGCCGAGCAGATCCGAAAGGCGGGCAAACTGCTCCAGAGAAAGCGCTTCTCCCCGCACATTTTCGGGAATGCCAAGGGTTCGGAGCGCTTCCGCCGCCTCCGCCTTTGTGACCGCAAGCCCTTCCGCGTTTCCCAGTCCGTTGATCAGGGTTTTTCTGCGCTGGTTGAAGGATGCCCGGATCAGGCGGAACAGAAACGCCTCATCCTCTACCTTTACCGGCGGCTCTTCATACCGGGTCAGACGGATTACGCTGCTTCCTACCTTCGGGGCCGGAATGAAACAGTCCGCGGGCACATGCGCCACGATCTCCGGCCTGGAATAATACTGGACGGCAAGCGAAAGCGCGCCGTACTCCTTGCTTCCGGGCCCCTCCTGCATCCGCTCAGCCACCTCCGTCTGCACCATGATGGTGATGAGGTCGATGGGCGCATGGCTTTCAAACAGCTTCATGATGATCGGCGTGGTGATATAATAAGGCAGATTTGCCACCACCTTGAAGGGCCTGCCTCCGTTTTTCTCCCGGGAAAGGCGCGCGATATCCACCTTCAGGATATCCTCGTTGATCACAGTGACATTTGGATAATCGGAAAGGGTATCCTCCAGAATGGGGATGAGCGCCTGATCGATCTCCACGGCGATCACGCTTCCTGCCCGTTCGGCCAGATACTGGGTCAACGTGCCGATTCCCGGCCCGATCTCCAGAACACAGTCCTCCTTTCCCACGCCGGCCG
The DNA here is from genome assembly GCA_019113175.1 of Candidatus Eisenbergiella stercoravium. Classification (GTDB taxonomy): domain Bacteria; phylum Bacillota; class Clostridia; order Lachnospirales; family Lachnospiraceae; genus Eisenbergiella; species Eisenbergiella stercoravium. The sequence goes on along the minus strand of DXHY01000002.1, from coordinate 64,435 downwards.
CGTCCACAATCGATTCCAGCTTATTGGGATCGATCAGGAAATTCTGACCGTATTTTTTCTGAAAATGAAAATCATATTTCCGCAGGACCTCCAGGGTCCCCGCGGCTGTTCCGAGCTTTGGCATAACTCCTCGCTTTCTGTTCTTCCTTTTTCAGGCTCCTGTTCCGATCCCGAAAAATTCCTTCGCGTTCCGGCAGGTGATCTCCTCCACCTCCTGCGGGTCGATCCCCTTGATCTCGGCGATCTGCCGGATGACAAAAGGCAGATTCAGGGACGAATTCCGTTTTCCCCGATTCGGCTCCGGCGCAAGATAGGGGCAGTCCGTCTCCAGAAGGATCCGGTCCATGGGAAGGTACTCCACCACCTCCCGGATCTTCTTTGCGTTTTTAAAAGTGACCACGCCGCCGATCCCGATCCTGTAGTCCAGCTTCAGAAACTCCTCCGCCATTTCCCTGGAATAGGAAAAGCAGTGGATACAGGCGGGCCGTTTCCCGTATTCCGACCGCATCAGCTCCAGCGTGTCCGAGGCCGCATCTCTGGAATGGACCACCACCGGATGCTTTTCCTCCGCCGCCAGGGCAAGCTGGGCGGCGAACCATTTTTTCTGAAGCTCCTTCTTCGTCTGATCCCAGTAATAGTCCAGCCCGATCTCTCCCACGGCGACCACCCGCGCTCCGGCCAGCAGGCCGCGCAGCCATTCCAGATCCTCTTCCCTCATATCCCCCACATGCTCCGGATGGATCCCAACCGCGGCATAGACGAAAGGATACTGCTCCGCAAGCTCCAGCGTCTTCCAGACGGACCTCCGGTCCGCTCCCGCGTTCACCACCCCTTCGATCCCGTTCTGGGGAAACGACGAAAGGAGCGCGTCCCGGTCCCCGTCAAAAGCTTTATCGTCATAATGTGCGTGACTGTCAAAAATCATAGCTTCCTCCATGTCGAAGCGTTATAAATCCCGTCTGGAAACTGCGCCGCCGGGCGCGTTTTCCAGTCTTTCGCCTAGACGGTACAAATCTAACATACCATACTTTTCAGTATTCTGAAAGCTTCCGGAAAAAATTATAAATTTTTTCAAAAAAAGTGTTGCAAAATAAAAAGACATGTAATATAATAAATTTCGCGTTAAGGAAGACACAAAAGAAACGAAACGCGCCTTTAGCTCAGTTGGTAGAGCACCTGACTCTTAATCAGGGTGTCCAGGGTTCGAGCCCCTGAAGGCGCACTTGAAAGTACCGATTTTGAAGACATAAGAGCTTCGGGGTTGGTGCTTTTATTTTTTGTCGAATTATGAAGAGCCCCGGCCGACGCCTCTGTGCGGATATCGGCCGGGGCTGTTTTAGTTTCCCGATCCTGCGTCCGGCAGCCTGTCGAACGGGCTAAACCGCGCTCTCATCCCTCAAAAGCTCCGTCAGGCTGCAGCGAAGAAGCTTCCTGGCTCCCAGATAATAGGCCAGTCCCACGAAGGCAAAAATGGCGGCCAGGAAAAGAAGGACAGGGACCACGGGCGCGTGCCGGATAAACAGGCCCGCATCCAGATAACTCGTTTTCAGAAACCACGCCACGATCAGAGCGGCCAGGGGCAGGGTGACAAGCGCCGGCCTTCCGGCAAGCACCAGAGCTTCCACAAAGAACATTTTTCCCACGCTGCAAGGCGTCATTCCCACGGAAAGATATCTGGCCGCTTCCCGCCGTCTCTGCCGCACAAAGCTCAGGGTGTTGAGGAACACGCTGCTGATGCCGAACAGGGCGAGAAGGGCGCAGAAGCTTCCGAAAAGCGTCATGAGGGCGTCATAGGCCCTGTCGCTTTCCAGCTTCGCCCGGAGGCGGTTTTCGCTCTCCGTTTCATAACCTTCCAGCAGGCCGTTTATCTCCTCCTCCAGGCTGTCCAGCGTTTCCAGACCGCCCGGCGTCTCCAGACCATTCTGCGTCTCCATGGACGCTCCCTCCTCCGCCAGGACGCGGATGGTCAGATCCGTTTCCGTCTCTCCCAGCGTTTCCCCGATCTTCTCCCAGAGGGAGGCGGGCAGGAAATGAACCAGCTCATGGGGATCCTCCACGCCGAACTGCTCCCGGAGTACGGGCGTCTGACAGGCATACGCGGTCACAGGCACCGTAACGGCTTCCTCCTGCCCGTACTTATAAAGAACGGCGGTATCCGCATCCTCCTGCAGGTAAGGAAGCACCTTCCGTTTCCGGAAATTGGGATCCCGGTCGTCTCTCACTTCATTATAGACGATCACCCCGTCCAGCCTTTCCGGCGCGCCGATCTGTCCGCAGTAGGAAAGAAAAGCCGCATCGTCCAGAATGATGAGGTGAGCGGACACCAGCCGTTTGCCGGTCCCGTCCCGAAATCCGCCCGCTTCCCGGAAAGCGCCGCTCAGCTCCCCATCCGTCAGAAGCCGCTGCGCCCGCGCTTTCTGATAGGCCAGCACATCCCGGACGCCGGAAAGGGAACGGATCCGGGAAAGCTCCTCCGTTTTTCCAAAGGGAGCGATCTGCGTATTCTTCACCGTAATCATCACATCCCAGGCGTTCTGATACCTGTCCCAGTAGGTGATCTGAGTACTGAGCCGGGACAGAGAAAGCACGCTCTCCATCAGAGTGAACGCCAGAAAAGAAAGGATCAGGGAAAGTCCGGCGGCGCGCAGAGCCTTTCTCTGCGCCTTCAGCGCGTTTCCGGCAAGCTCTCCCTCCACCCCGAACAGAAGGGAAAGGATGGGGGAATGTTTTTTCCGTTTCAGAGAAAATTCCCCTCCGCCCCGAATGGCTTCCAGAGGCGTCAGCCTGCTCAGTCTTCCCGCGGGAATCCGGGCCGAGGCCCACACCGTAACCGCCGCGCACAGAACGGACAGCAGAAAGACAGCCGGATGAAAAACAAAATGGGAAGGAAGCCGGTCCGGCGCCGCCTTTTTCAGATACAGATTGATCCCTTCCAGAAGTCCGGCCGCCGCGGCCATGCCCGCAAGATTTCCAAAAAGCACCGGAAGAGCGCACAGAAGTCCCGCCTCCTGCAGCAGGCAGAAACGGATCTGCCCCGGCGTCGCTCCCACGCTGGAAAGGATGCCGAACTGATGCACCCGGTCGTTCATGAACACGGCAAAGGCGTTATGGATCACCAGGATCAGGGCGATGCAGGCAAAAACGGAAACGGCCGCAAACAGCGCAAGCATCATGGCCCCGTCCGGATCACGGGGACTTCGCACCAGGAAAAGCGAAAGAAGCTGGTCATGATATTCCGTCTGATTTTCCGGAATCCCCGCCAGCGCCGCGATCTTCGGCATTTCCTCATAAATATCCGACGGATCCTTCAGCCGGATGTCAACGACGGTATTTTCCCCCTCCGCTCCCTGCTTTCGGACCACGGCGCTTTCCACGTTCGCCCATCCCCGGATGAGCTCCAGCTTCTCTTCATCGATCCTTCCCGTAAGCCTGGCATGGTAATCCCCTTCCTCCGCCACAATCCGCGTCCTTTCATAATCCCACATGCTGTACATCAGACTGAAAAGCAGGGAAAGAAACGCCGCCGCGATCAGCGCCGCAGCCAGCACCGAAAAGCTGGAAGCGCGGTTTTTCCGAATATAACTGAGAGAATAATCCTTCCACATCCCATTTTCCTCCTGACCTGCCGCCGGATGCTTCTTCGCATCAGCAGCATTCCCTTACCCCTGTTTCCGGTCGCTGACGATGCGCCCGTCCTCGATGGTTACGATCCGTTCCGCACGCAGCGCGATCCGTTCATCATGGGTGACCAGAAGGACCGTCTGCTTCAGATTCCTGCTGGAAAGCCGGATCAGATCCATGATCTCCTCCGAATTTTTCCGGTCCAGATTTCCCGTGGGCTCGTCCGCGAGCAGAATGGCGGGACGGAAGATCAGCGCCCGCGCGATCGCGGCCCGCTGCTGCTGCCCTCCGGAAAGCTGTCCCGGAAGCGCCTCCAGCCTGTCCGTTATCCCCAGGATGCCGGCGATCTGCTCCAGGTAATCCACATTTGGCTTCCGTTTATCCAGAAGCAGCGGCAGCAATATGTTTTTCCGGATGGTCAGCGTGGGGATCAGATTATAAAACTGATACACCAGCCCCACCTTCCTGCGCCGGAAAACGGCCGCCTTCGCGGCGTTCAGCGTGGAAAGATCCGTTCCGTCCACCACCACCCTCCCGGAGGTCGGCCTGTCCACCGTTCCCAGAATGTGCAGCAGCGTGGATTTTCCCGACCCGGAGGCCCCCATGACCGCCACAAATTCTCCCTTTTCCACAGACAGGTCAATGCCGTTCAGCGCAGTCACCTCTCCTGCTCCCGAACCATATCGTTTCGTCAGCTTCTCACATCTCAGAATCTCCAAGGCCGTCTCCTTTCTCCTTCCGGCGGCTTCTGCCGCCCGTGCTGTTTTTATCCTATCAGAGAAAAGTGACTGGACAGTGACCGGCCTGCTTTTCCCGGCTGTTAATTCATCCCATACACCCGAACCTCAAAGCACGCGCCGCTGACGCTTCCTCCATCTCCTAAAAGATTGTATGCCGCAAGCGTCCCGTTCTGCCGTTCAAAAACCGCCCGGGAAAGGGCGAGGCCGATTCCGGTGCTTCCCTCCGCCGCGTTTTTTCCCCGGTAGAAGCGTTCAAACAGATGGGGAATGTCCTCCTTTTCAAAGCCTTCCCCCTCATCCCGGATCAGGATCCTCACATACAGGGGATTTTCCGAATAATCACAGTGAATGCAGCCGCCCGCCGGAGAATGCTCCAGGCAGTTCTTCATCAGATTCATAAGCGCCTCCATGGTCCATTCCAGATCTCCCGGAAAGCAGACGCGTCCGCGGTCCGAGATCTCCACGGAAACGTGTCTTTCTCTCAGCAGATCCTCCAGATTCTCCGCGGCCAGATTCAGCGCCGTGAAAACGTCCACCTCCTCCCGCTTCAGAAAAAGCGTGCCGGAATCGATCCGGGACAGAGAAAGCAGCGCTTCCTCCAGACGGGTCAGGCGCTCCAGCTGCTTTCTCACCGGCTCCGCATAGGGATTCGGCGCCTTCGTCTCCATCAGCTGCAGAGACAGAAGGGCCGCGGTCAGAGGTGTTTTCAGCTGATGGGCGATATTGGCAAGATTGTCCGCAAAATTTTTCCGCGCCCGCACCGCCTCGTCCCTGGCCGCATACAGGCCGGTAACCGTCTTATAGATCTCGTCCCGCAGGCAGGAAAAACCGTCCTCCTCCTGCAGCAGGGTTCCCGGCGCTCCCCGGTTGACCTGCTCCAGATAATCCGTCAGCCCGTCGATCCTGTTTTTTTCCTTCCGTCCATATCTCTGAAGCAGGAAAAAAACAGCCGCCGAAGCGGCAAACGCAAGACCGATGGAACATGCCGTCAGCCCTCCCGCTCCCCTTTTCCCCGTTCCCGGAGCCCCAAACGCAGGAAGGGCCGGAGCAAAATCCGCCGCCTCATATCCATAGCGGACAAGGAAATCTCTCCGGCCATCCTCTCCTTCCGATCCGCCGCTTCCATCCATCCCCTTCTGATACTCCTGCAGGGCGGAAAGCACCTCCCCTTCCAGCTGCGGATTCTGCTCCAGAAAAATGCCGCAGAAAGCGGACAGCCGGGAGAATACGGCGTTCTGATACGCGTTTCGCCACAAAAGAAGAAGGGCTGCCATTCCCGCCAGGCAGATCAGGGCGGGCAGAAGGGAAACGCTGCGCTTTTTTTCCATCATGCTCTAATCCTCCATACGATATCCGAAGCTGCGGACGGTTTTCAGACAGGCGGGATGATGAAGCTTCTCCCGCAGACGCTTCATGGCCACGGTCAGGGTGTTGTCGTTCACAAAATTCCCCTCGCTGTCCCAGACCTGCTCCAGGAGCAGCGCTCTGGTCACTGTCCTGCCCTGATTTTCCATCAGGATCCGGAGAAGCTCATACTCCGGACGGCTCAGGACGATCTCCTCCTCCCCGATGAAGGCTGTCTTTTTCCCCGTATCCAGCAGGATCTCCCCGCACCGAAGCCGCTCCCTATCCCCTTCCGCACCGGCCCTCCTGCCCGCGCGGCGCAGAAGCGCCCGGATCCGGGAAGCGAGGATCTCCAGGTCAAAGGGCTTTGTCACATAATCATCCGCCCCGGTTTCAAAACCGGAGATCACATCCGCAGCGTCATTCCGGACGGTCAGAAAGATGACCGGCAGGCTTTCCCACCTCCGGCGGATCCACCGGCACAGCCCGTCCCCGTTCTCATCCGGCAGGTTCCAGTCCACCAGGATGAGATCCGGCGTTTCGGAAAGGAGAGCCTGCCTTGTCCGGGCCGCCGTTGGAAAAATATCCACTTCATAATCCTGCTGCAGCAGGTATTCCTGTACCGAACGGGCGATGGCGGCATCGTCCTCGGCGTAGAAGATTTTTTTCATACGCTCCTCCCTGAAAGCATATTTTCCTGCTCCTCGCTGCATTTCTTCAGCCTCAGCAGAGCGCAGGTGCCGGATCCGGGCGTTGACCGGTATCGAAGCCCGTACGCTTCCCCATAATACAGCTGAATCCTCTTATGGACATTTTTTACGCCGTATCCCCTGCTGTCCGTGGTGAGGATCTGGCGGCAATCCTCCTCCGACATGCCGCAGCCGTTGTCGATGACCTGAAAGAGGATATCGTCCCCGTCCAGCCGGCAGGTAACGGTCAGCATTCCCTTGCCGGGAGCCCTTCTGTGATCCAGCCCGTGAAGGATCGCGTTTTCTGCCAGGGGCTGAATGATCAGGTTCAGGACAGAAAAGGGTAATGCTCTTTCGTCGATGTCATAGGTTACGTCAAAGGAATAGGAATGCATGATCTGCTGGATCGACACGTAGGCTCTGGTGTTTTCCAGCTCATCCCTGATGGTCGTCATGTTTTTTCCTTTATTGAGCATCGTACGGTAAAAGGTGGAAAGCAGCTGGGACAGCTGGCTGATCCCGGACTGTCCTGCCATGATGGCCTGCACGTTGATGAGGGACAGGGAATTATAGAGAAAATGGGGATTGATCTGCGCCTGCAGGATCCGAAGCTCATATTTCTGCTGTCTGATCTGTGCCAGCAGAACTTCATTGATCATATGATCCAGCTGCTTCACCATGTCCCCAAAAGCGTTCTGAAGGCGTCCCACCTCATCCTTTCTCGGCGTGCTCTCTGAAATGATCTCATAACGTCCCTGCTCCACCAGCTGGATATTTTCCGAAAGCCTTTCCAGCGGCTGGGAAACGATGCGGGAAAGAAAGCCCGCGGCAAGAAAGGACGCCGAAATACACATGACGGCCAGAAACAGAGCGGTGATCTGAAAGTGTCGGAAGGTTTTCAGCACCTCGTCCGAAGGGCGGTAGAGCCATGCCGTCCATGTACCTTCATTGAGCGGACAGTGTGCGTCGATGTAAAGGGAAGGGATGCCGCCGTTTTCAAGCTCCTGCACTGTAAGGGCCGGATAGAAGGGATCCTCCGGAAATGAGGAGGTTTCATAAACCGTTTCCCCATTCTCATCCGTCAGCAGAAAACGATAGTTTCCCTGAACCAGCTTCTGCGAGGAGGCAGACAGACTGTCCATATCGATGGAAAGGCAGACCACGGAAACCGGCGCATCATAACGATAATACATCTGACCTGTCAGATACAGGGTACTGCCGTCGTCAGATACCTGATAAAAGGGAAGGGTCGTCTGCAGAGCCCTGTCATACCACGGCATATCCCGGGCGGAATCCAGAGGCATAACGCTGTTTCCGTGAGGATTCAGCTTTGCGTCCGTATAGATGGTAACGGTATCGATATCCGTATTCAGCGACCGCACCGCAAGGAACAGGGAATCGATATTATACTTGTAAAACATATACAGATCATAATTGGTCTCATAGGTTTTTACCAGAGCCGTTTTGACAGTCTCATTCCACAAGACCATATTCAGGGCGTCCATATAGGCATTCAGACGATAATCGATGGAAGCGGCCGTCTGCTGAAGCGTTTCATTCAGATTATTTTCTTCCCTGCGGACCATCTGGCTGCTGATCTGCCCATAGCTCACCGTTCCGAAAAGCAGCATGGGAACCAGACTGATCAGCGTACAGATCGTCCCGATCTTTTTGCGGAAGGACAGATTGTTAAAAAACAGAAGAAACTTTTTTTTCATGATGTTTCCGACGTCTCCTTTTTCTCCGGCATGCCCGCCTTCGCACGGTAGCCGCTGGGCGTGATCCCGTAAACCTCCTGAAAGGTTTTTATAAAATAGGACGCTGTTGGATAGCCGACCGCCCTGCTGATATCAACGATCTTCATGTTGCTGCCGACCAGCAGCTCCTGCGCCTTTTTCATCCGGAAGTTTTTGATATATTTATGCAGGGAGCAGCCGGTGACCTTGGTGAACATATTGCTGAGATAATTGGGGCTGAGATAAACCTGCTCCGCCAGCAGATTCAGCGTCAGCTCCTCCCCGTAATGCTCGGCAATGTACTGTCTGACCAGATGTACACAATAGCCTGCCCCGTCGATCTCCTGATGAAAGTCTGCAGTCAGCTGCTCCAGATACCTCAGAAGGATCTCCCTGATATCCGAAAAATGGCGCAGGACATAGATCTCTTCCGCCGCCGCCTCAAAATCAGCCTCTGTCGCGGAAGGAATGGCTTTCATCAGAAGCTGCAGCAGCGAAATGGCAATATGCCGCGTATATACCGGGGAATGCGCGGTGGAATCCGAACATTTCACGAGCAGCTGATCCACCAGGCCGGCAAGCTGATCCGGACGTTTGAGTGAGATCGCCAGGGAAATGTTCTCCAGCAGGATCTGATCCGACTGCGCCGTCGTCTCCGCCGCTTCCTCCGGGCGCTTCGGACGGTCATAAAAGCTGTCCTGATAATAGGACATGGACTTCGCAAAATCAATTGTTCTGGAATCCAGCCGTGTCAGGATCCCCGTGATGATCTGTCGGAAATCCTCCTCATTGACCGGCTTCAGAATATAATTCACCGCCCTCAGGATCAGCGCGTTCTGTACATATTCAAAATCGTCGAATCCGCTGAAAAACAGGATCTCAATATCCGGGATCAGTTTCTTTGCTTCCGAAGCCAGCTCAATTCCATTGCGAAAGGGCATCTGCACATCCGTCAGGAGAATGTCCGCCTTTTCCCTGCGGATGAAAAGAAGCGCCTCTTCCCCGTTGGACGCTTCCAGGATCTGAAATCTCCCGGGAAAATCCCGGGTCAGCAGATAACGGATCAGATCCCGCTCCATTTTTTCATCGTCTGCAATGAGAATCTTATACATCGCTTTTTCCTCTGTCGTATTTTATGAAAAAATTATAGCATTCTCAAAAAACATCAACAACATGTATGAAAGAAAACCTGTAGAATCTTCTACAAAGCTGAAATATGTTGCATTTACAGTTTTTCTCCGCCGTGTCTATAATAAATATGCAAAGCAGAGGAACAACAGCCATGGCAGAACAGGTTCAGGATCAGTCTCACCGGTGTGAAAAAAACGCAGGGAGGATATCGGAATGAAAAAAGAAAACAGGAAAAAAATAACGGCAGTCTCACTGGCTGTAACGGCGGCCCTCCTTCTCGGGGCGTGCGGAAGCAGCCAAGATACGGAAAAGGATGCCGCAGCGGACAGCGGGGAAAGAGGAACGGTGACGATCACCATGGGACGCCAGACCTCCTCCAATCCCAAATTTCCGGAGGGGGATTCCTACGAGGACAACGCCTATATCCGCATGGTGGAGCAGGAGCTGAACGTTGACATCACAGATGCGTTTGAAGCTCCCTCCGGCGACGATTACAACCGCCAGGTATCTCTGGCTCTTTCCGCCGGAAGCCTCCCGGACATTATGAAGGTGGCGACGAAGGATGAGCTGACGGAGCTTTATGAGAATGAGCTGATCGCCGATCTGACTGAGGTATACGACGCCTATGCCAGCGACTATATCAAGAGCCTCTACGACTCCTTTGACGGAAGGGCGCTGGAGGATGTCACCTATGACGGAAAGATGATGGCGATTCCCGCCACAAGCTCTGACGCGGGCCCCGGAATGTGCTGGATCAGAAGCGACTGGGCCGATGAACTTGGAATCACCGTGGATGCGGACGGAGACCGCTGCCTGACCCTGGATGAGGTAAAGGAGCTGGCAAAACAGTTTATGGAAGCCAATCCGGAAAACGCGGAAAACCCGGTGGGAATCGCGTTTGATGTCGGCCTGACTTCGACCACCTCCGACACCGCCTATATGATAAACAGCATCGCCTACTCCGTGGGCGCCTATCCCCGCCACTGGTATCAGAACGACGCCGGGGAATTGATCTACGGCTCCACGACGGAAGAGATGAAGGAAGCGCTTTCCATCGTAAGAGAATGGTATCAGGAGGGTATCGTCGATCCTCAGCTCGGCACCAGGACATGGGATGATATTACAGCTCTTATGACAAACGGACAGTGCGGCATTACCTTCGGCTCCTGGCATATTCCGGACTGGATCCTGAACAACACGTACATGATGAACAGCAACGCGGTGTTTGAGCCCTATGCGGTGATCGACGCGAATGGCAAAGTCAACTGCACCCATTATAAGGCGACCGGCGAATATGTCGTCGTGAGCGCGGAGTTTGAGCATCCTGAGATCGCCATTCAGATCCTGAATCTGATCTATGACGATATGGTAAATTCCGCAGAGCTTCTGGAAAAATATCCGGAGGTGGACGCCTACCTGAAGGAAGGTGTTGACGGAACCGCCCGCCCCTATAATATCGAAGTGAAATCCAATACCTACCTGCTGGATGAATACGCACAGCTGAAGGCGGCTCTGGACGGAACGGGAACAAGGGATGAGATCAGTACCGCGGAGGAACGCTCCAACTACGATGCCATCACGGCATATCAGGAAGGAAACGGAGACGTAACAGGCTGGTGCAAGATCCATTCCCGCTGCAAGGGCGTAGACCTGCTCACATACCTCAACGACAGCGATCTGTATCACTGGCTTTCCCCCATCTACCCGGAAACGACCGCTACCATGGCCACCAACTGGGCAAACCTGCAGACGCTGGAAGAAGAATCCTTTATTAAGATCATCACCGGAACCGATGATCTGGACGAAAGCTTCAACGCCTTTGTTTCCGGCTGGAAGAGCCAGGGCGGAGATACGATCACCGCAGAGATCCAGGAACAGATTCAGGAATAAATTTCGGAAAGGAGCCTGGCGGCAGAAGAGAAACCGCGAATGCGATTTCTCTTCGCCCCTCGCGGCAAAGCTTTGATCCGCTGCGCTCCGGAATGGAGATTTTTATGAAAAACAGAACGAAACAGCCTGCTCATCTGAAAACAAAGCCGGCGAGATCGGGCAGCCGGCATTCCCTGTATTACCATGCCATGGTTCTCCCGGGAATGGTCTTTCTGATCCTTTTCGGTTATCTTCCCATGCTGGGCCTTGTGATGGCATTTCAGGATTTTGTTCCGGCAAAGGGATTTTTCCGCTCTGAATTTGTCGGACTGAAGCATTTTGAATATATGATTTCCCTTCCGGATATCGGAAGAGTGATCCGCAATACGCTGATCATCGCCCTGGGAAAGATCTTCCTCGGCATGCTGCTTGCCATCGTCTTTTCCATCCTTCTGAATGAGATCCGACAGAGGACTCTGAAAAAGAGCATTCAGACCATCGTCTATCTGCCCCACTTTCTGTCCTGGGTGGTACTCGCCGCAGTCGTGACCAATCTGTTCAATCTGGACGGTCTGGTAAATCAGCTGCTGGGAGTTATCGGAATCGACAAGATCAACTTTCTCGGAAGCAACCAGGTTTTCCGGAAGCTGATCATCGGAACGGATGTCTGGAAGGAATTCGGCTATAATTCCGTGGTATACCTGGCCGCGATCACCGGGATCGACGCCGGACTGCATGAGGCTGCCGCGATCGACGGCGCATCCTGGTGGAAGCGGGTCTGGCATATTACCATTCCCGGCATGCTGCCGATCATCCTGCTCATGACGGCAATGAACCTTACCTCCGTATTGAGCGCGGGATTTGATCAGATCTACAACCTCTATTCTCCCATGGTATATGAAGTGGGAGACGTACTCGATACCTATATCTACCGGATCGGCCTTGTGGGAAGGCAGTACAGCTTCGGCGCGGCGGTAGGCCTCTGCCGTTCGGCTGTCGCGCTGATCCTTCTGGTCGGCGCAAACAGGATCACGGACAGGCTCACCGGTCAGCGGATCTATTAAAAAGGGGAGGGACAGAAAATGCTGGATACAAAAAGCACAGGTTCAAAAATCAGGAATACCGTCATTCATTGCATCACGATCCTCCTGGGACTTCTCTGTCTGTTTCCGATGCTGAACATCCTGGCGATCTCCTTCAGTGGAAGCGCCGCGGTATCCGCCAACCGGGTGGGACTTCTTCCGGTCGATTTTACCCTCTCCGCCTATCGGAGGATCCTGGAAGACGGTCAGTTCTGGCGTTCCTTCGGGATTTCCGCAATCCGGGTGATCCTTTCGCTGATCCTGAATCTGATCCTCTCCGTTCCGATGGCCTATGCCATGACCAGGACCAAACGGGAATTCCGGGCAAGAAATATCTACATGAACCTTCTGATCTTTGCCATGCTGTTTAACGGAGGCATGATCCCCACCTTTATCGTGGTAAAAAATTTTCATCTTCTCAACACCATCTGGTCCCTGATCCTTCCGGGCGCGGTCCCCATCTTCAGCGTCATCCTGCTGATGAACTTCTTCCGGGGCGTTCCCAAGGCCCTGGAGGAAGCGGCGATCATTGACGGCGCCAACCAGCTTCAGGTCCTTCTGAGGATCATGGTGCCCTGCGCCAAGCCGTCCATAGCAACCGTCTCCCTGTTCAGCATCGTGGGGAGCTGGAACGATTTCTTCAGCGGCCTGATCTATATGCAGAAGGTGGAACAGTACCCGATCATGACGTACATTCAATCCCTGAGCATCAACCTGCAGGAGCTGGTTCAGAACTCTGCCGGAAGCTCCGCCCTGGAAAACGCCGCCGAGCTGTCAAACAGAAATCTGAACGCGGCGAAGATCATCGTAGCGGTCATCCCGCTCCTCATGATCTATCCCTTCCTCCAGAGATATCTGATCAGCGGTATCGTCATGGGATCGGTGAAGGAATAAACGAGGAGAAACGGAAAGGAAACGGAAAAAATATGGAAAATCTGGAAAGAAAATGGTGGAAAGAAGCGGTCGTATATCAGATCTATCCCAGAAGCTTCATGGACAGCGACGGAGATGGAATCGGCGACCTCAACGGGATCCTGTCAAAGCTGGATTACCTGAAGGAGCTCGGCGTGGATGTGGTCTGGCTTTCCCCGGTATATCAGTCCCCGAATGACGACAACGGATATGATATCAGCGATTATCAGGCCATCATGCAGGAATTCGGAACCATGGAAGACTTTGACCGGATGCTGAAGGGAATGCATGAACGCGGAATCCGCCTGGTGATGGATCTGGTAGTCAATCATACCTCTGACGAACATCCCTGGTTCATTGAAAGCAGAAGCTCAAAGGACAATCCCTACAGGGACTATTATTTCTGGAGAGAAGGTAAAAACGGAAAAGAGCCGAATAACTGGGGAAGCTGCTTTTCCGGCTCCGCATGGGAATACGATAAGACCACGGACATGTACTACCTGCATCTTTTTTCCAAAAAACAGCCCGACCTGAACTGGGATAATCCGGCGGTACGCAGGGATATCTTCTCCATGATGAACTGGTGGTGTGAAAAGGGCATCGATGGCTTCCGTATGGATGTGATCAGCATGATCTCCAAGGAGCCCGGACTTCCGGACGGCAAACTCTATCCCGGAGCCTCCTATGCCTTTTCCGGATGCGTGAACGGCCCCCATGTACACGAATACCTTCAGGAAATGAACCGGGAAGTACTGTCCCGCTATGATCTGATGACAGTAGGGGAATGCTCCGGCGTCACCATTGAAGAAGCCAAAAAGTACGCCAGGGCGGATGGAAAGGAACTGAACATGGTATTCCAGTTTGAGCATATGGGACTGGACGACGGAAAATACGGAAAATGGACGGACCGCCGCACAGATCTCCAGAGCTTCCGTCAGGTCATGAGCAAATGGCAGACCGAACTGGAGGGCCTGGCCTGGAACAGCCTGTTTCTGGGAAATCATGACCAGCCCCGCAGCGTATCCCGCTTTGGAAACGACGCCCCGGCCTTTCGTGAAGCATGCGCCAAGATGCTGGCGACCTGCCTTCACATGATGCAGGGAACGCCCTATGTATATCAGGGCGAAGAGCTTGGCATGACCAACTGCCCCTTTGATTCCCTCGACGAGATCCGGGATATCGAAAGCATCAACGCGTTTCACGAGCTCACTTCCTCCGGAGCGGTTTCTCCGGAAGATATGATGCGCTTTATCGGCCTGCGCGGAAGGGATAACGCCAGGACCCCCATGCAGTGGGACGACAGCAAAAACGCCGGCTTTACCTCCGGAACTCCCTGGATCAAAGTCAATCCCAATTATAAGGAGATCAATGCCGCCGCAGAAAGAAAGGATCCGGATTCCGTTTTCTGCTATTATCAGAAGCTGATCGCCCTGAGAAAGCGGGAAGCGGTGATGGTATACGGCTCCTATGAGCTGCAGGAGCCGGACAGCGAAAGCCTGTATGTCTATACCAGGACCCTGGAACCGGACAGACTTCTGGTGATCTGCAGTTTTTCGGAAACGGAAACCGACTACGAAATCCCTGCAGAATTTTCAGGAGCGGAAATTCTGATCGGAAACGGGAAAAGGACATCAGCGGCGGGCCTCATCCGGCTTCAGCCCTATGAAGCCCTGGTGCTGAAACGGAAAATGAACTGATACGCCCGACTGCTGCACTGTTGAAGGCTTACAGCCTTGAAGATTTCAGTTCGGATAGGGGAAGGTACTTCCCCTATCCGGATAAATGCTTTGAAAGTATTGATAAAAGACGATTCAGCTTATCCCTGTCCCCACGCTCGTATTGAGCCAGCGCCGGATACAGATATACAAATACAGCAAGGCTTCCTCTTGCGTAAAATAATCGACCAAATCAATATAAAATGGAGCCAACCGACTGAAGCCCCAGTCAATGATCATGGGTCGTCCCTGAAAACAGCGCACATGGTCGCCAACCATATCCTGTAAGTCCCCATGGGTAACCGTGACACTTGTCCCATCCCGGTACAGGTCGGCCATATCTGTCGCAAACCGCTCTGCGGTTTTCCGAAGTTTCGGCAATACCCTGGAATATTGACCGGCAAAATGATTGTCCGACGCGCATTTCTTTTCAAAATGGTCCACAGAAATTTTCGTTGTGATATGTTTCCAATACGCTTCATCTGCAGGAAGCAAGCGCGAATTTTTATCAGCAGCCCCCAAATTATCGGTATGAATATCTGCAAGTGCTGCAGCCACTTGCCTTTTCCATACAGAGACGCTGCATGGGATCTTTTCGCACGTCCGAATATCCTGCATGATAAACCATGCGGTTTGAGAAGTGTCCTGCAAATCGGAATAAGCGAAGGGAGAATGTCCTCTTTTTTGTTCCGTAAGGATCCGCATAACAATCCTCTCGGATAAATCCGCATATTTGCAAATATAACTGTTCGATTTTCCGTCTGAAAATGTGCAGTGCAGGCGCAGGAGTTTTGCACCGGAATAACCCTGCTCATCAAACCTCATAGGAGCAGAATGGACAGATTGTACCGGCCCATTCCCCAGTTGTTCGGACAGACTGTCAGCCAGTTGTAAAAAAATATCTTCCATAGGAACCCCCTGTTCCGAGTAATGCCTTCCTGTGAATCGTCCAAATTGTCACGATTCCTCCAAAAAAAGTTTGTCATACCCTGATATATTTACATCCTCTTCCCTGACCAATCTTCCTGATACTGCCGCTTTTTATCATAGCCCCAAGCACGGCCTCTACCGTAGTAGGGCTGACATCAGGCAGAATCCGACAGATTTCCATCTTTGATATGGGTGTGAGACTGTTCAGCACTGTGGCTTCCACACGGGCCTTTTTGGTTATTTTTTTCCCATGTACAACAGCAAATCTTCTGTCCAGTTCCTTATAACACATATACAAAGTGGAGAGAAAATTTTCTATAAATGGAAAATAGCTGTTTTCATTTTTTTCCCAGCCTTCAGAAGACTGCCGCAGAGCTTCATAATAATAAGCTTTATAGTTACTGATCTGTTCCTCAAAGGAGACATATTTTCCGGCATCATAGCCGTTTTTATAAAGAAGAAGCAGAGAGAGCAGGCGTGACATGCGGCCATTTCCATCCCGAAAAGGATGGATACAGAGGAAGTCCAGAATCACACAGGGGATAAGCAGCAGTTGATTGATGTTTGCATTGTTTCTGGCCGCCAGATATGCCAGCTCCAGCTGTTCCATCGCTTCCGGGGTTTCTGACGCCGGCACAGGACGAAATCGAACCCGCTGCCGTCCATTTGTATCTACCTCCAGAATCACATTGTCATCAGCTTTATACTGACCGCCATATTCATATCCTGCAATGGACATCAACATTTCATGGAGCCGCAGAATGTCACTTTGCCTGAAATCCATATATTCATATCCCATATGAATGGCATTCAGCGCATCCCTGTATCCGGCGATCTCAGCCTCATTATGATTTAAGGGAGCGCTGTTTTGATTTACGATAGCATTGATACGCTCATCGCTGGTAACGATTCCTTCGATGGCATTCGAACTTTTAACGGACTGTACTTTGGCAATAGATTCCAGCTCGGTAAAAATTCCTGCATATTCGTCTTTGCGAACTCCTGCCATTGTTTTCAGGGAAACGATACCGGAAGTCAGATTGACCAGACTGACCGGAAGCAGACCATTGACCAAAAAAGAATAATCAAATACCCTCATTCCATAACCTCCGTTCTTTACTGCATATAATATTATCATTTTATATGCAGTAATTCAAATATTTTAATTGCTTATCTGCATATAAAACGAAATAATATATGCAGATAATATGTTCAAAATGTGGGCTGATTATCTACCATCCCCATTACACAGCCACATACCATTTCTCCTGCGTTCTATACAGGCGCGCATATTCCCCATTCAGACGCATCAGCTCTTCATGGGTGCCTTCTTCCACCAGCCTGCCATCCTTCATGACAAATACTCTGTCCGCCAGCTTCACAGAGCCCAGGCGGTGCGTAACGATGATTGCCGTTTTCTCCTTTGCCATCTGCGCAAAACGGTCATATATTCTGGTTTCTTCGATCGGATCAATGGCGGCGGTAGGTTCATCCAGCACGATCAGTTGATGCTTTCTGAAAAATCCTCTTGCAATCGCAATGCGCTGCCATTGCCCGCCCGATAAATCAACTCCTCCAAATTCCCGGCTCAACAGCGTTTCATAACCGGACGGAAAAATCTCACTCCCACTTTCCACACCGGCCTTTTCGCAGCATTTCTCCAGAAAATCATCTTCGTATTCTGCTTCCGTATCACTGATCGAAATATTTTCCCGCAGCGTCATCTGATAACGGGCATATTTCTGAAACACTGCAGATATCCCTTTCTGTGCGGCTTTGAACTTCTTTTTTCCGTCATTTCCATAGGAAACGCTTCCCTGCTCCGGCGTATAAAGACCTGTAATCAGCCGGATCAGCGTGCTTTTCCCGGAGCCGTTCTCTCCTACGACCGCAACCGTTTCACCTGTTCTGATATGCAGGCTCACATCAGAAACCGCCCTCCTGTCCGTACCCGGATAGGTGAAGGAAACGTGATCCAGAAAGATATCCGTATCCGCGGCAATTTTGCCGCCCGTCTTTTCAGGAACCGGCATTTCCATAAAATCAAGATAATTTCTTACGGTTCCATAATTTCTGACCAGCGCTCCAAAATGACCGTTCACCAGCTCTTCCATGAAGGAAAACATAAAACCCACCGAGGAAAAAACGGCAGCGAACATTCCCACGCTGATTTCTCTGCGCATCAGGGAAAGAAACAGGATGCCGAGCACTCCGAGATACCCCAGAAGAGAGATAAATTTCATGAGAAATTCAATGGCATTCGATTTCACACTCACGGCAAAGGAAAGCTGGTTCAGCTTTGCGGTTTTTTTCCGGTATAAATCATAAAATACGGCAAATGCGCCCAGGTTTCTCGTCTCTTTCAAATATTCCTGTGAGGTGATGCATTTTTCATAATAATCCACTTCTCTGCGCACCGGCGCCGTATTGTCCTCCAGCTTTGCGTACAATTTTGCCCGGAGAAACTGGGTGAAAACAGTCGGCAGGAATACCAGCAGCAGAGAGACCGACAGAACCGGCCTGACCGAAGAGAGGTAAACGCTCATCACTGCATAATAAGGCAGGTAATAAGTAAATACCAGAAAAATGGAGAGCACAAACCAGATGGAATTGCTTTTTCCCTGCTTCGCTTTGTTCAGAAAATCCAGCATCTGCGTGTCTTCAAATTTTTCCGGAGCGATCCGCCCCATTTTTTCATGATATTTCATGGACAGCCTGCCATCGATTCTCTGCACAAGTGCTTCCAGGAAAACATAGGTTGCTCCATTCAGAATCTGGGAGAAAATATGTATGACCACCAGAGCTACCAGAAGGAAAATCACCTGCTTCTGCCCGAAGCCGTTGGAATAATCCGTAGCAGCGTCGAAAAAGCGCTGCGTTATCACAGTGGTCAGTCCTAAAATGATCCCATACGACGCCATTCCGCATTGTGCCCCCGCAAAGGACCAGGGCGCGCATCGGATGATATGGGGTGTTAATTTCATAAAGGTTCTCACACTGCCGTACCGCTGAGACTTATCCCTCTTCATTCATACCACGCTTTCTGGGACTCGTACATTCCCGCATAAAGCCCTTCTTTTTTCATCAGCGATTCATGTGACCCGCATTCACACACTTTTCCATCGGCGATAACCAGTATTTCATCCGCCAGCCTCGCCGCTCCCAGACGGTGCGTGATATAAATGGTGGATTTTCCTTCGCTGATTTTCTGATACATTTCATAGACCGCGCTTTCCGCCACCGGATCAAGGGCCGCCGTCGGTTCATCCAGAATATGGATGGGCGCATGGCTCACCAGCGTCCGGGCGATCGCAATCCGCTGCCGCTGTCCTCCTGAAATATCAACCCCGTCCGTTCTCGTCCTTCCAAGCGCCGTATCAAGCCCCTCCGGTAGCTGATCTACCATGCTGTCCATTTCCACCAGATGAACCGCCTGCCCGATTTCCTTCGTGGATGCGCCGCGAACATTTCCAATCCCGATACAATCCTTCATCGGGATTTCATACCTGGCAAAATCCTGATATACGACGGAAAACATGGACTTCCTTTCCGCCAGTGAAAAGTCCCGGAGATTTTTTCCGTCAATCAGAATTTCCCCGCTGTAAGTATCATACAGTCCTGTCAGAAGCTTTGTAATCGTCGTTTTTCCGGCGCCGTTTGCGCCTACAAACGCGTATTGCTTTCCTTCCTCCAGCCGAAAGGACATCTGATTTAATATGAGCCGGTCCGTTCCCGGATAAGCAAACGATACCCCTTTGAATTCAATGCGGGAGGGCTTCTGAATTTGCTCTGCCGGCAGTTCCAGCGCCCCCGGGGCCTCCGACAGCCGGGAAAAGGCAGTAAAATCCTGCATATACTCCCTGTATCTGGACAGTTCGCTCACGATATAAGCCAGTTCCCACGACATATCCTGCACCAGACCGAACACAGCCGTCGCAAGACCGATAAACATACCGATACTGACCGTTCCCGCGCGCAGGGGCACAAGCAGCGTCCCCACAACCATGGCGGAAATCAGCACCGTTACCAGACTGCCACTTTTCATCTTCATGATTCGCAGGCTTTCCGCTTTGAAATGGATTCCATAGGCGGTTTTGTACCTTTCATACCACCGCCTGTTCAGTTCTTTTGTGTAAGAAAAAAGGGCCCTTTCCTCCACATTTTCCCGTCCCGTTAAAACCTCTTGAAAATACTGGGCACGTCTTGTATACTTTTCGGCCGCTCTTGAGGTTTCATAAACACTTCTTTCGGCTTTTACCGCCATAAAGAAAAGGGGAATGAAAATAAGCGTGGCTGCAAGCGCGCTCCACCAGACCTGAAAGGCCAGTACAGAAAGGATCAGCCCCACGTGAATCAGCATTTCCATCGTATAAAGAAGCAGATTGAACCCTCCCCAGATCCATATGGCAGAGTTCTTTCCGACCCGGTTAATCAGTTCTTCCGTTTCATGATTTTCCAGATGACAGTAATCCAGAGAAGCAATTTTTTTGATGACGGCAGGCTGCCAGGTTTCCGTCAGCCGGTTCAATTTTTTTTCTTTGATCAGGTTAATGACCGCTTCGCTCATATACAGATAGAAAATGATGAGGAAAATCAAAAACAGCGGCAGAAGAATGGCTGCGCTTTCCTTTTGTCCGTTGAAAATGGCAAGCGCTGTATTCACGAAGGAGGCCGTGGTCAGAATCTGCAGCGACGGAAGGGAACCCCGGACCACCTTGTCCATTGCTCTGATCACAACCCAGGGGCGGGAGATTTCCCAGTTGAGTTTTATGTAATCCCGAAGGATATATTTTTTGTTTTCTACTTTCAACGGGGCTCCTCCTCTTTTTTTAACCAGTTCTTCCTGGCTGAAATCATCATACATATAAACTGTTTTCTGATTAGCCGAAATGGTTCCTGCCTCCTGCACGTTTTCCTGACGCGCGCTTTCTGGTAAGCAGTTCCAGATCCTGCATCCTTCTACCCATTACATCATCTTTCGCCACAAGCAGCAGATCCTTATCCATATTATTCAGAGCATGCAGCACTGCGTCATAAATTCCCATAGCAACTGCCGGATTTCCAGCTTCCGCCTTCCACAGGGTGGAACGAAAAAATAGTGGACAGCCCCTTCTTTGGTCAACCATCCACTATAAAATCAGCCACTATTTTATATAAGACATATCGCTGATTCTCTTTATAAACCTCTTCCCCTTCTCATTTTCAAACATATGGGAAACTCCTCCGGCCAGTCCAAATATTTCACCTGCATTGATCGTCTCAACGCTTAATCCAAGAAACATGGTATAAAAGACGCTTAATAAGTCTCCATGAGAAACAATGATTATATTTTCATCATTACTTCTCATAATTTCATTAAAAAACGGTTCTAATCTGTTCCACTCATCCCTGCGGCTTTCCGCGTCAGAAAACATTCTGTCATCAATGGTTTTCTCCTGCATTTCCATATTTTCACGCATCCACTGCACGGATTTTCCACAGCACCTGCCAAGGTTTCTTTCCCTTAATTCCGTCCTTAAAACAGGTGTCAGCCCCAAATAGTTTCCAACGATTTCAGCCGTCTGCCTTGCCCGCAGCAAATCAGACGAATACATGACAAATCTTTTTTCGGACAGCTCCGCTTTTAACGTTTCTCCAATTCGATTCGCCTGTTTTATCCCCAGTTCTGATAATTCCCAGTCTGTCCATGAACCAACCATACCATTTGTATGATGAACCGATTGCGTGTGCTGAATCGTGACTATTGTTTTCATGTGCGTTCCCCCTATTAAAGTATATTCAGTATATCACAGTTCTTTCGCTCTTCTCTACCTTTTCTCTGTCTGCATTAGCCGCTTACTCTTGAAAATCAAATATAAAAACTCAACGAAATTTTTGCATTGCACATCCCCCACCACCTGTGCTACAATACAAAAAGAGACAGGAGACAAAAGGAAGCGGGCTTAAAAGACGAGCCCTGTTTTGTTTGTCTTTTTTCTTTTATAAAAACATGTGGAAACAATTCAAGTATGATGAACAGAAAATTACTGGAACAACTGGAAGACTGCCCGGTGATAGCCGCGGTAAAGGATGAAGACGGGCTGAACGCATGCCTGGAATCGGAGATTGGAATCGTATTCGTTCTCTACGGGGATATCTGTACCATTTCCGAAATCACGGAAAAGCTGAAGGAAAAGGGAAAAACTGTGATCATACATATCGATCTGATCCAGGGACTTTCCGGCAAGGAAATCGCGGTGAACTTTATCCACACCAATACAAAAGCAGACGGGATCATATCCACAAAACCGGCCCTTATCCGACAGGCAAGGGAGCTCGGCATGTTTACGGTCATGCGTTTCTTCGCCATTGATTCAATGGCCTTTGACAACATCCGCAGGCAGTCCGAAGCTGTCCGCCCGGATGTGATTGAGGTGCTTCCCGGTCTGATGCCGAGGGTCATAAAGCGGATCTGTCAGGAAAGCCGGATTCCCGTGATCGCAGGAGGGCTCATCACCGAACGGGAAGATATTATGGCGGCGTTAAACGCCGGAGCCATTTCCATTTCCACAACCAACCGGAAGGTCTGGTTCATGTAGTAAGCTTTGAACCGTTACAATGGAATACGAACTATTTGCAGGAGAGAGGAGACAGCAAATCCACACGTCAGAAGACGTGCTGTTTTTGCTGTCTTTTTTATATCATTTAAATGCCGCCTGCGGCGGCGGGAAAAGAGGCCGGCACAAACCCACTGGGTCGTGCCAAAGAACGGCTCTGCCGTTCTTTTATGATTAAATGCCGCCTGCGGCGGCGGGAAAAGAGGTAGGCATGACAGATGTAATTATTATCGGCGCGGGCGTAACAGGCTGCGCCATCGCCAGAGAATTGTCCCGCTATGATCTGGATGTTCTGGTTCTGGAACGGGAAGAGGATGTCTGCTGCGGCACTTCAAAGGCCAACAGCGCCATCATCCACGCGGGATTCGATGCTGTTCCCGGAACCTGGAAGGCCAGACTGAACGTGGAGGGAAACCGGATGATGGACACTTTTTCCCGGGAGCTGGATTTTCCCTTTAAAAGGAACGGATCACTGGTCCTCTGCTTTTCTGAGGATCAGATCGGAGGCCTTGAAGAGCTATATCAGCGGGGAATTGCCAACGGTGTTCCTGATCTGCGCATCGTAAAGGGAAAGGAAATCCACGAAATCGAGCCCAATCTTTCCGAAGATGTATACGCCATGCTCTATGCGCCCACAGGGGGCATTGTCTGCCCCTTCAAAATGACCATTGCCCTGGCGGAAAACGCTTTTGAAAACGGTGTAAGTTTCCGTTTTCAGACTGAAGTGAAGAGCATTTCCAGAAAAATGGTTTCCGGAATGCCGGACGGATACCTGGTTCAGACTGCCGATGCAGAATACGAATGCAGGGCGGTGGTAAACGCCGCAGGCGTATACGCAGATATTTTTAATAATATGGTCAGTTCTCATTCTCTGCACATCACGCCAAGACGCGGAGAGTATATTCTTATGGATAAAAAGGCCGGAGATTTTGTTTCCCATACCGTATTCCAGCAGCCTACCCGTCTGGGAAAGGGCATCTTGGTCACGCCAACCGTACACGGCAACCTTCTGGCAGGGCCAACGGCGGAGGATATCTCCGACAAAGAGGCTACAAATACCACGGCGGAAGGGCTTTCGCAGGTGATGGAAAAAGCCCGGCTCAGCGCGTCCCGCGTTCCCTTAAACATGGCGATCACCTCCTTTTCCGGTCTGCGGGCCTGTGAGGAAAAGGGCGATTTTGTTCTGGGAGAAACGGAGGATGCACCCGGCTTCTTCAACGCGGCCGGCATCGATTCTCCCGGACTTTCCAGTGCACCTGCAATCGGCGTACTGCTGGCAGGACAGATTGCGGAGAAGCTGCACGCTTCCAAAAAAGCAGAATTTCATGCGCAGAGAAAGGATATTCCCTGCGTTGCCACATCCACGCCGGAGGAAATCGCGGCCCTTATCGCTTCCGATCCTGCCTATGGAAACGTGATCTGCCGCTGTGAAACCGTAACGGAGGGAGAAATCTTAAACGCCATTCGAAGACCTTTGGGCGCCAGAAATCTGGACGGTGTCAAGCGGCGTACCCGTGCGGGCATGGGGCGCTGCCAGTCCGGCTTCTGTTCTCCCAGAGTCATGGAGATTCTGGCGAGAGAGCTGGGCGTATCCCCTCTCACCCTGACGAAATCCGGCGGCGGTTCCCGGCTTCTGACCGGAATGGCTAAGGATAACCTTGTCTGAAATTTTCCTTCAGACCGTTACTATTCACAGCCGATTCAGAATGGACAACACGCGCGTCGTGCCTGCACGTAAGCACGTGTTATCCATTCTGAATCAGGACTGCGAAGCAGTCACTCCACCCACATGAGCAGCCTTAGCTCCGTAAGGAGTGGGACTGGAGCCTCGACAGAGGCGACGGGTGCGAATGAGGGTGGAGTGCTGTGAATAGTAACTTCAGACCCATAAACAGCCACACTTTTCACAGAAAGGAATAACGGATATGACAGAATATGATCTGATCATCATAGGTGGAGGCCCTGCGGGGCTTGCCGCCGCGGTTTCCGCATTCGACAATGGTGTAAAAAATATCCTGATTCTGGAACGGGACCAGGAACCCGGCGGCATTCTGAATCAGTGCATTCACAACGGCTTCGGCCTGCATACCTTCAAAGAAGAACTGACCGGGCCAGAATATGCCGACCGTTTCATCCGGCAGGTTAAAGAACGGAACATCCCCTATAAACTGAATACCATGGTGCTGGACATCAGCGTACAGGAACCGGAGATCACGGCAGCTTCGGAAACCTCAGACGGCAGGAAAACGATCAAACCAATGCCTGTCAAAACTGTTACCGCCATGAACCGGACAGACGGCCTGACTGTTTTTCGTGCAAAAGCCGTCATTCTCGCCATGGGCTGCCGAGAACGTCCCAGAGGCGCGCTGAATATCCCCGGCTATCGTCCCGCCGGAATCTACTCTGCCGGGACCGCACAGCGTCTGGTCAACATGGAGGGCTTTATGCCTGGCAGGGAGATCGTCATCCTGGGCTCCGGCGACATTGGCCTGATCATGGCACGCCGCATGACTCTGGAGGGTGCAAAGGTAAAGGTGGTTGCGGAGCTGATGCCTTATTCCGGCGGACTGCAGAGAAATATTGTCCAGTGCCTTGAGGATTTCGGCATTCCCCTGAAGCTGAGCCACACCGTCGTCGACATTGACGGCAAGGAACGGGTAAAGGGTGTTACGCTCGCACAGGTGGATGAAAATCGAAGGCCCATACCCGGAACGGAGGAATATATTCCATGTGATACTCTCCTCCTTTCCGTCGGCCTGATTCCGGAAAATGAACTCTCCGCCAGGCTCGGGGTACAGATGTCTTCCGTTACCAACGGCCCCTCTGTAAACGAGAGCCTGGAAACCTCTGTTCCCGGCGTTTTTGCCTGCGGAAACGTGCTCCATGTCCATGATCTGGTGGATTATGTGTCCCAGGAGGCCGCAAATGCAGGAAGATACGCGGCGGAATATATTCAGACCAAATATACCCAATATACCCAGCAGACTCAACATTCCGGATGTCTCCCCGCAGACACAGCGCAAACCGCCTGTGAGTCCGATTCCGTCCCTTCGGAATCCGCCGTTCCGATTCTGGCCAGAGGCGGGGTGAGATATACGGTTCCACAGACCATCCGCCTTTCCCACATGGACGACAGCCTCACCGTCCGATTCCGCGTGGGAGCCGTCTACCGAAACTGCCGGATCGGTATTTATCTGAACGACAAGCCGCTTCGCAGCATCCGCAGGCCCAAAATGGCTCCCGGAGAAATGGAACAGGTAATCCTGAAAAAGGAGGAGCTTTGCTCAGAGGAATCAAAAACCGGAACGCCTATTTCATCCATTACCATACAGGTAGAACCGGATGAAGGATAACCGGATATCACAGAGGGATTGCTTTTTTCAGAAATTTGATGGATACTGGAAGCGAGGTAAACTTATGGAAGAACGTAAACTGATCTGCATCAACTGTCCTTTGGGATGTCCCCTTACTGTCACTCTGCATAAGGGCGAAGTCATCAGCGTTACCGGAAACACCTGCCCCCGGGGAGAAGCCTACGGCAGACAGGAATGCACCCACCCGACCCGGATCGTCACCAGCACCGTCCGTGTATCCGGAGGAACGCTTCCTGTTGTTTCCGTGAAAACTGCTTCCGATATTCCAAAGGAAAAAATGGAGGAGTGCGTCAGACAGCTTAAGGATGTCGATGTCTGCGCTCCCATTCATATCGGGGACGTTATTCTGGAAAATGCCGCAGGATGCGGTGTTCCGATTATAGCAACCAAAAATGTGGAAAGGAAACAGAAATGATCACCGATCTCACCGGAAAGAACGCCGATGCTCTGAAGCACAAAAAGCTGTGGCTTCTGGACATGGATGGCACGATTTACAATGAAAATCAGATTTTTGAAGGAACCCTGGACTTTCTGAATCAGATCAGACAGAATGGAGGACGTTATATTTTCATTACCAACAACTCCTCAAAATCTGTCGCAGACTATGTCAAAAAAGTAAATGATATGAACATTCCGGCAGGCTATGAAGATTTTTACACCTCCAGCCAGGCAACGGCCATGTATATCAAAGAACATTATCCGGGTCAGACCGTCTACTGCATGGGTACCCGCTCACTGGTACAGGAACTGCGCGAAAGCGGCCTGCACGTAGTCACGGAACCGGATAATTCCGCCACCGTCGTCCTCATCGGCTTCGACACGGAAAATACCTCAGAAAAAATCAGAAATACCTGTATCATGCTGGGAAAGGATGTGGCCTATCTCGCCACCAATCCGGATCTGGTCTGTCCTGTCAGCTTCGGCTTCATTCCTGACTGCGGCTCCATGAGCATCATGCTCAAAAACGCCACCGGAAAGGAACCCTTCTTCATCGGAAAGCCACAGCCAATCATGGTGGACTTTGTGCTGAAAAATACGGGTATCTCACGGGAAGATGCCGTGATCGCAGGCGACCGCCTTTATACCGATATTGCTACGGGAAAGAACGCAGGCGTGGATACCATCTGCGTTCTTTCCGGAGAAGCGTCCATGAAAGACATTCAGGAATGGGACGGCGAACCCACCTGGATTTTTCAGGATGTGAAGGAGATCTGGAAAAAGCTTTCAGCTGACTGAGCTTTTTCCAGACTCATTATCTCCCTTTTTCTTCCATACACCGGAACAGTATCTCGCCTGGCATACCAGTCCCGTCAAAAGCCAGTTGGAAACGGCAGTCAGCCACAGTCCTGCCGGACCAATCTGAAGCACGGCAGTGTAAAGCCAGGCGAAGCCGATTCTTCCGACAATCTCCACCGATCCGTTAAACAGCGCAAAGCCTGTATCTCCAGCTCCGTTTAATATGCTGCGGTTGACGTAAATCATACTCAAAGCCAGAACGCCGCAGGACAGGATTCCTATTCCCATCACACTGAAACTTCTTACTTCCGGCTCTCCCTGCACGAAGAAATCGGCAAATATTCCGCCACAGGTATGACCGATCACAAAGACCAGCACACTGTAAATCACAGCCATGCTCCATCCCACCCGGTATCCGCTCTGCACACGCTTTTTTTCTCCGGCTCCTACATTCTGCCCGGTGTAGGTAGACAGTGCCATGGAGAGTGATGAAAGAGGCATGTTGTTCAGATTATCAAATTTATTGATGATCGTATTTGCCGCAACCACCGTCTCTCCAAAGCTGTTTACAAATCCCTGCAGAACAGCCGCAGATATATTGATGGTGGAGCTTTGAAGTGCCAGTGGAAGTCCTGTATACAGAAGCTTCTGCAGAACTGCTCTGTGAGGCTTCAACCGGGACAGGGGAAACTGAAAGCATTCATACTTTTTTCTGGCATAGATCAGCCCTGCCCCGGCTGCGATCAACTGGGATAAAAGCGTGGCAAACGCCACTCCAAATACATCCCACTTAACGACAGTGACAAAGCATACATCCAGAACAATATTCAGAATACTGGAAATTGCAAGAAATACAAGCGGTGTCCGGGAATCCCCCAGCGCCCGCAGAATTCCGTTGACGCAGTGGTACAGAGCCATCCCCAGAATACTCACAAATACGGTCCTCATATAAATCAGAGCCCGTCCCATGACGGCCTCCGGCGTTCCCAGAAGCACCAGCAGCTTATCTGCCAGAAGAAATCCAAGCCCTCCTGTCAAAACCGCAGAAGCCATCAGAAGGACCAGCGCGTTTGCCACGACGGTTTTGATCTGTTCCTCCTTTCTGGCTCCGTGAAGCTGGGCCACCAGAATCCCCACTCCGGTCGATAATCCCATATTCAGTCCCACGAATACGGAATAGGGGCCGCTGCAGACTCCCACCGCCGCCAGCGCATCAGCTCCCACAAACCGGCCGACAATGACGGAATCCATAATATTATAAAGCTGCTGAAACACATTTCCCAGAAAAATAGGAATGGCAAAGGAGATCAGAAGCCCGGCCGGCTTTCCCTTCGTCATATCCATCTGTTTTGCGCTTTTTCGTGCCATCAGCATGGACTTTCTTCCTCCTTACCTCATTTTTACCGGATCCTCTCCAAATACTCTTTGGAAAGAATCCTGTTAATGTTCAGCGCAAACAGCACCGTAGCCGTGGCTGCGGATATGATATCCGAAACCGGCTCCGCATAATAAATTCCCATCACACCGAAAAAGCGCGGCAGAATGAGCGCCAGCGGAACCAGAAGAATGACCTTCCGGAACATGGCGATGAAAAGGGAGATTCCGGCCTGCCCCAATGACAGGAAGGACGGCTGGATTCCATTCTGCAGACCAAAGAACAGCATGCCGAACAGGAAAATTGGCAAGAAAAGAAATGGTAAAGCTGACGCCGATCATGCTCAGACATATTTTCTTTGTGCGGGCAAAATTTCCGGCCCCGTAATTGTAGCTGATGATAGGCTGCACGCCCTGCGTAAATCCGGTAAGAGGAGCAGAGAACAGCTGCAGCACGCTCTGCATGATGGTGATAGAACCCACATACAGATCACCGCCGTATCTCTGCATGCCGCTGTTTAATACGATGGTCACCAGACTCTCCGTGGAACTCATGATGAAGGGAGATATTCCAAGAGAAAAGGTCTGCCCGATAATTCTCAGCTCCGGCTTCAGATTTTTCACCATAAGACGGATGGAAGATTTACCGCTCACCAGAAAGCCCACATTCCACGCCGCGCTCATCGCCTGGGAAATTACCGTAGCAATGGCCGCGCCCTGTACGCCCCAGCCAAACACAAATATGAAAATAGGATCCAGAACGATATTGATCACCGCGCCGATGACGATGGAAAGCATGGCCGTTCTCGGCTTTCCCTGACAGATAATAAACGGGTTCAGCCCCAGAGCCAGCTGGACAAACCAGGTTCCAAGCAGATAAATGGTAAGATAATCGCAGGCATATCCAATCGTGGCATCGCTGGCGCCGAACAGATAAAGAAGCGGCCTCTGCCAGATCAGAAATACCGCCATCAGCAGCATGCTGAAAATTGTAAGCAAAAGCGCGCCGTTTCCCAGAATTTTTTCCGCATGCTTCTGATCCCCTTTTCCCATCCAGATGGCCGCAAGCGGAGCGCCTCCTCTTCCTACAAAGGCGGAAAACGCGGAAATCAGCGTGATGATTGGAAAGGTCACTCCAACTCCCGTCAGCGCTGCCGCCCCCACTCCTTCGATATGCCCTATGTAAATCCGGTCCACGATATTATAAAGAATATTTATGACCTGCGCGATGACGGATGGAATCGCCATCGTCACCATCAGCTTTGGAATACTTTCCGTTGCGAATCTCTGCTCACTCTGTGTCTGCATCTTTTCTTATCTCCTTCTCCATTACTGACATGGCAGCTTTTCTATCTTTTTATTCTTTAAACAAATCGTCAATTGTCAAAAGAACCGTTTTTTCTTCCTTTGCTCTTCTTACTACCGGCATGGTATATCCGCTTCTGCTGATAAACATGAAATATTTTTTCATGTTCTCAGGAAAGGCTTTTGCCGCCGTCAGAAGATCCTCATATTCTCCCATCGGCATCGGTCTGTTCGTAAATTTACATTCACAGAAAATGCCTTCCGTTTTATTTCTGTTCAAAGCAAGAATGTCTACGTCATCCTGTGCCCTGATATGCGGATTATTCCCCCACCACTTTCCAATTCTTGACGGAACAAACGGCAATTTTCTTTTTTTTGCCTGACGAATCAGATACTGTCTGCATATTTCTTCAAATGCAGTTCCCATAAATTCCGGAAGCTCCCGCATAATTTCTTCTGCCGCTTCAACCGGTCCAAGCAGATCATAATAGCTTTTATTTGCAAAAATATAATGATACCAGAAACGGTAGAAAGGATCTGACAGCAGATAAGCGGCCTTTCTGCTGTTATCCGGTTCTCCGCACGGCGTTCTTTTTTCCACAAGTCTTATTTCCAGCAGAGTCGCCAGGTATTTTCCACACTTTCCTTTGTCCTCATGGATACAGTCTGCAATTTCAGTCACCCGGTTATATCCTCTTGCGATTGCTTCCAGAATACTGTTATAAATATTTGGTTCACGCAGCTCTGCCCGCAAAACCGTCATCGGTTCATCATTTAGAAAGGCTCCGTTTGCCAGAATCTCCTTTTCCAGATTTTCCTGTATGGAACATTTCGGAGAGAACGCATTCAAATAACGCGGAATTCCTCCAAGAATACCGTAAGCTGTCAGTTTCTCTTCATTGCTGTAGAATGGAAAAAACTTTCCGCTGTCCAGATAATCAAATGGAAGTATTTCCATAACTGAAGTAGTCCGTCCATACAGCGGGCTTTCATATCCCATAATCTGATTGACCATAAAACTTACACTTGATCCGCATAGAATCAATAAAATTTCTTTTTTACTCCATTCATGATCAATCTCATGCTGCAATATACTTTTGACGGACGGATTGGTACCTGCCATAAATGGAAATTCATCAATGATCAGAACCGTTCTGCCGCTCTGTGTTTTTTTTGTAATATAGGAAAAAGCTTCCTTCCAGGATGGAAAAGGCGCAATAAAATGTCCATCCAGAGTCTGCTGAACCGCCTGAGAAAAATCCTGAAGATTCAGACTGTCATTTTTTTCCTGCGCGGAATAAAAAATTACTTTATGCCGGCTGGCAAATTCCTGAAGAATCGTTGTTTTTCCAACTCTCCGTCTTCCATACATGACAAGGAATTCAAATTGATTGCTTTTATAAAGATTTTCCAGCCTTTCCAGCTCTGCTTCCCTCCCGATCATTTCCTGCCTCCATGCCAGAATATTTTATTATTTGTTAACTTATAAGTATATTACTTCAAATATAACTCTTTTTCAATACTCTGTTGCTATCTTTTCATTCAAAAAAACAGAGCGACATCATTTAAGTTTTGCCGCTCTGTTATAACCATTATATTCCGTTATAAATAAATACAAATCAGTTATCCATTGATACTGTCATAATAATTCTGATAGATTTCCACGTATTCCGTCGCTCCCAAGCGTTCGATCTCATCGAAATAATTATCAAGCTCATCCAGAGACCTGGTTCCGGTCACGAATTTTGCGGATTCCTGTTCCGCATATTCCGTGATGACAGTGAGCAGGTTCGCCGCCCTGAGGGCTGTTTCCTGATCCAGGTATACGGAACTCGGATATCCTTCTTCCACATAGGGAACCAGCGTATCCTCCAGCGCAACTCTAAAATGCATTTCACCATCATTCATAGTTTTTCTCAATTCAGAAGGGTTATCTATAGTAGAAAGATCCGGATAACCATCATCCAGTTCATCCTCTGACCATCCGCATACTCTTTCCTTTGCCAGTATATTTTGAGGAGTGCCGATTCCGACAATTCTTGCAGCCCATAACTGAACTCTCTTACTTAAATAGTCATTGGTACTGCTGTATAGGTTAGGATTTTCCTCCACATCATCATAGATCACCGCCTTTGTTTCAGGATCGATCTTCATCCCCTTCACTCCGTACAGGATATCCGTATCCTGCGCCCCCGGGCCGCTGACGGACATTTCATAATTTGTCCCCGGAGCTTTAAAGAACCAGTCAGCAAATGCCATCGCCAGCTCAGGTTCTTCGCAGGAAGCGCTGACCACAAACTGCCCGGCGCTGATAGCGGAAGTGCTTGCCGGCCACATCTGCGTATCATTATACTCGCTGGTCAGAGGGCTTGCTCCCCAGAAGGAAGAATAATCGGATAGATAAACAAAGGGCGCCTCAGGTATAAATCCCGACTTTCCGGAAGAATAAATGGCGCTGACAGTAGATCCATCAGTTGTATAGAAATCAGGATCTATCAGCCCTTCCGAATAAAGGGTGTTCATCGTGGTCAGGTATGCCCCGTAAGCCTCTCTGTCCGCAACAGGAAGAACCACCTTTCCATCCCTCAGCGCGATCGACAGTCCCTTTGAATCCGTCGTATTATATCCGTAAGCGTTTAAAAGGATCAGGCAGGGATTTGCAGCATTATATCCTCCTGCCATGGGAATAATATCATCCCCTCTTTCCTTAAACGCCCTAAGCGCATCCACAAATTCATCCAGCGTGGTGGGAACCTCCAGCCCCGCTTCCTCGAGCCAGTCATAATTGATGAATGCCCTCGGGATCTGTCCCCTGTCCTTGGGATTGTTGATATATCCCAGAGACCAGACATGCCCTTCCGTATCCATGACCGCATTTTTATATTCCGGATTTGTTTCATAGATCTGGGTCAGATTTGGCATGTTGGTTTCATTGATATAGGGAGCCAGATCCAGAAGCTGTCCTTCTTCCGCCCCGTAAGTGACCAGGTCTGATGTATTCAGATATCCTGCGATGATGATATCCGGAAGATCCGCGTCCGCAAAGGTAAGGGACAAAAATTCATTCTGATTTTCACTCGTAAATTTTGTCACTTCCAGGTTGATATTCATCTGGTCTTCAATAAATTGATAGAACCACATATCTTCCGGATTTCCAGAATCCACACTCATCTGGATTGCAACGCTCAGCGTTTTTTCCTCTCCCTCTTTTACGATGGGAAGATTGCCTGAAGTATCCAGCCATTCGGGAATAGAAGCGCTTTCCTGACCGCTCTGTGTTTCCCCCGCGCTGCCGCTTTCCTGTCCGCCCTGCGTTTCCTCTGCGCTGCTTTCCTGCACCGCTTCCGGAGCGGATGATCCGGAACCGGAAGCTTCCTCACTCTGGCTTCCGCATGCCGCCATGGAACAGAGCATCACTGCCGACAAAACAGCTGCAACAACCTTTTTCCTGTTTCTTTTCATTCTCTTTCCTCCTTTTTTTGATTGAGTTACCCCTTTACGGAACCGATCATGATCCCCTTTGTAAAGTATTTTTGTAAGAATGGATATGCCACCAGAAGAGGGGCGCTTGCGATAAACACGATCGCGTACTTCATCCCCTGGGCTATCTGGGCTTTTCTTACCAGATATGCCATCGTTTCCGCATCGGCATTTTCCATTGCGTTAAGAGAAAGCTCATTGGAAATGAGAATTCCCCTTAATACCAGCTGTAACGGATAATAATCCACATTCCGGATATATAATAATGCGTTATAATAGCTGTTCCAGTGAGCCATCCCGTAATAGAGCGCCATGACCGCGATGATGGGCTTTGCCAGCGGGATCGCTATCTTTACAAAACATTTCCATTCGGAAGCTCCGTCCATATAGGCGGCTTCATATATATCATTCGGAATGGAAGAAGCAAAATACTGCCTGGTCACGATCAGGTTGTAACAGCTTACTCCCGCCCCCAGGATCAGTGCAAGCGGATTGTCTATCAGGTTCAGATCCTTCATCAACAGATAGGTCGGGATCATGCCGCCGGAAAAATACATGGTAATGAAAAAATACCAGGACAGGACATTCCGGAAGGGCAGATAGGATTTCGTCAGCACATATGCCGCCGGGATCGTCAGAACCAGATTATAAAGCGTCCCGAAAAACATATAGAGGATGCTGTTCCGATATCCTATCCATATCCTGCTCTCCCGCAGCACATACTGATACGGTTCCAAGGTAAAATCCTTGATCCAGAACATGGTATTTCCAAGCGCCACCTGCTGCGGATCCGAAAAGGAAGCAATCACGCAGAAATAAAGGGGGTATATGGTGACCAGAGTGATGAGGATGACGAGGATCGTATTGACCATATCGAACGCCCCTATTTTTTTCTTTTTTCTGATCTCATTCGTTCTTTTCATTCTGTTTCACCCCCTTACCAGAGACTGGTTTCCGCAACTTTTTTGGAAACCGTGTTTGCGATCATGAGCAGGATGATATTGATGATATTATTGAACAGCCCGATCGCCGACGAATAACTGTACTGGTGATTGATGATCCCCACCTCATATACATAGGTGGAAATGACGCTGGACGCGTCCAGGTTCAGCGGATTCTGAAGCAGAAAGACCTTTTCAAATCCGACAGAGATCAGCGAACCCATTTTTAATATAAATAAGGTGATGATCGTGGGTTTTAAATATGGCAGATGTACGTGCCATATCGTCTGCAGTCTTCCTGCACCGTCAATCTTTGCTGCCTCAACCAATTCTACAGAAATTCCAGCCAGCGTTGCCAGGTAAATAATGGTTCCCCATCCGAGCCCCTGCCACAGATCACTGATCGCGTAGATCGGAGCGAAAGCCGACGGAACGGAAAGATAAGAAACCCTTTCTCCGCCGAAAAAAGCGATGATATTGTTGATCAGCCCGTCCTTATCCAGAAAAAGCATCAGCATGGAACAGACCACCACCGTGGATACAAAATGCGGGGCATAGGTGATCATCTGTGATACTTTTTTCACTTTAGAACTTCTCAGTTCATTCAGCATGATGGAAAAGATGATCGGTATCGGAAAGGTACAGAGACACACCAGACTGATCCTGATCGTATTGACCATCACCTTTTCAAAATAAGGATAGTTTATGAATTCGATAAAATACTTTAATCCAACCCACTTGCTTCCCAATATCCCCAGACTGCTTCGGTAATCCTTAAAAGCAATCTGGACCCCATAGATAGGAATATAATGGAAAATGAAAACAGTGATGAGCGATGGGAGTATCATCAGATATAACAGTCTGCATCGATACAGATTCTTTTTCAGATGTTTCAGGTTTTTCTTTTTCATTCCGCCCTTCCTCTCATGAATGATTTGTTCTGCTGTACGGTTTTTTTATAACATCCTCCCGCTTTTTCTTTCAATCCTGTTTTCTTTTTTCGCATAGCGTTATCTTTTTTAGCCGTAAATTCTTCATTTCTATTTTCCAATTTTAAATAACGTTTTCGTAAAAAGCATGACTTTTTTATGCGTTTTGTTGATTTTTCAGTCTCAATATCCTACTATATAGATATATTGTGCATAAAATAAGGTCTGCTTATCATAAGCCGGCAATGGGGAACAAACATGAAGAAAAAGAACATTCACAACTTAAATCCTTATATCACTTCCTATCTGAGCCTTGCGCTGTTGTGCTGCATCATCCTGAGTGTTTTATTTCTCTATATCAATCTGGAAAATACAAGAAGATCTGAAATATCCTATAATCAGAAAAAGATCGACCTGGTCGCGGAAGATTTTGCGACTCAGATCAATACCTTTGAGGAGATCGATCTGAAGATATCTGTAAATACCCTATATCAGCCGTTCTATTTTGAAAGGAACAAATATTACGAGATCACGCTGCTTGATGATTTCGCACAATACATCAACTATTCCCCTCTGATCCGGGAATATTTTCTTTACTATAAGAACATGGATATCATTTTTCATTCAGGAAATAAGACGATCAACAAAGAAGCCTATCTGGATCAATTTGGAGATCAGGATTCTTTTGAAATCACCCGTCTTCTCAACCAGAGCATCAGCATCCATTTTTATTATACCAGCGACAATCTTTTTGTCTTTCTTCCTGTCACAACGATCCATACGGGACAGACTCCAAATGCTGTCCTTTGCATGGTGATCGACCATGCTTCTGTCAACGACCGCATTCAGACCGTGAGCGGCGGGCTGGAAGGGACCGTTGCCATTTATTCAGACGGGCAGCTTTTGTATTCCAACGCAGCGCCTCCGGAGAAAAACAATGCACGGGGGCTTTCCTGTGAAAGTCCGGACGGCCGTTTTTCGGTTCTCTACCAGCCGGACAGATTTACATCCTATAACCTGATACCGCTCCAGATCCTTCTGGTATTTGCCGTCATCATCCTTATACTGTTCATTTCCAGCCTGTTTGCCTACCACTCCTACAGGCCACTTATGAAACTGACCCAAAAATACAGGAACGCTATCTCCACATCCCTAAATAACACTCCGGTGTTTGAAAACAAACTGGATAAACTGAATTTCATGATGGAATCCGTCCTGAAACAGAATACAACGGTCAGCACACAATTAGAGGAATATCAGGGATTATTGAGGGACCAGATCCTGATCCTCATTTTGAACGGGAACTATTCCTTTGATATCAACCCTTACCTGTCTCAGGCAAACATCCTTCTTCCCGGCCCTTATTTTTTTGTCGTCAGCATCAATTTTCAAAAGGAAAATGCGCCGGATGAGTCTGTCTATCAGCAGATGAAACAGCTATTTGAAGAACTCTCAGACCCGGAAGAAGAGATATATGTATATTCTGTTATCAGCATGAAAAAGAATATCATTTCCTCCCTCTGCAGCATTTCCGACCCCTCTCAAAGGGAAGAAGTTTTTGAAGAAATCATAGAATTGTCAGAAAATTTCGAATTTAAGCAGTCCGCAGAATGTGGAAATATCTGCAATGACCTGTCTCATATTTCTGCCTCTTATCTGGAATCTCTGGATATGCAGAAGAATCCACATATGATTTCCGAAGACAGCAAAAAAGATTTGGACAATGATGAATCCGTGTTCAATAAAGACGACTTTTATCCTGTGATAAGCGCTTTATCGGAGGGAGATGAAAATACCGCCCTTCAGGCGTTCTCTTCTTATATTAAGTCCATAGAAAAAAGAATGCCATCCCTTCTGATGCAGCAGTATATTTTTGCCAGCTTTTTAGGTGAATTTATTAAAGTATCCCACGAATATCATATTTTCCTTTCCAAGCAGTCCATCAGCCTTATGCTCTCTTCCAGGGATATTCCTCAGTTCACCTCTTCTGTAGAAACAGCGATCAGGGACTTCTGCGCCCAATTCAGGGAACAAAAGTCCAGACTGGAAGAAGATAAATCCTATCAGGTCTATACTTATATGAACAATCATTTTATGGATTACGAGATTTCAATAGAAAATGTGGCCGAACAGCTTAACACCACTACCGCTTTTGTCCGAAACGCCATACAGCAACACAGCGGGAAAAAATACAAGGATTACCTCATCTTTTTAAGGATCGAATATGCCAAAAAGCTCCTTGCCTCCGACCACCTCACCGTGGCCGAAACCTGCCAGAAAGTGGGTTATACCAATATCTCCTACTTCATAAAGGCATTTAAGAACCAGACAGGTGTGACGCCTGCCAATTATAAGAATGGGAACTGAATGGAGAATTTCTGATTCCACTCTGCCGCAACATTAATAATACTCCAAATCCAACGATTTATAATCATTAAAATTTTATAGGTTTGTCAAACATTTGTTACAGTGAATTTAAATACTCCCGAAGTACCTCGTCAGGTGTTTTCCATCCCAGTGGCCGCATGGGGAAATCGTTATAGTCCTTACGGTTATAAGCCTTGAGCTGCCTGGCGAAGTCCTCAAAAGAATAAAACAGGTGGGTCGCGTAGAAGCGCTCATTGTCCTTCCTGTGGCTGCGTTCCACCTTCCCATTGTGCCGGGGCGTATAGGGACGGATCAGCTTGTGGCGGATGCCATGCTCCTCCAGACGTTTCTCAAAAAGAGTGGGTTTGTCCCGATGGGTGGTGAACCGGTTCGTGAACCCGGTCCCGTTGTCTGTCTGGATGCACTCGATTTTTCCGGGAAATGCCTTTACCAGATGATCCACAAACTGGGCGGAAGAGTAGGTGCTGTGTTCTTCAAAAGCCTCTACAAAACGCCATCTGGAAAACTCATCAATGGCAGTGTACTGGAAAAACTGCTTTCCGATGACCTGGCTGTTTTTGAGGCAGGCAGAAGGAACGAATTTGACATCCACCTGGATCCGCTGGCCGGGATAGTCCATCTTTTCGTAGGGTTTGGGGATATACTTTGGGTTGGGCGGATGGACGGCCATGATGCCCTGTTTGCGGAGGAAGCGGTAAAGCCCGGAGATAGAGCGGGAATAACCACACCGCCTGAGTTTGACCCAAAAAACAACGAGACCGTCATGGGAATTGCGGCGCCACATATCCCGGATGAGTTTGATCTCTTGAGGGGTATGCTGGCTGGGATGATGGTAAGGTCTTCTGGAGCGATCGTGCAGAGAGTCCCAGGAGCCATCATAACGGCGTTTCCAGCGGTAAATATACTGCCTGTTGGTCTTATATTTAACAACAGCTTTGGAGACGCCATATTTGTCAGCGTAGCGGATCAGGGATAGACGGTATCTCATATCTTGTGTTATACTGGCCATGCAGAAATACATCCTTTCTTGTATGGTTTGGTTTGGTCGCTAAAACTATAATACAGAAAATGTATTTCCGTCTTTTTAATTATTCAGTTGTAACATATGTATTGTAATCCTACAAACGATTTATAATCAGTAAAAGTTCAGCTTGATCCCTATTTTAAAACATAATACATTCATTATACAAACAACAATCGAATCCCATTTCTTATCCATACAGGAAATCATATGCTTTTTCCTCTGTCACTATAATGGAGTCTGATTTTTCAGTTCTATCCTTCTTAATATCTTTTTATTTCTTACTTTTCATTGAATATTCCTTTCGGAAAATATTTTTTATTTTTCATCATCATATTTATTCTCATATTACATTTTAACTTTATTTTCGGTTGTTGTTTTGCTTCAGAACCCCCGTTATAATGACAGTAAAATCCATCAGGCAGAGGATCTGACCCTGAAAAGCGCGTCTGCCATTTTCGGAGTCGATCTTCTGAACTGTCTGGATGTTTCCCAGTCTGCTTCTCGGGAGTATGAAGCAGCTATCAGCCGTACCTATAATGTTTCGGTTACCACTTATGTTTTATGCAGTTCAAAAGGTAAAGGAGGTAATATCCATGACTATTCTTGGAGAAATGCTGATGAATGATGGTATTAAAAAAGGAATTAAAGAAGGAATCAGGGAAGGTATGGAACAGGGCGAACAGAAAGTAAACCGCCTGATCCAGCTTCTGATTGAAAATTCCCGTTCGGATGAAATATCCAGAGCTGTGACAGACAGGAAATTTCAGGAGCAGCTTTTTAAGGAATTTTCTCTGTAGTTTAAAAGAGGCGGACGGATGTGAATCTGTCCGCCTCTTTTCATCTCTTAAGGCAAAAACTGTTTTTTATCCATATATAGTTTATTCCTCGTCTTCCCCGGAATCCTCATCTGCTCCGGCCTCGGAAAGCCCTTCCTCGATCAGCTCCTCTTCGGTCTTCCCATCGCCGTCGTTTTCCTCCGGTTCGATTTCTTCCATTGCGTCCTCCGGCTGCTCGAATTCACGGCTTCCGTCGGATACCTTCTCCCTGACCTTGGCGATCTGTGCTACCTTCACGCCTTCATCCAGATTGATCAGCTTCACGCCTGAAGTGATACGGCCCAGTACGGAAATATCCTCTGCGCGCAGCTGGATGATCACGCCTTCTGTGGTGATCAGCATCACCTCCTGATCATCATTGACCGCCTTCACGCCGACCACATAACCGGTCTTTTCGGTGATCTTATAGCACTTGACGCCCTTTCCTCCGCGCTTCTGAACGGTAAATTCATTCAGCTCGGTGCGCTTGCCCATACCGTTTTCAGAAACGATCAGCAGGCATTCTCCCTGACTGTCGAGCTGCATGCCGATGATTTCATCCTCATCGTCCAGATTCATGCCGATCACGCCCATGGAGGACCGGCCGGTAGCGCGGACATCCGTCTCCTTGAAGCGGATGCACATGCCGTGCTTCGTCACAAGGAAAATCTCCGTATTTTCATCGGTGATCTTCACTTCTATCAGTTCATCGTCGTCCCTGAGAACGATGGCCGCAAGGCCGTTCTTGCGCACATTGCTGTATTCCACAACAGGCGTCTTCTTCACAATACCGTTTCGGGTCACCATGAACAGGTTCTTGTTGTCTTCATAATCCTTCACCGGAATAATGGCCGATATTTTCTCTCCGGGAGAAAGCTGAAGCAGATTGATGATGGCCGTTCCCCTTGCCGTTCTTCCGGCTTCCGGAATTTCATAGGCCTTCAGTCTGTATACGCGTCCGTAGTTTGTAAAGAACATCACATAGTGATGGGTGGTGGTCATCAAAAGATCTGCGATAAAGTCGTCCTCAATGGTCTGCATTCCCTTGATTCCCTTGCCGCCGCGGTTCTGTGCCTTGAAATTGTCCACGGTCATCCGCTTGATATATCCGAGGTTTGTCATTGCAATGATGGTGTTCTGTCTGGGAACCATATCCTCCATGCTGATGTCAACCTCATCATAACCGATCTTGCTTCTTCTGTCGTCTCCGTATTTGATGCCGATGATGGAGATTTCCTCCCGGATCACGCCGAGCAGAAGCTTTTCGTCCGCGAGGATCGCCTTTAACTCCGCAATCTTCGCAAGCAGCTCCTTATGCTCGTTTTCCAGCTTCTCTCTTTCCAGTCCGGTGAGAGCGCGCAGTCTCATGTCCACGATGGCCTGCGCCTGGGCGTCGGAAAGCTCGAAGCGGCTCATCAGGCTTTCCTTTGCGATCTGCGTGGTACGGCTGGAGCGGATGATGTGGATCACCTCGTCGATGTTATCCAGAGCGATCAGCAGTCCCTGCAGAATATGATCCCTTTCCTCCGCCTTGTTGAGATCGTATTTCGTTCTTCTGGTTACCACGTCCTCCTGATGCTTCAGGTAAAGCTTGAGCATATCCAGAAGATTCAGAATTTTGGGTTCATTGTTCACCAGCGCCAGCATGATGACGCCGAATGTATCCTGAAGCTGGGTGTGCTTGTACAGGCGGTTTAACACCACGTTGGCATTCACATCCCTGCGCAGCTCGATCACCACGCGGGTTCCCTCCCGGTTGGATTCATCCCGCAGATCGGTGATTCCGTCGATCTTTTTCTCCTTGTGAAGCTCGGCGATCTTCTCGATCAGCCGGGCCTTATTTACCATGTAGGGAAGTTCCGTCACGATGATCTGACTCTTTCCGTTGGGAAGAGTTTCGATATTCGTAACCGCTCTCACGCGGATTTTTCCGCGGCCTGTCCGGTATGCCTGTTCACAGCCTCTGGTTCCGAGAATCAGGCCTCCGGTAGGAAAATCAGGGGCTTTTACCAGAGAAAGCACCTCTTCTATATCAGTATCACGATCCTCATTCACCCGGTTGTCGATGATTTTTACAACGGCGTTAATCACCTCACGAAGATTATGAGGAGGAATATTGGTAGCCATGCCGACCGCAATACCGCTGGTACCGTTCACCAGCAGATTTGGAAAACGGCTGGGAAGAACCACGGGTTCCTTCTCCGTCTCATCAAAGTTTGGCATGAAGTCCACGGTATCCTTGTTGATATCCGCGAGCATTTCCATGGAAATTTTGGACAGTCTGGCTTCGGTATAACGCATGGCCGCTGCGCCGTCGCCATCCTCGGAACCGAAGTTACCGTGTCCGTCAACAAGCGGATAGCGGGTGGACCATTCCTGTGCCATATTGACCAGCGCTCCGTAAATGGAGCTGTCTCCATGGGGATGATATTTACCCATGGTATCTCCGACGATACGGGCGCATTTTCTGTGCGGCTTATCCGGACCGTTGTTCAGCTCGATCATGGAGTAAAGCACACGCCTCTGCACCGGCTTCAGACCATCCCTCACATCCGGAAGCGCTCTGGATGCGATAACGCTCATGGCGTAGTCGATATAGGAATTTTCCATGGTCTCCTTTAAGTCCACGTCATGAATTTTATCAAAAATATTATCTTCCATGTCTGCTCCTTCTCACGTTCATTCAGAAAATCATTTTAGAAAACCCAATATCCGGATCCTCATCAGATATCCAGATTCTTGGCGTACTTGGCGTTTTCCTCGATGAATTCCCGTCTGGGCTCCACCTTGTCTCCCATCAGGGTGGTAAAGGTCAGATCCACCTCGGATTCCGTCTCCTCATCCATATTGACACGGAGCAGAATGCGTTTCTCAGGATCCATGGTTGTTTCCCAGAGCTGCTCCGCATCCATCTCGCCCAGTCCCTTATACCGCTGAATCTTATTATTCTGATCCCTGCCTACCTCGCGGAGAATCCGATCCAGTTCCTCATCGCTGTAGGCGTACCAGACATTTTTGTTCTTCTCCAGCTTGTAAAGCGGAGGCTGCGCCAGATATACATAGCCCTGCTTGATCAGCTCCGGCATGAAACGGTAAATAAAGGTCAGAAGCAGTGTGGCAATGTGCGCGCCATCCACGTCCGCATCCGTCATGATGATGATTTTATGATAACGGAGCTTCGAAATATCAAAATCTTCATGAATTCCCGTACCAAAGGCCGTAATCATGGCCTTGATCTCCGCATTGGCGTAAACCTTGTCAAGCCTGGCCTTCTCCACGTTCAGAATCTTTCCGCGCAGGGGAAGAATCGCCTGTGTGGCACGGCTTCTCGCCTTTTTCGCAGAACCGCCTGCAGAATCTCCCTCAACAATATAAATCTCACAGTTTTTCGGATCCTTGTCCGAGCAGTCCGCAAGCTTTCCGGGAAGGGACATACCCTCCAGCGCCGTTTTTCTTCTGGTCAGCTCTCTGGCCTTTCTGGCCGCTTCTCTGGCACGCTGCGCCAGAATGGATTTCTCGCAGATGGTCTTCGCAACGGCCGGATTCTGCTCCAGATAATAGGTGAGCTGCTCGCTGACCACGCTGTCAACAGCGCCTCTCGCCTCGGAATTTCCCAGCTTCTGCTTGGTCTGTCCTTCAAACTGGGGATCCTCGATTTTCACGCTGATGATGGCCGTCATGCCCTCGCGGATATCCTCTCCGGTGAGGTTGGCCTCGCTGTCCTTTAACAGCTTGTTGTTTCTGGCGTAATCGTTAAACGTCTTGGTGACGGCATTGCGGAAGCCCACCAGATGGGTGCCGCCCTCCGGCGTATTGATGTTATTGACAAAGCTGTATACGCTTTCCGTGTAGGAATCATTGTGCTGCAGAGCCACCTCCACGAAAACGTTGTTTTTCTCTCCCTCAAAATACAGGATATCATCATACAGCGGGGTTTTGCTCCGGTTTAAGTAGCTGACAAATTCCCTTATTCCGCCCTCATAATGGAAGGTCTTCTCCTGCGGATGCTCTTCTCTGGTATCCCGGAGTATGATTTTCAGGCCCTTCGTCAGAAAGGCCATCTCACGGAGACGCTGCTTTAAAATATCAAAATCAAAAACCGTGGTTTCCTGGAAAATCGTCGCGTCCGGCTTGAACGTAACCTTGCTCCCTGTCTTTTGGGGATCGCATTCGCCCACCACCTTCAGCGGATACATGGTTTTTCCGCGCTCATAGCGCTGTCTGTATATCTTGCCCTCTGAACAGATGTCCACCTCAAGCCAGTCGGAAAGAGCGTTTACGACAGAAGCTCCCACGCCGTGCAGGCCGCCGGAGACCTTATATCCCCCGCCGCCGAATTTTCCGCCCGCGTGCAGAATGGTGAACACCACTTCAACCGCAGGAATGCCCGCCTTATGATTGATTCCCACGGGAATTCCCCGGCCGTTGTCCGTTACCGTCACGGAATTATCCGGATTGATGACCACCTCGATGGTATCACAGTAGCCGGCCAGCGCCTCGTCCACCGCATTGTCCACGATCTCATAAACCAGATGATGAAGGCCTCTGCTGGAGGTCGATCCGATGTACATGCCAGGCCTTTTCCGAACAGCCTCCAGGCCCTCCAGAATCTGGATCTGGTCTGCGCCATATTCGCCGTGGCTTTCTGTATTTTCAGCATCAAATGTACTCATAGCTTCCTCCATTTCCGCCAGCCGGAAAAAGGGCCTGCCGGCCGATTTTCCAGAAAATGACTAAAAAATCCGTCACAGAAAAACACCCCAAAGAGAAATCACTGGTTTTTCTTTGGCATCAGGAAGGATTTTCACCTCATTTTTCTTCTGTGGGATTTAAAAAAACGAAAAATGTTCATAAAAAATC
Organism: Candidatus Eisenbergiella stercoravium; assembly: GCA_019113175.1. Classification (GTDB taxonomy): domain Bacteria; phylum Bacillota; class Clostridia; order Lachnospirales; family Lachnospiraceae; genus Eisenbergiella; species Eisenbergiella stercoravium. The sequence goes on along the minus strand of DXHY01000002.1, from coordinate 20,344 downwards.
AGTTTCAGTATAGCATAAATCCGGGTTATCCACAATAATAAAAATTAATCGCTGATCTCTCCGTGAGAAACATGGAAAACCCGGTTGATCTCAAACCGGTTGTTTACAAACTCATCCAGACCGGTACAGGTGACAATCGTCTGTATATTTCCGATGCTGTTAAGCAGATAATTCTGTCTGTTGCTGTCCAGCTCGGAAAGAACGTCGTCCAGAAGAAGAATGGGCGTATCCTTCGTCACCCGCTTTACCAGCTCTATTTCCGACAGCTTCAGAGAAAGAGCCGCCGTGCGCTGCTGTCCCTGTGAGCCGAATCTGCGGATATCAATCCCGTTTGCCACAAAGGCGAAATCATCCCTGTGTGGACCCGTAGTGGTCTGCTTCATGCGGATGTCCCGTTCCCGGTTTCTCTGCATCCGTTCCTCCACCTCATCCGCCTTCACGTGAGGTTCATAAACAACCTCAAGCTCTTCTTTCCCGCCGGAAAGGCTTTCATGAACCTCACGTATGATCCCGTTCAGTTCCTGCGCGAATACGGCACGCCTTTCTATGATCCTTTTCGCATATCCGGAAAGCTGCATATCCCAGACATCCAGCGTCCCGGAAAGCTCCGGCTGAAAGGCCATGTCCTTTAAAAGCCGGTTCCTCTGATTGACGATTTTGTTATAGCTGTTTAAATCCCGCAGATAAATGGGGTCCAGCTGGCACAGCTCCATATCCACAAATCTCCGGCGTTCTGCCGGACCATTCTTGATGATGGAAAGATCCTCCGGTGAAAAAAAGACCACGTTCATCACGCCGAGAAGCTGGGAGGCCCGTTTCAGCTTCTGCCCGTCAATGGCAATTCCCTTTGATCCGTTCTTTCTCAGGTGCATGTCGATCCGGATCTCATCCCCTTTTTTATCCAGAAAAATCCGGATATGTCCTTCTTCCTCATCGAAGGCCACAATGTCACGGTCCTTTGTTCCCCGGTGGGATTTGGTGGTAGCGCACAGATAAATTGCTTCCAGAATATTGGTTTTCCCCTGTGCGTTATCGCCATATAAAATATTTGTTTTTTCGTCAAAATTCATATCAAGGAGTCTGAAATTTCTGAAATTTGACAACTCCAGTGATTTGATAACCATTCACAGCCCTCACTCGATTTTCAGCGTTTCTCCCTGATATTCCACAACATCTCCAGGAAAGAGCTTTTTTCCACGTTGAAGCTCAACCTTCCCGTTCACCCTGACAAAGCCGTCCAGTATGGCATATTTTGCGTCTACACCCGATTCCACCATACCTGCAGCTTTCATGGCCTGTCCCAGCTTAATATGATCGTCCCTGATTTGAAGGCTTTGAACTGTGCTCATGAAATAACCTCGTTTCTGCGTAAATACATATATGCGTATATTTTATATTTCAAAAATGAATATCTCATAATTCATTCCGGAATCGTCAGGCCACAGTGGTGAAATTCACCGGCAGGATCAGGTAAATATAGCTGTTTTCATCGTCCCGGATGAAGCAGGGAGCCTTGGGATTTACCAGATAAACGGTGATCGTTTCATCGTCAATCACGCGGAGAGCATCTATCAGGAATCTGGGATTGAAGCCGATCATCAGATCCTTTCCAAGCTTTTCAATGTCGATTTCCTCATCCATGCTTCCCACCGTGGAATTGATTTTCAGTTCCATCGCTCCGTCAGTAATATTGATGATGATGGGCTTTTTGTCTCCCTCCTTGATGAGCAGGGTGGCGCGGTCAATACAGTCAAGGAGCTCCTTTTTGTTGATGGTTACTTTTGTTTCATAGTCGCTGGAAAGCATCTGATCGATCTTGAAGTATTCTCCTTCAATCAGTCTGGATACTACAGTTGTGTTGTCAAATTCAAAGACAATATGCTTGTCAGTGAAGAAGATGGTCACATCTCTGTCCGCATCTCCACTGAGAATCTTGCTGATTTCATTCAGTGTTTTTCCGGGAACGACCACCTTTCTGGCCGGATAGCTTTCCTTCAGAGTGATTTTCCGGATGGAAATACGATGTCCGTCCAGCGAAGCCACACGCATGGTATCCCCGTTGATTTCAAACAGCTCACCGCTCATCAGACGGTTGCTGTCATTGTCGGATATGGAAAAAATGGTCTGGCGGATCACTTCCTTCAGGGTGAACTGGGACAGAAGAATGGAATCGTTGCGTTCAATCATGGGTAGATAGGAGAAATCCTCTCCGGATTTGCCGATGATGTTGAATTTTGCCTTTTCACAGGTAATCGTAGTTTTAAAATTTGAATCCGTGGTAATCGTAATATCGTTATCAGGAAGCTTTCTTACGATTTCCAGAAAGATTTTTGCGTCCAGGGCGATGATTCCCTTTTCAACGATTTCTCCATCGATTATGGTTTCGATTCCCAGTTCCATGTCGTTGGCGGTCAGCTTGATCTGGCCTTCCGTGGAATCGATCAGAATGCATTCCAGAATGGACATTGTGGTTTTATTGGGAACGGCTTTGGATACAACCTGAAGGCCGTTCAGCAGATTTCCTTTGGAGCAGATTAATTTCATTTGTGCATAAACTCCCTTCTGTGAATTCACATGGTTTCGGCAGCCTTCCGGCGCCGGGCGCGGGCGCGCCATGTAATAAATAAATATATATATTTCGTAATATTAATAATAGGGGCTGTCGATATGTGGATAACCGGTCTGAACCCGCCTGGTTTCGGGAAATGTGGAAAAGGATAACCTGTTCACAACTTCCGGATGGGCTGAGGTTAATTTTCCGGTTATTCACACAGCGTCTGAGGGGGTACTTATCCACATTCAGACTGTTTTTCAGGGGATTCACAACGTTTCCCCAGCCCTTCAACAGGCTTTCAACCGTTCATAAACAAAGTTATACACATATTTTCTTCTTGATGATCTCTATGTTGTTCTTCAGCTCCTCGTTGGAGGAAAGCTCGTCCGCGATCTTGTTTGCCCCGTGAATGACGGTGGTGTGGTCTTTTTTACCGAGAAGTTTGCCGATGTTTGCCAGCGAGGTATCTGTCAGATCCCTGCAGAGGTACATGACTACCTGTCTGGGAAGGACGAACTCGGAGTTTCTCTTTTTGGAGGTGATGTCCTCCGGACTGACGCCATAATGCTCCGCCACCACGCGGATGATCAGGTCAGGCGTGATTTTGTCAGGCTTGTCCGGATTGATAATGTCCTTCAGGGCATCTTCCGCCAGCTCCAGCGTGATTTCCGGCTGATTTTCAATCTTGGATTTGGCTATAATGCGGTTAAAGGCGCCTTCCAGCTCGCGGATGTTTGACTTGATGTTGGTTGCGATGTACTGGAAGATGGAGTCGTCGATTTTTTTGTCGTAGTTCTCCGCGTTTTTCCGCAGAATTGCCATTCTCGTTTCGTAATCGGGCGGCTGAATGTCCGCAATCAGGCCCCATTCGAACCGGGAACGGAATCGTTCGTCGAGGGTTTCCATTTCCTTCGGCGGTTTATCGGAGGACAGAACGATCTGTTTTCCGGCGCCGTGCAGCACATTGAAGGTGTGGAAAAATTCCTCCTGTGTGCTTTCCTTTCCTATTATAAATTGTATGTCATCGATCATGAGTACATCCACCGTCCGGTATTTGTCCCGCAGATTGGTCATTGCTGCAGCATTACCGCCTCTGATGGAATCGATGACCTCGTTGGTGAAGGATTCGGAGGTGACGTAGATCACCTTCATGTCGGGATTTTTCTCCAGCACAAAATGCCCGATGGAATGCATCAGGTGAGTTTTTCCCAGACCGGCTCCGCCGTAAAGATACAGAGGATTATAGGCTTCTCCAGGCGATTCGGCAACCGCCAGGGACGCGGAATGGGCGAACTTGTTGTTGCTTCCCACGACGAAGGTGTCGAATTTGTACTTGGGATTCAGGTTCGCATTTTCATAATTAATATTGTAGACGGGATTAAAGGGAGTCTTCAGGTCTTCCTCCTGGACAGCCTCCTTCTTTTTCGCGTCTTTTTCCAATATAAAGGCAATTTCATACTCATGATCCATCATTTCCGAAATGATGACATGAAAAAAGTCTTTATATTTGGAAGAAATGTAGTTGAGCGCATGGGACTGATCAGACGGAATCAGAATGGTTACAACATCATCCTGAACGTCGAAAAACCGAAGGGGTTCCACCCATGTGTGAAAGGAAACGTCGGAAAGATCGTATTCCTTTCTGATATTTTCCTTGATTTCGTCCCATTTATCCTCAATCGTCTGCATCCCTGAACCTCCTGTAGGGTATTTCCTTATGTGGAAAATACGTCTACCTTATCTTACTCTAAAAGACAGCAAATATCAAATGTTAATTCTGGGGATAAGATTTTTCCACATTGTGTGAAAAGAAGGAGAGGTTATCAACAAAAACAGGGATTTCAATGTGCAAATGTGGATAAGTGGAAAACAGTAATTAACATTTACACATGCATGAAAAACGGGGCTTCCAATCTTTTTTCTGTGGAAAAGGGGGTGGAAAACCGAAGGTTATCCACAAGTTATTCACAAATTGTGGATAAGATTTCCGATGGTGGACATCTCTGTTTTCAAAATGTGGATGATTTTTGGCCCCCCAGATGTTGTAGATAATTTGAAAAATTAGTAACAATATGTTGTATTAGTGAAAACAACGATTTTTTTCGGGATTTTTCAGCGTTTTTTTTCTCGCTGAAAATGCGGTTTTTTGCTTGACTGAAAGGATTTCTTCCTATATAATCTGAAATGATATTTTCCAACACTGAATTGTGTTGTGTATATTTTATGCACATTTTTAGAGAGAAGGAGGTGCAGTTTTATGAAGATGACATTCCAGCCCAAGAACAGGCAGAGAAATAAAGTCCACGGCTTCAGAGCCAGAATGAGTACTCCGGGAGGAAGAAAGGTACTGGCAGCAAGAAGAGCTAAGGGAAGAAAGAGATTGTCCGCATAGGCCGCAGTGATGTGGCCTTTTTCTCTTTATGGCCGCAGACGTCCGAAAATGCTGCGGTTTTCAGAGAGAAAGGATTTCTGAATGATGGAATTTTCAGAAAGCTTGAAAAAGAATGAGGATTTCCGTACTGTTTACCGCAAAGGCAGATCACATGCCAATCGGTTGTTCGTGATGTATGTGTTGGAAAATAACAGCGGAAGGAACAGAGTCGGAATATCCGTGAGCAAAAAGGTCGGAAACAGCGTTGTAAGGCACCGTATTACAAGGCTGGTTCGTGAAGGCTACCGGTTACAGGAAAAGGTATTCAATAGTGGTTTGGATATTGTGATCGTGGCCAGATCGAATGCCGCTTCGGCTTCCTTCGGGGAGGTTGAGAGCGCGCTGCTTCATTTGGGAAGGCTTCACCGGATTTTAAGGAATGCCGGAAAAGCCGGATCGGATTGAGAGAGCAAATTCAGGAAGAGATTTTTATCCGGGAAGGAGACTTGGGCATGAAAACTCTTCTTATTGTATTGATTAAAGGCTACAGAAAATATCTTTCGCCCATGAAAAGGACGAAATGCCCCTATATTCCCACCTGCAGTGAGTATGGACTTGAGGCGGTGGAAAAATACGGGGCCATAAAGGGCGGGCTTCTCGCCCTTTGGAGAATTATAAGATGCAATCCCTTTTCCAGGGGAGGCTATGACCCGGTTCCCTGAGGAGACGGGAGAAGGAGGATTTAAGTTTTGTCTGGTATACTTTTGACGCAGGACAGTACGCCTGTAATAGGATGGATTGCTGTCATTCTGGGACAGATTATGGAGTGGATTTTTGATCTTCTGAATCTGATCGGAATCCCCAATATCGGTCTTGCCATTATTATTTTCACGATTGTTGTCTATATGCTGATGCTTCCGCTGACCATCAGACAGCAGAAATTTTCCAAGCTCAGCAACAAGATGAATCCGGAACTTCAGGCGATCCAGAAAAAGTATAAGGACAGGAAGGACAATGATTCCATGATGGCCATGCAGAATGAAACGCAGGCTGTCTATGCGAAATATGGGGTTTCTCCCATGGGAAGCTGCGTGCAGCTTCTGATTCAGCTGCCCATCCTGTACGCTCTGTACCGGGTAATCTATGCGATTCCTGCCTATATCAGTCAGGTCAGAGATGCATTTTTCCCGCTGGTGGACAAGCTGATTAACATGGAAGGCAGCGAGGAATTCATCCGTGGATTCCAGAATGCCGCCATGTATGCCAACCGTTTTACCAACGAGCAGTATACGTCCGGAAACGTTACCTATATTCAGAACGCCTTTATTGATGTACTGAATAAGGCTTCCACGCCGGAATGGGCAAGCCTTGCGGAAAAATTTCCCAGCCTTGCCGCAGATATTCAGAATACGACGTCAAAGCTGGCGGAATACAATAATTTCCTTGGAATGAATATCGGGGATTCCCCTTCCTATTATTTTTCCAATGCGGTAGCGCAGGGAAGTATTCTGCTGATTATTGCAGCCCTTGCCATTCCGGTTCTTTCAGCGGTAACCCAGTGGATCAACGTGAAGCTGATGCCCCAGGCAACTGATACTTCCGGAAATGATCAGCAGAACAGCATGATGGCGTCCATGAAGATGATGAACACGATCATGCCGATTTTTTCCGCTGTATTCTGTTTCTCTCTCCCTGCCGGTGTGGGTCTGTACTGGGTGGCCAGCTCTGTGGTAAGAAGTATCCAGCAGGTGGCCGTAAACAAGCATATCGACCGGATGGATCTTGACCAGATCATTGAAAAGAACAAGGATAAGGCCAAGGAAAAGATGGAGAAACGCATTAAGAGGATGGAGAAGGCGGGCATTGATCCCAAAACCATAAATCAGTATGCGAACATGAATACCAGAAATGTGCAGACGCAGCAGCAGAAGCCGAAGCGTTCCATCTCCCAGAAGGCTGCCTCCGCACCCCCGCTGACTCAGGAGGAAAAGGAAGAAGCGGTCAGAAAGTCCACGGAGATGTATAACAAAAAGGCGCCAAAGCCCGGAAGCATTACGGCCAAGGCTAATATGGTAAGAATTTATAACGAGAACAACAATAAGCCTGAAAAGAAGAAGAAATCTGATCAGAAGTAGATTGGAGGAAATTATGGAATTCGTGGAATTTACTGCAAAGACAGTGGACGATGCCATTACTGCGGCATGCCAGAAATTTCTTGTGACCAGCGACAGACTGGAATATGAAGTGATGGAAGAGGGTTCCTCCGGATTTCTGGGCTTTAATTCTAAGCCTGCCAGAATCAGGGCAAAGGTAAAGGAAACCCTGGAAGATAAGGCGAAGGCATTTCTTGATGACGTATTCACTGCCATGAACATGACGGTCCTCGTGGAAGTGAGCTTCGATGAAGAGGAAAAGGTGATGGACATCGAGCTCAAGGGCGACGATATGGGAGTGCTGATCGGAAAGAGAGGGCAGACTCTGGATTCCCTTCAGTATCTGGTTTCCCTTGTTGTGAACCGGGACAGCGATGATTATATCCGCGTTAAGGTGGATACGGAGAATTACAGGAAGAGAAGAAAGGAAACTCTGGAAAATCTGGCGAAGAACATCGCCTATAAGGTAAAGAGGACTAAGAGAAGCGTATCCCTTGAGCCGATGAATCCCTATGAGAGAAGAATCATTCATTCCGCGCTTCAGAATGATAAGTTTGTGACGACCCACAGCGAAGGGGAGGAGCCCTTCCGTCATGTGGTGGTTACCCTGAAGAAATAAGAGAGCAGGTGAATGCTGCTGACGCAGCAATGGAGATTAAAATGAAACAGACCGAGACGATTGCAGCGATTGCAACGGCGCTTTCCGATTCCGGCATCGGGATCATCCGTATCAGCGGGAGCGAAGCGATACCGGTCGGTGACCGCGTTTACCGGTCTAAGAATGGCTGCCATAGTCTGAAGGATTATGGCAGCCATACCATTCATTATGGCTTTATTGTGGATGGGGATGAGGTTCTGGACGAGGTCATGGTATCAGTCATGAAGGCGCCGAAAACATATACGAGAGAGGATACTGTTGAGATCAACTGTCACGGCGGCATTCTTGTGATGCGCCGGATTCTGGAATCGGTGCTGAAAAACGGCGCCAGACTTGCCGAACCGGGAGAATTTACCAAACGTGCCTTTTTAAACGGCAGGATCGATCTGGCAAAGGCGGAAGCGGTGATGGATCTGATCCAATCCCGGAACGATTATGCCAGAAAGGCCTCCTTCAGTCAGCTTGAGGGTTCGGTTTCCGCCCGTATCAGAAGTCTCCGGCAGGAGATTCTGACAGAGCTTGCATTCATTGAATCCGCCCTGGATGATCCGGAGCACATCAGCACCGAAGGCTATCCGGAGCAGCTTTCCATTAAGGTGGATCAGCTGATCGGGGAATGCGGCCGGCTGATCGCTTCCGCGGAAGATGGAAGGCTTCTGAAGGAAGGGATCAATACGGTGATCGTAGGAAAGCCCAATGCGGGAAAATCCTCCCTTCTGAATCTTCTTGCCGGCAGGGAACGGGCCATTGTGACCGATATAGCCGGAACCACCAGGGACGTGCTGGAGGAATCGGTCAGTCTGCATGGAATCAGTCTGAACGTGATCGATACTGCGGGAATCCGTTCCACCTCAGATGTTGTGGAAAGGATGGGAGTGGAAAGAGCGGAGCAGTATGCTAAGGAGGCGGATCTGATTCTGTATATGGCGGATTCTTCCATTCCTATGGATGAAAGTGATGCGCATATTCTGCAGCTGATTCAGGGAAAAAAGTGTATTGCGCTTCTGAATAAGTCTGACCTTGCCCCGGTTTTGACAGAAGAAAAATTAAGAAAAAAACTTCCGGAAGGGGTGCCGGTCGTCCGCATATCCGCGAAAGAGAATCAGGGGCTGGATGAATTTGAAAAGGTTCTTACAGATCTGTTTTTCTCCGGAAAGATCAGCTTTAATGAGGAGGTCGTCATTACGAGCATGCGGCATAAGGAGGCGCTTGAGAGCGCACGTGACAGCCTTCTTGAGGTGAAAAGGAGTCTGGAGGCCGGTATGCCGGAGGATTTCTTTTCCATTGATCTGATGAGCGCCTATTCTTCTCTGGGAGAAATCATAGGGGAAGAGGTTGGGGAAGACCTGGTAAATGAGATTTTCAGCAAATTCTGCATGGGAAAATAAGGATCAGCCTGGTTCAGGGATGATGTAAAAGGGAACATCAGGATTGGAGGTGGCCTGGAAATGGAACAGATGTCGTTGTTTGATACGGGACCTTCCGGCTGGGGGGAGAGGAGTGTTTCTGCTTCCGATCCGCTGGCGAGCAGGCTCCGTCCGGAAAGTCTGGTGGAATTTGTGGGACAAAAGCATCTGGTCGGGGAGGGAAAGGTGCTGCGCCGACTGATCGATCAGGACAGCATCTGCTCCATGATTTTCTGGGGGCCTCCCGGCGTGGGAAAGACCACGCTTGCCCGCATCATCGCCAGAAAAACGAAGGCGGAATTCATTGATTTCAGCGCCGTTACCAGCGGCATTAAGGAAATCCGACAGGTGATGCAGCAGGCAGAACAGGTTCGAATGACCGGGCGCAGAACCATTGTTTTTGTGGATGAGATTCATCGTTTTAATAAAGCACAGCAGGATGCCTTTCTTCCCTTTGTGGAGAAGGGAAGCATCATTCTCATTGGAGCCACCACGGAAAATCCTTCCTTTGAAATCAATTCCGCTCTTCTGTCCCGATGCAAGGTGTTCGTGCTTCAGGCTCTGTCAAAGGAAGACATCAAAGAATTGTTGAACCATGCCCTCACAGCAAATTCCGGCTATGGAGGACAGAAGATTGAAATTTCGGATTCCATTCTGGAGGCTGCGGCCGTCTTTGCCAACGGAGATGCGAGAACTGCCCTGAATACGCTGGAGATGATGGTTTTAAACGGGGAAATCCTGCCGGACGGAACCATCCGGATCACGGAAGAGACGCTGGAGCAGTGCACCAGCAAAAGATCCCTGCTTTATGATAAGAAGGGGGAGGAGCATTATAACCTGATCTCGGCGCTTCATAAGTCCATGCGGAATACGGATCCGGACGCCGCTGTTTACTGGCTGGCGCGCATGCTGGAAGCAGGAGAAGATCCCCTATATGTGGCAAGACGTCTGATCCGGTTTGCCAGCGAGGACGTGGGAATGGCCGACAGCAATGCTCTGACGGTTGCGGTTTCCGCTTATCAGGCATGCCATTTTATCGGTATGCCGGAATGTAATGTGAATCTCACCCATGCGGTGGTCTATCTTTCCATGGCTCCCAAATCCAATTCCCTGTATAAGGCATATGAAGATTGTAAGGAGGATGCGGTGAAAATGCTTGCCGAGCCGGTGCCGCTTCAGATCCGCAATGCTCCAACCAGTCTGATGGAGGAGCTTCATTATGGGGAAGGCTATGTGTATGCACACGATACCATGGAAAAGGTTGCTGCCATGCAGTGTCTTCCGGATTCTCTGAAAGGAAGAAGATATTATATTCCTTCCGATCAGGGAAAGGAGAGTGAGACGAAGAAAAAGCTGGAACGTATCAGGGCCTGGAAAAAGGAACAGGAAGAGAATGGAGCGTAATAAGCGGTGATCTGTGTGCTTTGAGAAAAATTAGGGCGGATTTATGTGGAATCAGAAGCGTTATTCTTTTCTTATTCCCGTGTTTGTGTTAAGATGAAAAAAAGTGTGCGATTGCAGAAAAACGGGGTATGTTTATCCGGAACCGGAATGATTTTCAGATAAATGGGAAAAGGGGTGCAGAAGATGAAAAAAGAATCGAATGGGAGTCTGTTCTTTTTGCTGGCTGTCGGGATTGTGGGACTTGGACTGTATTTCGGAGCATCGGAAAACTACAGCGCGGGAGAGCTGCAGATGTATCATATCATCTGCTGGGTCGTACTGCTCATAGCGCTTCTGCGTGTTCTGGAGCTGATCTGGGAGCCGGTTCGTTCTCTTTGGGACCAGGCATGGGGAAAGACTCAGGAGAAGGCCGGGGACCAGGAGAGGGTGTACAGAGCTTCCAAGCCGGAACAGGGAGGGAGAGTACCTTTTGTTTCGGAAAGTGAGAAAAGAGGATACTCCGGTTTAGAAGAAAGTCCGGTCTATCCGGAGAAAGAATCCTGTGAAGAAGAAAAGATTCAGAGGGCGGACGGCGTTATTATCATGCCGGATCGGGGATCCCGTCTGTATCTGGACGACAGATACCGGGAACCGGAAAAAAGATACGAAAGGGAGTATGATACATCGGAAGAAGCTTCCTTCCGGCCGATTTCCGAGTCAGTGGAAAATGAAAGTAAAAATCCGGTAAATCAGTCCTCTGATGAGCCGGAAAAAAAGAAAAACAAGGATAAAAAGAAAAAGAAGAAGAAATAAGAGGAGTTGAAACATAAAATGGCGCAGGTCATGGAACGGGTGGATGTATGTGTGGTCGGTGCGGGACATGCGGGCTGTGAGGCAGCCCTGGCCTGTGCAAGAATGGGACTGGAAACCGTTATTTTCACAGTGAGCGCTGACAGCATCGCTCTGATGCCATGTAATCCAAATATCGGAGGATCTTCCAAGGGACATCTCGTCAGAGAACTGGATGCTCTCGGCGGGGAAATGGGAAAGAATATAGACAAAACCTTTATCCAGTCCAAAATGCTGAATGTTTCCAAAGGACCTGCAGTTCATTCTCTGCGCGCACAGGCTGATAAGGCGGAATATACCAGAAGTATGAGGCAGGTTTTGGAAAATCAGGACCATCTTACCATTAAACAGGCTGAGGTATGTGAGCTTCTGACAGAAGAGGTGCAGGGCGGAGAAGGAAAAAAGAAAATCACCGGCATCCGCATCTTTACGGGAATGGTTTATGAGTGTCGTGCCGTCATTCTGTGTACCGGAACCTATCTGAATGCCAGATGTCTGTGCGGAGAGGCCATAACTCATACCGGTCCCAATGGACTTCAGCCCGCGGTTTATCTGACGGACTGTCTGAAAAATCTTGGGATCAGGATGAAGCGTTTCAAAACAGGAACACCAGCGAGAATGGATGGAAGAACCATTGATTTTTCCAAAATGGAGGAACAGCCCGGAGATGAACGGGTGGTTCCCTTTTCCTTTTCCACAGATCCGGAAAGCGTTCAGAAGCCCCAGGTTTCCTGCTGGCTGACCTATACTAATGAAAAAACCCATGAGATTATACGTGCCAATCTGGACAGATCCCCTATTTATGCGGGAATTATCGAGGGAACCGGACCGCGTTACTGCCCGTCCATTGAAGATAAGGTAGTCAAGTTTTCGGATAAGCCGAGACATCAGGTGTTTCTGGAGCCGGAAGGACTTTCCACCAATGAGATGTATGTGGGAGGCATGTCTTCCTCTCTTCCTGAGGATGTTCAGCTTGCCATGTACAGGAGTGTTCCTGGTTTGGAACACTGCAAAATTGTGAGAAATGCTTATGCCATAGAATATGACTGTATTGATGCGAGGCAGCTCTATCCAACTCTGGAGTTTCGTCGGATTGAAGGACTTTTCAGCGCCGGTCAGTTCAACGGAAGCAGCGGATATGAGGAAGCGGCAGCGCAGGGCTTGATTGCCGGAATGAATGCAGCCCTCCAGATTCAGGGCAGAAAGCCGGTTGTACTTGACCGTTCTCAGGCTTATATAGGCGTTCTGATCGATGATCTGATTACAAAGGATAACCGCGAGCCTTACCGTATGATGACCTCCAGGGCGGAATACCGCCTGCTTCTCAGACAGGATAATGCGGATCTGAGACTCCGTGAGATTGGCTATCAGGCAGGTCTCGTATCGGAAGAGGAATATTGTTATACCTGTTGGAAGAAGGAACAGATTGAAAAGGAGGTTTCCCGTCTGAAGAATGTGATGGTTGGAGCATCTGCTCCTATTCAACAGTTTCTTTCAGAGCATGGGAGCTCTCCCTTAAAGACGGCGGCCAGTCTTGCTGAGCTGATCTGCCGGCCTGAGTTGAATTATGAAATGCTTTCGGAAATTGATCCGGGCAGGGAGAAGCTTCCGGCTGATGTGATTGAGCAGGTGGAAATCGAACTCAAATATGAGGGTTATATAGGAAGACAGCGAAAGCAGGTTGATCAGTTTAAAAAGATGGAAGAAAAAAAGATCCCCGGCTGGGTGGATTATGATGAAGTTCCCAGTCTCAGGCTGGAGGCAAGACAGAAGCTGAAGGAGTTTCAGCCAGTGTCTGTGGGACAGGCATCCAGAATTTCCGGAGTTTCTCCTGCAGATATTTCAGTTCTTCTCGTGTTTCTGGAGCATCATGGAAGAGAGCAGCAAAAGGATCAGGATAAGTGCTAAAGAGTGGAGATAGAATGATGTGTGATTTCAGAAAGTATGACTTAACTTCTTTTAGAAGAGATCTTGAAGAGCTGGAGATTCATTTGACCAAAGAGCAGGAGGAGAGGTTTCTTTCTTTTTATGAGATTCTGATCGAATGGAATGAGGTAATGAATCTTACCGCCATAACCGAATTTGATGAGGTCATTAAAAAGCATTTTGTGGACAGTCTCTCTCTGGTAAAGGTGATTCCGGAACTGAGAAAAATGACCTCCTTGAATAAAGAAAATCAGGGAGAGGGGATTACGCTCATGGACGTGGGAACAGGAGCTGGTTTTCCAGGAATCCCTTTGAAAATTGCTTTTCCGGAACTGGAGATTACCCTGTTGGATTCTCTGCAGAAGCGGGTTAATTTTTTGAATGAGGTGATAAAAAAGCTTTCCCTCACTGGTATTACTGCGGTTCATGGGCGGGCAGAGGATTTTGCCAGGCCGGGAAAACTTCGGGAGCAATTTGATTTTTGTGTATCCAGAGCGGTGGCTAATCTTTCTACCCTTTCTGAATATTGTATCCCTTTTGTGAAAAAAGGAGGATATTTTATTTCTTATAAGAGTGGTGGAACAGAAGAGGAAGCTGTGGCTGCGGAAGCTGCTGTGCGCATTCTTGGAGGAGAAAAGCCGAAGGTGTTTTCTTTTTACCTTCCCGGAACGGATATCGGAAGAAAATTTTATGTTATCAAAAAGAAGGCCCCTACGCCTGCAAAGTATCCGCGTAAGGCTGGACTTCCGGCGAAGGAGCCAATTCTTTCATGAAGCTTAGCTTAAAGAAGAATTTCCAGTTGTTCCAGAACTGCTCTGGATTTTTCCAGATGTGGGTACTGTCTGGTATAGGAAATCGGAAAAGCTTCTATTGACTGATTATAGGACAGATAAGTATCTATTGTCGTCTGATTGTCATATTTCTCAGTTCCATATATAATGTAAATACTGTGATCGATCTGCTTCAGTGCATGAATAATATTCGTATTCATGTATCTGCCCATATAACTTGCAAAAGTATATTTTGCATTGTAGTCAGGCTGATGGGAGGCCTCTCTGTAGGCCTCCAATATTCCCTCACTGATCATTCCCGGATTATAAAAATATTTTTCGGCAAAGAGTTTTCTGAAGGCTTCCTTTGTTGTAACCATATTATAGACGAAAGTTCCCAGTACAGGTGTGTCAATGAGAAACTTCAGAAGTTTTGTTCTCTTGCTTGGAATCCGGTTCAGCTGATTCAGACTCTGAGGATTAATCAACGCAATTTTATCAACAGCTTCACCGTCGTTATGAGCACACATGACTGCAATGGAAGCTGAGTCACCTGTTGCGAGTATGTCAGTTTTCCTTCCAATTACATTTTTAATAAAATCAATAACCGACTGGACATAGAGATAACTGGTATAAGTGATATTTGGTTTGTCAGAAAGACCATAGCCGAGCAGATCTATCGCATATACTTCATGTTTTTCTGCCAGTTCGTCTATGATTTTGCTGAATTCATAGCTGCTGCTTCCGGCCATAAGATCATGCAGAAGCAGAAGTGGCGAACCGCTTCCTTTCTGCGTGTATCTGATTTTTCCAAAGCGCCATTCATAGTATTTATTGTTTGTACTTGAGAGCGCATTATTTACTGTGCTGAGAGAAAATTCAACTCTGTTGATAATATGCATGGTTAGGGCGGCCAGGCCTGTTAAAGCAATGATTGTTCCGGTTTTTTTTGTCATTTTTACCTCCGTGACGAAGCATTTTTATAAAAGTTCGTCGTCAGACAAACGGCAAATGTTTCGTTTATGTTTATTATAAGCCATGGGTCGGGAAGATACAAGTAATTGTATTGTATACAAGAATTATAATGTTTCACGTGAAACATTATAATCGTGCATTTCCCAAAAATGTTTCACGTGAAACATTAATTAATAAAAGCATACAAAATCATTCGATTTAAAATATTTTTTTAAAAAATAATATTTAAAAGTAAGATACAATGAAAAAGAAAATATTTTCATATAGAATATATGAAAAAAAGGTGATATAATCGTTAGGTACTCAGCCGAAGAACTGTTTGCAGGTACGAATGAAAGGAAAATAAGAATGGGAAGAGTAATAGCAATTGCAAACCAGAAGGGTGGCGTGGGAAAGACCACAACAGCCATCAATCTGTCAGCTGCTCTTGCAGCAAAGAAAAAGAAAGTCCTGGTTATTGATACGGATCCACAGGGAAATACAACCAGTGGATTTAATATTGATAAGAATAACCTGGAAAATACAATTTATGAATTAATCCTTGGAGAGTGCAGTATTCAGGACTGCCTGATCAAGGAAGTGATTCCTAATATTACAGTTCTTCCTTCAAACGTAAATCTTGCGGCTGCAGAAATTGAACTGATAGGAGTGGAAAAGAAGGAATTTATATTAAAAAATGAAGTGGACTGGGTAAAAGATCAATACGATTTTATTATTATAGACTGTCCCCCTTCTTTAAATATGCTGACCGTCAATGCCATGACAACGGCAGATACCGTTCTTGTCCCGATACAATGTGAATACTATGCTCTGGAAGGTCTCAGTCAGTTGATTCATACAGTAAATCTTGTAAGAGAAAGACTGAATCCCAATCTTCAGATTGAAGGTATTCTTTTTACCATGTATGATGCCAGAACAAACCTTTCCATGCAGGTGGTTGAAAATGTAAAGAATAACCTGAACCTGAAAATATTTAAGACAGTAATTCCAAGGAATATCAGACTCGCAGAAGCTCCGAGCTATGGATTGCCAATCAATCTGTACGACCCGAAATCTACAGGAGCAGAAAGCTATATGGCGCTTGCAAAAGAGGTTATAGGAAGAAAGGGAAAATAAAATGGCAGCGAGAGGATTGGGAAAAGGACTCGATTCATTAATTCCAAAAGCAATTACAGAACCCGCAAAACCGGAAAAGGAAGAGAAGAAGGCTGAAACTATGGTTAAAATAACCATGGTAGAACCCAATGGAGGACAGCCAAGAAAGAATTTTGATGAAGATTCACTTATGGAACTGGCAGAATCCATTAAGCAGTTTGGACTCCTTCAGCCAATTCTGGTACAGGACAAAAAAGATCATTATGAAATTATAGCGGGCGAAAGACGATGGAGGGCTGCTAAAATTGCAGGCCTGAAAGAAATTCCTGTTATTATTAAAGAACTGACAGATCAGGAAGTAGTAGAAATTTCACTGATTGAAAATATTCAGCGTGAAAATCTGAATCCAATTGAAGAAGCACAGGCATATAAAAGACTTCTGACAGAGTTTAATCTGAAGCAGGATGAAGTGGCAGAACGGGTTTCAAAAAGCAGAACTGCAGTAACCAATTCCATGAGGCTGTTGAAATTATGTGATGAAGTGCAGCAGATGGTGGTAAATGAAATGATTTCCACAGGACATGCAAGAGCGCTGCTTGCCATTGAAGATCCCGAGGAACAGTACCGTATTGCACAGATGGTTTTTGATGAAAAACTCAGTGTAAGGGAAGTGGAAAAGCTTGTAAAGAAGCTGAACAAACCGGAAAAACCGAAGAAAAAAGAGAATGAATCTCTTACGCTAATTTATCAGAGCCTGGAAGAAAAGTTGAAGGAATCACTTGGAAGAAAGGTTTCCATATCGTCCAGAGAAAATGGCAATGGAAAAATAGAAATAGAATTTTACGGGCATGATGATCTGGACAGGCTGATGGAGCATCTCACACAGGCTTAGCGGACAGAAGATAAGGAGAAAAATATGACAAGTAATTTGCTGCAGAGCATTGGACTGGGAGGACTGGACATTGCATATGTACTGATTGGGATGCTTGTTCTGATCATCATTCTTCTGGTTCTCATTATCATACAGTTTAGTAAATTGAATAAGCTCCAGAAAAAATATGCAAAATTCATGAAAGGAAAAGATGCAAAAAGTCTGGAACAGGAAATTGAAGGCCTGTATGATGACAATGATTATATCAAACAGGAAGCGGAGAAAAACCGAAAGGATATCAAAGATATCCAGAAAAGAATGGAATACTGCTATCAGAAGCTTGGTATTGTAAAATATGACGCCTTCAGTCAGATGGGCGGCCAGCTCAGTTTCTGCCTCGCACTTTTAAATGAAAAGGATGACGGTTTTATTCTGAATTCCGTTCAGAGCAGTGAAGGCTGTTATACATATACAAAAGAAGTGAAAAAGGGCGAATGTGCCATTACGCTTGGAGAGGAAGAAAAGAAGGCCCTGGACCAGGCGATTGGGTATTAAAATAAAAAGCAATCAATCAGAAGAGAGAGGAGAAAATCATGATTGACATTAAATTTTTAAGGGAGAATCCTGAAGCAGTAAAGGAAAATATCAGAAAAAAATTTCAGGATGAAAAGCTGCCTCTGGTAGATGAAGTAATCGCTCTGGATAAGGAAAGCAGACAGACCCAGCAGGAAGCAGACGATCTTCGTGCCAACAGAAACAAAATCTCCAAAGAGATCGGCGTTCTCATGAAGGCGGGAAAGAAGGAAGAGGCTGAGGCTAAAAAGGCCGAGGTAGCAGCCGGTGCAAAACGTCTGGAGGAGCTGGAAAAGAAGGAAGCAGAGCTTCAGGAAAAGATCCTGAAGGATATGATGGTGATTCCCAATATCATCGATCCTTCCGTTCCGATCGGAAAAGACGACAGCGAGAACGTGGAAGTGAAGAGATATGGAGAGCCTGTGGTTCCGGATTTTGAAATTCCCTATCACACGGAAATCATGGAGCGCTTCAATGGAATCGATCTCGACAGCGCAAGAAAGGTTGCAGGAAACGGTTTTTACTATCTGATGGGAGATATTGCGAGACTCCACTCCGCAGTTCTTGCATATGCAAGAGATTTCATGATTAACAGAGGATTTACCTATTGCGTGCCTCCTTTCATGATCAGAAGCAACGTGGTTACCGGCGTTATGAGCTTTGCGGAAATGGACGCCATGATGTACAAGATTGAGGGAGAGGATCTGTATCTGATCGGAACCAGTGAGCATTCCATGATCGGAAAATTCATTGATACCATCATTCCTGAAAATGAGCTCCCCAAGACTTTCACCAGCTATTCTCCCTGTTTCCGAAAGGAAAAGGGCGCGCATGGTCTGGAAGAAAGGGGCGTATACAGGATTCATCAGTTCGAAAAGCAGGAAATGATAGTGGTCTGCAAGCCGGAGGATTCCCCGGTGTGGTTTGATAAACTCTGGCAGAATACGGTAGATCTGTTCCGTTCTATGGATATTCCGGTGAGAACTCTGGAATGCTGCTCCGGTGATCTGGCTGATCTGAAGGTGAAGTCCGTGGATGTGGAAGCCTGGTCTCCCAGACAGAAAAAATATTTCGAAGTGGGAAGCTGCTCCAATCTTGGAGACGCTCAGGCGAGAAGACTTAAAATTCGTGTAAACGGAGAAAAAGGAAAGTATTTTGCCCATACGCTGAACAATACAGTAGTGGCTCCTCCGAGAATGCTGATCGCGTTTCTGGAGAACAATCTTCAGGCAGACGGATCTGTAAGAATTCCTGAGGTCCTGCGTCCTTACATGGGTGGAATGACTGAGATCAGATAAATAAATTGTCACAGAAGACGGCTCCGGCTGCAGATAGAAATGGAATGCGGGGTGAAATTCTTGCACAGATTTTTAAGATCAATTGGATTCAGCAGACTTACATCCACCAGAGAGGTACAGGAACTGATCAAGGATGTGATTCTGAACGCGGATAGAAGAAACTATACGACAGATAAAGAGAACAGGGATACGATTCTGGTTGAATTCTGCAGGGATTTCGCGGAGAATATGGGGATCGCCGTATGCGGTGAACTGGATGACGAGGATCATTTTATTTATTACTATTTTTATCCTTATCTGAATGGAACCGGAATCAGTTCCATGGAAGACATCAGTATCGAGAGACATGCGGCGACAGAATCATATGCGGGAGTATGTGATGATGTGAAGGTTGGCGTTACGCTGATTTTCTATCTGCAGAATATGATCTCCTATATCAAATACCGGAACAGGGATGCTCTTCCCGTAAAGGGAACCAGTCTGACGCTTTCCGCTCTGGCTGATCAGGGATCCATCATGATGCCGATCAGCAAGAGCGAAAAGCAGAAAAAGAGAATTCAGCGTTCTACCATTACCAGAAATCAACTGATTGAAGCGGCGAGAAGAGGAGATGAGGACGCCATTGAGAGCCTTACCCTGGAGGATATGGACACCTATACCGCAATCTCCCGCAAGATTCAGAAGGAAGACGTATTCAGTCTTGTGGACACCTATTTCATGCCATATGGTGTGGAATGCGATCAGTATTCCATACTGGGAGAAATTCAGGAATGTCATAAGGTAAAGAACCGTATGACAGGTGAAAATGTATGGGTCATGACGGTGGAATGCAATGAACTGAATTTTGACGTCTGTATCAACGAAGCAGATCTGTTTGGTGAACCAATGGCCGGAAGAAGATTCAAGGGAGTGATCTGGCTGCAGGGAGCGGTGAACTATCCGGATGAATAAAAATATCTAAAAAAAGTTATTTAATTAACTAAAATTTATTATATAAAACAGTGGACTTTTATTGCATTTTGAGTTAAAATAATTAAGTACGTTTCCATAGCTCAACAGGATAGAATAACTTTTTTCCAAAATGATACAGAAATTACCCTTTGAGCCGGAACGATATGAGACATTTCAATAAAATAGTTAAAAGCAGTAATAAAAGGCTGTTTTTATACATGTTTCTGTAGCTCAGCAGGATAGAGCGTCCGCCTCCTAAGGTTATGCTCTACCGGCCGCCTTACGATGAAAAGTGATTGTTACCATTTTTAATTGAATAGATGTCTCTGTAGCTCAGCAGGATAGAGCGTTCGCCTCCTAAGAGAACTAACTACGGTTCCCTAAAGGAGGCGGCGTGGGATAACTTTGTTAAGTTCAAAATTTAATATGTGCCAGTAGCTCAGTTGGATAGAGCACCGCCCTCCTAAGGCGGGTGTCGGGGGTTCAAGTCCCTTCTGGCACGCCAGACAAT
>DXHY01000014.1 GCA_019113175.1 Candidatus Eisenbergiella stercoravium | reverse complement strand
GAGCAGAGGACTGAAAATCCTCGTGTCACTGGTTCGATTCCGGTTCTGGGCATTCCAGTCTGAAAGTCGGCAGCACAGGTTATCAGGCAACCTGATGTCTGCGGGTGTAGTTCAATGGTAGAACACCAGCCTTCCAAGCTGGATACGTGGGTTCGATTCCCATCACCCGCTTCGGATGCGGATTCAGCATCCTTTACATATATGCGATAGTGGCGTAGTTGGTAACGCGCGACCTTGCCAAGGTCGAGACCGCGGGTTCGAGCCCCGTCTATCGCTCTCTGATTTAAGGAAGAAGTCCAGTAAATACGGGGCTTCTTCTTTTTTCTTCTCTTATTTCACCGAACCATCCTTTCGGCCGCCTGAAGGATCTGTGCAATCCTCTCCTGCGGCACCTGGTGTACCGTAAGCAGTTCTTCCGGAGGGCTGTCCGGATCTCCGAGCGGCCGTTCAAAGCAGGATACATCGATCCATTTTCCCAGCTTATAGCCGGTTTTCAGAGAAACGCCTGCCAGACGAAAGCCCATGGCGGCATGCAGCGCTTCGCTCGGTGGATTCGGGCTGGTGACAATGCCGTACACATTGCGCACGTGCTGTTCCTTCAGGATTTCCATGAGAGCGGTATAGAAAGCCTGTCCGATGCCCCGGCGTTCACAGCCCTCTCTCAGGTAGACGGAAAGCTCCGCATCCCACTGATAGGCTGCCCGCTCCTTATAGCGGTGGGCATAGGCATACCCCGCCGCAATGCCGTCTATTTCACAGATCAGATAAGGGTAGCCCTCCATAATCCCTGCCATCCGATCTCGAAACTCAGAAAGGGAGGGCACTTCATATTCGAAGGTGATATTGGTATTTCTGATATAGGGGGCATAAATCTCAAGAATGGCTTCAGCATCCTCCAGATGCGCCCGCCTCAGGGTGACTGTATCCATTTTCACGATCTCCTTTCGCCGCAGAAACGGCGTTTCTCTCTTTTCTTTCACAGGTTCTGCAGAAAAAGCGCGGCGGCCTCCGCTCCCTCCGGCGCATAGATCCAGCCGTCAAAGTCCAGGCGGCGAAGTCCTTCGATTTCTTCCTTCACCTCGCGGCTTACATTGCTGATACGGACGGGCCCGCTGCCGTCCTGCCGGAAAAGGGGATCGATCCAGCGAAGCTTGGAGGGGACACGGACGCTGTAGCAGCCCTCCGGCTTCCGGCGGACCGTGCGGACATGGGAAAGCTTCCGGTACTCCTCCCAGAGCCTTCCGCTTCTCTCATCCGCCTGCAGAAGGCCGATCACCTGCTCTTCCGTGCCGTACAGGCTTTCCGGCTGCAGGACGCCCCACTCCAGGCTCTTTTTTAAAAGATCCGCCAGGTACTGCATACAGTAGCGGTCCTCATCCGCCGCATACATGCGTGCGTTTTCCAGAGCGCCCAGGGCAAACTCCACAGCTGCTTCCTCCTCCGTGAAGGCCAGTTCTGATTCTCCCCGCTCATTTTTTACACAAAAAAGGCTTTCATACAGCCGGCGGATTTCCTCCAGGCTTTTCATCCCTCTGCAGTAAAAATTCCCGAGCGTGTATTCCAGCCGGTCCGCCGAAAGGCCGGGCGAGGGATTGTCCGCAATGGGATAGCAATGATAATCCCACACCTCATCCGCTCTCAGCCCGTATTTTTTCAGGGCAGCCATGATCTCCGAAGAGCCTGTGATCATCTCTCCCGTAGCTTCCTCCGTCGCCTCCTGGCGCACATGGTCTCCCTTTAAAAAGTCCACCACATGAGCGAATACAGGCGTCGCGATATCGTGAAGAAGCCCGGCCGCGCTCTGCTTCAGATCTCCCGTAAAATGCTGAACGATCAGCGTTGCTCCCATGCTGTGCAGATCTCTGGTATAACGCTCCGCCTGTTCCGCCATAGGCCGAAACCGAAACAGCGGAAAGGAGCTGTAGTCGCAGCCGCAGTGCATTCCCACATCGGCAAGTCTGCGCAGAGGAGGCGTTTCATATAACTCTTGAAGCAGGCCGGGAATTTCATCGTGATAAAGCCGCATCAGAGGGGTAAGCCGCTTTTTCATGTCCGCATTCATGGGATTTTGCACATTTTGAACGAATCCCTGTATACATCCCTGCCTGTTCATCCGCCTCATTCCTCCTTTTTCCCCATTTCGATCTGATCCCGGATCTGCTGCATCCGTTCGTCCACACTGCTGATGATATCCGCACACTCCTTAAGCTGGGCCGCGATCCGTTCCGGCTCCTCCACATCCTTTTTGTATTTCAGTTTGTGATCCAGACTGGCCCAGAAATCCATGGCGATGGTTCGAAACTGCACCTCGACCTTCATATACTGCTTGCTCTGGGAAAGAAAAATCGGCACCTCCAGAATCAGATGCAGACTCCGGTAGCCGTTGGACTTGGGCGCGATAATATAGTCTTTTTTCTCCAGCAGGCGGATATCGTCCTGCCCCGCAAGCATGTCCGCCAGCGTATAAATATCGTCGAGAAAGGAGCAGATCACACGGATTCCCGCGATATCGTTCAACCGTCTTTCGATTTCCTCAACGGTGAGCGGATAGCCCTTCCGTTTCATTTTTTCTATGATACTGACTGGCTTTTTCAGTCTGCTTTTGATGGTCTCAAATGGATTTCTGTCATAGGTCATGGAAAATTCTTCATCCAGTACCCGAAGCTTGGTTTCCACCTCCATCATGGCACAGCGGTATCGGCTCATCAGTTCCATGAACGGCTGGGCGCTCTCCAGAATCTTTTCCGGATACTCCGCCACGGCGAGCTGCTCCATGAGTCCTCCCGGCGACAGACCGGCAAGCTCCGACACCACAGGATTTCCCTGTACTTCTCCGTCCCCCTGCTCTTTCCTCTCCATCTCTTCGTTGATCAATTCTTTCCCGTTCCTTTCCTTCCGCTCATTTTCACCCGAAAGCACCGGCTTCCAGCCAAAAAAACCGCCGGTACATTTATTCCCTTCCGCCGCATGGCAGAAGAGAATTCATCCGTTTTTCATCATACCACAGGGGCCCCGGAAAAAGAAGTCCCTTTCCGGCCCCGTCTACGGCCTGTCACCGTGTTCAGGAAATCTAAATCGTAATACGGGCTCTTTCGTTATTCTTAAGATTTTCTTCCTTGTTTTTCCTCATGGTATATTCCATAATATAGGTAGAAAGGGGAATTTCATTTCTATTTGCATATAGAAGGGAGGAGTTTTGTATGACAGACAGAAAATGTCAACGTTTTACCGCCTTCCTGCCGTTTCTGGCAGTTCTGGCCACACTTGTTCTTTTCGCGGGCAGCACCCGGGTGTCTGCGGCAGCTCCTCCTGTGCCTCCCGCCGAAGGAGACAATACGCTTCCGGAAACCTCTGATTCCGGCCATGATTCCGCTTCCCCATCCGAAGATTCCGGCACCACCAATACATCTGAGATATTTGAATTTTCTCAGGGCACCATCCTTGGATTCAGCGAAGCTTATCTGGAAAACACTGCACAGTCCGGAGGCAGCATAACCCTGACCATTCCCGATAAGATCAACGGCGTTTCCGTCACGGCGATTGGAGACCGTGCCTTCTATGGCCTTAAAAATCTCACCGGCGTGCTGAGGCTGCCGGCTGCCATTACCAGGATCGGAACGGAAGCCTTTTATGGAACGGGATTATCCACCGTCTACCTGCCGGCTTCTCTTTCTGCATGCGGTGCTTCCGCTTTTGACTCAGGCCCGGTTCTGGTTTTTCCCGATCAAACGTGTTTTGAGAAGTTCGCCTCATCCGACATGACAACGGACTGGAAGCGGGCCGGTTATCCGCTTAAGCTGACCCTTCAGAATGTGAACGGGACGAAGACGCAGCGCCAGGTTCTGTACAACCTTCCGCTTTCCTATACCAAAAACGCCCAGGACGAATGGAAAAAGGACAGCTCCTGGAAGCTTCCTGCCATTCCCGCCGAAGATGGCTATTCCTCCGGCAGATGGGTTTTCGATCCTTCTGATTCTGACGCGAAGAGCGTTACCGAAGATACGTCTGTCACCGGAGACACCCTCTATGCCGTAAGAAGCATCGTCCCTCCCGAAATCAGCTTCGGCAAAGATATTAACTGTGAATATGACGGAAAAGAGCATACTTTGTCCGTGCGCTCATCCCATCCGCTCTACAGCTCTTCGGATACGGCCGAAGAAGGCGACGTCCTGTTTTTCTATACCTGGAACTGGGAAGAAAATGGACAGAAGCAGGAAAAAAAGGGCTATGATCTGTCCTCTCTGTCCTTTACCCAAGCCTGTGATCTCTCCGTTACCGTAGATGTGGAGGCGCAGGTAAAGGCAGCTGAAGGCGGGACCAGTTCCGTGCTTGCCAAAAAGTCCCATACCTGGACGGTGCAGATCACGGAGCCGGAATCTCCTGAAGTATCGGAATCCTCTACGCCTACGGAATCTCCTGATTCACTGGATGTCCCCGGGACGCAGGAATCCTCTGGCTCCAATGAGTCCTCCGGTTCCGGGGAATCCAAAGATCCGGCCGGTTCCGGAAATGAGAAGCTCCCTTCGGAGGCCACTGACTCTGAAAATACCTCCGGCTCCGAAAGTAGCTCCGGCTCCGGAAATTCTTCTGTTTTTTCCTGTCAGATTGAAATTCAGGGCAATTCCGGCGGCAGCGTGGATCCGGAGGGAAAGCTTACCATCCAGAATGGTTCCAAAATCACCTTTACCTTCACGCCTGATCCGGGCTTCTGCATCCAGAAGGTCATGCTGGACGGAGAAAATGTCACCGCACAGATAAAGGAGAACCGCTACACGCCGGAACCCCAAAGCCTTTCCGCAGATCACGACCCGCATAAGCTTTCCGTATCCTTCCGCAGATTAAAGAAAGCAGAGCTGCTGGAACTGTTCAAAGCTCTGCCGCCTCTTGATGGAACCACGGATTACAGCGAAGAAACCAAAGACGCTTATCTGGATGCCTGGATTCAATATCAGGCTCTTCAGAAAAATGGCGGTATGCGGCTGGGCAGTGAAGTCCTGCAGACCTATTACAAAAATCTGTCCTGTCTGCCCTGCTTCGATCTGAAGGTAAACGTAGATGAGAAGGTGAAGGATCTGGTCTCCGTTCCGGATGTCTCCCCTGTGCTTTCCTCACTCACTCAGGAGGAAGCACAGGGCCTTCTGGACGGGAATATCACAAAGATTTCCTTCCTGCTGGAAATCACTCCTGCAAATCTCGATGAAACGCAGGAGCAGGCGATCCTTTCTCTGCTTGACAGTCCGGTTCTCATGGAAAGCTTTCAGGCTGCTCTGGAAAAAACCGTGGAGAAACAGGGCGCTTCCAATACCTGGACCAGCTTCCCTTCAGGTCCGTCACTAACGCTCCGCTGTTCCTTTGCGGGAGCGAAGCCGCATGAAAAGGGATATGAGCGCACTTTCTATATCGCGATGCAGAAAAAGGCCTCCGGGGAAACTGACGATGCCGCTCTGATGAAAACAAAGACGACCAAAAAGACGGTACTCACCGCAGAGGCTTCCTCCTTCCCTGCCGTTTTTACCCTTCTGTATCAGGACAGGAAAGCCGGCGGAGAAACCGGTACGACGGAAACGCCTTCCGAATCTGAATCTCCGTCCTCATCCCAGCCAGGGGATGTTTCCGGAAATAATCCCTCCGGCGGAGGTTCGTCCGGCGGGAATACTTCCAGCGAAAGCTCTTCCGAAAGCAGTTCTTCCGGAAGCACCTCTTCCAGCAGCTCCTCTTCCAGCAGCTCCTCTGGCAGCGGTTCCTCCGGAAATCAGAATTCCGGAAAAAATGATTCCGGGGATAATGATTCCAGGGATAACGATTCCAGGAATAATGATTCCGGGAACAACGATTCCAGGAATAACGATTCCGCCACCCATGTTCCGGATTATGAAAAAGAGTTCTGGGAGGATGTCCGTTCTCTCATTCAGCAGGCAAAGGCCGGGGAAACGGTGAACGTAAATGCGGTTACCTGGGACAAAATGCCCGAAAACGTCATGGACGCACTGCGGAAAAATCCTCATGTAGCTCTGATCGTCCGCTGGGACGGCGGCGATCCGGTTATCATTCCGGCGCTGACCGCGCTGGCAAAGGAAGAAGGACGCGTTTACTATCCGCTCTCCTATCTGAGCGGGCTGTACAAAACCATCAACGCCGCCCTTACCCAGCCGGTTCCACAGCCGTCTGCAACACCTCAGCTCACCGCACCGGCCCAGCCCTCTTCCAGCTATACGCCGACTCCTGAGTCGATGGGAGTAAAGCGGCCGCAGAATACGCAGGACGGCAGTCAGACACAGGATACCGAAGAAAGCGCGGAACCGGAAACCGCGGCAGAGCCGGAGGGCAGTCTTCCTGCTCCTTCTTCAGAGAATACTTCTGCAGAGCCGCTGAACACTGTTCAGGTTTCTCAGGTGCAGAGGAGTCCGGTTACCATCATCGTTCTCGTCGCCTCGGCTGCCCTGTTAATTCTGGTGCTCATTCTCATCGCCGTTCTTCTGACCCTGAAAAAGAAATAAGGAACGGCTGATGGCTGAATTCAAAATTTACATAAAAATGTTCTTTTAATCCGTTTGTCCGCCTGCTGTACGCAGAAGGCGGACAAACGTTTTTAATACCTCATTTTCCCGCAGGCTGCGGTAATAAATCCCAAAGGATATGGAATCCATCCCTTCCACGGGAATCCGAAGCAGGGGTGCATTCAGCGGGATAAACAGCTCCGGCATCACGCAGACGCCAAAGCCTGCCTGTACCAGAATGGATGCGGCTTCCACCGACTCACAGAAATACAGCTCCGGCAAAGGTCTTCCACCCACCAGCTTTCCCTGAAGCTGGCCCATGGATGCGGGAAGCAGAGTGGGTGTAAACAGAACCAGCCTTTCTTCCTTCAGGTCCTGCTCGGAAACGAATGCTTTATCCGCAAACCGGTGGCCCATTTCACAGATACAGACAATCCGTATCTTTTTCAGTTCCTGATAAACCGCCGGAATTTTAATGGTCTCAACTTCCCGAAAGCCGATAACCGCATCCATATCACCTTCCTCCAGCTGCCGGTAAAGATGTCTGGCCGGAATCATCTGAAGCCTGGGGTGCAGATTCGGATAAATTTCTGAAAGCTTTTTCAGAATACCTGAAAGCTGAAACAGGCCGGCAAAGCTGTAGCTGCCCAGAGTCAGGGTCCGTATCTTCCGGCCATCCGGATTCTCAAACCGTTTTTTGGCGCGATTCGAGACCTCTACGATCTGCCTGGCATCCTGCAGAAAAATCTTTCCCTCCTCCGTAAGCTTTACACTTCTTGTAGAACGGTTCAGCAGCCTTACCTTCAGTTCCTTTTCCAGAGAATGAATCTGCTGAGTAACCGCAGGCTGAGTAACATGAAGCTGTTCTGCCGCCCGTACAAAGCTCAGATTTTCTGCCACCGCCACATAACACTCCATCTGAAATATGGTCATCTGCTTCTCCTTTTTATTAGTTTTTCTTATTAATTATAATATTTTCTAAATTCACATTCAAGCGCGCCTTCCTATAATAGTTCGTAGAGTAGACCAATTTCAAATGCTTTGAATACAGCCGCGGCGGCAAAAGGAGGTAATTATGTTAAAAACACTTTTGGGGCAGATCGGGAAATACCGGCGGGATACCCTGCTCGCCCCGTTTTTCACCGCGCTTGAGGTGGTGATGGAGGTTCTGATCCCGTTCATCACGGCCTCTCTCATTGACCAGGGCATAGAGGCCGGAGATTTTCAGAAGGTGCTGCAATACGGCGGCCTTATGCTTCTCATGGCTTTCTGCAGTCTAATCTTCGGCATTCTGGCAGGAACCTGTGCCGCGAAGGCATCCTGCGGCTTCGCCTGCAATCTGAGAGACAGCATCTATGAAAAGGTACAGGATTTTTCCTTTTCCAACATCGATAAATACAGCACCGCCGGACTGGTGACCCGGATGACCACGGACGTGACCAATATCCAGAACGCCTGGCAGATGATCCTGCGCGTTGCGGTACGTGCCCCTCTCATGCTGATCTGCAGCATGGTGATGTGCTTCTTCATCAGCCCAAGTCTGTCCTCCATCTTTCTGATTGCCATTCTTTTTCTGGGAACCGTACTCATTTTTATCATGCTGAAAACCACAAAAATCTTCGATGAGGTATTCCGCAGATATGATGACCTGAACGCCAGTGTGCAGGAAAATGTCTCCGCCATACGCGTGGTAAAGGCCTTCGTTCGTGAGGGCTTTGAAAATGAAAAATTCCGGAGAGCAGCCGGCCGGCTTTACCGGCTTTTCGTCAAAGCCGAAGGGATTCTGGCGCTGAATAACCCGGTGATGATGCTGGTGGTGTACGGCTGTATCCTCGCTCTGTCCTGGTTCGGTGCACAGTTCATTTACTGATGTGCGATAAAGAAGTAATAGAAGTGTAAAAAATTTTGCCGTTCCTATCCGGCACTCGCGCGTTGTGTCGGATAGGTCGGGCGTTAGGCTTCGGGCAAGTCAATCTTGCCGACAAAGCTGTAATAAATCTCAATGTCCTGCCTGCGGGTGCCGT
>DXHY01000013.1 GCA_019113175.1 Candidatus Eisenbergiella stercoravium | reverse complement strand
GTTACATTTGTTCTGGAATCAAGCATAGAGCTTCTGAATGAAATGTCAGATTTGACAGACGGCGGAAAATCCGCCAGCAGCCGAACGGCTTACAGAATTTTTATGCTTAGCTGTATTTTATCATCCCGGTTATCCGGTTTCAATACCATAATTGCGGATATCCATAATTATAGGAAACCCCTGTTACAGTTCACTCGTCCGCCAGAACCAGTCAGATGTCGTGTTCACACGAACAGATGACTGGCTCTGAGCGGACGAAGGGAGCGCCATTTTATGAGCAAAGGTAGCTGCGAAGCAGCGGAAAGCGCGAAGCGCGGCTTTGCGAATGGCGCGGAGTGAACTGCAACAACCCCCTTTATTTTTCAGCTGTCTTGTTTTCCATCCCACTTCTTTGATCCGATAAGTATCTTCTCCATCCTTTTTTGAGCCTGTTCCCAGCCATCATTCGAAACATCAAATATTTCTACGCTTTCATTGAACTTTTCAAGTACAATCCTGTCATTCTCCCGTCCTGCTCCCAGAAATCCTCAACATACTTTCTCCACCTCTATCTGTCCAGCCCGATATGGGCAAGCAGCTTCTCCACGCCGGTATTCAGGATCAGCGTTTCATCAAAGTCGATCTCTTTCAGCAGCTTTCTCGCCGCTTCAAAGCATCCAACCGCAGACGGATCATGGGCATCGGAGCTGACGATCACCGGTACGCGGAGCTTCTCACACAGCGCCAGCATGGTTCTGTAATTCTGCACGCAGTTCAGACGCCTGTCCTGCTTGTAAAAAGAGCTGTTGTTCACCTCCAGCGCCACCTGATACTCCCTGGCTGCCTTCACCAGCAGCTCATAATCCAGCGGCGTGTGGTCATCATCCGGATGGGACACGAAATGCACCTTTTCATTCCTCATACAGGAAATCAGATTCCGCGTATTCTGTTCCCTTCCCGCATCCTCGTAGCAGTCTCCGTGAATCCCCACTATAGCATAATCCAGCCTGTCGATATAACGCTGTCCCAGGGACAGCGTTCCGTCGTTCAGAACATTGATCTCGCTTCCATGGATCACTCTCACTCCGTAAAGCTTCTCCGGAACCGCATGAAGGTTCAGAAAATAAGCGGGATCACAGGTACCGGGCGTCCCCGGCGCGTGATCCGCAATTCCCAGAAGGGATAGCCCCTTTTCTGACGCCGCCTGCGCCATTTCCCGGATGGTTCCATAAGCATGGCCGCTGGCCAGGCTGTGGGTGTGGACGTCGAGGATGTAGGGGATATCCTCATTGTACTTTTTTTCAAATGAGTTCTGTATATGATTCATAGCGTTTCTCCTTAAATTCCATTTTTAAGTTGTCATCCATTTTCTATTTTATTTCAGCTGAAAATGCTGTTCCACCAGCTTCAGTGTCTCCTGAATGCTCCTGTTTTCGTCCCGCCGGATACATCGAAATCCGCTTTGCAGAAACGTCTGTCTGACAGCCTCATTATTGCACTCCTGCAGACAGGCCCGGTAATTCTCAAATGCCTGCTCTCCTTTTTCACTCCTCAGCAAGACCTGATAGAGAAACTGCTTCTCCCGATCTTCCCTTTCAAAAAAGCGGTTCACAGCCGTTTCCTCATCGGAAAGCAGGAACAGCACATGATGATCATCCGAAATCTTTCTCAAAACCTCCGGGCAGATATTGGTATCCACAAAAACCCTTTTTCCGCACCCGGCATAACGGATCAGAAACACCATTTCCAGCTCCTGTGCCTCTCTGGAGCACCCCTCTATCCATGCCGCGTATTCCCGGGGCGTTCTGGAGACAAAGCCCTGCCAGTCCTGACAGTTTTTGAGATACCACAGGTTCGGCTGATGGACCTCGTCTATCAGACCGGTCAGCTGATCGTGATAATTTTCGCCGCAGCAGATCCCGTCATATTTTTCTGCCAGAAGCTTTATCATTGTGGATTTTCCGGCGTAGGCAGTTCCATTGATAAAATATACATTCTGAAAAATGGCCTTCAGGATGTTGGCCGAAATTTCGATTTTTTCTCTGTTTTCCCGCATATTTTTCTCCTTTTCACACGACAAAGAGCGCTTATGAAATAAGCTTGGCATTTTCCGTTTCCGGAGGCATTTTAAAATATCTCCGGAAAGCTTCCGTTTTTCCTCCGCTTTCTCAGCGAAGTCTGCTATTGCCGTATAAAAAGGTCGGGTACATGTTTTCCTCCATGCCGAAGCGTCAGGCTAAAAGCCTGGCTTTTTCTTCTCATCCCTCACTGCGTAATCTGAAACACATAATTCGTGTCATAGGTTCTGACAAACAATTGGTCTTCCTTGCGGATTATATAATCCGCCTGAGAATTGACCGGAATCTGTTCCAGAATCCTTCCGGTGTCCCGGTCGATCCGGTAAAGGAAATCATCCTCCGCCGTAAAACCATATCCGCAGACGATCTCGTTTCCGATGATCTCAAAATTCCGGGCATTGCTCACCAGCGGCTCCGTCTTCCACAGGATGTTCATATCTGTCAGATCGACTGCCACAATATACGCGTGATTCGGCGCGTTTTCCGAATAGGTATTGTGCGAAAGGGATACATACAGCGTCTGACCGTCCACCCTCGCCCATCTGACCCACTGATACTCTCCGTATTCATATTCCTCACTGCAAAAGGCAGAAAAATCCAGGCTCATCACCGGCTCACAGGTGGCTTTTTCATACAGGTTCAGAAGATAGCCTTCGTAATATACCTCTCCGTAAACACAGTAAATGACGGAATCGTCAAACCAGGCCTGCGTCAGCGGAAAGCCCTTAAAGCTGTCCGGGATCTGCTCCGGCAGCTGTTCCCCTTCCGCAAAGCTTCCCGGCATGACATAAAACGGGATCTCCAGCTGATTTGCCGCAAACCAGCCCTCCTCGTCCGTGATGGCATTCGCCTTTTCATAGATCTGCTCCAGCCGCAGCGTATGCTCCTGCGCAGTTTCCGGCTCTTCGGCCAGATAGTAGCCGATGCCGGGGTTTTCCAGATGGATGGGGGACATGTCCGCAGCCGCCGAAAAACCTGTGCCCGGTTCTGTTTCCGGGTCGGCGTCCTGTGGTTCCATGGCCGCGTTGGAATCCGTACTTTTCATTTCATTTTCTGCATCTGATTCTTCTGAATGCGTTTCCATGGAAGCCGTTTCCTCTGTCTCATTGTCCATATACTCTGACATGGACATGGGTTCTTCTCCCTCTTCATGCTGAGAGGTACAGCCAGTCAGCATGATCGACAGACTGATAACCGCTATCACAGCAGCGCGCATTCCGGGCTTTACTTTTTTGATCGGTTTTTCGGGGATATGTAAATCGGGCATATTTCTGAAAGCTTTAGGCCTTTTCTGTTGTATATGATTATAAGAATTCCAAAATTTCATTTTCTTTCCTTTTGTTTTTCTGTTGTCAGGCCCATTGTACCACAGTTCCGAAATTTTCACCATTAATTAACTGGCCATATCCTGAAAAATAATATTCAGGTCATTTTTATCAGGTACCTTGATAATATAAAACCAGGGCTCTGTTTTTTCAAGGTACCTGATTATTTTTTCAAAAAAAAAGAACACAGTTTCGTCCTGTGTCCTTTTTTTCCGGAATCTCCGAAAAACAGCCGGATGAACAGCTTTCACGCATCCGACCTGGAATAAGCGTTCTTCATCTGTCCGCTCAGCTCATACAGCACTTTATCCAGCGTCCCCGCAAGCTCCTTTTTCGCCATATCCGCGACGGCACGGTTTGCCTCCTGCCGGAGAGCCTTTCTGGCAGCCGCGTCCGTTTCCTTTTCCAGAAGCGCGTCGTACCGATTTAAAAGCCCATGGCTTTTTGCCGCCACCTGCTCCTGAACGCGCTCCACATGGATCAGAGATCTGCTGTAGGAGGCGTCCGCCATGGCCGCGATCATACGGCTGGTCCAGTAAAAGTTATCCGTGGATACCTCTCCCGTGGTGTTTGCCAGATACTCCGGCGTTTCCTCTACGTCTGCAAAGAAGGGGATCATCACATTGAAGGCGTTGGAGGCAAAAGCCAGCCACTCAACAGCGCCGCAGCCCGCAGGTTTTCCCGGCCGCATCTGGATCAGAGCACAAAAATCCGTCCTGTTGACTCCGATAGAACGGTACGCTCCCCGCATGGAGCCGTCTCCATAAGAGGCATAGGGATCGTAGGGCGTTCCCTGAAAATGGGAAGAAAGCAGGTATTTCACATCCTCCACGGTGATTTTCTTTTCCGGCACCATGCACCAGGGAATATCATCGGAAACGGGCGTATAACGCGCATCCGGCCCGTCCCACCTGCAGGTGTGGGGATTGAGGTACCGCTCCATGAACCAGGCGCGGGGCGTGTTATAAACATGATCTGCGTCGTCATGGCTGCCGAAGGCATCCCTGGGATTCAGCACGCCGTCCTGAGACAGATTCAGGTGATGGGCGTCAATGAACTCCTTCAGATCCGCAGAGCACATATGCGTTTTCTGGGTGGAAAGGGCATCCTCCAGATCGAAGCTGTCGATGCCGAGCTGATTGGGCATCACCACGTAAGCTTCATCGGGCACCCGCCTGGCCATCCAGTGATGTCCGCCGATGGTCTCCAGCCACCAGATTTCGTCCTGATCCTGAAAGGCGATGCCGTTCATTTCATAGGTGCCATACTGCTCCAGCAGGTTTCCCAGCCGCTTTACTCCTTCTCTTGCGCTGTGTATGTAGGGAAGCACCAGACAGACGATATCCTCCTCCCCGATGCCGCCGGGCACCTCCTCTTTTCCATCCTCCGCCGGCTGATAAACCACCAGCGGGTCAGCCCCCAGCACCCGGGGATTGGAAGTGATCGTTTCCGTAGCTGTCATTCCGACTCCCGCCTCATTGACGCCGCTGGCAGCCCAGATTCCCTCTCCCTCCACGGCATTCGGCACTGCGGTATAGCGCATGGGGTTTTCAGGAAGCTTCACCTTCACATGAGAAATTACGGACTGATAAATCCCCGGCTGCTCTTCGGGCCTTACCACCACGAATTTCTTCGGTGTAAAATTTCCAGCGCCGGAATCATCGTTTCTCGCAATCATTGTTGATCCGTCATAAGATGCTTTCTTGCCGACCAGTATTGTTGTACAGGGCATATTTTCCTCCATTCCGAAGCACAGCAAAGCTCTGCTTTACCATACTCCCTTTTGTAATTTACTTTTTCTGTCCAGACAATATTATCTCTTTTCGAACACATCGCAATAAATATTCTGCGTATTGTTTGTCAGGATCGTAAATTTACTTCTATCATACCAGATCTTTTCGATTTCTTCCATATTCTCATCCGGGTTTTGCAGTAATTCCGCCAGCTCATCTATTTCCCGCAATTCCGTTTCTTCCAGTATGCCTGAGCAGTTTCTGAGATATGTCGGCTGATAGGAATAAAAAATTTCATTGTTCATTAACGCGTGAAAATCCATGAACAGATATTCCCGGATTCCTTCCAACAGATTTGGCATGAATACATCTATTTTTTTATTCAATTTACCATTCCTTGTCCCAAGCCACGCCTCTGAGGCAGCAATGAACTTGCGTCCGGGCAGATCGAACTGACTGTATCCAAACCGTTGCTCATATTCATAATATCCGTCCACATCCACTAAAACCCATCTTTTTTCTTCCCCGCTCCAGTATTCATTTACCCAATGTTCCATGTAACAGGCCCCATCATTCCCAAAATCCATAAAACCAGCTCTGGAGCGGCATGGAATACCTTTTGCCTTTAATATGGCACTGAATAACACAGACGCATGACGGCAGGATACCGTAATTCTCCTGGTTACGTCCTTCCCCTTTGTAAATCCGGACTCATCCAGCCGGAATATCTCTGCAATCATACCTGCCGCTGTAACAAACAGTTCGTCCTCATTCAAAAAACGGTATTTCGGATATGTGTCGAATTTTCCATAATACTGATCCTCCAGATAGGAAGAATGCGGTGTAAAATACATACTTGGATGTGTAATCTGATCGCATACCAGCATCCCTATAGAAGGGATATCATCCGGCAGGGATAAAAGATAATCTTTATATACGCCTGCATATGTATAGGTACTTGTGTTCAAATACCGTAACCAAACTGCTTCTTTCAATTTTCTGCCTCCTTTCCTCTGTTTTGCTTCGCAAGGACCTTTATTTAAAACGATATCGCTCTTAGAAGGTACTTCAAAATCTGAAATATCTCCCGTCAGTTACGATTATATAT
>DXHY01000012.1 GCA_019113175.1 Candidatus Eisenbergiella stercoravium | reverse complement strand
GGAACGGGGAGAAAGATGGCTGTCGTTAGTCATCTTTTTCTCTTTTTTGAGGATAAATTTCAGGGGCAGGCGTGACTCGCATGAGTCACACCTGCCCCTGTTTGGAACTATCTATTTCCCGACAGCCCCGTTTTTAATATCGTCCATATGCGACGAGGGCATCCCCCTTCCTGACGCCGGAAGAGATGGTGTGATACCAGACGATCCCATCCCAGGCAGCGAGCACCGTCTGAAGCGGATTGCCCTCCAGATCCTCCAGAACGCCGAGAATCTCTCCCGCTGAAACGGTCTGGCCTGAACGGATGCGGGGAAACCTCCTTTGAGCGGATGAGACAGGTGGAATGTGCTGCCCGGATATTCTAACAGAAACCGGAAGAAATGTGGGGAAAGGAAGAAAAAGAAACCGGATAATTTTTCTCAAAAAGGGCGGCCCTCCGCCTTGTTTTTTTCTGCCCGGCGGAGTATAATGACAGGGCATTTAATGCTTCGACGCGTTGAATCAGAAAAGAAAATAAAGGAAGGGAACCTGTCATGACACAAGAGAAAAAGCTGAATAAGCTGCAGTCCGTGATCCTGCTGGTGTTCATCATCTTCGCGGTGGCCGTCTGTATCCTCCTGAAAACCGGAGGACCCATGATCGGACTGTTTTTAAGCTGGATTATCATTTATCTGTTCTGTAAAATTCTCCGGATCGAATTCGGAAGGATCATCGGCGGAGCCTATGAGGCCATCCGCGTGGTTGTCCCGACGGTGTGCCTGCTGATGGCAATCGGCGTGATGATCGGCACCTGGCTGCAGAGCGGCACGATCGCCACCATCATCGTGGGAGGCCTGAGACTGATCAATCCCACCTGGCTGCTGCCTCTGACGCTTCTGTTCTGCGCGGTGCTGAGCCTTGTGACCGGAACCTCCTACGGCTCGGTGGGAAGCGCGGGCGTGGCGATGATGGCGATCGGAAACGCCATGGGAATCAATCCCGGTATGGTGGCCGGTGCGGTCATCTGCGGCTCCATGTTCGGAGATAAGATCAGCCCGCTTTCCGATACCACGAACCTGGCGCCCGCAGTGGCCGGCGCGAAGCTGGGAGACCATGTACGGTCCATGCTCTGGACCACGCTGCCTCCCTTTCTGATCAGTCTGATTCTGTTCACCGTTCTGGGAATCCGGCAGACGAGCGGGGATTACAGCGCCGGGGACCTGAATCTGTACATTGAGGCGCTGAACGGAGAGTTTCAGCTGGGCCTTGTGACCCTGATCCCTGCCGTTCTCATCATCGTTCTGCTTCTTCTGAAGGTGGACGCCATTGTGGCGCTGGGTATTTCCGCTGTGGCGGCGGGTGCGGTCTCCGTTTTCTGGCAGGGCGCTTCCCTGCAGTCGGTGATTCAGGTCGCCTACAACGGTTACAGCACCGGCATTGAAAACGGAATTCTTCAGACGATCCTGAACCGCGGTGGAATGAGCAGCATGCTGCAGTATGTGGCGATCATCTGTTTTGCGGTGGGCATGGGCGGCATGCTGGAGAAGCTGGGCGTGCTGGAAAATATTCTGGAAATGATCGTGAGCCATATCCGCAGCGACGGCACGCTGATTCTTGCCACCCTTCTGGTGGGCTATGTGGTCAGCCTGATCAGCTGTTCTCAGCCCATGGCGCACGTGCTGACCGGACGTCTGATGGCGCCGCTGTTCAAAGACAGAAAGATAGCGCCGGAAATCCTTTCCAGATGCCTGGAGGATGCGGGAACGCTCGCCGGCCCCATGATCCCCTGGCACGGGTACTGCGTTTACATGTCGGGAACCCTGGGCGTGGCCTGGGCGGCCTTTTTCCCGTATCTGTTTTTACTGTACCTGACGCCGTTCTTCAGCGTATTTTACGGATTTACCGGCATATCCGTTAAGCATGTTTCTGATCAGCCGGCAAAAGTGGAGGGAGAGGCATGATGGAAGTAAAGGTAGTATTGCTTGGAACGGGAACGCCAAACGCCTGCCCGAACGCCAGCGGTCCGTCCACGGCCGTGGTGGTGGGAGAGCGTGCCTATCTGGTGGATTTCGGCCCCGGCGTGGTGCGGAAGGCCGCCCAGGCCTATCACCGGGGAATCGACGCCCTGCGTCCGGACCTTCTGACCACGGCCTTCTGCACCCACCTGCATACTGATCATACGGCAGGGTATGCGGATCTGATTTTCACCCCTTGGGTGCTGGAGCGGAACGAGCCGCTGAAGGTGTTCGGCCCGAAGGGAATCCGGAGCATGACGGAGCACATCC
This sequence comes from Candidatus Eisenbergiella stercoravium, assembly GCA_019113175.1. GTDB lineage: Bacteria > Bacillota > Clostridia > Lachnospirales > Lachnospiraceae > Eisenbergiella > Eisenbergiella stercoravium. Next base: position 21,660 of record DXHY01000012.1, on the reverse strand, counting down.
TGGCCGCCTATGCGGTGGATATTGATTTCCGTATCCATGGTTTTGAAAAGGCGAATGAGCTGGGCTACCGGGTGGAGGCCGAAGAGATTGCGCCCGGAATCGTCTATCAGGATGACCTGGTGAGCGTGGAGGCGTTTCCCGTCAGCCACGGAACGCTGGAGAGCTACGCCTACCGTTTTGTGGCGGGGGATAAGGTGATCGTCATCAGCGGAGATACCGCGCCGCTGGACATCATGGCCGAGAAGGCGGAAAACTGCGACCTCCTGCTTCATGAAGTGGAATATACGGCGGGGATTGCCGCCAGAGAGCCGAAATGGCAGAAATATCACAGGGAAGTGCATACCCTGAGCACGGATCTGGCCCGGGTGGCAGAAAAGGCGAAGCCGAAGAAGCTGGTCACCTATCACCGGATTTATCACATGAACATTCAGGATAACCGGATCAATCTGGAGGCGGAGATGAACCGGAGAAGCGAGGCGATTCTGCGGGAAATCCGGGACGCCGGGTATGATGGGGATGTGGTGAACGGGCAGGATCTGGATGTGTTTTATCTCTGAAGAAACCCTTTGATAAACACTTGCAACAGAGTATAATAAATGTCATGGAATGTCTTTTGGGCGATCCATGACATTTTTACTTTCGGGAGGTTACATAAGTGGAAGATCAACAGAAAATCATGCTTTTTGAACAGATGCCGATTCCCAGAGCCGTAGCGAAGCTGGCGGTTCCGACCATTTTGAGCTCGCTGGTGACGGTGCTTTATAATCTGGCGGACACCTATTTTGTGGGAATGCTGAACAACTCCGTTCAGAACGCGGCGGTCACGCTGGCTGCACCTCTGATTCTGGCCTTCAATGCGGTCAACAACCTGTTCGGCGTGGGAAGCAGCAGCATGATGAGCCGTGCGTTGGGAAGCCGGGATTATGAAACGGTCCATCGAAGCTCCGCCTTCGGCTTTTACTGTTCCATTTTCTGCGGACTTCTTTTTTCTCTGTTATATGTGATTTTTCAGCCCTTCGTGCTGACGATTCTGGGGGCGGACGCGACGACTGCGGAGGCAACTGCCGGATATCTGAGATGGACGGTGGCCTGCGGGGCGGCTCCCACCATTCTGAACGTGGTGATGGCCTATCTGGTGAGGGCGGAGGGAGCTGCTCTGCACGCCAGCATCGGCACAATGAGCGGCTGTATTCTGAACATCATTCTGGATCCTGTTTTCATTCTGCCCTGGGGCCTGAATATGGGAGCGGAGGGAGCGGGCCTTGCAACCTTCCTCTCCAACTGCGTGGCCTGCGGCTATTTCTTCGTGCTCCTGTATGTGAAGAGAAAGAGCACTCATGTCTGCATCAGGCCGTCCATGTTCTGCCTGAAGCGGAAGATCGTGCTGGGCGTCTGCGGCGTGGGCATACCGGCGTCCATCCAGAACCTGCTGAATGTGACGGGGATGACCGTGCTGAACAATTTTACCTCTTCCTATGGCTCCGACGCGGTGGCGGCAATGGGAATCACCCAGAAAATCAATATGGTGCCGATGCAGATCGCCATGGGGCTGTCACAGGGAATCATGCCGCTCATCAGTTATAATTATGCCAGCGGGAATACGCCGAGAATGAAAAAAACGCTGACCTTTGCGGCAAAAATTTCTCTGACCGCCCTGATCATCGTCGCGGCCGGGTATTATGCGGGAGCCGGCGCCCTCGTCCGGATGTTCATGCAGGATCCGGAAATCGTCGCATACGGGACACGATTCCTGAGGGGCTTCTGTCTGGGGCTGCCCTTCCTGTGCATGGATTTTCTTGCGGTGGGAGTGTTCCAGGCTGTTGGTCTTGGAAAGAACGCATTTATCTTCGCAATCCTCAGGAAGGTGGTGCTGGAGATACCGGCCCTCATCATTCTGAACGCTCTGTTTCCTCTCTATGGTCTTGCCTACGCGCAGTTTACGGCGGAGATCATCTTGGCGGCGGCTGCGGTGATCGTGCTGTTGCGGCTGTTCGCGAGACTGGAACGGGGAGAGCGGGCTTAAAGGAAGCGTCGACTTAAGGGAAGCGCCGGCCTGCTCCCGGAAAGGGAGCAGGGGGGAGAGACTGCCCGGATGGGCGCTCTGCAGACAGGAAGAAGCGCCGGCAGGAAAAGAAAAAAGGACGCCGGGCAGGAGCGGCTTTTCTCCGGGATGGAGGAAAACGGCTTCCGGCCGGCGTCCGGCTCAGTGCGGGAGCCAGGAGGCTGGCTTATGACTCCCGCACGAATTCGATCACAAGACTTTCATATTGCTTCAGGATGCGGTCCGGGGTCAGCCCTGCGCCCATCCAGGAAGCGCCGCTTCTTACCGCTCCATTCATCAGGCAGCGGTATTTTTTTGCGGGATCAAGGCCCTTAACCACGGTGTGGATAGGAACGGGATTGCCGAAGCTTTCCGTCTGGACAATGGTGAGCATGGCGTGATCCCGGTTTTCATCCACGAATTCCCAGGCCATGAAATCGCCCTTTCCCGGTTCGGTCAGGCGGTAATAGTCCCCTTCGTGGATAAGGGAATAGAGATACCGGAAGCTGTTGATCTGTTCTCTTACCTGTTCCTTTTCCTCATCGGTGATCTGATTCAGATCCAGCTCATAGCCGAAGGAACCGGCCATGGCCACGTCGCCGCGGGTGCGGAAGGGAACGCTTCTGCCGGTCTGGTGGTTCGGGCAGGCTGACACGTGCGCCCCCACCGCGCTGACGGGATAGAAGAAGGAGGTCCCGTACTGGATGCTCAGGCGGTTGATAGCGTCCGTGTTGTCACTGCACCAGATCTGCGGGGAATAATAGAGCATGGCGGCATCAAAGCGTCCGCCGCCTCCGCTGCAGCCCTCCAGAAGGATGTGGGGGAAGCGGGCAAGGAAGCCCTCCAGCAGTTCGTAGACGCCGAGTACGTAGCGGTGATAGAGCTCTCCCGTGCGTTCCGTTCCCGGACAGCTGCTGAAAATGTCACAGATGCTGCGGTTCATATCCCATTTGACATAGTCGATCTTCGCATTCGAAAGGATATCCGTCAGGCGCTCCAGAAGATAGTCACGCACATCCGGCCTGGCCATGTTCAGGACAAGCTGATTGCGTCCCCGGTTCGGCTCCCGTCCCGGAATGGTCAGGGCCCAGTCGGGATGCGCACGGTAAAGGTCGCTGTCCTCGGAAACCATTTCCGGTTCAAACCAGAGGCCGAATTTCATCCCCATGCGGTGGATCTGTTCAGACAGATCGGTAAGCGTTCCGCCAAGCTTCTCCGTGTTGACAAACCAGTCGCCCAGGCCGCTGTTGTCGTCGTCACGTTTTCCAAACCAGCCGTCGTCCAGAACCAGCATCTCGATGCCGAGTTCAGCTGCCTGGGAGGCGATGGCAAGGAGTTTTTCCCGGTTGAAGTCAAAATAGGTGGCCTCCCAGTTGTTGATGAGAACCGGACGGCGCGCATGCTTCCATGGCCCCCTGCACATGTGTTCCCGCAGGATGCGGTGATAGCTGCGGGAAAGAGCCGTAAGACCACGGGAGGAATAGCTCAGGATAACCTGCGGCGCGCAAAAAACTTCACCGGGAGCCAGACGGAAGGAGAAAAAGTCGGGATGAATTCCCATCTGTATCCGGGTCTGATTCCGCTGGTCCTGCTGGGCGGACGCTGTAAAATTCCCGCTGTAAACAAAGCAGAATCCGTAACAGTCCCCTGCGTCCTCGTCAGCATTCGGGCTGCAGAGAATCATGGCGGGATTGTACTGATGGCTGGAGGTACCCCGGACGCTTCCGATGCGGACACCGGCCCGCCGGACCGGAAGGCGCTCCGCAGTGCGTTCCATGGCATGACGGCCTGCAAAATAGATCATATCAAAATCACCGAAGGGGATATCCATGCTCATGGAAAGAACCTTTTCCAGATCCACAGGGGTCTGTCCCCCGTTCCATACCTTCAATGCTCTGGTGATGATGTCGGCCTGTTCAAAGACGCCGTAGAGAAGCTGTACCCGCACGTCTGAACACGCTTCGCGCAGGGTGATCGTCAGGGTTTCGCCCGTTTCGGCGTCCGTATCATAAAGGGCGGGCATGCCGGGAAGGGAATAGGAGCCTTTCGACACCTGGAATGAGTCGAACAGAAACCGGGCGGCGCAGCTTCCGTCCGCGTGGCGGATGCGCACGCAGTCGTCCCGGTAATCGCCGACCCCGCTGGAAGGAAGCTCCTGGGGAAGGTAGTCCAGGGAGTAGGTCCTGTCGCTTCCCGCTTCGGGCGGGTTGCCGGAAAAGCCCATGTCCGTGCGGAAAATCAGGTCGGACAGATTTTCCCCGTCCGTTCTTTTTCCATAATAGAGATGAAGCAGCGTCCCAAAGGGATCCGCAAACATCTGATAGCTGCTGTTTTTCGTGTGAAGGGTAAAAAGCCTTCCGTTTTCTGAAATCTGGATTGCCATAATTTCCTCTTTTCTGATGGCCTTCTGCCATTGTTTTTATTCCTTTACCGCGCCGATTACGATGCCGGACACGAAGTATTTCTGAAGGAAAGGATAAATCACCAACAGCGGGATGGTGGATACCACGATCTTTGCCGCGTTGAAGGTCCGGTTGTTCATGGAGGACAGCTGCTTTAGCTGGTTGGCATCCGTGATCTGGGTCAGATCCACGGTAAGCTGCTGGATATAGGTCTGCAGCGGATACATTTCCGCCTTGCTCATGTAGATCAGGCCGTTGAAATAGTCGTTCCAGTGGTTGACGATGGCAAAGAGGGCCACCGTGGCCAGAGCGGGCAGGGACACGGGAAGATAAACCTTCAGCATGATCTGGATCGGGCTTGCGCCGTCGATCCGGGCCGCCTCGTCCAGGGATTCCGGAACCCCCTTGAAGAAATTCACCAGCAGGATCACGTTGAACACGGGGACCGCGCCGGGAAGCACCAGAGCCCAGATGGTGTTGATCATGTGGAGCTTGCTGACCACCATGAACAGGGGGATGATGCCGCCGTTAAACAGCATGGCGAAGATGACGATCTTCATGTAAATGTCCCTCGCGTGGAAGCGGTGTTTGCTCTTGGAGAGCGGATAGGCCATGGTCACCGTGAAAAACATATTAATGAGAGTGCCGAGGATGACACGGACGACGGAGATCAGGAAGGATCTCCAGAACTGCGAGTCTCCCAGCAGCTTCTGATAAGTGGAGACGTTGAAGTCCTTCGGGATCAGGCCCACCTGGTTGGCCGCCACGGCGTCGCTTCCGGAGAAGGAGATGGCCACCATGTTTAAAAGCGGGAGCAGGCAGCTCAATGTGAGGATAATAACCACGGCCCAGATGATGCACTGGGACACGAGGGTACCCGGTTTCATTCTTTTTTTCATGAAAAATTCCCCCTTTCGCTTAGAAGATGCCGGAACCGGTGATCTTTTTAGCCGCTTTGTTGGCGCCGATGATCAGGATGAAGCTGATGACGGACTTCAGAAGTCCAACCGCGGTACCGATGCTGTACTGGCGTTCTACCATACCGATACGGTATACATAGGTGTCGATGATATCCGCCGTTTCATAGACGATGGGGTTGTACAAGTTGAAAATCTGGTCAAAGCCCGCGTTGAGGATGTTGCCCAGATTCAGGGCGGTCATCAGGACCACGGTAGGCAGCAGGGCGGGAATGGTGATGTGCATCGTCTGCTTAAAGCGGCCTGCGCCGTCGATGCTGGCGGCTTCATAAAGGCCCGGGTCGATGCTGGTCAGAGCGGCCAGATAGACCACCGAGTTATAGCCGAATTCCTTCCACACGTCGGTGCCGATGATGACGGTACGGAACCACCGGTTGTCCGCGAGGAACTGAACGGGTTCGCCTCCGAAGAAGGAGATCACCGCGTTGAAGGGGCCGCCCAGGGAAAACATGTTGGTAACCACCGTCGCCAGCACGACCCAGGAAAGGAAGTGGGGCAGATAAACGATGGTCTGGAAGGTGCGTTTGAAAAATTTCAGCCGGATCTCATTGAGCAGGATGGCAAAGGTGACGGGAACGAAGATGTTCAGGATCAGCTTGGCGAAGGCGATGATCAGGGTATTCATGAATACCTGCCGCCCGTCCGGAAGGCTGAAGATGAATTCATAGTTCTCCAGTCCGACCCATTTGGAGCCGAAAAGCCCTTTTGCCGGAACGTAGTCCTGGAAGGCCATCAGGGAACCGACCAGAGGGACAAATACAAAGATGAGAAGGACGATGAGTCCGGGAAGAAGCATGAGGTGGAACATTCGTTCCTCTTTGGTCAGCCTGTGCTTTGCGGCTGCAGTCTTTTCCTTCATAAAAATTTCCTCCGTCTGGGAGCGGAAAGCTCCGTTTTCTTGAAAAAGGGCGGCCGGCGCAGGCCGTCCGCCCTGTCTGTAATATGCGTTACTTCTGAATGGCTTCGTTCACCTCTTCGGTGATGATGTCGCCGCCGGCGCTGGTCCATTCGGAGACGAACTGGTCAAAGTAGTCCAGATCCTCTTCTCCGACGATGATCTTCAGGATGGCCTGCATTTCAAGCTTTTCCAGAGACGCCCAGCGGGTGGACATGGAGTCCGTGGTCTCGAAGAAGGCAGGGGTCAGGAAGTTGGCCGGCTCCGCGATCATGCGGTCCATGGCGACGATACGGGACACGTACTGGGAATAGTCTGCGCTGTCAGCTTTCTGGCCGGCCGCTTCCGCATCCAGGTATCTCTGGGCGGATTCATAATAGCCCTGTTCCTCGGTGGTCAGCGTGGAAGCATCCGCGCTTCCGTCCATGACTGCCTCCACGTGCTGAGTCATCAGTTCCGCGTTGTTGCCGGGCTGTACTTCGCAGTAGAGCGGCCAGTTGAAGTAGGCGATGGTCTGGTTCTCGCGGATCTCCTTCGAAGCGTCGGAGAAGTCCTGTTTGGAGTATTCGGAGTTCACGTTTACGATCTTCATGGCCACTTCGGGATGCTCATAGCCCTTGCGGACAACCACGAAACCGCCGTAGGACTTGGTGTTGATGCCATTGATCTTTCCATCGGAGCCGACCGGCGCGGAAATGTTGATCCATTCCGCATCCTGCGTACTGTAGGTAGAGGTCTGGGCCGGGTTGAAGGGGGACCACCAGGGGCCGATGTAGGCGCCGCACTGTCCGCTGGAAAGCAGGGCTACGATGTCGTCATAGGTGCGGGTGGTGAATTCCTTATCGATCAGGCCTTCCGCGTACCAGTCTCTCATGAGCTGAAGGGCATCCTTCATTTCCGGCTGGACGGAGCCGTATACCGCATTCCCGGATTCATCCTTAATCCATACGGACGGATAGGCGTCAAAGGCGGTGAAAATGTTGTCCACGGCGAAGGTGTTGTTGGGATAGCCCCCATATACTTCGTTATGTACTACAAGGCCCACCGTATCGTCCTGGCCGTTTCCGTCCGGGTCCTCCGTGATAAAGGCGCGCAGCAGATCCGCCATCTCGTCAAGAGTGGAGGGCTCTTCCAGCCCCAGCTTATCCATCCAGTCCTTGCGCACCCACAGGAAATCCTGCCCGTCGCTTAACTGGGTCTTGGGAATCGCCATGATTTTTCCGTCAAAGGTAACGGTATTGAGCGGGTTGTTTTCCTCGCCGTAGCTGGCGTAGGCTTCCTTGACCGTGTCGCAGGCCAGGTTGTTGTAAACGTCGGTCAGGTCGGCGACCAGATCGTTTTCCACCAGTTCCACCAGAGTGGAATACTCGGATACGTACATGATGTCCGGAATATCCTGGCTGGCGATGGCGAGGGAAACCTTCTGGTCGTAGTCCGCGCCGGTGATCGCTTCAAACTCGTTTTCATTCTGGACGTTCAGAACCTCCTTCAGATAACGGGTGTAGGCGTTGTTGGAAGGGGTGTCGTTTTCATAGGGAGTGCCGGCAAGGGTATCCGCGCCCTGGTTGGTCAGGTTGTAGCCGGTGGTATAGGTGACCGTCTCCGGATACTTGCCGTAGGGATCGCTGGCGGCGGCTTCCCAGGCTGCCTTCTCCTCTTCTGACATGTTTGCCATTGGATCTGAGGAGCCGCAGCCTGCCAGGATGGCCGCAGCCAGTGCGGCGGTGAGCATAAGGCTCAGGGTTCTCTTTTTCATTTCAGCTTCCTCCATTCATTACATTTGACAATGAAAAGCGCGCTTTGCTTTGTTTTCTGTCTGTATCATAGCAAATCTGAAAAAAAGGGTATATATCAAAAACACGGGAAACATGTCAGATATCCGGCTTTCTTTATAAAATGGAATGGTTATGTTTTACAACGCGTAATTTCTGTTCTATACTTACCGTGAACAAAGTGCTGAAAGAAAAGAAAGGAAAAGCGGATATGTATCGCATGCTGGTGGTGGACGATGAGAAAACGGAGCGGGAATGTGTGCGGTTCCTGATCGAGCAGTCCGGACTTCCCCTGGAGGTATCCGAAGCGGGGGATGGACGGGAGGCGTTAAGGCGGCTGAAGGAAACGGACGGAGCGGATATTCTTTTTACGGATGTGCAGATGCCGCTGATGGACGGCCTGGAGCTGATCAGGGAAGCGGAAAAGCTGTTTCCTGATATGAAAATCCTCATTTTCAGCAGCTATGCGGATTTTGAATATGCGCGCACGGCTTTGACCCTGGGCGTGGTGAATTATATTCTCAAGCCGCTGATCCCGGAGAAACTGAAGAAAAGTCTGGAGGGGCTGATCGGCCAGCTGGACGAGGAGGCCGCTTCCCGGAAGCTGAAGGACAGACAGCAGTCCTTCATGCTCCAGTATGCCCTGCAGCTTTCCATTTCCGGAAATTTCGCCGGCTCCAGAGTGGAGCCGGCGGTACTGAAACAGCTGGAGCAGTTTCGCTGCATGGTTCTGGTGGATTTTAATGGAGATTTTCTGGAAAACAACTCCTTTGTTTTTTATGAGAGCCTGCGCTGTGCCATGCGGCTGGATATGGAATCTTTAAATCTTTCTCCGGACCAGGCGCTGCTTCTTTTGCGGACGCCTGTGGAAAATCCGAAGGAATGGGGCATGAGGCTGCTTTCGCACATCCAGGAGACCTTTCAGATTTCCTGCTGGCTGGCTATCAGCAAGCCGTTATCCGGCCAGGCGTCCCTGAAGGATGCCTGTGCGGAGGTGGAACAGCAGATGGAACGACGCTTCTGGGAGCCGCAGGTGCATGTGTTCACCGGGCAGGATAGGGAAGATGCGCAGGACGGAGCGGAGAACGGAACGGATGAGAACAGGCAGCTTCAGCAGATCAAAAGGGCGTTAGGAAACCGGGACGGGGCCGCCCTGCAGGAGGCGCTGGACAGCCTGTTCGCAAAATACCGGTCCCGGCAGAATCAGTCCCAGATCTATGTGAAATTTATTTTTTCCAATCTGCTTACCACGCTCTATCCCTTCCTTAACGAAATGGACGGAGAGAAAAAAACGTTGGACGCCATGATTTCCGATCTCTATCTGCAGCCGGACATTTCCGAGATCGTCCGCATGGTTCAGGAGCTGGCCTCCAGGATCATAGGCGGCTTTTCCTCCGGACCGTCCATCCGGCGTGAGATTCTGGAGGTTATCGACTATATCGGCGCCAATTATGGAAAGGAGCTTTCCGTGGAGCGCCTGGCCTCCATTGTGTTTTTGACGCCGGACTATCTGAGCCGGCTGTTCAAAAAATCCATGGGAAAGAGCATTTCCCAGTACATCAGACAGTTTCGCATGGAAAAGGCGAGGGAGTTTCTGACCGGAACCAACAGAAAGGTCATCGACATCGGAGAAGCGGTGGGATATCCGAATTATTCCTATTTCTGCCAGAGCTTTCGGGAATATTTCGGGACTTCCCCCGAGCGGTACAGACAGGAAAGAAGGCTGGGAGATGAGCCGGATGGCGCATTTACCGGTCCGGATCTGCACTGAGGTATGGAGGTAAAGATGAAGGGGATTGGAGGAAGAATCAGAAAAATCGGAAAAGGGATGCAGGAATGGGTTCAGCGGCTGAGGTACCGGGAAAAAGTGGCTGTAATCTGCTTCCTGACAGGACTGTTTCCGCTGAGCGTGATGGGGATTTTCTGCTATCATCAGACCTCCCGGCTGCTGTATAAACAGGAATACCGGGCGATGGATTCGGCCATCCAGACGGCGGTAGAGGCAACGGATACGCAGATCCGGGTATATGAAGGGCTTCTGAGCTATCTGGCCTCTTCGGATGTGGTGTTCGACATTCCTTTTCAGGACACCTCGCAGCTGGTGGATACCTATGAACGGCTCAACTATGAGTTCGACGTATTTCTCAACAGCCTGAACGTGCTGCATCCGGAGGTGTTGCAGATCACCGTTTACAACGCGCAGTCGGATCTGACCCATGGGAAGCAGCTGCGTCCCCTCTCCGACCTGGAGGCGGAAAGCTGGTATACGCCGGAGGCGGTAACGGCAAAGCCGTCCTGGTATCTGAACGATGACGGCACACTGCGGGTGATCCAGCGTCTTCCCAATCCTTATGAAAAATATGTGCGTTCCTATTCGGAGAACTGCATCAGCATCACGCTGGATCCGGAAAACTTTTTTCGGGTTTTGACAAGTGTTTCCGACGACTGCAGACTCCGGGTGATCTCTCCCAGGCAGACGCTGTATTCCTTCCTGGCTGATACGCTGGATGGAGGCAGGAGGGAACAGGGGAAATGGTATTCCCTCAACAGAGCTACTACCCTGGCGAACTGGCTGATTGTGCTGGAAAAGCCCTCCCGTATCCTGACGGAGCCCATTTCCAGAATGAGCGCGGTGATCGTGCTGATCATTCTGACCTGCCTGCTTCTGATTGTGGTGATGAGCGGTTTCTGGGCACGTCTGTTCATGAAGCGGATCAATCTGTTCTATGGCCATATTCAGGAGGTAAAAAACGGGAATCTGGGACTGGATGTGCGGGATGACTGCCCGGATGAGATCGGGGAGCTGACCAACAGCTTTCAGGAAATGCTGGATCGGCTGAATCGGCTGATCCAGGAAGACTACCAGAATAAGATTCATCTGCGGGAGGCGGAACTGAAGGCTCTGCAGGCCCAGATCAATCCGCATTTTCTCTATAACTGTCTGTCTCTGATCAACAGCAGGGCTCTCCTGGCCGGGCAGCCGGAGATCAGCCGCATGTCCCAGCTTCTGTCCGTCTTTTATCGGACCACTCTGAATAAGGGAAAATCGGAGACCACGCTGGAAAGCGAACTGAAAAATGTGAGCTCCTACCTGGATATCCAGAAGCTCCTGCATGAGGATCTTTTCGAGGTGACCTGGCAGGTGGAGCCGGATCTTCCTGAGGTGAAGATACCCAACCTTCTTTTGCAGCCGCTGGTGGAAAATGCGCTGGTGCATGGAATCCTGCCTAACAAGCCGAAGAAAGGCAGGCTCTTTCTTTCGGTGTCCCGGGTGATGAACCAGATCCGGTTCACGATCCTGGACAACGGTGTGGGCATTCCGCGGGAGAAGCTTCCCACTCTCCTGCAGACGGATTCCGGAGGTTACGGCCTGAAAAATGTGGACGAACGCCTGCGGCTCACATATGGGGAGGAATACGGGCTGAATATTCAGAGCATTGAGGGAGAAAGCACGATGGTGACCTTCTGTATCCCGTTTCATGGGGAGGAAGAAGGGGAAAAAGAGTGAGAGCGAAAAATGCTTTGGTGTAGGAGGTAAGAATGGCAAAAACAGGAATTTTCACAGAACGCATGAATCGGCACGAGGAGGAGCTTCGCAGGATTTATGAGGAGCTCTATCACGACGGGGAGCAGTATGAACGGCTTACGGAGCTGATGAAAGAGGCTTTTACAAAGCGCTCCGCCGCCCTGAAGGCGCTCGACAGAAAACGGGAGCAGACGCCGCAGTGGTACAGGGAAAGCAGGATGCTGGGCATCACCATGTATCCGAAACTGTTTGCAGGAGGGCTGAAGGGGCTGATGGAAAGGTTGGACTATCTGTCCGAACAGCAGATTACCTATCTGCATTTGATGCCCCTGCTGAAAATGCCGCACCCCTTAAACGACGGCGGATACGCAGTGGAAGACTTCCGCACGGTGGACGCGCAGATCGGCACGAACCGGGAACTGACGGCGCTTACGGGAGAACTGCGGAAACGGGGGATCAGCCTCTGCCTGGACGTGGTGATGAATCATACGGCGGACACCCATGAATGGGCGGTGCGGGCGAAGGCCGGAGAAAAGGAGTACCAGGACAGGTATTATTGTTATGACACCTGGGAGATCCCCTCTCAGTTTGAACAGACCATGCCACAGGTTTTTCCCACCACCGCGCCGGGGAATTTTACCTGGTGCGAGGAAATGCAAAAGTATGTGCTGACCACCTTTTATCCCTATCAGTGGGATCTGAACTACCGGAATCCGGCGGTTTTCAATGAGATGACGGCAAACATCCTGTTCCTGGCCAATCTGGGCGTGGAGATTTTCCGCATTGACGCAGTTCCATATATCTGGAAGGAGCTGGGAACCAGCTGCCGCAACCTTCCACAGGTGCACCGGATCGTGCGGATGCTGCGCATGGTGCTGGAGGTGGTCTGCCCTGCCGTGATCCTGAAGGGAGAAGTGGTCATGGCGCCTCAGGAGCTTCCTGCCTATTTTGGGACGCCGCAGCATCCGGAATGCCATATGCTCTACGGCGTGTCCAGCATGGTCAATCTCTGGGCTGCCCTGGCAACTCAGGATACCCGGCTTCTGAAGCATCAGATGGACGTGATCCACAGCCTGCCGGACAACTGCTGGTTCGTCAACTATCTGCGCTGCCACGACGATATCGGTTGGGGGCTTGACGAGGAGGAGGAACGCAGGCTGATGATTGATCCCCTGCTTCACAAGGAGTATCTCTACCGCTTCTACGAAGGTTCCTTCCCTGGAAGCTTTGCGAGAGGAGAACTCTATAACTTCGACCCGGTCAGCAGGGACGCCAGGAGCTGCGGTACCACGGCAAGTCTCTGCGGCATCGAAAAGGGCGGTTTCGAGGGGGATCGGGAACAGGTGAGAATGGGCATCCTCAGGGACCTGCTGATGCACGCGGCCTGCATGAGTCTGGAGGGCTTTCTCATGCTTTCCAGCGGCGATGAGATCGGCCAGGTGAATGATTACAGTTATAAGGAAAATCCGGATACCGCACAGGACAGCAGATATCTGCACAGAAGCCCTTTTAACTGGGAGAACGCGGCGTTGCGCACCGTCCCCGGCACTGTGCAGCAGGAGATATGGGACGGACTGAAGCAGATGGAAGAACTGCGCAGGAACGAGCCCTGCTTCGGGCCGGACGCACGCGTGACCACCTGGGATACCCTCACTCCAAAGGTGTTCGCCATCCGCCGCACGTGGGAAGAGCGGGAGCTGGTCTGCCTTGCCAATTTCTCTGGAGAATGCCAGCAGGTCCATCTGCCTTCCCTTTCCGGCACCTATCAGGACCTGTTTACCGGGGAAACTTTCGCGCCCCAAGCGGTGCCCCTTACCCCTTACCAGTATAGGTGGATGGCGAAACAGTTGCATTCTTACACTATCTGTTAGTAGATCCTGCATATCAGGGGCAGCATATCGGAGATGAACTGATGAGACGCATTATGGGATATTTTAAGAATCTGCTTTATGTAAAGATTATGCCATCCGATCCCAAAACAATTCCATTTTATGAACGATATGGCTTTCAACAGTATGGTAATTACGCAGCAATGGTATGGAAAAACTTCCCGGTGGAACCGCCGGTTTAACAGTAATTCTATAGGATTTATCGTTGCAGATTAGTTTTGACACAAAAGAAGGACCCTGGGCTTATTTTTACCCCATGGTCCTTCTTTGTTTTTAGGCTATGCTTTTTCACAGCTCCTTCTTCCGGCCGGTTTATCCGAACAGCGAGAACGCCGCGAACAGGCCGGAGAGCAGGGAGGCTACCAGGGACACCACAGTGATCTGGGTGTTGATGGAAGGGCCTGCCGTATCCTTGAAGGGGTCGCCGATGGTATCGCCCGTGACGGCCGCCTTGTGGGCATCAGAGCCCTTGCCGCCCTCGTTGCCCGCTTCCACATATTTTTTTGCGTTATCCCACAGGCCTCCGGCGTTGGACATGAACAGAGCGAGCAGAAGGCCGCTGACGATGTTGCCAAGAAGGAAACCGCCGATGGCGGAAGGTCCGCCGATGAAGCCCACAAGGACGGTGGCGGCGATGGTTACAAGTCCGGCCGGAATCAGTTCCTTTAACGCGCCGGATGTGGCGATGCCGATACAGGTGTCATAGTCTGGCTTCACGCCCTTCCTGCCTTCCTTCAGGCCTTTGATTTCCCGGAACTGGCGGCGGATCTCTCCGACCATGCGCTGGGCGTTTTTATCCACGCCGAGAATGAGCATGGCGGAGAATACGGCGGGAATGGCTGCGCCGATCAGGATGCCGAAGAAAACGGTGGGATCCAGAATATCGAAGCCGGTAAGCAGCTCTTTTCCCATGCCGGAAAGCGCCTCGTTGACCTCGGACATATAGGCGCCGAGCAGAGAAATGACGGTCAGTCCGGCGGCACCGATGGAAAAGCCCTTGGTCACCGCCTTTACGGTATTGCCCGCGCTGTCCAGCTCATCCGCGATGCGGATGGTTTCCTCACCCAGTCCGCCCATTTCCGCAAGGCCTCTTGCGTTGTCCACAATGGGGCCGTAGGCATCGTTGCTGATGATCATGCCCACGATGGAAAGCATGCCTACCGCGGCCATGGCGATTCCGAAAAGAGCGTAGCCCTCGCCCAGCGGATCACAGAGCATATAGGCCACAAGGGCGGAAACGGCGATGCCCACCATGGCGGGAAGGGCGGAAATGAAGCCGTAGGAAACGCCGGAGAGGATGGTGAAGGCCGAACCGGAGCGGGAGGCATGCGCCACCTTCTGCACGATGGGCTTTGAATCATCCGTGAAATAATCCGTAGTGATACCGATGACCACGCCTACGATCAGACCGACCGCGGAAGCGCCCCAGATTCTCCACTGAAAGCCGGGAAGAAGAGGTGTGACAATGGCTGTCAGAACCAGAAAAATGGCTGTCGTGGTATAGGTGGAGGCATTCAGCGCACCGGTGGGATTGCCTTTTTTGCCGACTCTGGCACAGGCGATTCCGATGATGGAAGCGATCAGCCCCAGGGCGGCATAGCAGAATACCATGGCGGTGTTCGCGCCGAAGCCGCCGTCCAGCGCCTGGCTCATGACGAGGGCGGAGGCCATGGCGGCCACGTTGGAATCGAACAGATCGGCGCCCATGCCGGCCACGTCGCCCACGTTGTCGCCCACGTTGTCAGCGATGACAGCGGGATTTCTGGGATCATCCTCCGGAATGCCAAGCTCCACCTTTCCGGTCAGGTCCGCCGCCACATCCGCCGTTTTGGTGAAAATGCCGCCGCCCGCCTTTGCGAAGAGAGCGAGGGAGCTGGCGCCAAAGGAAAAGCCCAGCAGGATGGTGGCGTCCGCCGCAATCAGAAGCACGGCCATGACGCCCAGCAGGCTGAAGCCCACCACCGCAAGGCCCATGACCGAACCGCCGCGGAAGCCGATCAGAAACGCGGTTTTCAGATCCTTTTTCGCCCCTTCCGCGGTGCGTCCATTGGCAGAGGTGGCCACCAGGATGCCGATTTTCCCGGCGATGGCGGAGAGGATCGTACCCGCCAGATAAGCGGCAGTCATCGCGAAATGCCTGACCAGACTGCCATCCTGGCCGAGCAGGCTTCCGTTCCAGAGAGGTTCCGGAAGAAACAGGAAAATCAGAACGGCGGCCACGCCCGCGAACCTGGCGAGGACACCGTATTCCCTTCTCATAAAGGTATTGGCGCCCGCCTGGATCAGAGAGGAAACTTCAATGATCCGTTTGTTTTCGGAGGGCTGCTTTTTCACCCATAAATACAGATAGACGGCAAAGGCAAAGGCGATTACCACTGCGAAAAACGACAGAATAACGACAAGCTGCATAAGAGATCCCATAAATTCACCCCTTTCCAAACAATGCTGACGGAATCCTTGCTGCCAGGGGATTTGATAAAGGAAAAATCCCATAAAAAACCCTTTCAAAAGCCATTATAATACATGGAAATGTAGAAAGAAATCCTTTTTCACCCTTTTTCGGTGGAGAAAAATTTCTTCTTTTTTTGGGCTTTTTGTCATGAAAAAAGGACCTGCCGCAAGGCGGTCAGCTGTCTTTGATCTGTCTGCCCTCCGCGTTCATGTGGTAACCGTCCCGGTAGATCAGTTCGGAAACCGGAACGATCTCATAGCCCTGCCCCTTCAGGTTGGTGATCAGCTCATCCAGGGCTTCCGCCGTAAATTTTGCGCCGTTATGGCACAGGATGATGGAGCCGCATCCCAGATGCTTGTGATTACATACGGTGGAAATGATGGAATCTGCACCGTAATCCTTCCAGTCCAGGGAGTCCACATCCCACTGGATGGAGTAATAGCCGCATTCGGAGGCGGTACGGATCACGTCGTTATCATAATCCCCATAGGGCGGCCGGAACAGGAACATGTCATAGCCGGTCAGTTCTTTTACCTTCTGATGGACGCTCACGATTTCCTGCCGCTTTTCATCGTTGGAAAGCTGGCTCATGTTCTTGTGGTTTTCGCTGTGGTTGCCCAGGTCGTGTCCTGCTTCCAGGATGGCCTTTACGTCATCCGGATAGGCATCCACCCAGCCGCCCGTCATGAAAAAAGTAACGTGCACATTGTGCCTGGCGAGGATATCCAGAATCTTCTGTGTATCCTCGTTTCCCCAGGCTGCGTCGAAGGAGAGAGCGACCTTCTTTTCCTGCGTCTCCACGCAGTAGATGGGAAGCTCTCTCCCGTTGATGGTGCTGGAAACGGAAACCGCTTCCGGAACGAAGGTGGTGATGCATTTGACGAAGACGATGACGCCGACGAGGAACAGAGCCGACTTGATGAGCTGCATCCGGATGACGGCCTGATAGTTTTCCATTTCACGGAGCCGTTTTATCCTGCATTGTATGAGATGGACGAAATCTTTCCACATAAAATCTGATACCCGTAAAATGTCTGTTGCTACAGTCTATGCCGGGACAGGCAGATGAAATTCCGTGTTTTTTTCTCCGGGAGAATCTTTGCTTCCGTCTTCCGACAGGCATGGTTCGAAAAAAATGAAAGCACTTACATTTTCTCTCGACAAACGCTGCAGATTGGACTAGAATAGAACATATCAGCGGAAAGAGAACAGCGCCGCACGGCAAAGGCAAATGGACTGACATGACCGGCGGCAGACAGGGAGGAAGAATGGCAGAGAAAGAAGGAAGAAAAGAACTGTTTCGGGCGCTTGCGGACCCGCCGGAAGAATTCACCCCCGTTCCGTTCTGGTTTTTGAATGACAGGCCGGATCAGGAGAAGATTGCAGAACAGCTGAAGGACATAAAGGAAAAGGGGGTGGACGCCATCGTGCTGCATCCGCGAATCGGGATCCCGGAGGATGTCCCTTACCTGTCGGATGCCTGGTTTCGGACGGTCCGCTTCATCGTGAAATGCGCGGATGCGCTGGGGATGAAGATCGTTCTTTATGATGAGGGGATGTATCCTTCCGGATCTGCCCATGGCATGGTCGTAGCGCAGAACCCGGACTACGCCTCCAAAGGAATCCGGCTTTCGGACCGGCCGGAGGGCGGGGAGGTGATCGCCGCGTTTGCGGATGGAACGTATCTGGTGTACGGTTTTACCGGGGGGACCATCCGGGGCATCCATTTCGGTGAGGATGACGGGGAGGCGGGCGCGCCGAAGTCCGCGGACATTCTGAATCCGGATGCGGTGGAAGCTTTCATCCGCCTGACCCACGACCGCTATTATGAGGAGCTGAAGGAATACTTCGGCAATACCGTCATCGCCTTTTTCACGGACGAACCCTGCGCGCTGGGACGAAATGCCGCAGCTTACCGGGAATGGGTGCCCGGGCTGGAGCGGGAACTTTTGGCAGGAGGGGGAAGGCTTTCAGAGCTGAAGGCGCTGTTTACCGGAGAAAAGAATGGGACTACGGCCCTTTACCACAGGCTGATCAAGAAGCACCTGCGCGAGACTTTTTATGCCCGCCTTTCCCGCTGGTGCGCTTCGCACGGGATCGCGCTCATGGGGCATCCGGAGGCCAGCGACGATGTGGAGGAGGAGCTGTATTTTCAGATTCCGGGACAGGATCTGATCATGCGCCGGGTTTCCCCGGAGACCGGAGGCCTTCTGGAGTTCGACTCCGTACAGGCCAGGCTGTGCGCGGATATTGCCAGACACCTGGGAAGGCGCAGAAACGCCAACGAATGCTTCGGCGTGTGCAGCAGAAAGCCCTGGGAATGGCATTTTACCGGAAGGGATATGATCTGGTACATCAACTGGCTGAGCATCCGGGGGGTGAATCTTCTGGTGCCTCATGCCTTCTATTACAGTACGGCGGGAAAGCGGAAGGAGGAGCGGCCGCCGGATGTGGGGCCGAACAACATCTGGTGGCCGCATTACCGGAGGATTTCTGATTATATCAAGCGGCTGTCCTTCCTGATGACGGATTCCGTAAACGGCGCGCGCATCGCGGTTCTTGTTGATAACAACCGGGTGCCGTACCGGGAGGTCGCCTGCCTGTATGAAAACCAGATCGAATTCAATTATCTGCCCGTTGCCCTGCTTCCGGAATGTGAGGTCAGAGCTGGCCGTCTGTGCATCCGGGAATATGCCTATGACATCGTACTGGATGTGTATGGGCTGCTGGAAGAAGATGCGGAACGAAGGGAACGGCTGTCCGGCGTATGCGTGTCAGCCTGCGCACAGGAGTGCTGTCTTCCTGACCTTCGCAGCGTGCTGACCGACGCGCCCTGTCCTTATCTTCGTGCGGTCTGCCTGAAAAAGTGGGGGACGCAGATGGTTCTGTTTTCCAACGAGGGAGAGGAAACCGTCCGCACGGAAGTAACTCTGCCGCAGCGGGCGGGGCTGCAGTTTGTGGATCTGTGGAATGGGAAGGCAGAAAGGGCCGCCGTCCGGCAGACGGAAGGAGGAACGGCCTTTTCTCTCCTCCTGCCGCCCTGTCATGTCCTGCTCGCGGTTGTGGAGGAAGCCGGAGCATTCGACGGAGAATGTGGAAAAGAGGAAGATGTTTCGGCGCCGGGCCGGGAGCCGCTGGACTGGACAGAACGTTTCGTTCTGGAAGAACGGACGGATAACCGGGCGGTGTATCGATACCGTTTTCTCCGGGAGACGGAGGAGGGAACGGAGCGGTTTCTGGTAAGAGGGGAAGAGATGGCGGAATGCTTCTGCAACGGAAAGCCTGCGGGCGTGAGCTTTTTTGGCCCCCACGTGTTTGAGATCGGATCTCTCTTAAAGGACGGTGAAAACGGGGGCAATGAGGTGAAGCTGATGTTTACCGGAAGCGCGGCGAATATTTTTGAGAACGCCGGGCTGCCCTTCGGGCTGGAGAAACTCTGAAAGACGGAAGCGCGCTTTGAAGCCGGGACTTTCCGAAAAACGGCCTGAGCCGTCAGATGCGCAAAAAATATCAATCAGACAGCAGAGAAAAGCAATGCATTGTAGGCCGGATGCGGGTATGATGGAATCAGAAACGAACAGACAGGGAGTGAAATGATATGAAAACAGAGTTGAGGCGCTGGACCTTTGCGGCGGGCTCCGATCCGGCCTGCCTGGAAAAGGGAAGGGAAGTGACGCTTCCGCATACCTGGAATATAGAAGAAGGCCTGGAGGAATACCGGGGAAGCGGCTGGTATGCATATGAACTGGATGTGCCGCGGGAATGGACGGACAGACGGGTGCGGCTGCACTTTGGCGCGGCTTTCCACAGGGCGGTGGTCTATGTGAACGGCCGGGAGGCGGGACGGCATTCCCGTTCCGGCTATACCCCATTTACGGTGGAACTGACCGGACTTTTAAAGATCGGGGAGAAAAACCGCATTACGGTGCAGGTTACGAACGGCTTTACGGAAGAACTGCTGCCCTTTCAGAGAAGCTTCGACTGGGCGGACGACGGTGGTCTGATCCGGGGCGTCAGCCTGCTGGTGACCGGCGCTCATTTCCTGGATCGGACGGAGGTGACGGCCCGTCCCGTTCTGCCAGACGGCATACGAAGCGGCCGGGCAGAAGGATGCCGGATGGAAAACGGACCTGCGGTCTGGGGCGTGCGCCTGCGGCTGAACGGCCGGGAAGAGGAGCGGCCGGAGTGGAACGGACTGACCCTTGGCTGGGAGCTTTCCCGGGAGGGAAAAACGGTCCTTCATGGAGAAGGTCCCTGCAGCGCCCTTTGCGGTCAGCGTCCGTCAGATTCTCCGGAAGAAGCAGGGAAGGAAGTATTTCTGTATCTGCCGGAGCGGCTGCTGGAAAGCGTGGATTACTGGCATTTTGACCATCCGGCGCTGTACCGCCTCCGTCTGACGCTGAAAAAGAACGGCGTGATTGAGGATGAGAACGAGACGGTATTCGGTTTCCGTGATTTCCATGTGGAGGGAAACGCTTTTTACCTGAACGGAGAACGGGTCCGCCTGTGCGGAACAGAATGGATGCCCGGCTCTGATCCGGTATACGGCGCCGCGGAGCCGGAGGAGCAGATGGAGAAAATGCTCCGGCTTCTGAAGGAGAGCAACTGTGTCTTCACCAGATTTCACTGGCAGCAGGATGACTTTATTCTGGACTGGTGCGACCGCCACGGGATGCTGGTACAGGAGGAGGTGCCCTTCTGGGGACCGGATCCGGAAAAGGCGGGCGGGCTGCAGACGGATATCGCCCTGCAGCAGCTGGAGGAAATGATCGCCGCTCACAGAAACCATCCCTGTGTGATCGCCTGGGGCGTGGGAAACGAGCTGTGTGCGCAGGATGCGGAAACCATCCGCTATATCCGACAGGCCGCAGCTTTTGCCCACGGGCTGGATCCGGACCGCTGTGCCAATTATGTGAGCAATACCTGGTTTGAGAATCCCATGATCGATGGAACCGTGGACGGAGATATGCTGATGATTAACGATTATATCGGCACCTGGCATGGGGAAAGGGACGAGCATGCGGAATTTGTCCGTCTGATCGGGGATAATCCGGGCCGTCCGGTGGTTCCATCCGAGTTTGGACTCTGTGAACCGGCCTTTTCGGGCGGAGACGCCAGACGGGAACAGATTTTTCTGGAAAAAATGGAAGCCTACCGGCAGCATGAGGAAATCGCAGGGACCATCTACTTCTGCCTGAACGACTACCGCACCCAGATGGGAGAGGACGGGGAAGGAAAGTACCGGCGGCGGGTGCACGGCTCCGTGACCATGGACGGTCAGCCCAAACCTTCCTACTATGCGGTGCAGCGGGAGTGCGCGCCCTTCACTCTGCAATGGGAGCAGGGACAGCTGATCATTACCTGCCGGAGGGATCTGCCGGGCTATGAGATGCGCGGCTATCTGGTGGAGCTTCGGGACGCGCAGGAAAAGAGAATGGGACAGGCGGTGATCGAACGGCTGCGTCCCGGTGAAAGCATGAAGCTTCCGGCGCAGGATGCGGCGGCCGCAGCGGTATACCGGCCGACGGGGGACTGCGCGGGAGTCTATCAAATCAAAGAAATGAGGAGGTAAAGATTGAAAAATAAGCCCGATGGCTTATTTTTCAATCGGCAGTTTTGCGCCGAAGCACAAAACTGCTGTGATCGCAGAGGAGAAATCACCTGCGTGATTTCTCCTCGCGGCCTCAGCGTATCGCTTCGGCATGG
>DXHY01000011.1 GCA_019113175.1 Candidatus Eisenbergiella stercoravium | reverse complement strand
GCGTATCTTCGTGGTGTTCTCCCGCATACAGTCAAGGACGAACCGGATATGTTCACTGTCCAGTTTCATAAACTTTGACTTTACAAGTTCTGCCGGGTAGTCGTCCCCTGCGATACGGATTGTCCTGCGCCTTGTGCAGACCGTTTCAAGGATAAGGTCAACAATTTCATCTATCCGGTCATGGTCGTAGGGCATATCCTGTTTGAGAATGTCATAGCAGATATTGTCTTTTATGATTTCCTCATATACCCGGTATGCGTCGTTCGGTTCCTTTCGTTTCCGTTCCGGCGGCGCAGCCGCTTGTCCCTCTAAGGGAGAGGGGTTAGGGGAATGGATAGGAATGGAATGGGTACTTTGTGTATCTGTATTTGGTTTTTCTTTTTTTGATAGATTAGTCTTTTGTTCTTCTTTAATTATTTGCATTGGATTTTCCGACGTCGGATTTCCCGTTGTCGGATTTTCCAATACCGGATTACCCGCTGTTGGATTTTCCAATATCGGCTTTTCCAACTCCGGGGGCTGTGGCTGTTCGTAAATGGTGTACTCAATGGCGGTCATTTTGCCTTTCTCGTCGCGTCCCTGCCGCCTTGTGATATATCCGGCTTTTTCAAGTTCCCAGACGGCGGTACGGATAGCGTCAATACTTTCCCGGTTGATATGGGACAGCCCCGCAAGGGTATAGTCCCAATCTTCGGGAAGTGAAAGCATTTGTGACAATAAGCCCTTTGCTTTCAAGGTCAGCTCCTTGTTGCGTAAGTGGTGGTTGCTCATTACGGTATATCCCGTGTTCCGTTCCACTCTGAAAACTGCCATAGCTTATCAACTCCTTTGCTGTGGATTTGTTACGCAGTAGAACGCGGATTTTGAGGGGAAAGGTATCTTTCCCTTGCTTCCCCGATTCCGCGCTCTGGAAGCCGCATAAATCAAGGCTCTTTCTGCCCCTACTGCGTAACATGAGGGCATAAAAAAGCGGCGTTCCTGTTCTTCCGGGTGGGAAGTGGGAAACGCCGCTTTTGCGGTTTCATTTATTTTTCTTTATATCACGACAGGGCAATCAGTAAGTAGTAAATTAGTAGTAAATTTCCTTTGTAATGTTCAAAAAGTCAAGGAATATCAAGGGTTCTGGACTTTGATTGGTGTACTGCCGTGGCAGATGAATAGTATTTTTATCATATCTCTTATATCCCTTCAAAAGCCTTCAAACCTTGATACTACGGGCTTTCCGGCGCTTTTTTCAATTTTTCTGTTTTGCCCCAAACCTACGCTATTCTTCGTAAATCTACGCATATTTACGGGCAAATGGTGTAGTAAGTGGTGTAGTAACTCGGTGCGTTTTCAACCTGATTTTCTCCGCTTTTCCGGCGTGCCGATATTCTTGAACGCAGGCTTTGCCTGCGTTGTCCGGCAGTCGTCAAATTCCGCTGCAAGCAGCGAATTTTCCTCGTTACTCGCTCAAATCAATGATTTTCGCCATCTGCTCCGCCGCCCGGTCATAGCTGGCGTGTGTGTAGACATTCAGCGTTACTCCCACATCAGAGTGTCCCATCACATACTGCAAGGTCTTTATATCCATACCGGCGTTTGCCATATTCGTACAGAAAGTATGGCGGAACACATGGGGCGTGATATGCGGCAGCGGCTTATCCGGGTACAGCTTGCTGCGCTGGACGATTTTTATATCATGGTAGGGACAGGGCATAATGGCTTCCTCCTTCCTGTGGTTGATTGGATGGGGTGGTGGTTTGCCACCTCATTTTGGACAAAAGAAAAGCAGGAAACCGTTTCTGATTTTCGGCTCGGTGGTGCCGCCCATGGGCGGCGGGTATTTAGTTGTAAAAGTTCGGGGCAAGTTGATCTGATGTGTGTGGAATAACAAACTGAGCTTTGTTGATTTCTAATTACTGATATTCTTTTCTCAATATCTCATGTGGAGCTTCTATTTCATTCACAATCGTGTGCTCTGTCAATTCAGACAAAAGCTTTATTTTCGTATTGATAATAGGTCTCATACAGTTCGGAACATGTTCTTGATGCGCTCTATGTATCGCAACGCATTCTTTACAATTACCATGATACCGGCAGGCTTTCTTACAAGGACAATGATCCTTATCTTTATATTCCTCTCTGAAAGCAGCGGCAAATTCTTCTTGTAACCGCAATCCTTCCTGTCGATTTCCTTTGTGAAATTGTTTCATTGCTTCTACTTCTTTTCTATTACCTTCGATAATCATGAATATCCTCCTCAAAATTCAAATTTATCGCTGACCTTATTATACTTCATTGCCTATCGTAAAGATAGCATATTTTATGAAACTTATCGTCCAGGAAAGCGTCTGCATTTTTATAATTCTTCTTCTCATAAGGCGTCCTGGTTTTTCTCCCAAAAACTTTTACTGTCGCCATTAGCGAATCACCTCCTTTATTTTCTTCAACTCTTCCTCCAACTCCGGGTCGTCTATCCCATTGCGCACCATTCGCGTTTGAAGTTTACATATTAGCCTTGCCAGCTGTTCCCGCTTCCTTTGCTGAATCAATAGTTTACCGTTTTCTTGAAGCAGGTAACGTGAATATTCCGAAACGGTTTTATAGCCGTTCCTCTTGGCCTGCTCTGCAAGTTTTGTACACAGCTTTTCCTCCACACGAATGGATAACACTTTCTGTTTACTCATTGATTTTAACCTCCTTCTATTGTCGAATGTATGACAAAATCCGAATCTTGTTATTATATAGGCGTCCCACCCTATCGGGTCTCATCGAATCACCTATCCTCCCGACTCTAAAGCTATTTTCCAAACTCTTGGAACCCACTTCCTTTCTCTATACTCTTCTGATAATCCTGCATATTGGTAATCCACATATATCCATTAGCTATGACAATAGATTAGATGATTTAAATAAAACAAACAATATAATAAAAATCCGGGAGGTTTAAAGAAATGAATCAAGATAAAGAATTTTACTCGGTCAAAGAACTGTGTTCTGAATATGCTATGAGTCAATCCACTGTCTATTCTATGATACGCGCTGGTAAAATCCGTGCGGTTAAAATCGGACGGTGCCGGAAGATACCGAAGGCTGATTTTCTGCAGATGCTGTATCAGCAGCTATAACATGCGCAAAAAGACGAGGCCCCGCAACTGCCAAGTCCTCGTCTTTCCGCTGATAGAAAATCACCTTATTCACAGCCAAGATTAAAATCAATTCTGCCAGTCAGATAAATCGGCACTGTCAGTATTTTGTCCTCCTTGGCTTTCCCTCCATACGTATCTCCCTTTAAATATAGAGAAAATCCCCTTTAAATAATAGAGAAAATCCAACTTGCCGTCTATTAGTAAATCAGAAGCCGTAATCCCGGAATTTTCCCCGGCTTTTACCTCTATTCCATAATTTTTATAATCCAAATGGCTTCTGACATAAAAATCCAGTTCTCCTCCGGTTTTCTTATATACCGCAAACCACGGAGCATTGCCGGCAATCGAATCCGTATCCCTGATACGCTTTAAAATTTCCAGATAAACGTAATTCTCGCAGAGAATCCCTTGTATCGTGCTCTGTTTTTCGAAGAAAATATGCAGCTATTCCTAAATCCATATAGTAATATCGGCAGTTCTCCACGATATCCAGATAATTGCAGTCAATACAAAACTCCGGGAATGTCAATGTGCCAAGTACAAGGTTATCTGTATCACCGTCAGACAAGAAGAAGTCCTTTTCCCTCGTTTTTCCAAGATAGCTTCCTGGCACAATAAAATCGCAGGTAAACTCTCTGGTAAACTCACGGATACAGCTGTAGACAACAGATGATTCCTGAATTTCATCAATCACTACAACCGTACTCTTTTTATCTTCAAACTCAGGAGCATATGCCTTAAAGACATCATGCAGAGCGCCTTCTCTACGCTGCTGACCAACCTCCCAGTGATAGATTGCATGATAACAGTTCAGGAAATCCTGCCCTGACTTTCCAATCATATTTATAAATATATTGCTCATACTGCTCCCTGGCAAACTTATCCAGGATATAGGTCTTTCCAACCTGCCTGGCCCCTTCTACCTCCCAAACGAGGCCGGAATTATTCTTCTATTGAAGCAACTCTTCGTATATATCACGTTTCAATTCTATCGCCATACCAACATCCTCCGTGTCTGAGCACTTTTCTACCATTATACCTGTTTCCATGCAGGCAAAACAAGCCCATCTTCTCTTTGCACTCTAATTGTATCGAATTCCTTTACGCATAATAAAAAAGCAGGAGATATGTTTCCCCTGCGTGTTCTGTTAGTGTTCAATTTTACCCTTTAAATCCTCACTCCAGGTTCAAAGGAAGTCTTTCTATTTTGCTGCTGCCGTATTTTAAAGTTTCTGCTTTGGAACAAACTCGATTTTGAGAGCCATACCCATCCCATCCGCTAATCGCTTTAACAGATTAATCGTTGGGTTTCTCGTTCCATTTTCAAGTTTACTGATATCCGCCTGATTAATACCGGTGCGTTCAGCCAACTGTTTTTGCGTTAAATTTTGGGAAGTCCTGGCCTCAATAATAGCTTTAATTACATCAAGTTCTGGCTGGAGAGCTTCATATTCCTCGGCAAATTCATGATTGGTCATTTGCTCATTTTTAAACTGTCTTAATGTTTTCATGCCTTCCCCATCCTCTCTTTATAATCGGCCCTGAATTCTTTTGCCGTTTTTATCTGTTCAGGTGGTGTCTTTTGGGTCTTTTTTACAAAACCGTTAGTCAATATTATCTTTCCCTCATAATAAAAGAAATATAGGACTCTGGTAATATTGCTACCAACTTTACATCTGATTTCAAAAATGCCATCATCCAGATGTTTGCTATACGGTTCCCGGAGCTGATTTCCATACTCTTCCAACAACTCTAACAACCCTACCATCTTAGCTTTCATTTTCATATCAAGAGATAGAAGGAAATCCTCTACCGGACAATCGCCATTTTCCTTTTCATAAAATATAACTTCAAATTTTGTCATTGGTTTCCCTTTTCTTAATTATATGGCATATATGCCATATTGTCAATTTTTATTTTACCTGTTATATCATCATATCAAGGCTCTTTCAAAAATGGTGTAGTAATGGTGCAGTAAGCACCTTTCTACTTCGTAAACCCATTGATTTTACTGACTTTTCCAGGACTTTTAAGGATACTGCCGTTTTATTGGCGCTATTATTGATAATTTAAATCTGGTTTTGTAATAGAATAAACTTTCGATTCTACAATTTCATAATCTTTACTTTTGGTTGTGGGGTTTCTCTTAGTGTTAAATAAAACTATATTTTTCCCAGGCGGATTTAATGAACTGTAAAATCTTATTCCATCAAAGCCTAATTCCTTAATAAACTCGTATAAATATTGTGTCGCATAATAGTCATTTTATTTCCAAAATTTGGAGCAGAAAAGGCAGTTGATATTATACTTAAATCCAAACTTTTTCCTGCTTTCTCTTCAGAATCCACATAGCAAAAATCAAATAATCTTAATGTTTTCAGTATTTTGATAGTTGCTACACTTACCTTCTGAGTTAAATTATGTCTGACTTCCATCATTGTAGTTTTTAAGTCTTCCGCAATATATAAATAGCTAATATTCTTAGGATTCGCTCTTCCCCCTTCACCCCTCATAATAACTTACAATCTCCTGCTCCAGCTTCACGCCTTTCTCCAGCATATATCCCGCCAGTTCCCGGTACGCCTTCTGTTTTTCCAGAGACTTTAAGCGGGCACGGTCCTGCTCTGTCAGCGGATGCAGGCAGGACCGGAAACGCGGGTCTTCCAGTTCCACGCGCGACATACGATACATCTGGAACGGGATACCAGTCACGCGGCACAAGTGTTCGTGAATATACAAGCCCCCGGCGTCAATATCACCAAAATGGCGGAAGACTAGAGCCGGATTGTCAGAATAAATCTTTTTCAGGAAATCTCTCTGGCTGCGTGTGGCGTAACCGCCCAGATAGAAAAAAGCCGTCTCCGAACCGGCACACCGCAGCCAGGAAGTATAATTTTCTACCGTTGTAAATGCCGACGCGTGAACCTGAATCCGTTCGATCTTATAAAGCTCCTCCGCGAAAAATTCAATCCCACCCGGAAACATCCCCAGTTCCAGTTCTTTCCCTAAAATGCGCACAGTCACGCTTCCTTTCAGGCACAGCTTTTGTTTTTCCCGTGTGATATGATATTTCTCCAGGATCTCGTCCTCCAACTCCGCTTCACCGCAGGAGCGGCCTAAATATTCCCGGAGCGCCCGGCAGACAGGGCCCAGCGTATTTTCTTCCAGATATTTAGAATCGCCGTAAATCAAAGAAGATGCTTCGCGCAGATACATGTCTTTTTCGTTATTCTCAATAAAGACAAGTCCTTTCAGAAGGTCTTCCGTCTGACGGTATCTAGGCGGAATCTTGTTTTTCCCAAGAGTATACCGCAGCTTTTCGCACTCCCGTTCTGCTGCGGGAGAACGACCGCTATATGAAGCGATCATTTCTTCCACATACTTCCTCTTTGCAGCCTTTGGTTCATACCCGTATTTTTCTTCCAGATATCGCTCAATCTCCCCGATCTTTTCATCCACCAGATAAATACTCTGGATCTCGCTGCTAAACCCCTTTGTTTCATATGTCACAAACCCTTTCTCGCTGCATGAAAGGGCCGCCTGGTTCACCGCTTCGATCTGCGCCATATCGCCGTCGTTGCGGCTGTAATTTCTATAAAGCTGAGAGGGGTCCAGTTTTGTCCGTCTCGCAATCACGTTGGTCCCCCTGTCTTTTTTGCTCTTCCTGTATTTATCCGCCAGGGCCGCCAGCATCTTCTCTTCGTAATCTGCCATCTCCGCCTCCTTACAGGCCGCTGTACGCCTTTTCTTCGTGGAACTGCACGATTCCAAGCTGCATGCTGTCCGGGCGGACGCGCAGCGCAGGCAGGATCACCTCGCATTCGTTTCCGATGGCTTCCGTCTTATCCGGCGAGCAGAAGATCACCTGGAGTCTCTGTTCCCGCATGAATTTTAGCATCAGCTTCACGTTGCCGGGATCCATCTTGGCAAATGGTTCGTCAATAAATACCAGACGCGTGGAATTGACACGCTGGTTGTAAATCAGCAAAAGGGCAGACGACAGGATCAGAAGATACGGGATCTGAACCTCCGCGCCGGAGTTGAATCCGGTCTGGCGGGACAACTTTGCCCTGTCCAGGATCTGGTTGCTGATCAGGATTTCATAATTCATATAATTCCGATAGTCGGCAAACCGGGCAATCGTTTCTTCGCTGTTTTTTTCAATGATCCGGTTGATAATCTGCTTCATCTCCGCTTCCAGCCGTTCTCCCTCCTCATCGGACACAGAAGTCAGCATGTCAAAAGTCATCTGCCCGTCCGCGCTGCCGCCGAGTTGCTCCCGCTCGTCCAGATAGCGGGCGTATTCGATCACCTTTGCGTACTCTGATCCGTCCTTTACATAATGGACATCAAACTGATATTTTGCCGCGAAATTTAAGTTTGCCAGCTCCCCGTTGATCTGCCTTAAATCGTCTCTGGCGCGCTCGCAGGATTTCAGGATCGTCAGCACAAATTCGTTTTTAAAAATATCTTCATATCTGCGGGTCTGTTCCTCCAGCTTCTGGCGAATTTCCTGAAGATTATCCATCCAGATGCGCTCTCTCCTGCCTGCATACTGCTCTCTCCCATCCGTTCCTCTCGGAAGCAAGTGCCCGGCATGTTTTGCGTTATAATCTGCCTGTTTTTGCATCAGCAGGCTTTTATGCTGTTCGATGCTCCTTGCAATACGGCCTCGCGTCTCATCGGCCAGCAGACCGCCCACGCCTTTCCCTCCGTTCTCCAGATATTTTTCATAGGCTTCCACTGTCCGCTGCACGATGGTATAGTACCTGATCTGGTATTCCCGGTACCGCTTCTCCTGCTCCTCCAGCTCCGCAGACTTTGCCTTGATTTTATCGGTGCATCTTTGTATTACCGCCTCCTGCCCACTTCTCTCCTGAAGCTTTGCGTTATACTCGTTATGCACCGCGTTCTGTTCCTCCGAAAGGCGGCCAGCCAGTTCGCTCAGTTCCAGATAGTCCTGGTTCTTTTCCTGTGCTTTTTTCAGACGCTCCAACTGCGCCCCCGACTCTCTGACATGTTCCGATGCAGCCTGATATTTTCGGTGCGCATCGTAATCATACTCCTGAAACAGCTCCCGGTTCTGTGCGAGGCGGGCTCTCTGGCTCTCCAGTTCCTTTTTCTCCGCCAGCACTCCCTTCTTATCCTCGTTAAGCCGCAAAATCTCTTTTTCCGCACGGAACCGGTTCAGTTCAAAGGTTTTCTGGCCCAGATAATAGGAACGGAGCCGGTCGAAACGCAGGAAATAGCTGTCCATGGCTACGGACACACGGCCCTCTCTGGATATTGCATTTTCATATTCCTTTACGGCACTTAATTCCACCGCATGCATTCTTCCAAGCTGATAATCGAAGTACTGTTTTGCCACGGGATTTTTGATTTCAAGCTGGAATACTGCCGAATCTTCTTCCACATGTACTTTCTTCTTCATCAAAAGCTTTGTGTTAAACAAATGCGCATACCGGTGCTCCGAACGGTTCAATACGCCGTCTGCGATGTCATAATACTGAGGTTCCACCAGGATCGTATAACGGCGCGGACCCAGAAATGCCTCGATGGCGTCCCGCCACGCTTCGTCCTTCAGTCCGATCACATATTCACAGGCAAACTGCGCTTTTGTGCGGATGTTTCTTTTTTCAAATTCCCGGTTAATCTCCTCGCGCAAACCCACATACTCCGGGATTTGGGCAAACGTATTCCTATGCTTTCTACAGTCCTCTATGATCCGGTGCTGCGCCTCCAGGCCTCTGGTTATTTCCTCCAGTTTTCGATCGGCATCTGCAGCCCTCATAACCACCCCGTCATAGCGCTCGCTGACTTTCTGTTTCAATCTGGCTGCTGCCGCCTCCTTTTTTGCGGCCGTGTACCCGTGCCAGCAGAGGGAAGCCAGCACATCCCGGTCTTCAACCGTCTCCTTTTCCTTAAAAAAATCGTTCATGATCTCGCTGACTGCCGTCTGAAAGTGCTCTAACCTTTTGCACTGGGCCGCCAGCGTCTTTTTTTCGTCCTCCAGTTCCCTGAGCCTCCGGCTCTCCTCATCGATCATCCGGCTAGTGTCAAGCTGTTTTAAACTAACCATCGCCTGCACCAGACTCGCATTAATTTCTTTCTTCCTGCCGTCCAGGATTTCCAGTTCCCTTTCCAGATTTTCCTTCCTTCTCTGTGCGAGATTCTGCTCGGCCGTCTGGCGTTCAATCTCCTGATACAGAGCCTTTTTCTTTTTATAGACGATGCGTATATCATCCGCCAGCAGACGGTTTTCCCCGCTCTCCCATGCGTCGTACTCCCCAAGAATCTCCTCAAGCTCCCCGATCTCCTGCTGGATGATCTCAAAATTCTCCTTCAGCCGCTCGATGTTTTCTTTCGCCTCAATTAACTTCCCGAAATCCACGTTTTTTTCTTCTAAAACACTCTCTCTGATAAACCGGTCGATTCTCGCGTTTGGGTCATAGGACATGATCCCGCGGAGTTTCCGCAGATAGGTAGAGAGCTGGCCCAGAGTCAGCTTAAGCCCCGTCATTTGTAAAAACTTCGGAAGCCCCTGCTCCCGGTTCATCAGCGTCAGCCTGTATTTTTTTTGAAGGAACAAAGCACTGCACGGCATCGTGACGCCGTCCTCTTGATAGGTATGTTCCATCTGCTCCATGGCTGTACGGTCCATCACGTAGCGGTATGACTGGCAATTATTGGACGCGCTTGTCTCTATCACCGTCCCCAGCAGAAAAGCCTTGTCCTCCACATCGTCAAAATACTCCAGCACAATGTGGCTGTACACATTCGGCACCTTGTCTGCCGGGCGCATATATGTCCCGGCCGTAGCATCTAAAAGGCCTCTTGTATAGGAGGACAGGGTACGGCTTCCCTTGCTCTCCGACGACTTATTAAATACCGTATCTCCATAAGCGGCATATTTTATTGCATCCAGCAGGACGGACTTTCCGTTCCCGTTCCTTCCTGCAATTAACGTTAGGAAACCGACCGGGGCCGTCACATTGGAAAATCCATACCAGTTAATCAGCCGTACCTTTTTTAACAGGATCATTCCTCTTCCTCCTCAAATTTCTCTGGAAACACCTCTTCTTCTGGCTCCCCAGCTTCCTCTGGATTCTCTTTCAGGTATTCCCGCGCCACCGTCTGGAACTGTGGGAGATCCCAGCCAAATTGCAGCGACGGGTAAAGCCGGATCTTCATATCCTCGCCCTCCTCGTCGTCATTAAAATGAATCAGGCTGTACTTTTTAAACAGGCGGAACGCAGCGTTCAGTTCCGTGCGCGTCACTTGAATGCCATAGGATTTCATCTTATCGATCAGATCCCCCTTCGTTACGTAATTTCCTTCGCTGTACCCGAGATTTTCCAGATAAACCTTCCAGAGCACCAGAAGCAGATGATACTGAAGCGTCGAAAATGTCACCACGTTCGCCCGCTTTAACCCTGCCGTATCCGCGTCCTCTTCGCTGGCCGTCAGCATGCACACTCCCGTCTTCTCTTCCAAAATCACGTCAAAACCGATCATCCGCAAGTATTCCGAAATATCCTGCCGGTTGGATTCCCGGGAGACAAACTGGTACAGTTTCTCGTCCTTATCCCGCAGTATGAAGGTGGACTCCAGAAGTTTCCGAATGCACCGTTTAAATAAATGGCTGTTTTCTTCTTCAATCACGATCCGCAAGTTGATGCTGCTCATCATTTCTTCCTCTTTATTCTGATATTGCTGATTCTCGCGACCTCAGTCTCCACCATGCCCTCCCAAAATTCTACTTCATATGGGAAACCGGCCGTCCCCGAATAAATCATGCTGGCCGCAATCATCGTCGCATCGTCTCTGGTATGTACCTGACATTCCTCCACGGAAAGCTGATCCCTGCCCTTTAAAAGCTCGTCAAAATGTTTCTCCACATTGTCCATGCTGTACCGGTCGGGCGTCTCCGTCAAGAGCTCGTCCGTCAGCCGCTTTCTCTCTTCCTCCGACAGTTCTTCGGAAACAAGCCCCACATTTTTCTGATTGGGATTCCGCTTTTTCCGCCGCTCAAAAGATTTCCTTCCGATATACCCCATACTCATGAGGCGGTGCGATTCAGAAAGCCTTAAAACCGCTTCCTCCCGTTTTTCTCCGTCCAGCTTTTGTAAATGCATAAGCACCCGGTTTAATTCATGCTCCAGATTGCCATTTTCACTTAATACCATCATCATTCTGGTCGAATACAGATTATAGTAATTATTGATCCGTCGGTCGATATAAGACATTTCCTGTTCGTATTCCAGATTAATGAAGCTGTCCAGTTCATGAAACAGCCGGTCGATCTTCTCCCTTGCCCTGCCCTTGTCCGCATGTTCTATCTTTGTGTATTCCTGAATCATCCGATCGTAAAGCTCCGAGCGGCGCAGCTTCCTAAGCATCCGGTCAATGTCCGAGATGTAGGAGGGGATCAGGCCGCTTTTCTTGATAAAAAAATAGTCATTGAAGAAACGGTTCAGGAGCTCATCCTTCATAAGAAACTGCCCAAAGCTGTTGGCATCCGCCATTTTCATGACTGCCCGCATGATCTCACGGATGCTGTCTTTTAAAATCAGGATTTCATTTTTCAGGTCGCATTCGTTTTCGACTAACGGAAGCAGGATATTCTGATATGGACGCAGCGAACGGCCGCTGTCTTTATTAAAGGAAGATTTCAGGATTTCATACATGGAAAAAATATGATTTGTAATTGCACCATTCGCGTCCCCGTCAAAAATCTTATGAACCGCATCGATCAGCCTGCGGCAATATGCCGATACGGACGCAATATTATCTCCATTCCGCCCAATTTCCTGCGGCGTAATCCACCCGCATACACGAAAATACCGAAGAATCGTGGAGGCGTTCTCCTGCGGAGTCTTCCCACCGGCAATCTCCTCCCCGATGTTTTCCGTTTCTATGGCGTAGGTGCAGTTCTGAAGATACAGGATCAATGTGTTTCTGGCATCCGTTTCATATAAAACAGAGATCTCCTTCGATTTTTCAATCAGCTCGCTGATGCATTCAAAGTAAATCACCCTGTTCCGGCAGCAGAAAGGATTGAAAAATTTCTCGTTGAGTGTTTCAAAAAAAGACATTTCTGTACTCTGGCTCCTTTTCAAAGCAATGGTACTGTTTCAAAATTCATAAAGCGGTTCCTTTCTTTGGAATGAAAAAGGATTTCATATCTGCCTTTTCCAGCTGCAATAATTTAATCTTTTTATCAATTCCTCCGGCATAGCCTGTCAGACTGCCATTTGCGCCTACAACACGATGGCAGGGGACAATGATTGAAATTTCATTGTGCCCTACCGCGCCGCCTACGGCCTGTGCCG
This sequence comes from Candidatus Eisenbergiella stercoravium, assembly GCA_019113175.1. Taxonomy (GTDB): domain Bacteria; phylum Bacillota; class Clostridia; order Lachnospirales; family Lachnospiraceae; genus Eisenbergiella; species Eisenbergiella stercoravium. Next base: position 155,438 of record DXHY01000011.1, on the reverse strand, counting down.
ACATATGCGGCAATCCTTTTCTGACGGCAATCTGCTTTGCTATCCCGCCGTATGTCTCAGTCTGTCCATATGGAATCGTGCAGAGTATTTTCCATACTTCATTTTGAAAGGCTGTTCCAGTGAAATGAAGCGGCACAGTAAAATCCGGCTCTTTTCCGGAAAAGTAAATATCAAGCCACTGCTTTACCTCTTCAAAAAGAGGGATTTCCTTTTCCTCATGCTCCTTATCCAGAGAAAGGGCAAAATACTTCTGTCCCTCAAACCATAAACCGGTTAAACCCGTATTATCTGCGGCTAAAAGGATATTGCCAACAGGGGAAGCATAATGACTGATGTACTGCATATCAACCCTCCAGGGCGAAAATTTCTGTGTCTTTACTCCGTATTTTTCTGTTTTTCGTTCACAGCTTACAGAATTCATTTCTTTGCGAGGTAATCCAGAATCTCCGCGGCATTGGTATCCGGCTTGACCTTAGGCATTACCTTCTCGATATTCCCCTGTTCATCAATGATGTAGGTGGTACGCACCACGCCCATACTGACCTTTCCGTAAAGCTTCTTTTCCTGCCAGACATCGTATGCCTGGATTGCCTGCAGCTCCGGATCAGACAGCAGGATGAAGGGCAGATTGTATTTCTGTGCAAATTTCTGATGAGAGGCTGTGCTGTCCTTGCTGATGCCGATCACCACAACGTCCTGCTCTTTAAACTGTTCATAGGCCGCGGCAAAAGCACAGGCCTGACGGGTGCAGCCCGGAGTATTGTCCTTGGGATAAAAATACAGAACAACCTTTTTCCCGAGGAAATCTGACAGGCTTACCTGTCTGCCATCCTTGTCTGTAAGTGTAAAATCCGGTGCTTTTCTGTTCGCTTCGAGCATTTTATTTTCCTCCTTATTCTGATAAAATATGTCATTTTCGATTGGAAAACGCCGTCTGATTCAGGGCGGGATTTTATCCGTCCCATACATTACGCGACTATTGTTGCATAATATATGAATCCTGTCAAAGAGAAGCAGATGATATGTGAGGTCAAGATGTAAGAAATTCTCCGCTGGCCGTATAGGCTTCAGAATTGTTTTCATGCTTGAAGACTCTTTTGAAGGGACTGTTATGAGCTTACTCCATTTTCCCGTTTCTCATCCATACTGCCTAATCAGCCTCTCCGCCTCCCGCTTCATCTGTTCCACCACGCCCTCCGGCGACAGTATTTTCACCTGTTCCCCCAGCGAAAAAATCCATCCCAGGAACTGGCCGCTGACATGCACGTCCACGTTTACGGTAAAATGCCCCTCATCCGCGGGGATCAGCATCATATCCTTACCGAATCGGTCCAGAATGACGCCGACCAGGCTGTTATCCACCAGAAGCTTTACGGTCTGCTCCTCCCCGCCGAACATGCCGAAGCTCTTTTTGGTGTAGTCCGCCATGTCCAGCTTCTGGAAATGCTCTCTGCCTTCTCTTTCTTCCTCCGATATACGGATATGAAGCATCTTGTCCACACGATAGTGCTTGATCCGTCCGGCATCCGAATCGTAGCCCACCAGATAATAATTTTCATTGTCCCAGGCCAGGCCCCATGGGCTGATATGATACCAGGCCCCGCCATGGCGCAGCTCCATTTCCTTTTTCACATTCCACTGAAAATACTGGAAACGGACTTTTTTGTTTTCCGAGATGGCATTGTGAATGGCGTCCACGGTATAATAGATGCTTTCGTTCATGGTTTTGATCCTGCCGGACACGTACACCTGCCTCTGCAGCTTCTGAGCGTCATATTTGCTGACCAGCTTTTCCAGCTTCCGGATCAGAGCATTCGTTTTCTTCTCCGTAATAAACCGGGAGGACTGGATGGCGTCCACCAGGAGCTTCAATTCCGGCAGTTCAAACGGTCTGTTGATCACATGATAGTGGTATCTGCCTCCCACCGGTTCCCCTTCCACCTCAATATCAAGGGCTTCCAGATCCCGGAGATCAGTATAGATGCTCTTCCGGTCAGCAGTGATTTCATATTTTCCCAGCGAAGCCATTATTTCCGGCATGGTGATATAATGTTCTTCATCTGTATTTTCCAGCATGATCTGTGCGAGCCGGTACAGTTTAAACTTCTGATTCGTTCCCTTTGGCATGGCATTCCTTCTCCTGTCCCTTTTGCTTCAGTATAGCACAGGTGGGAGATTTATAACACAGGAACTGCCTGATTTTTCCCTTCCCTCTAAAAGTCATATTTGGCCGGGTCCAGGCCGGCCCGTTCGAGGACTTTTTTCCGTTCTACGGCCCGCATAAAGCCCAGCGCGTCCGGGTCAAGTCCTGATAATTCCAGCTCCGTCTTTTCCACTTCAATCCTTCTGCCAAAATCAATAGCATCCTTTCCTTTCATACGTTTCAAACGAGCACCTCCCTCAGTCTTCCATCCATTCCAGGTAATCGGCTTCGCTTGCGAAGAGCTGATACCCTCCGTTCACATAACCCATATAACCGTTCTCCGTATTGTATCCCTTCATTGCTCTTCGCTCCTTTCTTTTTTCGATAGTAACAGATTACAGGAAGAGCTGTCCTATACAAATCCCACCTGATTCCATTTTGAAAAACGAAATCAGGCTCTGTGAAGGAGATACGGGTTTTCACAGATTTGTCCTGGGGTGGACTTTGCCTAAGGAGAACATGCAGAAAACCCGGAGCATATGCCCCGGGCTTCATTTATAAACGCATAACTGGTTTCTTTATTCGTTTTTCCGTTATTTCACCTCAACCAGCTCAATCCGGAAATTCAGTTCCTTTCCGGCCATTTCGTGATTGGCATCCAGGGTGATTGTGGTTCCTTCTTTTGCCGTCACTTTCACGGGGAAGGGCTGGCCATACTGGCTTGTCAGATAGACCTGCTGTCCGACCTCCAGGTTCTCAGATCCCGGAAGCTGAGCGGTCTCAATGGTGAAAATGGCATTCGGATCCGGCATGCCGTAGGCTTCCTCAGGCATCAGGTGGACGTCCACAACCTGTCCCACCTCCATATCCGCCACCGCAGCGTCAAACCCCTGAATCATCTGTCCGGCGCCGCAGACAAATTCCAGCGGCTCACCCCGGTCATAGGAGGAGTCGAACTGTGTCCCGTCATTGAAGGTTCCTCTGTAATGGGTGCGGCAGGTCTTTCCCACATTGCGGCCGGTCATGGCAGACTGTGCTCCACAGCCGCTTCCGCAGCCCTCCCCACAGGAATGGCCGTCTTCATGGCCGCCGCAGCCGTGGCCTTCTCCGTGATCACCGCAGGAGTGGCCCTCTCCGTGGCTGCCGCAGCTGTGGCCCTCTCCGTGATCACCGCAGCTGTGGCCTTCTCCATGGTGATGGTCACAGTTCGCGCCGGTGGAGACCAGTTCCCCCTTCAAATAGGATTCCACCGCCTGATCCGCATCTCCCTGTGCGCCGGCACACAGCTCAACGCCCGCCTCTGCAAGCGCGGCCTGCGCTCCGCCGCCGATACCGCCGCAGATCAGCACATCCACCGCCCGGTCAGCCAGCAGGCCGGCCAGCGCGCCGTGTCCGACTCCGTTGGAGGCGATCACTTCGCTGGAAACCACTTTACCATCCTCAACCTCATACACCTTGAAGTTTTCCGTCCTTCCGAAATGCTGGAAGATATTTCCATTATCATAGGTTACCGCTATTTTCATCCCGCCGTTTCTCCTTTTTTCAGATGTTTTTTCTCCGGTAACGGCCTGACTCTTGGGCCGCACAGATCCGCCGCGGCTTTGCCGCAGACAGATTTCCCGGAGCGTCTGGCAACAGTATACCCTTTTACCGGAGTATTGGCAACGGATTCTGCAAAATCATTTCCGGACTCCGGAGAATCAATGGAAGCCGCCCGTATCCGTCTGTTATGCCAGAAAAAAGCAGGCTATGACGCTCTTCCGCCATCCATTTCAAATACCACATCCGCCAGGTTCATGGTAGATTTTCTGTGGGATACCAGCAGCACCGTCCTGTTTTCCTGCGCCTCCTGCAGGGATTTCAGGATGATGCCCTCATTCAGGGAGTCCAGATTGCTGGTGGGTTCATCCAGCAAAAGGAAGGGAGCGTTGTGCAGGAAGGCCCGGGCGATGCCGATCCTCTGCCTTTCTCCTCCGGAAAGGGTATCTCCCAGCTCCCCCACTTCCGTATCATAACCCTTTGGAAGGGTCATTACAAAATCATGGATGGAAGCTTTTTTCGCTGCCTCCATGATCTCCTCCCGGGATGCGCCGGGCTTTCCGACGGCGATGTTGTTGGCTATGGAATCGTGGAACAGGCAGGTTTCCTGGGTCACACAGGCTTCCATCTGCCTCAGATCCGAAGTATTGATTCCACGCACATCCCGTCCGGAAATGCGGACGCTCCCTGTCTGCACATCCCAGAAGCGCATCAAAAGCTTCAGCAGCGTGGATTTTCCGGAGCCGCTCGGCCCGTGAATGCCAATGATTTTTCCCTTTGGAATCTCCATGGAATAGCCTTTCAGAATCTGCTCCTGCTCATAGGCAAAGTCCACCTGCTCTGCAGCCGCTCCATCAAAAACGGTCCGGGGCTGTCCGGAAATCTCCTCCGTCACCGGCTGCTCCTCCAGGATGGAAAGCACCCGCTCTCCGCTGGCAAGGGTCTGGTTCAGGTTGTTGGACAGGCTGGCCAGAGCCGTCACCGGGCCGAAGGAACCCATCATGGCGATGGTTCCCACCACCATTCCGGTGCCGTCCACCGCACCGGCCTGTTTCAGAGCGATCATCAGAAAAAGCATGGCGAAGGAAAAAAGCAGAATTGTCAGGTTGGTGGCAGATCTCTGGGAGGCCTCCAGCCGGTTCAGGCCTTTCTGCATCCCGCCCAGCCGGTCTGAACGCTCCGCCATCTCCTTCCTGCGTTTCTGGCCGCGACCATACTGGATGGTTTCATCCAGGCCCCGCAGAGAATCCAGAATGAAGCTGTTCAAATCGCCGAAGGCATTTCTGAAGGCCATTCCCCGCTCCGCACCCCTGCTTCCGAAGTACAGGGGAATCGCCGAACCCACCGTCAGATATCCCACCAGCGCCAGAACTGCGGCCGCTGCAGAAATCCGGCTGAAAAACAGAAGCATCACCAGGGATGTACATACCGCGATGGCGATGGGTGAAATTGTATGAGCATAGAACACCTCAATCAGCTCAATATCGGAGGTGAGGACCGAAATCAGATTTCCCTTGTCCCGCCCCTCCAGCCTGGCCGGGCAGAGCCTGCGAAGCGCTGCAAAAACCTTATGCCTTATGATCGCAAGCAGCTTAAACGCTATAAAGTGGTTGCAGTATTGTTCCCCGTAATGGAGGATTCCCCGCATGAGCGCCAGAACCACCAGCACCCATACTCCTGACAGCACCACACCGAATGCTGCCGGCGTTTCCACTCCTGCGATTTCCGTTCCTGTAAGTTCCGCGCCGTTTCCGGAAAGGATCTGCATCAGTCCGTATCCCGCCCGGATGGTCAGAAAGATGGCGCACAGGTACCCGGCGGTTCCCAGCACGATGGCCAGAAGCATTACCGGAAGCAGGGGCCGCACCAGCCCGATGAGCTGTCCCATGATGCGGATACCGCTTCTTCTGCCGGAATTTCCGCCTTTTTTTGACTTCTCTCCACTGAAATTTTTCATGCGCACACACCTCCTTTCCCGTACCGTTCCAGTTCCATCTGGGATCGGTACAACGCCGCATACGCTCCGTTTCGCTCCATCAGCTGTGCATGGGTTCCCGCTTCCGTCACGCGTCCTTCCTGCATCATATAGATTCGATGGGATCTCACCACATTGGCCAGGCGGTGGGAAATCAGAAGAATCGTCTTCGTCTCCGCCAGGCGATGAATGACCTCCATAATCATCTCCTCGCTCTCCGCATCAATATTGGACGTGGCCTCGTCAAAAATATAGACCGGCGTATCGTGCAGCAGAGCGCGGGCGATGGCAAGCCTCTGGCACTGCCCTCCGGAAAAATTGCTTCCCTTTTCCGCCACCGGCGTGCCAAGTCCCTGCTGTGCCTGAAGAAAGCCCCAGAGATTCACCTTTTTCAGCGCGTCCTTCATTTCTTCCTCCGTCGCGTCCGGCTTTCCCATCCGCAGGTTGTCTTCCACGGTTCCCTTGAATAAATAGCTGTTATGGCTGACCAGGGTGACCCGTTCCATCAGACTGCCCTCCCGGATTCCGGAAAGCTCCTTTCCCTGGATCGTCACACTGCCCGCATATCCCCGGTTTCTTCCCATCAGAATGCCTGCTGCCGTGCTCTTTCCACAGCCGGAGGTCCCTACGATGGAGGTAAAGCTGCCTGCCGGAAAGTCCATGGATACGTCCTTCAAAATCGGACGGTCCTTTTCATAGGAAAAGCTCACATGGGAAAAAGCCAGATCCGGCTTCGAACCGTCCAGCATCTCCGTTTTCGGTTCCGGCTCCGGCAGATCCAGAAGCGCAAAAATCCGGTCGCTGGCCGCCATGCCGTTCATGGCAATGTGAAAAAAAGACCCGAGAAGCCGCAGCGGAATAAAAAATTCCGAGGCCAGCAGAATCAGCATCAGCGCTCCATGGACGCTCAGGCTTCCTTTCAGAAATTCTGACAGGGTCACGATCATCCCCACCGCTGCGCCGCCGTAGGCGATGATGTCCATCACGCTGGTGGAATTGAGCTGCATGGTAAGCACCTTCATGGTGATCCGGCGGAATCGCTGAGACTCCTCATCCATCTCCCGCGCCCTGTTTTCATCCGCCCGGTAAATCTTCAGCGTCGTCAGGCCCTGAAGGTTTTCCAGAAAGCTGTCGCCCAGCTCCGTATAGATTCCCCAGTATTTATTTAACAGCCGCTTTGCGATTTTCTGTACCGCCACGATGGAAAGGGGAATCAGGGGCACGCATATTAAGAGCACAAGGCTTGCCTTCCAGTTCACAAAAGACAGGATGACAAACAGGGTCACAGGAGCCAGAAGGCTGTAAAAGAGCTGGGCAAGATACTTTCCAAAATAGGTCTCCAGCTGCTCCACCCCTTCTGCGGCCATCTGAACTACCTCGGAGGTGCCCACCCGCTCCCGGTACGCCGCTCCCAGCCGGAGCAGCTTTTCATAGATTTTATCCCGCAGAATCCGCTTCACATCCACACTTGCCCGGTAGGAGGCAAAGGACGCCTGCCTGTCGCAGAAAAAACGCAGAAGCAGAGCGGCGGCAGACGCAGCGCCGTAACCGGCGCACTGCTGAAGAGTCACTTCTCCGCGCAGCGCGCTCTCAAGGAGCAGTGAAATGCAGGTGATCATCAGGATCTGACACAGCAGGGCCAGCCACTGCCAGCCTACCTGGAAAAAAATGTATTTCTTCGCCTGGGACAAAAGTCCAAGCAGCCTTTTTTTAATCATGGCAATCTCTCCGTTTTAACGTATATTTCTGTCATTCAGGAAGAACCGAAGGCCGGTCCGTTTCCGGCTCATGACGCACTGCCGCGCTTTTCCCTTATGCTGCAGACCACATGCCAGATGGCAAGAACGGGATGATACAACAGCATTCTCGGCCCGGAAAATCGCATGACCTGCCGGATCCGCTCCCGCATTGCAGGCTGATAGCAATGCACCTTACAGTTGCTGCAGAAGGTTTTCTTCTCCATAAACGGACATTTCTCACTGCGCAGGGCCGCGTACCCGGAAAGCTCCCGGCAGGCCGGGCACATCCGTCCCGTTCGTCTGTCATACTCCGCATGATGTTTCCGGCAGTACAGGCGGATCATTTCCTCCACCACGCGCTGCTCCTTCTTTCTCTTTTTCTCAATATCCCTTTTCATCTTCTCAGGCAGCCTCCTGTTCTGCGGCCGCTTCCGGCCGTATGGTTCTCACCCGCAGGAAAAAGTACAGCAGATGGCACAGCCACACGATGACAAGGCAGACTCTTCCTGCCGGTACCCGGCTCATCATCAGAAATCCCACCGCCATCACCAGGGTTACCGTCCCCACAATCCGAAGCTTTGTCCCCATGGTCATGGCTCTCTGCCTGACAAAGCTGTCCAGATGCTTCCGGTACAGGGCAGTTCCCAGGAACCACCCATGGAGCCTTTCAGAGCTTTTGGCGAAGCAGAATACCGTCGCCATATAAAAGGGTACCGTGGGAAGAAACGGCAGAAGGATGCCTGCCGTGCCAAGTCCCAGACAGAAGAAGCCAAGGAGTGTCCAGAGGATTCGGAAGGGAGATTTTCTGTTCATTTTCATTTTTACCTCCATGCCGAAGCGGTACGCTGAGGCCGCGAGGAGAAATCATGCAGGTGATTTCTCCTATGCGATCACAGCAGTTTTGTGCTTCGGCGCAAAACTGCCACAAAGCTGGCTTTGTTTTGAAACAATAAGCCATCGGGCTTATTTTTCAATCTTTCCTTTCGTTCGTTTTTTGTTCGCTTATGCGTACTTTTATTAGTTTTTACTAACTGTCTGTTGAAAAACAAGCCGCGGTATGCGGCTGTTCTCTATTATATGAATAAGCAGCTTCTTTTGTCAAATAATTTTTAGCCGTATTTTTACCGGGAACCTTTCGGGGCAATGCAGAAAGTATACCAGTCGTTCCCCACAGGCTCAAATCCGACGGAGAGAAACATATTCCGGCTCTGTCCATTAAAGGAATAAATCTGCGCTCTCACCTGGCTCAGCCCTTTTTCTTCAGCCATCCACCTGTCTGCACAACTCCGGGTCCTAATACCATTCCAGCGCAGCATCATAGTTGGGATAATAGGGGATCAGGGCGATCTCCGCGTTCACAATTCTTTTTTCCATATTCTTTTCACGCTCTCCCACCGAACGGCCTCTTCCGGGTTCCTGCCTTCTTCTATAGTTCAGCCCCTTTAGCAGTGCCGCCCCTTCGGCAGTTCCGTCTCTTTCAGCAGTTCCCCACATACACATACCGCAACCACTGTGCCGCCACATCCCTGAGGCGGTAGACCCGCTCCACCGGCGTGGGACCCTTATCCATCATCCGGTACCGCGGGAAAAAGCGGGTCACATGAAGCGGAATCTCCCGATCCAGCGACGCGATCCATCCGGCCTCCCGCTCCATCTCCTCTTCGGAATCGTTTTCGCCGGGAACGATCAGCGTGGTCAGCTCCACATGGCAGTCCTGCGCGGCCCGCGCGATGAAGCGTTTCACCGTCTCCAGATCTCCTCCCAGCCTTTCATACCAGGCATCGGTGAAGCCCTTGAGATCGATGTTCATGGCGTCCACATAAGGCAGAAGCTCCTCCAGAACCGAAAGCTCCGCGAAGCCGTTGGTGACCAGCACATTTTTCATGCCCCGCTTCCGTACCAGCCGGGCCGTATCCCGAACAAATTCATACCCCACCAGAGGTTCGTTATAGGTAAAAGCCACGCCGATGTTCCCACGATTTTGATACGCCTGCGCCAGTCCGGCAAGCGCTTCCGGCGTAATCTCCCGGCAGTGCGCCTGTCCTCTGTCCGCCATGGAAATCTCATGATTCTGGCAGAAAGGGCAGGCCAGGTTACAGCCAAAGCTCCCCACGGAAAGAATCCTGCTTCCCGGGAAAAAACGGCGCAGAGGCTTCTTTTCTATCGGATCGGGCATCAGGGATGTGAGCTTTCCGTAATTGATGCTGACGATCTTTCCCTCTCTGTTTTTTCTGGCCCGGCAGCGCCCGGTCTCCCCCACCGCCAACAGGCAGTGATGGGGGCAGACAGCGCAGACCGCCTCCTGCTTTTGCAGGTTTTTTTCTTTTTCCATGCTCAAAAATGCCTCACCACCTCAAAGCGCTCCAGCCGGATGTCCTCCGCGTCCTCCGGAATTCCGGCCTTCTGCCTCGCAATGTCGATCTGCTCCTCCACGGTGTCCACGCCCTCCAGGTTGGGAAGGAGCAGGCCCCTTCTGGCCCCTCTGCTCACGATGACGCCGTAACGCTTCACATCCAGCTCCTCCTTTGAGGAAATCTCCTCCGGCTTTCCCAGCACATCCACGCTGTAAACCAGCCGGTCCAGCTCCTCCGGCTCCACGGGATGAAACCGGGGATCCCGACAGGCTGCGCTGACGGCATTTTCCATGATCTCCTCCGCAATGCTTCCTCTCACCGGAGAAATGGTTCCGATGCAGCCGCGCAGCCTCCCATCCTCCTTCAGGGAAACGAACACTCCGGCACGCCGGGCAAGCATTTCCTCCGGCAGCCCCTCCGGAACGGCAATCCTTTTTCCTGCGCCCCCGCGCACCCAGGCCTCTATGGTCCGCCGCGCCAGACGCACGTAAGGATCTTCCTTCCGTTTCCGCTCCTCCAGCGCTTCCCTCTCCCGTTCTTCCCACTGCCGCAGGAAATCACGGCCGGGCGCCGGTCCGCCCGCTTCATAGGTACAGATACCATAGCCTACGCCAAACGGGCCTTCATGGGAAAGCCGCTCTGCCTTTACCGCCAGGGAGTCCAGCGCCCCCGCCATGATGAGGAAGGAACGGTGGCCGCATTCCGCCGCCTTTTCACAGAATTCCTCCGAAAAATCAAAAAGGCCGCCGAACTCCCCGCTTCCCATCACTTCCATGATGCGTCTGTCATACTCCGGGCCTTCCTCCTGAAAACCATAAGGCCCGTCCTTCGTCAGCCGGTGGGACAGATCCCCGCTGGCAATGACTGCAATCCTCTTTCCGGACCGCTCCGCGGCTTTCTGGATGCACTGTCCCAGCCTGTAATGCACGGAAAAGGGAAGCCCGGAAAGACCGATCCTCACCACCTGATAATTCCGGTCATACTGATTCAGAAACCACAGCGGAATCATGGTTCCGTGATCCAGCCGTCTGTCCTCCTCGCCCATGGTGCCGGCGGGAACATCCGCCCTGTCTGCCTCCTGACAGATCAGCCGGACAAGCTCTCTGTCATAGGTCACCTGAACCTTCGCATGCGGCGCACGGAAGCGTCCGAAGTCCCCCTCCGCTCCCGTTCCCGGCGAGATGTGAAAATAATCCGCATACATGACCGAATGAGGCGACAGAACCACCACCGTGTCCGGCCTCCAGGCGGCCAGACGGCGCGCCGCCTGATGATACGCGTCAATGGTGGCCCAAATCGCCTTTTCCTGCCCGCGCCCCACCTCCGGTATGATCAGAGGCGGATGGGGAACCATTACTGCTCCTGTGATTGACATGCTTTTCCCTCCCCTTTTGTTTCAATGACTTTTCAATCTGCTCATTTCTCCTGTAAAGGCAGTACCAGCGCCGGATGAAAATTCAGATAGTCTCCCGACACCAGCATATACTCCACGCCATGGAAGCTCCCCCGGATGCTGTCCCCAAACCGCCTTTCCCCATGGCAGTGGGAATAGACCACCGCCTTCACGCCATACTCTTCCGCGATCCGGGTAAAGGGCGAGGTTTTCTCCAGAATATTCGTGGGCGGATAATGCAGAAACATGACGAACTTCCGGTATCCGGCCTGTTCCGCCTTCTGAAAGGACTCCCGAAGCCGAACCATTTCTCTGTCCACAAGCTTCTTCGCCTGCTCCTCCCTCTTCTCATCCCATCCCATGATCCGTCCCCTGCCATCCAGATAAAAGGGGCCTTCAAAAGTATAACCCTTCGTTCCAACCAGCGCATAATCCTCGTAGGCGGCAAAATTATTCTGCAGGAAAAACAGCCTGCCCTGAAATTCCTCATTCAGCCGTTCCGTCTTCTTTGCGTCCCAAAACATGTCGTGATTTCCCCGTAGCAGGATCTTACGGCCGGGCAGCCGCTCAATAAAGGCCAGATCCTCCCGGCACTCCGAAAGCTTTCTGCCCCAGGAGTGGTCTCCGGTGAGTACCAGAGTGTCTTCCGGCTTCACGATCTGATTCACATATTTTTCTATTTTGCGCTCATGATGTTTCCAGACCCTGCCGAAGGCATCCATTGGTTTATTGGTCTGGAAGCTCAGGTGAAGGTCGCCCAGTGCGTATAGGGACATGTGTGTGGCCTCCTGTTATTTCCAATTTTTTTCAATTTTTTTAATGAGACCTGCGTCTGCCGGCAACCACTCTACAGAATACAGATCATCCTTTGTCAGCCATTTTGAAGCTTCTGCTTCCAATAAAACCAGATTTCCCTTTACAATTGTACACCAAAAACAATCCATCGACAGATGAAATGTGGGATAATCATACTCCACCGTTTCTATGAGCTCTCCAACTCCAATTTCCGTGTCTAATTCTTCTTTAATTTCTCTCACCAAAGCCTGCTGCGGCGTCTCTCCCGGTTCAATCTTTCCTCCGGGGAATTCCCAGCCGCCTTTAAATTCCCCATAGCCCCGCCTCGTGGCAAATATTTTATTATCTGACTGAATTACAGCTGCTACAACTCTAACGGTTTTCATTTGTCTTACTTCTCCTCTTCCTTAATACTGCTTTCCAAATATCTTAATATATCTTCCCGGACAGCCTGATGCATTTTCATTGTGACCTTTGTAATATCCCGCTCCTTCCCATTATTATCCTTCTTCGTAGAGCCGATATAAGAAATAATATCAAAGGTTCCCATATAGTAGAAATTTGTTTCTACGTCACTCTTTTTCACCAGCAAATGTTTTCTTTTTGCCTGAATAACATCCTGCATATATGAACTGTTCGGGCCTTTCCCGATTTGTGAATCCCAGCGAAAAATCAGATCATCCTGAAAAGCATCCGCATAATCCGGCTTTCCTTCCGCATACAGCTTCGTTTCATCTTCGGCTTCTGCCTTATGATATGTAATGAATATAAAAACATCATCTCCGATCCTTTTCATTCCATACATCACGGAAGACAGATCGCGGCCACAATTCATCAAAAGACTCACATCCCTGCGGGAGTACTTTTCATACAGCACAAAGGGATTTCCTTCTTTATATTTTTCCTCATATCTGCGAATGCCAACTCCGATCAAATCTTCCAGCTGCTTCCGGAATTCCATATGATGCAGACGATCTTCATAGCTTGCCATTCTATGTATTACATTATTATCCCTGCTCTCTAAAATATCAATATGACAAAATTTTTGATACTCTTCATCTTTACTGACAAAACGTCCCTCCAGAACCTGCACCGCATTTACCAGCGATTTCTGGTCAAGCTGTTCCTTATACTGATTGTCCAGTTCCCGCATTAGCGCAGTGACAGAAAAGGTTTCCTGAATAAAAAGCCTTTTCAAAATTTCCAGTTCATACGGTCTCACTCCACTAAGAATAGTTTTGGATAAATATTCTAACGTTAACTTTTCCTGATCAGTAATTCTTTCTATCTTGTTTTTCTTCTCTACAGCTTCTAAAAAGTCCTGATAGGTTTTATATTCCCGTATAATCAGAAGAGGATCAACTTCTCCGTTTTCGTAAAAATCCATCAAATACGGAATTCTCCCGAGACGATTTTTTAACGTAAAATAGCTTTCCCTGATAATTGTTTTTATTCCTCGAATTTTATCAATTGATTGAAAAATCTTCTCTTTTGCGATTTCATCAAAATGGACGGTAGAAGCGCCTGGTATTGTACAGCTTCCGCTGATCACATATTTACGAATCGTATCGGCATTATAGGTGCGGTCCCCCGACAAAGCTACGGGTATCATAAAATTTTTTTCATAATTTCCAATAAAATCAAGAATAACTACATATTCCTTTCCTTCCGCTTTACGCAGTCCACGCCCCAGCTGTTGAATAAAAACGATAGGGGATAGCGTGGGCCTGAGCATGATAATCTGATTAACCTCCACAATATCAACGCCTTCGTTCAGAATATCAACTGATATTATATAATCCAAGGGCTGGACATTTTCTGTTGCATCCGCTTCATTCATTGCCAGTCTTTCAAATGCTTCCGAACGTTCTTCTTCTGTTGCATCACCATTTAATGCAACCGTTCGATAACCGAGAGCATTAAATTTCTTTGACAGTTCAACAGACTCTTCAATTCTGCTACAGAATATCAGGCCCTTCACTCTATCCCCACTATATCCGTAATATTCTGCCTGTTCGATTACATGCTTAACCCGTTCATCACATACTAAAGAATTGAAATCCTTTGCCAGCAGCTTTTTGTTTTTATCTCCGATTACAGAAAGATCATGAAGTCCAAAATAGTGAAACGGACAAAGCAAATTATCCTCCATTGCCTGCTGAAGACGGATCTCATAAGCAATCTGATAATGAAAAATCTCATAGATATTTCTTCCTTCAATATCATCGTCACGCTTATCCGGTGTTGCCGTCATTCCCAGCCATAGCTTGGGAACAAAAAAATTCATAATTCTTTGATAGATAGATGCTGAACTATGATGCGCTTCGTCCAAAACAATACAATCAAATGTTTCCGGACTATAATACTTCAAATGTTCTTCTTTGCTCAGCGTCTGAACAGTTGCAAAAACATAGTCTGCATCGTAATCATGATAACCTGCCCCCAATAGCCCCATGGTTATCCGTTTCCCAAACACATTTTCATAGGCTCTCTTCGTTTGCCTTGCCAGCTGACCTCTGTGCACCAAAAACAGTACACGCTTAAATCCCAGTTCTCGCATGGCAAATGCGGAAGCGTACGTCTTTCCAGTCCCGGTTGCCGAAATCAAAAGTGCCCTGTCTTCCCCCGAATCCAGAATTTTCCGTAAATTTCTGATAAATCCTACCTGCATTGCATTAGGCTTTAAGCAATATTTTTCAAAAGACGGAACATCTTCTTTTCGGGCGATCTCCCTCTGCCTCTTGATGATTCTGTAACGTTCTGTATATATATCGATAAATTCTGAATAATCCAACGCATATTTTGAATTCCAAAGAGTTTGAAATTCTTCTATGATCTGCTGAGCCATTTCACCCTGCTGCGTAGAAACCAGCTTCGTATTCCATTCATGACTGCTCGTAAGCGCTGCACTGGTCATATTGGAGCTTCCAATAATGATATGATATATTTCATCCTTTTCAAAAATATATCCCTTGGTATGAAACCCATTTTGAGAAGTTTCCACATCATACATTTTCAGGGTGATATTTTTAAGTCCATGCAGCTTCATAAGTGCCGCGGGTTCAGAAAAAGATAAATAGTTTGTTGTCAGGATTTCTCCGCATATATTTTTTTCTTCCAAGCTTTTCAAAGTCTGAAGAAGCGGCGTAATTCCGTTCATCGTAATAAAGGCGACGCTGATTTTAAAATGCTCACAAGCTAAAAGCTCATCCTCTATTGCGGCTAAAACCTTTTTCCCCGCATGGTAATTATTCCGTATAAATTGAGGCTTATAAAAATAGTTGGATGGAATCGCACTGTCTATATATGCTGTTTCAAATCCATCTTTCAGTTCCTTCAGTGTATTAGAAATCATCCGGCCATACCTCATTCTTCACTTATAGTTTTTACATACTGAACTGCCAGATCTCATAGCCCTGCCGCCATGCGGAATCATAGATCGGCTTCATGTTCTTCTGCAGGATGGAAACGAACTCCTCCTTTGTATTCCCCGGCCGGTACAGTTCCCGCTGAGCCCAAAGGGAATGGAGGTTGTCCCTGTAACAGCCTTCATACAGCTTTCGAATATGAGAATTGCTTTGAATCATCTCATACAGCATGTACTGATTTCCCGCAAACCTGGCGAAATATGGATCCCATTTGGGCAGATGGCTACTTTTTGAGGCATTCAGAGAGGAATCCATGGGTATCAGATTCCACCGCTCTTTCTAACCCGTCACGCACCTCTCCTCCCTGCATACCGCTTAAATGGATATGAAATTCCCGAACCGGATACCAGGCATTAGCGATCATTTCATCTATGACCGTGCCAAAGGTAGTCTCCTCCACTCCTTCCGAGATCAGCCATACCAGAGCCTCCAGCCAGAAAAATTTGTAACAGTAAGAGGGATCCTTCAGCATCCGGGAAAAGCCCTTGATATCCAACGTATTATTATATTCTCCGTTGATTCTCAGCGTATAGCCGATTTTTGAAGAATCGTATTCAGCCATCTTTCCTCTCCCCTTCCGGAACGAACATCCCCGGAGATCCACATTTCCTGAATGACCAATTCAGAAATACGTCCGACGAATTCTGCAAAATTCTTTTCTGTAAAATCCGTGAAATATCTCCCGTTTCGTTCTCCTTCAAAGCTTCCATATTTGAAGGAAGCATAAATCATTCCATTTTTCCGCAATGCAACGGCCATCCTGCGAAAAACATCAGACAACTCCATTCTGGACAGATGAAGGATGGAAGCACAGGCCCATATACCGTCATAGGTATCCACTGTATCCAGTTCCTGAAAAAGCATCTGCCGGATCGGTATTCCGGTATACTCTCCGGCGATTCGGCACATTTCTGAGGAACCATCAACGGCATCCACCTGAAAACCGTGATTCAGAAAATATCTGGTATCCCGTCCAGAGCCGCAGCCGAAATCCAGAATCCTGGCAGACCGGGGCATGCGGAACAGAAAACGATCCTGGATGAGACGGAAATCAAGAGTCTGAGTGGCAGCCGTATAGGATCGGGCGTTTTGGTTGTAGTAAGTTAAGGTGGTAAACATTATATTCTCCGCAATATTTCAATTCCCTTACCTCATTCTATAATTATGCAAATTCCCTGTCAATGAACGGGTACACAATTCCTTTTCATGCAGAGAAGCGCCCCACCCTCCGGCAGGACGCTTCTCTATCTTTATTTCTCTATCCCTTTATCCCTGTCCTACCCCTTCCAGGCTTCTCCTCACTCCTCCCTCCGCCTCTCCTTCGCAATAAACCGCAATCGCCTCCCCCGCGAACACCGCCGTTCCCTCCCCGCAGGCCCGGTCGATATTCACCGTAAAATCTCCGTCGCCCGCATACATTTTTCCCAGTCCGGCCAGGATCTCCGGCGTACACTGATAATAATGCTCCGTAATGTAATTCTGCAGACGTTTTACCAGGGCCTGTACCCCGGGCGCTTTTGCAGACAGTCCCTGTCTCTTCCGCTTTCCAATCTCCTCCAGAATGAGCATCAGTCCCACGGCGACGGCATTTTCTGCTTCTCCGTTTCTGCCTCTGCTTTTCTCTTCGAATTCCTGCCAGGCAGAGGTCTGGCCCCACTGCTTTCTGGCCTGTTCGGCGTATTCGTCCAGCCTGCTCGTATCAAATGCTTTAAAATCCATATTTCTCACTCCTGTCAGTTGTATTCCACGGGCGAACAGGATCAGATTTTCCAGGTGCTCCTTCTTCATCTGCAGCATGGTGATCTGCTGTTCCAGGGCCCTGTTTCTGTCAAAATCGGGAGCATGGATAATCTGGCTGATCTGCTTTAGGGGAAACTCCAGTTCACGGAACAAAAGGATCTGCTGGAGAGTTTCCAGCGCTGCATCGTCATACAGCCGGTAGCCGGACTCCGTATATCCGGCAGGATGCAGAAGTCCGATTCTGTCATAATACTGCAGGGTGCGCACGCTCACGCCTGTCAGTCTACTCACTTCCTTCACCGTCATCATTGGCGTTCCCTCCTTCCGTGTGAGTACAGCATAAACTATGACGTAAGGTTGGAGTCAATCCCTTTTTCTATTTTTCAGGCATTTCCTCCTCCCAAATCCTGGATTGTCTTTCTTTTACAAATGAAATATACTGAAAATACAAAAACAGGAACCGCAGGGATCCGGCTGTTTGCAGTGGAGCGTCACAAACAGCCCTGTCACAGAACAGACAGCGCCATACTTTTTCCGCCCTGATCTCTGACGCTCCGGAATGGAGATTTTCATGCACAAAAGCGATCTCACCCGTGACTACTGTATGCTCAGGGGACCTCTGGCGAAAAAGGGCTATGACTGGTGGTGGCATTCCTTCACCGCCGAGCATGCCGAAACCGGAGAGCGCAAGTCCTTTTATATCGAATATTTTCTCTGCAATCCCGCTCTGGCTCAGGAGAAACCGGTCATCGTCTGGAATGATCCGAAGGGCAGGAAGGCTGGGAAGCGGCCTTCCTACTGTATGGTAAATGTGGGATTCTGGGGGCGGGAAAAGGGCCAGCTGCACCGTTTTTTCCCATGGAACCGGGTTTCCATCCCGATGAATGCTCCTCTGAATCTGCAGGCAGGAGACTGCAGCTGCACGGAAACCCATATGGCGGGAAGTGTCCGGGTCACGCCTGAGGAGGCTTCCGCCCATCCGGAATGGATGAGCGACGCAGGAGAAATGGAATGGGATCTGAACATTCACAAGCTGGTTGCCTACAATGTGGGCTATGGAGCGTCAAAATTTTTCCGTTCCCTCAATGCTTTTGAAATGTTCTGGCACGCCGAGGGCATGAAAACCGCCTTTGACGGATGGGTGATTCTGAATGGGGAAAAATATCTTGTGAAACCGGAGACCTGCTTCGGCTATGCGGACAAGAACTGGGGCGGCGATTTTACCTCCCCCTGGGTATGGCTGTCCTCCAGTGATCTGGTCAGCCGCCGGACCGGACAGAGGCTTGAAAACAGCGTGTTTGAAGTGGGCGGAGGCAATCCCAGGGCCTTCGGCATCGCGCTGGGACGCAAGCTGCTGGGACAGTTTTATTATGAAGGAAAGGATTACGAATTCAATTTCAGTAAGTTCTGGACAGGAAGCCGCACTTTTTTCGACTGCACTGAAACCGACGCTCAGATTCTCTGGAAGGTGGTTCAGACCACTTTTCGGGCAAAAATGGAGGTGGATATCGCCTGTAATAAGGACGAGATGCTGCTCATCAACTATGAATCTCCGGACGGTTACAAACGCCATACCCGCCTGTGGAACTGCGGAAACGGCTTTGGCACAGTACGTCTGTATGAAAGGGAGAAGAGATACTGGAAGCTCATCGATGACGTCCGGGCAGGCAGCGTGGGCTGTGAATACGGCGAATATGGGAAAAAATAACCGGAAGCCCTGCTGCCCGCAATCTGCCAAAAATCAGTCCGGTATCAGAGTCTGCCTGCTGGAACAGCCCTGCTTCTTAAAATCAGAACAAAGATAGTCGATGCGCTCCGGATGAACACAGATCAGATGCATGGGACTGTCCAGCTTTTTCAGCGCCTCAAGAGGAATCTTTTTCCAGACGGCGTGAGCGTTGTAGCGTTCCGAAAATGGCTCAATCAGCTCGGCCCTTCCGGTAACCTGCATTCCATGAAGGCTGCCAAAGCCATCGTATTTATCATAAATTGCCAGGCAGACATTGAGGTTCTGCGAAAGCCCCTCAAATTTTCTGCCGCCCTCGGAAAACATCCAGAAACAGCCGTCATGATAGCTGTACTCAATGGGTGTGCAGCGGACAAAATCTCCCGCTCCCGTGGCGAGCGCACAGGTATTGTTGGCCTGAATGTATTCCTCAATTGCCTGCTTCAGCCGGTCTCGATCCATTTTGACACTGTCGGTGTCCTTCTTTTCCCAATATTCGGCTGCCTGCTTCCATTCCTGCTGTGTCATACTCATAAAGCCTCCTGTTCCATATTTCTTCCATTCCCAGGCATTTTATGCGGTGGTTAATATCTACAGCTCCGTATACTTTTCCTTATGATTTCTTGCCTTCTCCACCGGATATTTCTCCGCGTTTTTCCAGATTTTTTCCTGAATGATTTCATCCAGATCCATGCCGCAGGTATCGGCCATCATGATGCCGTAGATCAATACATCGGCCAGCTCCTCCCGCATGTTTTCCATTTTCTCCCTGCACCACACATCGTCCCGGCTCCACTGAAAGACCTCCAGAAGCTCTGCGGCCTCCAGGCTGATGGAAATGGCCAGATCCTTCGGGGTGTGAAACTGCTTCCAGTTCCGTTCGTCTCTGAATTTTATTACCTGATCAATGGTTTCCTGTTTCATAAACATTTCCTTTCTCAAACAGCTTCCCGTTTTCTTATCATCTATCTGATGCCAGAGCCGATCCTGCTTTTCCTCATTCCTCCCGCAGGAGCCACCGGAACGCCTTTTCCATCCTGCCTTCCGGATCGGCAAAATGATTCCCAGGATTGTATTCGAAGAAAACCCGCTCTCCTCCGCCATCTCCAAGTGTCTCCCGCAGAAGCTTCACCGCTTCCAGCGTGCAGTCCTCCACCCGTGCCATGCGGCGGTTTCCGGTTTTCCTTTCCCTGTCGCCCAGAGAAAAATAGGCCCTCTCCAGCTGCCCGGAGGGCCTGTGCGTTCGCATAAAGGCAAGGAAATTATCGTACCAGAGGGAACCGGAAATGCTGGCGATCCGGCTAAAAAGATCCGTCCGGTACGCCGCATATACGGAAAAAAGCCCGGCAAGAGACACACCTGCCAGGGCACGGAAGCGGGGAATGAGAGCCAATGCCTCTTCCGTACGGGGAATAATTGTTTCCGTAAGAAGGGCGAGGTAGGCGTCCGCCTTTCCCCCGAAATTCTCCCCTCTTTTAAAAACCTCCTGAGCAGGCCAGGGCGTCAGGTCCCGGTTCCAGTCTTCGCCTGAAATGCAGACGCAGGCCGTATTCGCAGCTTCCAGAAGCTTCTCCGGCAGACGTTGCTCCTCCTGCGCGCCATGAAAATAAATCAGGCCGGGCCGGGAATCCACCGCTCCGTTCTCCATCCGACCTTCCGGAAGCAGGCAGGTAAGAGTCAGTCCCTCTTCCTTTCGCACGATCCGTTTCATTCCATCCCTCCCGGCACTCTACAGCGTTTCCTGTCTTTCTTTCCCGCCGCCCTGTCCATAATCCGCATCGCACAGGAACACGGCGGCTCCCACGTCATACTGTTTCAGCGGAATTCCATGGAACTGTGCGTCCGTGAATGCAAGTTCTCCCCGTTCCAGCCTGGCTGTCTGAGAAACCAGACGGGAGATTAACTCTTTTTTCACCGGAAAGCTTCCATGGGAGGGATAGACCAGGTCAAAGCGGCCGGTCATGCTCTCCAGACGCTTCAGGCTGTGATAGAAGGCGGGGATATTGCGCATGGGGCCGAAAAGAAAAATGCTTCCGTCCTGGACGGTATCTCCGGAAAAAAGGACGCGGCGCTCCACATCCAGAATGGCGATACTGCCCGGCGTATGGCCGGGGATCTCGATCACCTCCAGGCGGCGGCCGCCCAGATCGATGCTGTTGCCATCCCGAATGGGAATGATGTCCGAAGCCTTTTTCGCCAGAGGATAATTGACCAGCTCCGCCGGATTCATGTAAACGGCGTCAAATTCCTCGTTGCTTCCGATATGATCAATGTCAGCATGGGTATTGAGAAGGGACAGGGGGAGGGCAGTCAGTCCTTCCGCAAGCTTCTTCGCATTGTGCGTCTGCATGCCGCTGTCGATGAGAAGGGCGCTTCTGCTTCCTGTCAGCAGGAAGAAACGGACGCCCTCTTCCTCCAGCCTCCAGGTCTGTTCGTCAATCGGTATGATTCTGCATTCCATCTGTTACCTCCTTTTTGCCGCCGGGAAGCGGCATTCTATTCATAAAAGAACGGCGACAGCCGTTCTTTGGCAATGCCAGCCTCCTTTATTCTGCCGCGCTTTCCGGCTGCTGTGCAGCCGCTGCGGAGCTTTTCTTTCTTCCGGGCCGTCTGCGCCTGCGCTTTTTCTTTACACTCCCGTCCGGGCTTCCCTCCGCCGGAGTATTCCCGGCATACTTCTGCTTTTCTTCCGGTCTGGCACTTCCTGTGTACTTCCGCATTTCTTCCGGCGTGATATTCCTCATCTCTTCCGGAGAGGCCTTCCGCCTTCCCCCGCGTCTGCGTTTTCCTGCGCCTCCTGCGCTTTCCCTTCCTGTATCCTTCTTTCCAGTGCCGCTCCTTCCGCTTCCCCTGCGGCGGGCGAAGAGGCTGCGGTTTCCCTTCATCTGAGCGTAGCAGGCGTCGCAGATGCGGCCCTGTGCGCCCAGGGGAAGGAGTGCGCCGCAGTACTGGCACTTACGGATGTAGTCCCGCTTATCCTTCGTCAGGTAACGCATGATGGTCTCTTCCGTTTTTTCCCTCTCCGCGGACAGGCGGTCAGCATCGATTTCCTTGCCCAGGCGGATGGAAAACTGGTAGTAGAGATCCAGCATTTTATAGAAGGTTTCATATTTCATCAGACCATTGTCACTGCACATCATCAGGGAAGGGAAATGCAGGGACACGTCCGCCGTATAGGTTTTGCAGTAGTAGAGCCACAGATCCACGATGTCCCTGTTTTTGATGTCCAGAGAGCAGGTCAGCATGCGGTAGAGCATATGCTTGTCCTCGAAGCCGTCGATCTCCTTTCTGTCCTTAAACGCTTTTTCATAGAGGAACAGCACCTCCTCAATGCTGATCTTCTCAAAAGGCGGCGGGGTTTCCACGCTTTTCCAGTTTTCAGGACGGCATCCAGGGGCTCATCCATATCCAGCAGCACCTGAGGAAAGCCCAGACTCACATGATCGATCTCCGGCTCCGGCTCATCAAAGTGGGCGTGGATATATTCCAGCCCTTCCTCTCCCACGGCGCTCACATAGCCGGTATCGTAAATTCCATAGCGTCCGGCCCGTCCCGCGATCTGGCGGATTTCCGAGGTTTTTAAGGGGCGGGTATGGCTGCCGTCAAATTTGTCCGTCTGAACGAAAACGATCCTTTTCACGGGGAGGTTCAGCCCCATGCCGATGGCATCGGTGGAGACCACCACTTTCGTCTGGTGGCTGGAAAACAGGCGTATCTGCCTGCGGCGGATCTCCGGAGGAAGGCTTCCGTAGATGACACTGGCACGGACGCCGTTTCTCTCCAGCCGTCCCGCAATATCCAGAACGGCACGTTTGGTGAACACGATCAGGGCGTCCCCCTCCTGTACATCCTCCGGGAAGCGGACGGGGACCGCCTCGCACATCAGCGCGGTTTTGCGTTCATAACGGTGAATTTCGCAGGTATCCCCACACAGGGAAATCAGGTGGGTGATTACCTTTTCGGCGGCGGGACTCATGCATACATGGATCTCCTGTGCCTGCACGCCCAGAATGGCTCTGGTCCAGGAATGGCCCCGGTCGGGATCGGCTATCATCTGGGCCTCATCGATGACCGCCACCTCATATTTCTGGTCGATGTCCAGCATTTCCACGGTGGATGAAATGATCCGGCTGTTGTCTTCGTAGATGCGTTCCTCTCCGGTGAGCATGGTGCAGGGGATGCCTGCGTCCTTGATCTTCTCATAAACCTCCAGGGCCAGAAGGCGCAGCGGTCCCAGATAAACGCCTGACTCCGCCTTTCTGAGGCGTTCCAGCGCCTGATAGGTCTTGCCGCAGTTGGTGGGGCCGATATGGAGGACGAAATGGCGGTTCATCTGGCGGGTCTGCTGAAATTCCGTCTCCGGCCTGGCGGGAACCATGTCGATGATCTGGCTGCGGATGCCCGCGCCCGCATAGCTTGCCGCCAGCCTTCCGATGGTGCGCTGACAGATTTCATAGGGCTTCTCCTCCCGCAGGTAGTCCAGAAAGCGGGCCGTGAGCAGCTCCTGATCCTCCGGGCGCATGCTGTCCAGATCCAGGCGCACCAGCTCTTCCAGAAGCAGGTCGCGGATCTTCATGACGGCAAACTGGTTTCCTTCCCGGAAGGCGAAATAGGCCACGTTCCTCAGCTGCCTGTGAAATTCCTCCAGATGAGCCTGAGAGATGCGGTTTCTGGGAGCCTGCATGTCCTCCAGCAGCCGGTCGATCCTCTGCTCATAGGTTTTTCTTCCGTCGTTGTTCTTCTTTTTAAATGCTTTTGCCCAGTCCCTGTATTGATTAAAATAAAACTGTACCAGCTTTTCCTTCTGTACCATAAAATATTCCTGTACCGGCCGCAGACGGCCTCTTTCCTGTTTATTTTTCTGCTATCTTCATTGCTCCGCTCCAAACCGCTTTCTCCAGGAACAGCCTTTGCTCCTTGAGCCCTTTACAAATCTGTGCCCCAGCAGCAGACATCGGGTCACGTTGTCTCCTACCATGCACACCCACACCAGCTCCAGTCCGGCATGAAGAAAAAGCACACAGAAACAGGTTCCCGCAATGCGCACGCCCCACATGGAAATAATGGAGAACACGAAGGGAGCTCTGGTATCCCCAATTCCGTTAAAGACGCCTTCAAAAATGATCAGAGCCGCAAACATGGGCTCGGAAACCGCCACGATCCGAAGTACCGTGATCCCCCCGGCGATGACCTGCGCATCCTCCGTAAACAGAGACATCATCTGTCCCGGGAAGGAAAACAGAAGCGCGCCTGTGGCTGTCATCAGAATCACGGCGATGGCGGCAATGGTTCTGGTCACCTGCCTGAATTCCTTTTCATCCCGCTTTCCCAGAGCGTTGCCCGCCATGGTGGAGGCGGCGGCCTGCATGCCGTAGCCGGGAATATAGAAGGCCTGCTCTGCGGTAATGGCGATGGAATGAGTTGCGAGGGCCAGCGTGCCAAGCCGCGTCACCAGGGAGGTGAACACCACCTGCCCCAGACAGGCACTGATCCGCTCCATGGCCACAGGTGTACCGATCCGCAGGCATTTGGCCGCAAGTGTCCGGTCAAACCGCAGCGGATGTCCTTTTGGAGAAAGGATCGGATTTTTCCAGTATACTGCAATCATGAAAATGCCGCCCACACAGTAGGCCACAGCCGTTCCGATGGCCGCTCCCACAACACCCAGCCCAGCGCCGGGAATCATCACCGTCAACCCGCCCAGACGCATGGGCCGGGTAGCATAGATCAGAAAAAAGTTGAATACAATATTGGTCAGGTTCATGAGAATATTGGCTGTCATGGGGCTTCTGGTATCCCCCGCTCCACGCATGACACTTCCCAGAATGACGGAGAAGGCACGGAAAATCATGGGAGAACAGCAGATGGCAAAATACAGGGACGCGTCCCGGTACAGCTCCGGCTCCGCTCCCAGCCATCGGGGCAGAAAAGGACTGATCCCCACCATAAGGAGGCCAAGGATCAGCCCCAGCGCTACGGCGAAATACAGCGACTGAATGCCGTATCGTCTGGCCTTTTCCCCCTCACCGGCACCGATGGATTCCGCTATGCTGGAAAGCACACCGATCCCCATGGCAAACAGAGGCGCGTTCACCAGCCAGGTCATGGTGCTGGTGAGACCCACCGCTGCTGAAGCCTGCGCTCCCAGCCTTCCCACCATGGCCGTGTCGATATACTGCACCAGCGTCTGCAGCGCCTGCTCCACCACCGCAGGCCAGGACAGGTAAAAAATTGTCTGAAAAATAGTCTTGTTTTCCTGGTAATAGCTTCGGATTCTGTTCACTGCGTTTCGACTTCCTTCGTTGAATGCTCTGAAAAATATTCTACCCGTTATCCCGCATGCAGTCAACTTATTACTATCCATATACAGACTGCTGCGCGCAGACTTGTTGATTTTTTAAAAGCCGGATATAATGAAAGAACAGACACTGAAAAACCAAAATAAAAGGCCGGTCAGGAAACCGGCGGGAGGTCTTTATGTGTACAAGCATCGCTTTGTTTCAGGGCGGCGGCTACTTCGGCCGCAATCTGGATCTGGAATATTCCTTTGGAGAGCAGGTCGTTATCATGCCGCGCCTGTTTCCCCTGCATTTTCACAGGCTGCCGTCTCTGGACAGTCATTTCTCCATGATCGGCATGGCAAATGTGGCGGAAGGGTATCCTCTCTATGCCGAGGCGGTCAATGAAAAGGGACTTTACATGGCCGGGCTGAATTTCCCCGGAAATGCCCATTATGAAGCCGACGTTCCGGAAGGCTTTGACGCCGTCGCGCCCTACGAGCTGATTCCCTGGATCCTGGGAACCTGCGGGACGCTTGCGGAGGCCAGAGAAAAACTCGCCCGGTTCCGGCCGCTTGCGGTTCCCTTTTCCATTTCTCAGCCCGCACCCGCCACACTGCCCCTCGCTCCCCTCCACTGGCATCTGGCAGACAGAACAGGCGCTCTGGTGCTGGAAGCTACAAAGGACGGCGTTTTCCTCTACGATGATCCGGTGGGTGTGCTGACCAATAATCCGCCTTTCCCCTTCCATCAGATGAACCTGAACCGGTATCAGGGGCTTTCCCCTCTGCCCGCAGAAAACCGCTTCAGCACCGACGTATCCCTTCAAGCGTTCGGCCAGGGCTGCGGTGCCATCGGACTGCCGGGTGACGCCTCTCCCACCTCCCGTTATGTGAAGGCGGCCTTTCATAAACTGAATTCACCGGAGGGAAAAACAGAGGAAGAACGGGTATCTCAGTTTTTTCACATTCTGGATTCCGTCTCCATGGTTCGGGGAAGCGTGATCACACCGGAAGGACGCTGTGACATTACCACCTACTCCTGCTGTGTCAGTGCGGAAAAGGGCATCTATTATTATAAAACCTGTGAAAACAGCAGAATCAGCGCGGTACGGCTCTTCGGAGAGAATCTGGGCACACAGGATCTGAAGCTTTTCCCTCTGTGCGCGGGTCAGGACATCCGGTTTATGAATTGAAAAAGCAGGAATGCCTCAAACATTTCCTCTGTATCAGCCAACAGCTTCGGTTACTCCAGAAGGACTCTCTGCAGCCATTCCAGCACCTGCCTGATGCGGTCCCGGTCCAGGCTGTAGTAAACGCGCTTTCCCTGCTGGCTCACGCTGACCAGCCCTTTATTGAGCAGATCCTGCATGTGGTAGGAAATGGTGGCGGTGCTCAGTCCGAAACGCTCGGCCAGCTCCCTGCCATAGTGCGGGACCTGGCTGATATAGAGCAGAATATCCAGCTTGACCGGATCGGCAAGCAGTTGAAGTGCCTCCCGTTCATTTCCTCTTTTCAGAAAACGCAGTGACTTCTCATCGATCAGAACGCCCATGCCAGCATTCAGTATACCGGATCTGTTCTCGTCCCCAATCTGCAGAACAAGTGTGACCCCCTGCACCACATTCCATCGAATCCGGATTCCGCTGCAGCCGCTGCTGTCCAGAGATACGCCTATGAGCGAGAGAAACCCGTCCAGATCATGGGAGACGAAGTATTTCTTCCAGCGTTCTTCTCCCTTCACCGTTTCCGCTTCCATCCGCTCCCGGAAGGGCTCCAGAAGCCCTGCGGCCTGCTCCAGCAGGCCGCCAAGCTCATCCAGGCTTCCTTCTGGATCCTGAAAGGCGAAAATCAGACGGGCCTTGAATTTCTCATCCACATCCAGCTTCTTCACGCTGGAAAGGAAGCTGCCCCTTTCTCCCTCAAGCGGAAGCGCCATATCCTGCACGTCATAGGAGGAAAAATCGGGAAACGCATCGAGTGGAAAGGCGGAAAGGCCGTCCAGCACCTTTTCCTTCAGTTCCCTGAAGGTATCCGTATTCTCCGCCTGAAAGGTACGGATCAGGCTGCAGGCAGGGCTGCCCTGCCCCTTTTTCCGGTACCATTCAAAGTACCGGCGCATCTGATCCGTAACCCGGATCCGGCCTGCCGCTTCCAGAATCTCTCTCTGCAGAGCAATCCCTTCTTCCATGTCTCCGCCCATCTTTTCCAGATCCTGCAGGACCTTACGCCATTCCGACTCATCTGTGTTCACAGCCACGCTCAGCAGATCCATCGCTTCCTTCATCATGCTTGCTTTTTCAAAAATAAGTTCCATATCCTTTTTCCTCTCCGCAATCCGGTCCTTCGGTCAGACCGCAGGGTCTTTCCCGGTCAAACGGCTCCACAGCTTCCTTCCGCCAGGCCGCCCTACGCCGGAGCCTTCTCATTCCTTGCATCCGGATCTCTCAGAAGCTTCAGCGCGCCTGTAAAAGCCATTGCAACAGCCGCCAGAATGACCAGAGCCGCCATTCCGAAAAATACGCTGACCACATCCGCGCGGGTACAGATTCCGGAAATCACGAAGGAGGTGAGCGGAACCGTGGCGGTACAGCCCGCGTTCAGAACCGCAGTTGCCCTTGCCATATAGGAGGAAGGCACCATGCGCATCAGAAAAACGGAGACAGCAGTATTGGAAAGCCCCACCACCAGACCGAAAATGACGCTTGCCGCAAAGAGCACAGCATAAAATGCGGCATCCGCCAGCACGACCCTGCCGAGCATTGCGAGAACCAGATAATAAGACCCTGTCATTATACCACACAGCACGAGAAGCCTGTCAATGGACAGCTTTTCGGCCCATTTCGCATGACGTCCGCCGGTGACCGCGGAATACAGGGCAGCGCTCAGAATCATTCCGGCGGTGACGCAGATTCCCATCGCGGAAAGCGTTCTGCTGCCCCTGCCATAGGTTTCCTGCACCAGCGCTGTCTGCAGGGCGTTGAAGGGAGTAACCGCAATATTCAGGAAGGCGGCGACTGCGGTTGTCAGAATCATGGGCTTTGAGGTCGGAATGAATCTCATGCCGTCCCGCAGGGAATGCAGATAGGTGGCGCCCCGCTGCGCCGCGGTTTCCGTGCCTTCCGCGTTTCTCACCCGCACATCACCGGCAATCCGCACGCGGCTCATCAAAAGGGCGGAAACCGCAAAGCAGGTCATGTCCGCCAGCAACGCCCCGCTGCTTCCCACCAGAGCGATCAGCAGTCCGGCCGCGCCTGTTCCAACAAGCTCCATCACCCGGCTGCAGCCCATGTTCATGGAAATGCCGGAATCATATTCCTCTTTCTTTAAAAGTCCGGCAATCGCCGCGGAGGCCGCCGGAGAGGAAAACGCCTCCAGCGTGGAAATAAGGAAGGTTCCCGCGATCAGCACCTCCGCGCTCAGGCTGTCGGTAAGATGCAGGATCAGAAAAACTGCCACGAGCAGCGCTCTTCCCATGTCCGTCAGCGCCAGAACCCGCCGTTTGGGGATATTCTCCACATATGCTCCAACGAACGGCTGAAGCAGAATGGTTGGAACATAATTGATTCCAACCGCCAGCGCCGACAGAGAAGCGGAACCGCTCAGACCGTAGACCAGCCAGCTCAGCAGAAACACATCAATAGAATCGCCGAAACGGTTCATCATCCTGGAAATCAGATAGAGCATGAATGGACGATTTTTTCTCACTTTGGTTTTCATTCTTTTTCTCCTTTACACATATATCGAACATTATATTTTATTTATTTCTAACTTAGTTGCAATATAGATCTAAGTTTTATTTTTGTCAAGTATAATATTCGATATTTTTCTAATTTATTTCAATATCTGCAAATTCGACTGAGCTTACAGCCCTTACCCGCCGTCAGTTATAAAACGTTCGGGGAGAATAGAATGTTGACAAAAGCTCGTACAGAGGAAACCTCTTTCCCTTTCCTGCGGCCTCCTTTCGGGCGTATCGCATAAAAAAGGATGACCCGCTTTGCGGATCATCCAAGTGGTGCACGCTGTCATGAAGGAACCTGCTTCCTGCAGGCAGGTCATTTTTGATCCAACCGGCATTGCCGGGAAAAGCATAACACTCCTTCTCACTCTTCCTAATGATACCACTGCGCCTGAGCAGCATACATTTCCCTGTATTTTCCATTCCTGTTCATCAGTTCTTCATGGGTACCTTCCTCAACGATCTGCCCCGCATCCATTACAACAACACGGTCTGCGATCTTGCAGCTGCCCATCCGATGTGTTACCAATATGGCCGTTCTATCTTTTGCCATTTCCCTGAATCTGTTATATAAAGCATATTCCTCCATCGGATCAATCGCAGCGGCAGGCTCGTCCAAAATGATAACCTCATGCTCCCTATACATTCCCCTTGCGATTGCCACCCTCTGCCATTGTCCTCCGGAAATGTCTGTGCCGCCGAATTCCGTAGATAAAACGGTATCCATTCCTTTCGGATAATCCTCTCCATCAACATCAATATCAACCTCTTCCAGAATCCGATTTACTTTATCCGTTTTCTGCTCGTTGAAAGCGCTGATAATAATATTATCTACCAGAGTCATTTTGTACTTTTGATAGTTTTGAAATACTCCCGATATTTTTCGTTGATAACTCTGCATCTTCGTATTTTGGGTATTTACCTGACCAATACGAACTTCTCCCTGAGCAGGTCTGTATAATCCGATCAAAAGCTTTACCAATGTGCTTTTTCCGGCTCCGTTCTCCCCGACGATTGCCAGAGTCTCACCGTTTCTGATTGTAAGACTGGCATTCTTCACCGCCATTTCTTCACTTCCTTTATATGAAAACGAAACATTTTGCAGCTGAATTCCCTTTGAATAATCAACCACTGCGTCTTCTCCCCGCATCTCTTCCATATCAAGGAATTTCATATAATTTGCCACCATGCCCATTTTTTCAAAAGCCCCTCCCAACTGCTGCCCGACCGCGCTTTCAATCATATCGAACATAACCGCAACAGATGAGAAAACAGCGGCGAAGGCACCAACGCTTATGCTGCCATTTATCACATAATACACCAGCAGCAGGAGTACGCCCACATACCCCAGCAGCGTAATAAACCGCATCAGAATTTCCAGTCCTGCCATTTTTCCATAACATTTCCATGCCCTGCCATTTATTTTTTCTATGGTTTCCCTGATCAGCCTTGAAAAATAGCGATACGCGCCAAGCATTCTGGTTTCCTTAAAATATTCGCGTCCGGTAACGCATTCCTGATAGTAGGCATACTCTCTTCTGTAAGGTACTGTTTCATCTTCAAGCTCTGAAAACGCATGAATGCGTATGTACTGAGAAATAACCACAGGTACAAAGACAAGAAAAATACATATGGACAGGACCGGCTTTAATGTGTACAGATAAATACTCATCAAAATCATATACGGTACCTGTGAAAACATTACAACCATAAACGCTTCTAAGACAAAGGTACATCCCGAAACCCCGCTCCCCTGAAACGCTTTATTCACATGATCCAGAAATTCCGTATCCTCAAACAGCACGGGATCCAGTTTTACCGCTTTCTTATGCATGCGTTTCTCAAATTTACCAATCAGGACAACATGCACGGAAGTTCCCAGATAATTATCGCATCCGTTTAATATATGACTCATCAGAATTGCAGCTATCAAAAATAAGAATGAAAAAATGATTGCCGGACTGACTGCTCTCTCCCGGGCTCCCAGACTGACATTGTCAAAAAACAATTTCGTTTCGTATGTGATCACAATTTGAATCACGCCATTTGCAAGCAGTACAAGACTATATATCAACATTCTGACAGGACATTCCGTGAACGCCGCCTTATACAGTCTGCCCATAATAGAAAGGATATTGTAGCCTGATTGATTTGTTCTCCGTTCACTCATTGATACCAGCTCCTCTGACTTTCATACATTTCATAATATAGCTGATGGTTTTCCATCAGTTTCTCATGACTTCCGGATTCAACAATTTTTCCATGATTCAATACCAGTATCTGATCCGCCAATTTTACCGACCCCAGCCGATGGCTGATCAGGATTGTTGTCTTATTATCACTCGTTTTCTGAAAATCCTGATAAACACGAGACTCAGATATGGGGTCCAAAGCCGCAACAGGCTCATCCAGCAGATACACGGGAGCGTTGTTCGCATAAGCTCTTGCCAACGCTAACCGCTGCCATTCGCCGCCGGACAGATCCATGCCTGAAGAATGTATTCTTCCAAGAGGCGTATCAATTCCATCCGGAAGCTTGTGGGCTGCGTTTTCCAGATCAAATTTCTGCAGTATTTTCCTGATATTTTCTTCTGATATACCCGCATCGGCCAGTTTCAAATTGTCTCTCATCGAAATGGCATACTTTCCGAAATCCTGATACACAATGGAGAATATTCCCTTCAGATCGGCCAGGCCATACTCCTGAAGCTCCTTACCATTGATCAATATTTTTCCGGAATAATCAGAGTATAAGCCAGACAGCAGCTTTATAATGGTGCTCTTCCCTTCCCCGTTTTTTCCCACGATAGCATAATGAATACCCGCTTCCATTTTAAATGATATGTGATCCAGGACCTTTTTTTCGCTGTTTGGATATGAGAAGGAAACATCCTCAAACTCAATACTGTCAAAAAACATCTGTGTATATTTTTCTTTTATGGCATCAGTTCTCTCCCGAAGCAGTGCCACATTTTTCACTTCCTTGATATAATGAAATAATTCTGTCAGTTTATCGATATATTCTCTGAAATCCCATGACATACTCTCAATCAGAGAGATGCAGGAATTGGTCAGCGACATGAACATACCGACTGTAATAATTCCCGTTACAGCAGGTAAAAGTAAAGCGATAATCGCTATTGCCAGAGTTATTGCAGTAAAAATGCTTCCCATCTCCAGTTTGGTATACCATGTACGGTATGCTTTTAATGTCATATCCGCGCTCAGGTCATATTGTTCTTCCCACTTTCGATCAATAAACTCACCGAATCCAAACAAAGCCCTCTCCTGCGCCGCATCACGCCCCAAAACCACATCTGTCAGGTATTCACACCTGCGGTCACATTCAGTAACCTCCTGTTTTGCTTCATAGGTTGCCTTTCCACTTTTCAGGGATAACCAGATCAGGGGAACAGATATTATTACCAACAGTATACCTTCCCACCATATGTAAGTCGTAAGGACTATAACAATACCGGCAATTTTGAAAAGCAGGCATAAAAATTGAATCATCGTTTCAAAAAATTCTCTGACTTTTACCTCCGGCTGGTCAGAAACGCGCTTTAACAGATCCCATGTCTCTTTGTTTTCAATATACTCATATTCCAGTTTTGCTCTTTTTTCGATAATATCTGCCGCAAACGTTGTCCTCAGTCTGTTTTCGAAACGAATCCACACCAGTCTCAACAGGGTTCCGCCAATCCATTGAAACGCAATCATAGAAGCAGCCATAGCCGCGGAAAAGAATGTATCAGCAAGACCCTGAGTCCCGCCTGCCAGCCTGATAACATAATCGATAAATTCTGCAACATACAATATTTGCAATGCAGGAACAAACGCTGATACGATCGTATACATACAGATAATCAGCAGGCATCCCGGAGCCGCTGATATCCCGATCCTGAGGATATCAATGACCGGATATTTCCATTTATATTTTCTCATTTTCCATCTCCCCCTTTTCGTAAATACATATAAGCCTGTTCCAACTTTCCTCTTTCAGTATAAGGGAAGACAGAGGCATCTGTCTGTCATGAGAATGGTTATAATAAAAGTCGTGAAAATTCTGATTTAAAACGATATTGAGTTCCATGATTAAATATGTAAAGCGTTTTGTTGTATTTTTCTTTACAATGTGATAATATAAATAAAAGTAGAGACGATATGGACCCTGATTCTTATCCAGAAACGGCTACCGCCGTTTTCCATGCTTGAAGGCCGTCTGTCGGCGTCGAAAGGAGAGGAAGCTACATGGCACAGACAATGGTAAATTTTCGTATGGATGAAGATCTCAAAAAAAAGATGGAAAAAGTATGCGCTGACATGGGAATGAGTATGACTACTGCGTTTACGATTTTCGCCAAAACAGTTACAAGAGAAAAGAAAATACCCTTTGAAGTGACAGCAGATCCTTTTTATTCGGAGAATAACCTGTCCCACTTACGCCGTGGTATCAAAGCTTTGAATGATGGAAAAGGAATCGAGCATGATCTGATCGAAGATGAAGAGTAATTTCCCGTGAAGCCGTTTATCGCAGCGCCGAATCCCACAATTCGGCGCGCGCAACATTAAGCGTAAAATGTCTGACAGGGAGGTGCAAATGAAAAAGATATGGTTTGACGAAGCCTGGGACGATTATCTATACTGGCAGTCTCAGGACGAAAAATGCTCAAACGCGTGAACCAGATTTTGAAAGATATTGAGAGGGAGTCCTTTACCGGAAAATGAGAAATCCCGAGATTATATTCAAAATTGGTACCGATACCAGATCATGGAGCGTCCGTTTTTTCTTCCTGCTTTTCCGAATCCCGGCAGGCCCGTTTTACCAGAAACATGCCCCCATCTTCCCTTCAGTATAAAGGAAGACAGAGGCATGCATCTGTTCGTTCAGTTCTGTTCTTCTTTCACGTATGGTATTTCATTGTCAAATAAAATTTCAACTCTGGAAAGATACCAGGATTTCCCATTATCATTATTTCCCTGATAAAAGAGATATACACGGTTATCCTCATCCTCAAACACATAAGGATGGCCGGACTCAGATGAATTCCAGCTGCCAGGCAGGCCATTTTTTAGCAGAGGTGTCTGATACAGCCTCTTAAAATGAATACCGTCTCCGCTTACCGCCACGCCAATCTGCTGAGGGCTGTTATTATATGCTCCGGCATAAAACAGATATACCTTATCATATCTGCATAACGTGGCTGCCGCCTCAATGCAGTCCTGTTCCCAGGGAAGCTCCGGCCTCAAAATTGCATCTTCACAGCACTGTTTCCAGCTGCCTCGTTCAAATTTTCCATCCAGAGGACATTTACTCACTCCCTGCATCTGTATCTTACCTTCGGGGTCCCTGGTCGCAAAATACAGGAACAGTTTCCCATGAAAGATGCAGACATCTGCGTCAATGGCCCTTCCATTATTCCAGGCACCTTCCGCCCTCAAAATCGGATTCGTCTTATTTCTGACAAAATGAATTCCATCCTCCGACCATGCATGACAGATTGCATCCTTTTCAAAACGCCCGTACGTCTGATAAAACAGATGTACCTTTCCCCCATAAACCAATGCGCCAGGTGCACAGATTCCCAGGGCTTCCAGTTCTCCCGCAGGGTCTATTTCTCCCGTTTTTTCCCAGTTTTCCAGATCTCTGCTTTGTGCGATTCCGATCCCCCATACCGTTCCCGGCCTCTCTTTTCCAGGACTCATTGTATAATACATATAGTATCGATCCTGAAATTTGACAACCGCCGGATCCTTCGCAAAATTCAGTCCTCTGGAGCTGTCCGTATACATCATCATTTTAATTCCCATTCCTTCAATGATAACAATTCAGTTCCTGCGAGCAGAACAATTCCCGTACCATGATTATCATTTGTCACCCAGAATAGATTATCACGATAATACTCCTTTGTAAACGAGAAGCCTGATCCTTTACATACACCATGTACGGAACCGTTTCTGTCAATGCAGTATTTTTCCAGCCCCCGGAAGCCTTTTTCCGCCGCATCTCTGTACAATGGCGCTTCATCTCCATACCATCCGTTTTTAATGCCTTTACAGAATGCATAGGTAAACATGGCAGTACAGGATGCTTCTTCATAGGACAGCGGATCTGTAAGCACCTGGTGCCACAGTCCTTTTTCTCCCTGCAGTTTTCTATAGGAAGAGCTGAGGGTAAAAAACAGCTTCAAAAGTTCCTCATAATTCTCCGGCTTATCTTTCAGCCCGTCCAGAAAGTATGCCAGAGAGAATAATACCCATCCGTTTCCCCTGCCCCATGGAATTCCTGTTGCACATCCTCTGTCCAGGTCATATACATGGGAAAATACGCCTGACTCCGGCAGAAACAGATAGGAAGCAAATTTCAGGAATTGTTCTGCCCCCAGCTCAAGCGCTTCTTTATCTCCGGTTATGTCATAGTAACATCTTAAAAACGGCGTACTCATATATAAATCATCCGCCCATATGGTTGCTGTCCCATGATCGCCAGGCGCGGGCCGGAAAAAGGTCCCATCCTCCAGTCTGGAAAGTCTGTGTACTATAAATTCCCGAATTTTCCCGGCGATTTCCAGATATCTGTCATCCGGAGCCAGCTTATGGCATTCCAGCATGGCAAGCCCCATAGAGCCGCAGTCATCCAGGCAGTCCATGCGTATCAGATTCTGATCATATGCGGAACAGCCATTCAGCGCTTTATCAGCAGCCGCCGATTCATAGAGAGATACACATGTTTTAATATGATTCTCCGCATATGCTCTGATTTCTTCTTTTCCCAGGCTCACAGCGGTCCTGAGCAGACCGAAAAGAGTTACTCCCAGTGGATAATCCCATCGTCCAAAAGCACTTCCCCCCTGGCTGACCCAATATTTATCCCCATAAGAGCCCTCAAAAAAAGTACGCAGACACAAGCGCTTTCCATCAAGGCGCCATCTTTTTCCTCCCGGCATCGCCAGCAGATTCAGGAATTCTTCCCGTTCTGCTTCCTCCTCCGACACAAACGGCCCGGAATAGACCCATATTTCCCCCGTTCCATTCATTCTTCCCGGAGGAAGCAGCTCACATCCTTCCGCGCGGACAACAGCTCCACAGGTTTCCCCGGAGCATCTGCTGATCACCCTCAAATCCGCTCTGCAGCCTGCCGGAATCGGCACTCTGAATGTTCCGTCTTCACATATAAAGTCAATCTCATCACCCAGGAGTATCCGGTTATGTCCAAAACTTTCTATAACCAGAGAAGGCTCTTCCTCCTTTCTCTCACCGGCCCGCAGTCTGCACCAGGCAAGGCAGTATCCCTTCTCTTCCGGAAAAATTCTCTGCTGCGGAGAGGCCGGACCGGGTTCCTCTTCCCTCGTATCCGGATTCCAGTGTATTCTGTCCGCCTCATCTGAATCCCAGCTCAGGCCCTCCTCCCCGTTTTTCCATACAGGCTTTGTCTCCAGCAGATCCGACCATATCCAGCCCGCCTGCCCCTCTCTTCCCCTGATTGGCGGAAGAACCGTTGTCTGCGGCAGGGAGATCTGACAGCCGAAACCGGCTGTCGTTCTCCTGCATATCAGAGTAATCGTATTTCTTCCCTGCTTAAGCTCCACATCCATCCAATGCCACAGATTACTATTGATTTCATCCGTAAATGTCGAACGGAATATCAATCTGTCATTAAGATACATCTCTACCGGAGCAAAACAGGAAATTCCCAGGGTCACAGTTTTTCTCACGCCGCCCATCATACTGCCGCCGACGATAGAATATCCATCCGTTCCGCCTCCGAGTCTGGTGCCCAGATTGATCTGCCAGCTTCCATCAGCTCCCTGAACCGGCTGGTCCATACTGACCGCTCGAATTCGGAAGGTTGTGGGGGGATTTGCCCCCACATAACGGGAAGCTATCGTCAAAAGCCTGGATCCGAACGACCCGTTATCCTCCGCCATGCTCCATTCTGGATCAAAATAAGGAAGCTTCCTCATAATTAAATGATCTCCTTGTCCTTGAAATCCACTGTCATTGTTTTCCCATGATAGGAAATTACGTACTGATCGGTATCAAATTCAGCCTGGCAATAAGGATTATCATATCTCTTATAATGATCCACCTGAATCTCCTGTCCATCGACAACAAAGGGTTCGTCCCATCCGGATGTAACCAGTCCCAGAGATGGAGACTGATAACGGATACTGAAGGTATCTCCCTCTACCTTCGCTTTCGATACCGCTTCCACAAACTTTTCAAAACTGCCGTACTCTTTTCGGCTTCCCAGCTCACAGATCCAGACATTTGCATGTCCCGGAACCCAGTAATCATAAGGAAGCGCTCTCTCATACTCCGCTTCCCAGTTGGTCTTATATATGGAACGGAACAATTCCGGATTCTTGTCATTCCACCAGCCCTTTTTCAGAGAATACAGCGCTGCATATCCGTCATCCTTTCTTCCGATGATCCAGCCGTTTTTCATCACTACCTCATCGAATTCCCTCTGCGGGAAATAGGCATGTGTGCAAAGGCCATGCGGATCGTCAGCAGGGATACGATGAATGGAAATCAGAACATTTTTGTACGCGGTTGCCTTTGGCATGCAGCCGTTTCCCACAAAATAATTCGGCCTTCCGTTATATTCGCCGGAACCTGGATGGGTTGCAAACACAATGGCTCTTCCTCCCAGAGAGGCCTGCCAGATATGCTGCTGGAAATTTCCCCTCCCTTTTCTGTAATTCTGCGCACAGCTTAACATATAATCTTCTGTTTTATAAGTATAAATTTCCACCTGTGTCAGCGCCGATGCATTCGGATCAGGATCCGTATACACCCCTGCTGCGTCACACATCCGGAATTTTTCCAGATTTGCGGTAACCGCTGCGTCTATATTGTACCATTCCGGGCAGAATTTTCTGGAATTCTTAATGACATCCCGATGATAAAAAGTATGCAGGCTCCAGTACAGCATAATATTATCAAAATCAGACGGATCAATTCCGTACCTCTCGGAATCTTCCACATTCAGACTCATTCTCTGTTTATTTTCCGACTCTTTCGGCGGATTCAGGGCGATGTCACAGATCACTTCATTACACTGATAATCATAAACGGCCAGCAGGATAGCGGCCATCGCCTGTTCCATTCCTCCGTCTACATAGCCTCTTCCCCACTGTTCCGCAGCCAGCGCATTAGCAGAAGAGAAATCCGGGTTCATGGTAGGCCCATTATACATTCTTCCGTTCGTCGGGCAGAAGCTTCCCTTAAAAGAATGTACCGCAATATCAAAAAGCAGAAGCTCTATCAGTCCCTCTGCCTGGCCGCGGATTGCCTCCTCTTCCGCAAGCTGCGACAGAATCATGAGTCCCAGCATGTCCTCCGCATAATATCCGTTTGAAAGCCACTCCGAAAAGCCAAACCGCTTTCTCCAGGTAAGCCATCTTTTTAAATAGGTCCGCCCATGCTCCCTGTGCCATGCCCCGTTTTTACCATTATTGGTAAATATCCGGTCAGGATAAAGCTGGCCTGCCAGATATTCGATAGAATGAAACAATACCTGGTGATTTTCCGTAAAGTAACAGGGAAGATGAACGTCCACCCCAGGCTCATCAATCCAGTATTTAAAATTCAGAACAGCATCCTCCAGTTCCTGCAGCATCTCCTTTGTCAAAAGATCAGAATCCTGATAACGGTATAAAATCGTCAGAAAGGCAGGTATTACAAAATCACCGCAGTCCAGTCTTTCATTTACCCTGTGGAGCGACCTCTGAATATTGGGGAAATGGATTGGCCCTGTTTCAATCCCCCTGTTAAACAGCTCCAGTCTCGCCAGCTCAAAGTAAACTGTTTCAAAATTATTCTGCAGGTCGCCTTTCAGATAAACGTTTGTTTGTCCGTTGCTAATAACATGCTCCAGATATGCTGTTGATCTCTTTTTCCCCTTACGGATCTCTTCAAAATAATCTGTTTTCATAATGCTTTTATGCTCTCCCTTTTTACCCTTTTGTCAGACAATGCACCCGGAAACAAACCGGGTGCACTGTCATCCACATCATTTTCCTTCTTCAGTTATCATATTTTACTGAGCTTCAAAATAAGCGGTACGCTCCTCATGCACGGTTTCAACTCCCGCATCCTTCAGCGCTGCCATATAAGAATCCCAGTTAGCATCAAATTCACTTTCCGGACAGGTAATGACCTTAACGAGCCATTCATCTCTGACAAGGTTGATGTCCGCTGCCAGCTCTGCCTGGGAAGGAGATGTATAGAGCGAATCATCAATATCCTCAATATGATCTCCCATCAGGGCATATTCCTGATCCGTGATGAAATAATCTTCATATCCAGGATACTTTTTAGAGGTTGCCTTGTTATAATCATCTACAGTTTCAAAGTATCCGCCGTTTCCGGTAATGAACAGATCGCCGCTGATCCAGTCCTTATCCGCAGTGTTATAATCAGCATCAATGACAGAGGGAACTCCGTCTTCATCATATTCGAAATGCTCTCCTTCAAATCCCTGTGTAATGGTAAAGCCTCCGGCTTCTGTACACAGCCAGTCAAGGTAGGTCACACAGGCTTCCACCGTTTCCGCATCTGCAGTCTTCGGGCAGAATGCGATCAGACCGCCCTGGGAATAAGTCGTAGAATACTGCTTTCCATCCCAGATATTCTCAAGAGGCGGGATTGCCACAATATCAGCTTCAGGATCATTCTCTCTCAACGTCTGCAGTGCGTATCCGTCTCTGGAGTCGATGTTGGCGCCTACATGATCCTCAAAGGTTGCCATGCTGCCATTTACAATATAGCCGATGTAGTCATCCGTCGGAAGAGCATAATATTCGGGATGAAGCAGACCATTGTTATACATCTTGTTTCTGAAGCGATAGAAGTCCTTCATTCCTTCGTCCACATAATCCCTCGTAAGCTTACAGGAAATCAGCGATTGTACGGGATCTGATGCAAGCTTGGAAAATGCCGCCATAAAGTATCCATCATCCCATATGGTGGATCCGATCACATCCGTTCTTCCATCCGGATTGTTGTGTACCATCTGATCAACCATATCATACACTTCATCGACAGTTGTCGGCACGCTGATACCAAGCTCATCCATCCAGTCCTTCCTCACAAAGAAGTTACTGCGTGCGGTTGTTGCACGTTTGGCGACAATACCGTACAGCTCCTCTCCGTTTGTTCTTCCCATATCAAGGACATCTTCACCAAGATATGCTTTCAGATTCTCAGCCTGCCCTTCTCCATCTACAAACTCTGACAGATTCCAGACACCACCCTGATCATAATAATCTTTTGCAATGGAATAGGTATATGTCAATACGATATCAGGAGCTATTCCTCCTGCCATCATACTGGTCAGCTTGTCCACCTCATCTCCTCTGGGAACGGCCACAAATTCAACATTAATGCCAACCTTCCCCATCTCGTCCTGGATATATTTTGTCCATCTGTTGTCCGTTATGGTTGATCCTTCCGGCGCATTTTCCCGGTCAAACAGTTCTACCTGGATTGTCACGCCGTCAAACTGCTTCGAACCATATGTAGTCTGATACCCGCTGGAAGAGGCCTGTTCACTTTCTTCTCCCGCAGCGGCGGCCGTGCTCTCATTTCCACCTGCATTCGCTGCCGGGCTGCTCTCTCCGCCCGATTCGGACGTATTACCGCAACCGGCAAATAATGACACCGTCATTACCAATGCAAGCACACCAGAAAAAATTTTTTTCCTTTTCATAAGTTTTCCCCTTTCTTTTTTGTAAATCTTTATCTTTTTGACCGTCTTGGCCAGATTTACCCTTTCACAGAACCCAGCATGACTCCCTTTACAAAATACTTCTGAAGCCATGGATAAACCACCAGAATCGGTACTGTCGAAACTGCCACAATTGCCATTTTCAGAGACTGCGGCAGCACCATTGTACCGGCCATATTATCCGCCGTATTACTGGTCAGCTCACTTCCAAACAACAGAGACCTCAAACGAAGCTGCAGGGTGTATTTATTCACGTCCTGGATATAAATCAATGCCTCAAAATAGGAGTTCCAGTATCCTACAGCATAAAACAGTCCCATTGTTGCAAGAATCGGTAACGACAGAGGCAGAATGATTTTTACAAGGATCTGCATATAGGAAGCTCCGTCTATCCGCGCAGCATCCTGAAGGCTTTCCGGAAGTTCTCTGAAAAAGGTTCTCATCACAATAAAATTGAACACACTGACCGACTGTGGAATAAAAAGGGCTCCAAGCGTATCATACAGTCCCACATTCTTAACAACAAGAAATGTCGGGATCATACCGCCTCCAAAATACATGGTGAACAAAATCATTCCGGACAGGAACTTTCTTCCCGGCAGGTCGCGGATGGAAAGCGCATACGCTGCAAAAGTCGTAAGCGTCAGGCTCAAGGCAGTCCCCAGCAGTGTAATAATTACCGTTGTTCTCATTGCCGTCCAGATCGTGGTTCTTCCCAGAATCTGTTTATAGGCGTCCAGGGAAAAATCCTTCGGATAAAAGGTAATTGATCTGGAGAGTACAGCATTATATCCACTGAAGGAATAGGCAAGCACATTTAAAAAAGGATACAGACAGATAAATGTCAGCAAAGTAATCAGCGCATAGTTCAGTACAATGCCCACTGTAATTTTTTTCTTAGCCGTTTTTTTCACAGACATAATTTCCTCCCTTATATGATTCCTTCTTCTCCTATCAGTTTTGCAAACCGGTCCGCTGCTACCAGAATTATGATATTGACAACAGACTGGAACAATCCAATAGCAGTGGATTCACTGTACATTGCTTTCTCAATACCGATTCGATATGTATAGGTACTGATTACCTCCGACACTCCCATTACCTTGTTATTTCCCAAAAGCAGAGGCGCGTCCAGACCGATTGTCATCATCTTCGACAGAGAAAGAATCAGCATGGTTACGATAACGGACTTAATGCTCGGCAGAGTTATGTAAATCAGCCGCTGAAACTTGGAGGCACCATCCAGATATGCCGCTTCATATAATGTTTCGTCCACCCCGGTCAGCGCCGCCAGATAGATGATGGTTCCCCAGCCTATTTCTTTCCACACATTACATACAATATAGGTAAATATCCACCATCCATTATCGCTCAGGAAGGGAACCGGCTCCACTCCCAGCCTTTCCAGAATCGCATTAATCGTTCCATCCTGCAGAGCAAACATGTTGGTCGCAATTCCTGCAACAACCACCCATGATACAAAATGCGGCAGATAAAGGATGGATTGTGTGACTTTTTTGAATTTGGCGCTTCCCAGTTCATTCAGCATGAGGGAAACAATAATGGTCAGCGGAAAGCTGACAGCCAGAGA
The DNA here is from genome assembly GCA_019113175.1 of Candidatus Eisenbergiella stercoravium. Taxonomy (GTDB): domain Bacteria; phylum Bacillota; class Clostridia; order Lachnospirales; family Lachnospiraceae; genus Eisenbergiella; species Eisenbergiella stercoravium. Next base: position 113,262 of record DXHY01000011.1, on the reverse strand, counting down.
AGACAAATTCAGAATAAATGTATTTTTGATTGCCGACCAGAAGTTCTTATTTGCAAAAATTTTTTCAAATACGTCCAGCCCGACCCAGGGACTTTCAAACATTCCCTTAAATATATTGTAATCCTTAAACGCGATGGTAATCCCATACATCGGAACGTATTTAAAGATGACAAAATATACGACAACGGGCAGGAGCATCAGATATATCCATTTATAATTCCACGCCTTAACAAATGTTTTTCTTACCTTTTTCCCCATCAGTTTTCCCCTTTTCCTTATGAAATAATTTTATACACATTTAGTATAAATTTTTACTTTAGCCGCATTTATTTATAAATTTTATGTAGTTTTTTCACCCTCTTTTTGTGCATTATTTATCTTTTTTGCACTTGCGATATCCAGATTATATCAAGATTGACTTTATCCGGACATGGAAAAACTAAAGATATTTTGTAATAATCATTGCTGAAAAAAAAATATCGTGCTATACTTCACCTGAAACAGGCAGTTTGCAGGAGCATTTGTTTAATATGAAAGATCATTTTACCCCCCCCCCTCACACCCAGACCTTTCTGTAGACAATATTTATAATGATCAGTTTACTGTCGATCTGGTATATTACATTCACCGCTATCCGACGCCGGGATGGATTATTCCGCGCAGCATTATCGATTATACCGATGTTACATATATTGTTGGCGGAGAAGCCGAATATTCTATTAACGACAAAGTCTACCCTGTCTCTGCCGGAGATCTGCTCTGTATTCCTCCCGGAAGTACAAGACGCGCCAGAACCTTTCCGGACCGTCTTATCGAAAGTCAATGCCTGAATATTATTGTGCGCACTCCTGAAGGTGAGCCTTTCTCTCTTCCCTTTCCTCTGGTCTGCAGGATTGGGAATCATCCCAGTCTGTCCTTTTTATATGACGAGATTCAAAAATCCATTCTGCTGAAAAGGCCAGGATGTAAGCTTCACGCACAGGCTTATATTCTGCTCATTCTGGAAGAATTTTATCAGCTTCTATATACCAGAGAAGAAAATAAAATATCCGATTTCCGGGTAAAAAAGATTATGGAATATGTCGCCAGTCATTACAATCAGCCATTGAAGCTTTCCGACGCGGCCAGAATCGTCGATTTAAGCCCTGTTTATTTTGGCAATCTGTTCAAACAGCAGACCGGGATGTCCTTTCGTCAATACATCACTACCATCCGGCTTAACCAGGCCGAGAACATGCTTTTAAACGGAGAAAATACGGTAGGAGAGGTCGCCGAGCTGTGCGGTTTTTCAGATGTATTTTATTTCAGCAAGGTGTACCGCGAGCAAAAAGGTACATCTCCATCCAAAGTTTCCCGTTTTCATGGAAACAGGTAGTCTTTCTTCAGGAACCATAAGCCTGACTGCTTCCGCTGATTACCAAAAGGAAAGATTATATTTATGAATATAAAAGGAAAAAAATGGCAAAATACCTGGATATGCAGCCCCCTGTTTAAAAACGTAAAGCCGCTTCAGCTGCTCCACCGGGAATGGGATTCCCGGTTTCAGGCACCTGTACATCGGGAGGATTTGAAAAACAATCATACCATATTCCGCAAGACGTTTGTGCTGTCCAGTCAGCCGGAAAAAGCTGTTCTGTACATTTCAGCAGATGACCATTACAGACTTTATGTAAACGGGACTTATATCACCCAGGGACCGGCCGGCTCCTATCCCTTCTGCTACTATTACAACCAGGTGAATATTACGGATCATCTCCGGAAAGGTGTAAATACTGTTGCTGTTCATGTATATTATCAAGGCCTTGTTAACCGGGCATATACCAGCGGGGACTACAGGCAGGGGATGATTGCCGAGCTGTGGGCCGATGGCATACAGCTTCTGGACAACAGATGGAAATGTAGAACCCTGGAAGAATATGGCTACAACAGAATCATAGGCTATAATACACAGTTTAATGAAATTATTGATAACCGCAAAAAGCTTTCCGGCTGGAAATCTCCCTATTATGATGATTCCCGCTGGGAAACAGCCGTTATATGCAGTGAAGACGACCACGTTTTCATTCCACAGCCATGTGACAATGTAACAGTTGAAGAACGAAAGCCAACTCAGGTCAAAAAACTTTCCAATGGATATCTTCTCGATTTTGGTACAGAATTGACCGGAACCTTCTCCATGACGGTCACCGGCTGCAGCGACGATGAAGTCATAATTCGATACGGGGAAGAACTGATTGATTCCGACTCCGGGAAATCTGTCAATGACGTTTCCCTGAGTAATGTTGTTGTACGCTACGAAATGCGATGCGGCTGCTGCTATGAGGATCGTCTTATACTGGCGGATGGTGCCAACAATCTGGAAACCTTTGAGTACAAATGTTTTCGATATGTGCAGCTGATCACAGAAAAAGATCTGGATATGGAGGATTTCAGAGTTTTCTTCCGACATTATCCATTTGACGACAGCAGATGCAGCTTTCATTCAGAAGATCCGCTGATACGGCAGATCTGGAATATCTGCAAAAACGCAGTCAGGAACTGCTGTCAGGAGGGTTTTCTTGACTGTCCGAGCCGTGAAAAGGGACAGTATCTGGGAGACCTTACCGTGACCGCTCATGCGCTGTACTGCCTCACCGGAGATACGAAGCTTTTTAAAAAGGCACTCATGGATTTCGCACATTCCACAATAATCTGCAGAGGGATGATGGCTGTTGCTCCCGGAAGTTTTATGCAGGAAATCGCAGACTACTCCCTGCTCTATCCCTATCAGCTTCTTATGTATTATGACTTTACAAAGGACAGCGCTTTTCTTGAAAAACTTTATCCGGCCGCAAAAGGCGTCGAACAATATTTTGACAAGTTCAAAAATGACAGCGGTTTACTGGAACAGGTAAACACCAAGTGGAATCTTGTGGACTGGCCGGCAAATCTGAGAGATAATTATGACTTTGATCTGCCTCAGTCTCCTGTCGGAAAGGGCTGTCATAATGTGATAAACGCTTTGTACATCGGAATGAAGCAATGTATGGAAAGGCTGCGAAGCATCTTAAAAATATCTGATCCAACACCTGCCTCCAAATCAGATTTTTCTGAAGCTGAACAGCTGAAGCAGCAGTTTATTACACACTTTTTCGACCAGGAAACCGGATTGTTCGTGGATTCTACAATAAGCAGACACAGCTCCCTTCACGCAAATGCCTTTGCTGCCTTTTTTAACCTTGCACCAGAAGGAAACCGGATTGCGGAATTCATCATGCAGAAAGGTCTTTGCTGTGGTGTGTATGTATCCTATTTTGTACTTTTTGGACTACTCCGGCTCGGCTGTCCCCAGGCAGTCCGTGAATTAATTGCCAATAAAAGCTGCCACTCCTGGTATCAGATGATATCGGAAGGCGCCACTTCCGCCTATGAGGCATGGGGAAAAGAACAAAAATGGAATACCAGCCTTTGCCACGCCTGGGCATCAGCACCGATTCCGGTTCTGATTGAACTGGAAAGCCGGAAAGCATCCATCCAGAAATAAAGTTTTCATCATCAACGAATAACAGAAACACCGCAGTTTCTGTCTATTCAGCAAAAATAAATTTTAATGGAGAAGGATATGAAAGAAATCATATTTCAGCGCAAAATACCCGTAACCAGGCAGGTAGATGTATTTATTGCAGGCGGCGGTCCGGCCGGACTGGCAGCCGCCGTTACCGCGGCGCGCATGGGCGTCAGCGTTTTCCTTGCCGAAAAACACCAGAGCTTCGGAGGCGCTGCTGCGCTTTCCTCCGTACCGGCTTTCATGCGTTTTTCAGATGGTGTGAACTTTATGGCTGGGGGGATCGGCCGTGAAGTATTCGATGCGTTATACGGCTCACAGGCCGACTTTACTGAACTGGAATTTCCAATAGACATCGAAAAGCTCAAACGGATATATGATGACATGATGGTAAAAAGTGGTGCGGATTTTCTGTTTGACACCACGCTGATCGACGTACAGGCAGAAAATGGCCTGATCGATTCGGTGATTCTACAGGGACATGAGCAGTTGTTTGCCATACAGGCACATACCTTTATTGACTGTACCGGCGACGGTACGCTGGCAATGATGGCAGGCGCACACGCAGATAAGGGCGACGAAAGGGGATGTATGATGCCCGCCACCCTTTGCAGCCTGTGGAGCAACGTAGATTGGGAACGGGCAGTCGTAATCGTCGGCCAGGATCCGGATAACCGAAATCTCTCCCGGGCATTTGCCGACGGTGTGTTCAGCGTGCAGGATTCCAGCCTGCCCGGCATGTGGCATCTGCCCTCTGATATGGGCGGCGGCAATATTGGACATGTATTTTCCGTGGACGGTACCAGTGAATCCGATATTACGCGTGGTATCATTGAAGCCCGCCGCCGGATGCCGGAATATGAATTTTATTACAATCATTATCTCGAAGGCTACGAAAACGCAAAACTGGTTTCCACAGGAGGACTTCTAGGCTTCCGGGAGACCCGGCGTATCCGGGGCGAATATATCCTCAGCAATGAAGACTATGATTCCCGTGCATCTTTTGAAGACGAGATCGGTCGTTACTGCTATCCGATTGACCTGCATCCCATTGCACCGGGAGCTGAAAAATCTCAATATGAAGAGAACTATCTCAAAGGATACGGGAAAGGAAACAGCTATGGTATTCCCTACCGCTGCCTGCTGCCGCAGGATACCGTCAATCTGCTGGTGGCTGGACGCTGCATCAGCACCAGCCGCGAAATGAACGGCTCCACAAGAGTAATGCCATGCTGCTTTATCACCGGCATGGCGGCCGGCGCTGCGGCAGCCATGGCAAAAGATAGCAGTCCGCGTGAAATTTCAGTTCCTGAACTGCAGAAAAAACTGAAAAAAATGGGGGCTTATCTTCCTCATACCGCATTATAATAAACGATCCGGACAGCACCGCAGCCTTACCGGCTGCCGGATTACCGTGCGAAGCCGTTCGGGCGCGGTGCGTCTGGGATCGCTCAGATAGATCTCATGATGGCAGCGCTGAAATAATACCCCATCCTTCCCGTTTTTCTCCCCTTCATCCCATTTTTCCTGTCTTTTTTCCTGCCCGTTTTCCACACTCCGGTCATCCACCTCATATCCCAGCTCTTTGGCATATTCCTTCATCCGTCTGATCGTGTCCGGTTCGTCGTCATATGGCCCCACATGCATGCACTGCACACATAGCCCTTCACAATATGTAAAAAATTCCGCTTTTGAAAAATCCTTCTGTTTTTTCTCCTCAGCTTCCCGAACCGCCCAGTCAAAGACTCCCCTTGTCACAAATTCCGGCAGGCGGATCATGGAAATCCATTCCAGATCTTCTTTCCTCCCGTAATCGAATCCTACTTCCTTTCCTTGCATTCCCCGCTGCCGCCAAAGCCCTTCCAGCGGCGGAACCACATAGGAAAAATATCCTTCGATTGCATGTCCCGCCCTTTCGCTCATTTTGATGGTGAAGGCGATTCCGTATAAGATCCCCATTGCCGCCTGATATTCTCCATCCGGCTCGTTGGGATTTCCACGGCCCCGGACGGCCACATAGTTCATCTCAGGGACATCAATGATCCCAGGCTTTTTGGGCGGCAGGTAAAATTCTTTGTATTCTTTTTTGTAATCAAATGCCATTTTCAGATACCTCCTGCTTCTTTCAGGTATATCGCTCCAGAGTTCTTTCCAGCTCCATCCGCATTTTCTTCCTCAGGTTTTCCGGCTCCAGAATCTCCGCACGGTCACGGAAGGAAAGCAGCCAGGTAAGCAGATTTTCCTCGTCCGTATAATCAGCGGAAAACAGAAGCCTCCCGTCCGGCTGTTCCTGAAAGCAGGCCGCGCCGAACTCCTCCACCAGCCGCCACTTGCATCCGGCGTCAAACAGCGCTTTCACATGAATTCCGCCCGGAAAGATTCTTTCATTTTTCAGATCCGGCAGGGGCACCGGCCTTTTGATGAATGTGCTCTCTGACAGGCGCAGTTCCTCCATACGGTTCAGCTTGAACAGGCGGAAGTCCTTCCGCAGTCCGCACCAGCCCCAGACATACCAGCTGGACCAGCGAAAAATCAGGTAATAAGGCTCGATGCTCCTTCTGCTCTCTCCCTTTGGGGCATAATACAGAAACTGAAGCTCCCTGCAGCCGTCAATGGCGTTTCGGATCAGTTCGATTTTGGGAGCCAGGGAGTCCTTATACCAGGAGGACAGATCAATGAGCACAGACTGGTCCCCTGTCATAAAATTGGAAGAACCAGCGGAAAGCTTTTCCATGAGCTGTCCGTAGCGGTTTGTGCCGTTGACGCTGTCCAGACTGCGAAGTCCTGCCAGAATGTCCCGCATTTCTTCCCCGGTCAGAAGAGTCCGGTCCATCCGGAAGTTCTCCATGATGGATATTCCGCCGTTTGTTCCCTGCCTGGTCTGAATCGGAATCCCCGCCCGGCACAGCGCGTCGATATCCCGCCCGATGGTGCGCCGGGACACTTCGAATCGTTCCGCCAGCTCCGGCGCGGTGACGGTATCCTTCTGCAGCAGGATGGATAAAATGCCGATCAGACGGTCGATTTTCATAGCTTCCTCCAGTCCGGTATGCCCCATCTTTTCCGAGGCTGTCTTTATCATATCCCATGAAACATGACACCTGTATGTCCTGTTTCCATTATAACAAATATTTAGTCAAAGAAAAGCGGCGCCATAAAGCGCCGCTTTGTACATGTACAGCCCTGGCCGCCTGCCATCAGGCATGCGTCCCGGCCTTCATACATTCTGTTTATAAATAATATTCCGGATCGTCCCCCGCGCCAGCCCGTACCTGAGCGCCAGCTCCTCCATCGACATTCCCGCAAGGAAACTCTTTCTGATCTCCACATTCCTTCTGCGGTAATATCCCTGGGAGCCGCTCCCTTCTCCCCAGTCCTTCCTCGGAGATGTTTTCGGAATATATACAACCTCTCCCTCGATATAGGCCTGGATCGCTTCCAGAAGATTTTCCGGTAAAATATCCGCTGCATTTCTGTATCCCATTTCTGCCTCTCCTTATTTGTCCGCAACCGCGCGGAAACGCAGCCTTTCTTTTTCAGAAAAACGCGTCCACATCCCGTCTGTTACACAAATAAGTGCAGAATGAGCCGATCTGCCTGTTTCGCCCATACAGAAATCGGAGTCTTCCGCCTTACGGCGCAGTCTCCGCGATCACACAGATCTGTCATTCTGCATGGGCTCTCACCTGGCTGAGGCCATTCCTCAGTTCCAGCAAAGCGAGTATGTTTTTCACTTCCGTTTCACCTCCCTTTCATCGGATAGAAAAAGCATCTTTCAAAAACAGGCGCGGCCAAAGCCACGCCTGAAAAAATCCGAAATTCTTTTTTCTTGCATGATATGCATGCATATTATGCAATGTATATCCTGCGCATGACTGATAAGCGTCTGCGCAGATATGCCTGTACCGGTACGATTTACAGCTGAGGGCCAGCGGAAACCAGAGCCTTTCCGGCTTCGTTTCCTTCGTACTTGGAGAAGTTCTTGATGAATCTGGAAGCCAGATCCTTCGCCTTGGTCTCCCACTCGGACGCATCTGCATAGGTGTCGCGAGGGTCAAGGATGTTGGTGTCAACACCAGGAAGCTCGGTAGGTACTTCGATGTTGAAGTAAGGGATCTTCTTGGTGGGAGCCTTCAGAATGTCTCCGTTCAGGATCGCGTCGATGATTCCGCGGGTATCCTTGATGGAGATACGCTTTCCGGTGCCGTTCCATCCGGTGTTAACCAGATAAGCCTTTGCGCCGCTCTGCTGCATTCTCTTTACCAGCTCTTCCGCATACTTGGTCGGATGCAGCTCCAGGAAGGCCTGTCCGAAGCAGGCGGAGAAGGTAGGAGTGGGCTCGGTGATTCCGCGCTCGGTTCCGGCAAGCTTTGCGGTGAATCCGGACAGGAAGTAGTACTGGGTCTGTTCGGGAGTCAGGATGGATACCGGAGGCAGTACGCCGAAAGCGTCAGCGGACAGGAAGATAACTTCCTTGGCTGCAGGCGCTGCAGATACAGGGCGCACAATGTTCTTAATATGGTCAATCGGATAAGATACACGGGTGTTCTCGGTCACGCTCTTATCGGTGAAGTCGATCTTGCCGTTCTCATCCAGAGTTACGTTCTCAAGCAGAGCGTTTCTCTTGATTGCGTTGTAGATATCAGGCTCGGAGTCCTTGTCCAGGTCGATAACCTTTGCATAGCAGCCGCCCTCGAAGTTGAACACGCCGTTGTCGTCCCAGCCGTGCTCGTCATCGCCGATCAGCAGACGCTTGGGATCGGTGGAAAGGGTGGTCTTACCGGTTCCGGAAAGGCCGAAGAAGATGGCGGTGTTCTCACCGTTCATATCGGTATTCGCGGAGCAGTGCATGGAAGCGATTCCCTTCAGAGGCAGGTAGTAGTTCATCATGGAGAACATACCCTTCTTCATCTCTCCGCCATACCAGGTGTTCAGGATAACCTGCTCGCGGCTGGTGATGTTGAATACAACTGCCGTCTCGGAGTTCAGTCCCAGCTCCTTGTAGTTCTCAACCTTCGCCTTGGAAGCGTTGTAGACAACGAAATCAGGCTCAAAGTTTGCAAGCTCTTCCTCGGAAGGCTTAATGAACATGTTGGTTACAAAGTGTGCCTGCCAGGCAACTTCCATGATGAAACGGATCGCCATGCGGGTATCCTTGTTGGCGCCGCAGAAAGCATCTACAACATACAGCTTCTTATCAGAGAGCTCCTTCAGAGCAATGTCCTTTACTGCCTTCCAGGTCTCTTCGGAAGCGGGATGGTTGTCGTTCTTGTACTCATCGGAGGTCCACCATACGGTGTCCTTGGAATTCTCATCCATTACGATGAATTTGTCTTTGGGGGAACGTCCCGTATAGATACCGGTCATTACGTTAACTGCACCCAGCTCGCTGACCTGTCCTTTTTCATATCCCTCAAGACCCGGCTTGGTTTCTTCTTCAAATAACAGCTCATAGGAAGGGTTGTGAACAATTTCCACGGTTCCTGTGATGCCATACTTGGTTAAATCAATCGCTGCCATCTTACCTATTACCTCTCTTCTTATTATTTTTCAGGAAATTCGGATATTTTCTCCTTTTTTCCCATATCCATAATTATACATGATAAATCAATTAAATCAATAAAATTTGGCTTAAATTTTTATGAATGAGAATTATTTTGGATAAGCGGAAGCGGCTGAAATGCAGGGTTTGAAGAATTCTGCATCCGGAAGCTTCCATCAGGAATCAATTCTGCAGCCCCCGCTCGAGAAAGGCAATGATCTCTTCTTTTCTCTGAAACAGATCGTAATCGCCCGTCAGCTGGCCGTCATAATGGTAAAGCACACCGCACTCCTCATTCCTTTTCAGCGCGGCAAGCAGGCGCTCCTCTCCGTTTTCCGCCACGTATTCGGCAAAGGCTCTGACTCTTGGTTTTGCCAGCATGGGAGCATCGCAGGGAAAATCTCCGCATGCCCAGCAGCCCTCCAGTCCCTTTGCGCTGCAGCACCGGTAATTTCTGCAGGCTTCTCTGTCCCCGCAGCCGCCCTTCCTGCACCCGGCGCAGGTTTTGTTTTCCCCGCAGACACAGCATGCCAGCCCGCAGAACGCGATACCTCTGTCCGGATCAAAGGTTCTTCTGACAGACCGTTCGTAATATTCCAATCCGTTTCGACGGGTTTTTGATGGAATAAAGCCATATTTTCTCAGCAGCGGAATTCTCTCCGGGGTATCAGAGACTTTCACCTTCAGGCTCTCCATCCGAAAATCCCGGATAAAACGCAGTACCGCCAGCCGGATCAGTTCTTCCATAAAGGCTTCTCCGTCATAATCCGGGAAAAGATCCGATCGCAAAATTCCTTCTTTTCCGCCGGAAATTTCAAGAGTTCCGGCCGCCTCCCCGCCGGTTTTGGAAAGAATTGCAAACCTCACATGTTTATGCTCCTCATATTCCCTTCGACAGGAACAGATCTCATTTCCCTCTCCGACCGGACGAAGCATGAAGGACGGCGTTTCATAAACCGGACATTTTTCATCATATTTGGCTGTCGACATCGCAGGTTCCTCCTTTTTGACACTGATCTTTGAATCCCGCCCTGCAGGCGTATTTTTGTATCATTGTATCAGAGGAACTACGTCAGCATTATGTCATGGTTTCCGGTACAGAGAAATAATTTTTTCGGCGCAGTCAAGCACTCTCTGTTTTATGTGGTCCGGAGAAACGATCTCAACATGATCTCCAAGAGACAGCAGGGTGCCGATCCAAAGCTGTTCGCTCTCAACCACAGACAATTCCATCAGGGCCTTCTTATCATCCAGGTATTTCGTCACCCTCCCGTTCAGATATTCAGCAGTTTTCATCACATAATCCGGATCACATTTCACCGTAACAGCGGTCTGAGTGAACGTATTGTGCCGGTCGTGCTCTGCGAGAACTTTCTCCGGACAGGCATGCTCTCTGGTAAAGTCAATGTCGGTTGTCTCAAGGTTTTCCATACGGAGAAGCTTATAGGTTCTGTAGTCCCCCTTTTCCGGCGAGTACGCCAGCAGATACCAGGAGTACCATCTGTAAATTACCGCAATCGGCTCCACCGTATGGATTTTCGTTTCATTTCTGTTGTTGGTATATCGGAAGGTTACCGCCTTCCTTTCGCTGACCGCTGTCTGAAGGAGCGGCAGGAACCGGCTGTTTCCCTCCTGCAGAACAGAAAAATCCAGAATCATCCCTGTCTGATTTCCATCGGCCGCCGGACTGATTTTTTCATATATGTCAGAAATTCCTCTGTCTCCCGTCGCCGTAGCCAGACCGTTTAACGCGGTAAGAATATGGGAATAATCCTGCCGGGATATGATCTGATTGTTTAAGGTAAAGCGCTCCGCCAGTTCATATCCGCCGTTTATTCCGGCCGTCGCCGCGATGGGAATGCCTGCGGCGCACAGGGAATCCATATCCCTCTGAATAGTGCGCACGGATACCTCAAAACGGCGTGCCAGTTCTCCTGCCGACGTTCTCCCGTGATTCATCAGATAAACTGTGATCGCATACAGCCGATCCGTTCTCATCCGCTTTCTCCTCAACATTACTGCCCCGCCGGGGCAGGGCTCACGGCATCCGGTACACTTTTACTCCAAATTTTTCCACGGTAATGGTTCCTTCCTCCGGATTTCCGCCTGTCAGCTCCCGCATGGGCTGCTTCAGCGTAATCTGCACGGGCTCATGCTGATAGTTAAGCACAAACAGATATGCCGCGCCGTCCGCTCCCGGCTTTCTTCTCACCGCGATCTCACAGCCCTCCGGCACCTCGATTATCTTCGCATAGGGCTGTGCTGCTTCGAGCCTTCTCAGGAAGGCCTTCGCCGCCTCCAGGCTGAACGCGCCGCCGAAATAGTATGCCTCTCCCCTTCCAAACCGGTTCCGGATGAGGGCAGGCTCTCCCGCGTAATAGCTGTTTTCATAGACGGCAAGCACCTCGGCGTTTTCTCCCACAGGCGCGAGGATGTCGTTGAATACGGCGGCTTCGATCTTTTCACCGTCCCAGTCGGCGTAAACCTTTCCCTCATCCGGTGCGACGAAGCTGTATTCCGGGATATCCGTTCCGGTAAGATTTGCGGCAGGGCCGGGCAGATAATCCATGACACATCTGCCGTTTAAGTCCTTATAGCCGGTACGGCAGCCCATGACCAGCTTTCCGCCTTTCCGCACATAGGCCTCCAGAACAGCCATGCGTTCCTCTGTCAGGATCACCGCATGAGGATAGAACAAAAGCTCATATTTCTGCAGATCAGAAAGGGTTGTGTATTCCGTCAGATAGACAAAATCCACCGGTGTATGCATAAGCTGGGCTGCAGCAAACAGGTTCTTCTGGCTCTCCCGGTCCACCCGCTCATGCCATCTGTCCACCTGAGCGTCCCAGATGTTGTCGTAATCCTTCAGGATACCCACCTTTGCTTCGTAAACGGATCCGGCAATCTCCTGCAGTCCTTCCACCTTTCTGTGGATGTCCCGCAGCTCACGCAGTCTCCGGTTTTCTCTGCCGGAATAGTCCAGAATGCCGTGCCAGTAGATTTCCGTCCCCACCGTGCAGGTGCGCCAGCGGAAATAGCTCACATAATCCGCCCCATGGGCGATGGACTGCATGGTCCACAGTGTCATCTGACCGGGTCTGGGGGTGGGAGCCTCCATCCGGGTGTTCCAGCCGTTGGCTCCGGACTGCTGCTCCATGATGCCGAAATTCGGAGAAATCGCTCTCGTCTCCGTCAGATTACGGCTCCACTTCCGGTCCTTCAGCAGATCCCTGTCATTGTAGGAGTCCAGGCAGTAGGCAAAATTCGGATAGGAATCGTAGGTGATGAAATCCAGGCTTTCCTCTGTCATCCGGTGATTGTCCAGGTTTCCGAACAGACCGTTGGTGGTGATGAAATCATCCGGCTTTTTATATTTCCGTATGATTCTGGCCTGCAGTCCGGCGAAACGGCAGGCGCTGTCGGAAATGAAGCGCAGATAATCCAGAACCCGGTGCGGATTGGTGGAATTGCTGATGGTGGTCTGCGGCACATACACCTCGCTCCAGGCGGTATAGGTCTGGTTCCAGAACACCGTGCCCCAGGCCTCGTTGAGCGCCTCGATAGTACCATATTTTTTCTTCAGAAATTCACGAAAAGCCACCGTATCGCTCTGCGAATAGAATTCCGAGGTTTCGCAGTTTAACTCATTGTCGATCTGCCAGCCGATCACGCAGGGACGGGGACCGTAATGGGCGGCGGATTTTTCCGTAATGTTGGCCGCAAAACGCTGATAGATGGGGGAATTGTAATTGTAATGTCTTCTTGCTCCATGCCGATAAAGGGTTCCGTCCATCTGCGCGTTCAGCACCTCCGGATATTCCTCCACCAGCCAGGCGGGCGGCGTGGCTGTCGGCGTGCAGAAAATAACCTTCATGGGTGTTTTTTCCACAACATCCAGGAATGAGTCAAAAAATTCCCAGGTATATTCCCCCTCCCGCGGTTCGATCTTATTCCAGGCGAATTCTGCGATGCGGATAACGCGGATTCCCGCCTCCAGCATCCGGTTCAGATCCTCCTCCCACAGGCTTCTGTCCCAATGTTCGGGATAATAGCAGGTACCAAGCACCAGATTGTTCCCATTGATGATTTCTCTCATGATCTTCTCCTTCCTTTTTTTCCTTTGCCTGTTCTTTCTCTTCTATTTTATACGGCAGGGCCGTTCCATGCAATCTCATATTATGTGGTCATCCGTCCACATTCTAAATGTATTCCTGACACAGAGCACGCCGATTCCATCCAAAACCAGGCCGGACGCCATAGCATCAGTCTCTCAACCAGGGCGATCCGACCCATATATAAAAGGAGCCGCCGCACTCAGTGCGGCAGCCCCTTCTTATTTCTGCCGGTTTCCGGTCTTTCTGCCGGAGCAGATTTTCCTTTAAAAATCCGCTTCTCAGGCCTTTCCAACGGAACCGAACATTTCCATTTTCTCTTTTACAGTATCCTTGATCGCCTGGGTTCCGGGAGCCAGAAGCTTACGAGGGTCATAGCCCTTGCCTTCCTGATCCTTGCCCTCTTCGATATACTTTCTGGTAGCAGCAGCAAATGCCAGCTGGCACTCGGTGTTCACGTTAATCTTGGAAACGCCGAGGGAGATTGCCTTCTTGATCATGTCAGCCGGGATTCCGGTGCCGCCGTGAAGAACCAGCGGAAGATCTCCGGTGAGCTGCTGGATGGCATCCAGAGTCTCGAAGGAAAGTCCCTTCCAGTTTGCAGGATATTTGCCATGGATGTTGCCGATGCCCGCTGCCAGGAAATCAACGCCCAGATCAGCTACCATCTTGCACTCCTTGGGATCTGCGCACTCGCCCATTCCGATTACGCCGTCCTCTTCTCCGCCGATGGCTCCAACCTCAGCCTCAATGGAAAGTCCCTTCGCATGAGCCGCAGCAACCAGCTCCTTGGTCTTTGCAACGTTCTCTTCGATCGGATAATGAGATCCATCGAACATGATGGAGGAGAATCCTGCCTCGATGCACTTATAGCAGGCATCATATCCGCCGTGATCCAGATGCAGAGCAACCGGAACGGTGATATTCAGCTCTTCGAGCATTCCGTTTACCATTCCCACAACGGTCTTATAACCTGCCATATACTTTCCTGCGCCCTCGGAAACGCCGAGGATAACGGGAGAATTCAGCTCCTGAGCCGTCTGAAGGATGGCTTTCGTCCACTCCAGATTGTTGATGTTGAACTGGCCAACTGCATAGTGACCGGCTTTCGCCTTGTCGAGCATTTCTTTTGCTGATACTAACATAGTTCCTCCTGTTCCGCCGCGTAAGCGGCCTTCAATTCGGCAGCTTTCCTCCGCCTCCGTCCTGCCGGACAGCTGCGGCATCTTTCCGCCTCAGTTGAATTTGTAAAATAGAATTCTTTTACCGATGCTATTATACCCCATCTTCTGCCAAAAGAAAATACAGAAAGTTAAACTTTTCACGAAATAACTTTTTTCATTCTTTTCGCGGCACCCGGAACTGAATCAGCTGTTTCCGGTTCCGTACCTCCACTATGCTGTGCTTTCCTCCGAATTCCCCGTCCAGCGCCCACGGTACTTCTTCCTCCGCCTCAATGCGCAGCGACGCGCTCTTAAAGCAGTACATCTGATCCGTATCGATATTCCGATTCACAAGATCCGCCAGAATCTGATTCAGCTCCATGGGATTATTCGGCTTCTTGATCAGCGTCACCTCAAACAGGCCGTCGTCCAGCTCTACATATTTTCCCGTGATCCGCTTAAACCCTCCTACCGAAAGGGAGTTGGTCACCATTCCAAAAATGAAATCACCCTCCACCTCCATCTCCTCTGCCCAGACCTTCATCCGGTAGGAACGGACCGCGGGCAGCCGTCTCATACCTTCCAGAAGATACGCCATATGGCCAAGCACATTCTTATATTTCTGCTTCGTTTCATACGATACATCCGTAAACAGACCGAAGGCCGCTATGTACACAAAGGTATCTTCATTAAAGGAGCCGATATCACATGGAAAAAGTCTGCCATCAACCACGGTCTGAGCCGCCTGCAGCATGTTTTTGGGAAGCCCCAGACTGTTGGCGAAGTCATTCGTACTCCCTGCCGGAATATAGCCGACCGGAACAACTTTGCCGCTCCGCAGGATTCCGGTTACCACCTCGTCCAGCGTACCGTCTCCTCCGCTGGCGACTACGCAGTCATATCTTCTGGCCTTTTCCTGAGCCGCCCGCACCGCATCACCTGGACATTGAGTCGGATAAACCGTCACCTCGTTTCCGCCCTTAACCAGAATATCAATCACTCCGCTCAGATGATTTCTGATCTGTTCCTTGCCCGCTTTGGGATTATATATAAAAAGCATTTTTTTCTTCGCCACGATTAACGCCTCCCTTCCGAATTACAAAAAGGAGCATGAACCATGCTCCTTCCGCTTTATCTTAACGCCTGTGCAGTATACTGTTTATTCTTTTCCACTGCACAGATACTTTGCGATATCCTCCACTGCCGTATCCTCATCCGGTCCGTCCGCAATCACCGTAACCATTTCTCCGGTATCCAGTCCCAGGCTCATCATTCCCATGATGCTCTTGGCATTGACGCGTCTTCCTTCCGATTCCAGATATACGGTGCTGTCATGCTGGCTTGCCACCTGCACAAGCATTGCCACCGGTCTGGCCTCCAGGCCGCTGCTCAATTGAATCCTGACTGCCTTCATTTTCATAATTTTTCCTCCTTTACTGCTCTTTGGATACTTCTCTGAGCCTGTCTGCAAGCTCGCTCAGCTTACGAAGCCTGTGATTCACCCCCGATTTCCCCACCGGAGGATTCAGATATTCTCCCAGTTCCCGAAGCGGGGCATCCGGATTTTCAAGGCGCACCTCTGCCATCTCCCGCAGATTTTCCGGGAGATTTGCCAGTCCGTATTTCTGCTTCAGGAACAGAATGTCGTCCACCTGACGGGTAGATGCGCTGACTGTCTTGCTGATATTTGCCGTTTCACAGTTCACTCTTCTGTTTACAGAATTGCGCATTTCC
This sequence comes from Candidatus Eisenbergiella stercoravium, assembly GCA_019113175.1. GTDB lineage: Bacteria > Bacillota > Clostridia > Lachnospirales > Lachnospiraceae > Eisenbergiella > Eisenbergiella stercoravium. Next base: position 97,167 of record DXHY01000011.1, on the reverse strand, counting down.
TTCACAATTCTGTAATTTTCAAATGTCATCAGGGACACATGAGCCTCCACGATATTCAGGAAGTCTGAAATCCCTGTTCCATCCTTCATATAAACAATCTGATACTTCTTTCGCTGTACGATTCTCGCTTCCACCTGAAAGAGAAGCAGAATGGAGCATATCTGTTCCGCCTGCGCGGAATTCGTGCAGACAATTTCCAGATGATAACTCTTTTCCGGATCGCTCATGGAGCCTGCCGCAAGAAATGCTCCTCTTAAAAAAGCTCTCTGGCAGCACGAGTTCTTAATCAGAAGCGCACTTACCGGTCCCCGCAAATCGGCCAGACCGCCTTCGCCATCCATGAACTTCGTGGTTTGAAGTACCTGCCTGACCTCTTCCGGGTCCTCCAGCAGGATGCTGCAGGAAACAGACTTTCCCGCGATTTTCTTTGAAAATGACTCATTTACGTTAGTATTTATATTAAATGTTTTCTTTAGCAATGTAAAGCATTTTCTGATAACCGCCTCATTTTCGGCCTGAATGAACAGCTTTAACGTATTTTGCGCACTTTTTTCGGCATTTTGCACAACTTCTTTTTCTCTGCCAGATCCGCCGCCCCTGCCTGCTGCCGTCAGTTTCCCCATCGGTTCCAGCCTGTAATGACCGCAAAAATGCAGAATTGCAGCCAGCTCGGCAATCTGGCAATGACGCGCCGCCGGCACATGCCTTAAAAGCTCTTCCTTCACCGTTCCTGAAAAAGACATTCTTTCCTCACTTCTTTACCGCACATCTCTGTGGCTGATCGTCAGTCCATAATTTCCCTGATCTTTGAGCCTCGCGTACAGCTCATTGGCAAGGGTGACGCTGCGATGCTTCCCGCCCGTGCATCCGATGGCGACCACAAGCTGATATTTTCCTTCCTTAATATAATTGGGGATCAGGAAAAGGAGCATATCCGTCAGCTTGTCCAGAAACTGTCCGGCTTCCGGAAAACTCATCACATAATCCTGCACGCCCCTGTCGTTTCCGGTCATATATTTTAATTCATCGATATAAAACGGATTCGGAAGGAACCGGACATCAAAAACCAGGTCCGCGTCCGCCGGAATTCCATGCTTGAAGCCGAACGAAACGATGCTGACCATGAGGTTATTATATTCACCGTTCTGCACAAAAATTCTGTCGATTTCTTCCTTCAGCTCCCGTGTCAGAAGCTTGGACGTATCGATGATATAGTCGGCACGTTTTTTCATATCCGCAAGGATTCTTCTCTCCTTTTGAATACCGTCCTCAATCCGGTTATCCTGCGGGGTGCAGAGCGGATGCATACGGCGCGTTTCCTTATAACGCTTCACCAGCGTATCGTCTCCCGCATCCATGAACAGGATTTCAAAAATGAAGCCGTTCTGCCGCATCCGGTCAAGAATCTTCAGCGCTTCCCCAAAGCTCTGCTCCGCGCGCACATCCAGGCCGAGCGCAGCCTTGGAAATCTCGTTGTTCGGCATGGTGAGCAGCTCCATGAACTTTTCAATCAGAGGAACGGGCAGGTTATCCACGCAGAAAAAACCGGCATCCTCCAGAAACTTCATTGCCGTACTTTTTCCGCTTCCGCTCATTCCCGTCACTACTACGAATCTCACCCGTCATTCCTCCATTGTCTCTTAAAAATCCCCGAGAAAAATAACCTCCGGCTCCAGCCTGACGCCAAATTTTTCCTTTACCGTTTCGGAGACCTCCTCGATCAGCTCCGCGATATCCGCCGCAGTAGCCGTTCCGTCGTTGATAATAAAGCCGCAGTGTTTATCCGATACTCTCGCGCCGCCGATCCGCATCCCCCGAAGCCCCGCATCCATGATCAGCTTTCCTGCATAATATCCTTCCGGCCGCTTGAAGGTGCTGCCCGCACTCGCATATTCCAGAGGCTGCTTCTGCCTCCTCCTGGCTGCAAAGTCGTTCATTCTGGCGAGAATTTCTTCCCTGTTCCCTTCCTGAAGCTTCATCGTCACCTCAAGAACGGCATAGGGTCTGTCCTTCAGGACACTTTTCCGATAACTGAATTCCATCGTCTCATTGTCCAGCTCCATGAGGCTTCCATCCTTCGCCATCACCAGAACCGATTCCACCAGGTTTCCCAGCTCTCCTCCATAAGCGCCCGCGTTCATCCGGACGCCGCCGCCCACGCTTCCGGGGATTCCGGAGGCAAACTCCAGGCCGGAAAATCCGTTTTCCATAGCTGTCTTTGCCGCTTTTGCCAGAGAAACGGCTGCCCCGCAGGTCAGCCGGCTTCCCTCCATTTTCACATTTTCAAACTCCCGGCCAAGCCGGATTACAACGCCTTTGTATCCTTTATCCCCGACCAGAAGATTGCTACCGTTTCCCAGCAGGAAATGCGACCATCCGGTCAGATTCAGGTAACGGATCACCTTTCCAAGCTGTTCTCTGTCATCCACCGTCACGAACACCTCCGCTGGTCCGCCCACGCGGAAGGTTGTATGTTCGGACATCGGTTCCTGCTGTCTGATGTTTTCCTCCGGCACCACACTGGCCAGAAATTCCAATAAAGCTCTGCTCACTGCTTCCCATCCTCAATGACTTATAATCTGTCCCGCGCCGCTCCCGGCGCCTTTACGCCCTGCTTAATCCAGAACCAGCTTCGCGGCTCCGTAGATTCCGGCGTCATTTCCCAGCGTTGCCAGGGCAAACAGAGCGCCGCGGCTTCCGGAGAAGGCATTCGGCATATAATACTTCTGAATATAATCCAGAAGAACAGGACCGGCCTTTGAAACGCCGCCGCCGATAACGAAGATTTCCGGATTCACCACCGCCGCAATACCGGCCAGCGTTTTTCCCAGAATCTGTCCGAAGCGTTCTGCCACTTCCACTGCCAGCTCATCCCCATCCTTTACCGCATCAAATACGGTCTTGGCGGAAATATTGCCGCTCTCTCTCAGCACGCTGGGCTTATCGTCCTCCGCCAGGCGGCGCTTCGCCAGACGTACAATTCCCGTTGCGGAGGTATACTGCTCCAGGCAGCCGTAGTTGCCGCAGTTGCAGGCTTCTGTCTCCCCATCCACCACATGAATATGGCCGATCTCGCCGCCGGCTCCCGTAGCTCCGGAAAGAATTTTCCCATCCACGATGATTCCGCCGCCGACTCCGGTTCCCAGCGTTACCGCCACCACATTGGAATAGCCCTGGCCGCCTCCCTTCCACATCTCTCCAAGCGCAGCCACATTGGCATCATTTCCCGCTTCTACAGGGAGATTCAGAAGGCTCTGCAGTTCATTTTTCAGGCTGAAGGTTCCCCAGCCCAGGTTCACCGCCACATAAACGGTTCCCTTCGCGTCAATGGGACCAGGGGCTCCGATTCCCACACCGGCAATTTCCTCTCTGGAAACCTCCCTTTCCTTCATTTTATCCAGAATGCTCGCCGCCACATCAGGGAGGATATTCTTCCCATGATCCTGCGTTCTCGTCGGGATCTCCCACTTCTCCAGCAGATTCCCTTCCTCATCAAAAAATCCCAGCTTAACCGTGGTTCCTCCCACGTCCACTCCAAAACAATACCTCATGGTTTTCTCCTCCCCTTATTCGTCGTCATCCTCTTCTCTTCTGCGGGCAAGGGAATTCTGTACGCGCGTGTACAGCTCCTGCGCCGCATTGTAGCCCATCTTCTTCTGACGGTGGTTAACTGCCGCGGATTCGCAGATCACGGCAAGATTCCGGCCCGGACGGATCGGAATGCTGTGGCAGACCACCTTGTTGCCCAAATATTCGGTATACTCCTCTTCCAGTCCCAGCCTGTCGTATTCCTTGTCCTTGTTCCAGTCCTCCAGACGGATCACAAGATCGATGTTCTGGGTATCCCTGACGCTGGAAACACCGTACAGGGTCTTGACATCGATAATGCCGATGCCGCGCAGCTCGATAAAATGTTTTGTGATGTCAGGCGCGGTTCCGATCAGCGTGTCGTCACTGACCTTGCGGATCTCAACCACATCGTCGGAAACCAGACGATGGCCTCTGCGGATCAGCTCCAGAGCCGCTTCGGACTTTCCGATTCCGCTCTCGCCGGTGATCAGAACGCCTTCACCGTAGACGTCCACCAGTACGCCATGCACGGAAATGCAGGGCGCCAGCTTCACGTTCAGCCAGCGGATAATTTCCGCCATGAACGCAGAGGTCGCTTTCTTTGTCATCAGGATCGGCACCTTCTTCTCAATGGCGATCTGACGGAACAGAGGATCCGGCTGCAGCTCCCGGCAGTAAACCACGCAGGGCATGGTATAGGAAAAGAACTGATTGTAGATTTCCAGCTTTCTTTCCTCCGGCATTGCCTCCATATAGGAATATTCCACAAAACCGATGATCTGCACCCGCGTCGGCTCATGATGCTCAAAATAGCCGGCGAGCTGAAGCGCCGGCCTGTTGATATCAGGCTGCGTGATCTTGATTCCCTTTACCTCTACCTCAGGCGTCAGGTTTTCCAGCTTCATCTTCGCAATAATCTCGGTAAGATTTACGTGCGGCATAGTATTCTCTCCACCTTTCGTTGTTTCTCTCCGCCAAAATGCGTGTCTCAGGCACACGAAAAGGCTGCCCCTTTAAGCCCCTTTGGAACGGGTGCCGTTTATCTGTGCCTATTTTAACACAGAACCATGAAAAAAAGAATAGATTTCTTCCGCAACGTGTTCGGGGATTTCCGGCACCTGGGAAAGCCTTGCCACGTCGGCCTGTCGGATTTCGTCGATGGATTTGAAATCCCGCATCAGCGCCTTCCTTCTCGCAGGGCCCACGCCGGGTATTCCGTCCAGCACGGACCGCACCTGCTCTTTGCTTCGCAGGGAACGATGGTATTCGATGGCAAACCGGTGAGCCTCATCCTGAATCCGGGTGATGAGTTTGAAGCCCTCGCTGTGGGTATCGATCTCGATTTCCCGGTTCTGGTAGTACAGGCCTCTCGTCCTGTGGTTATCATCCTTGACCATGCCGCAGACCGGAATGGAAAGGCCCAGTTCGGAGAGCACCTGAAGAGCCACGTTCACCTGGCCCTTTCCACCATCCATCAAAAGCAGATCGGGAAAGCGGGTGAAGCTTCCGAACTCCTTCTCCATCTGCTTCTCCTCCAGCTCCTTCGTTTCCTCCATGCCGTGCCGGAAGCGCCGCGTCAGCACCTCCTTCATGCAGGCATAATCATCCGGGCCTGCCACCGTTTTGATCTTGAATTTCCTGTAGTCGCTGCGTTTCGGCTTTCCCTTTTCATAGACCACCATGGAACCTACGTTTTCAAAGCCGCTGATGTTGGAGATATCAAAGGCTTCCATCCGGTTCACCTCCGGAATGGACAGAAGGGCACAGATCTCCTTCACCGCGCCTATGGTACGGCCCTCTTCACGTTTAATCCGCTCCCTGTCCTTATTTAAAACCAGCTTTGCGTTGGTCGCCGCAAGCTCCACCAGCTTTTCCTTCGTTCCTTTCTTCGGCACACGGATATGCACCCTGCTTCCCTTTCTCGCGGAAAGCCACTGCTCCAGCACCGGAATGTCCTCGATTTCATGCTGCAGCATCAGCTCCTTCGGGATAAACGGCGTGCCCGCATAGAACTGCTTGACGAAGTCCAGCAGAACCTGCGCCTGTGTGCAGTCCTGGGTCCGGGTCATGATGAAATGCTCCCGCCCGATCAGCTTGCCGCCACGTACAAAAAAGACCTGCACCACCGCGTCGTTTTCATCCCGCGCCAGAGCGATGATGTCCTTATCCTCCCCGTCGCTGTCCGTGATCTTCTGCTTCTGGGCCACCTGCTTCACGCTGTTGTACAGATCCCGGTAACGGATCGCATCCTCAAATTCCAGATTTTCCGACGCCTCCTCCATCTTCTGCTTCAGGCTGTTCAGGATCGGGGCAAAATTTCCATTCAGGAAATCCAGCGCCTGCTCCACCTGTGCACGGTATTCTTCCTTCGTAACATACCCCTGGCAGGGCGCCATGCACTGGCCGATATGATAATTCAGACAGGGCCGCTCCAGCCCGATGTCCCGCGGCAGAACCCGGTTACAGGTTCTCAGCTTATACAGCTTATTGATCAGCTCAATGGTATCCTTCACCGCAAACGCGGAGGTAAACGGCCCGAAATACCGGGATTTATCCTTTTTCATCTGCCTGGAAAAAAGCACCCTGGGAAAATCCTCCCCCATGGTTACCTTAATATAAGGATAGGTTTTGTCATCCTTCAGCATGGTGTTGTACTTCGGATTATGCTCCTTGATCAGGTTGTTTTCCAGCACCAGCGCCTCCAGCTCCGAGTCGGTCACAATATACTCGAAGCGGGCGATCTTTGTCACCATTTTTTCGATTTTCGGGCTTTTGTTCGTGCTTTCCCGGAAATAGGAACGCACCCGGTTTCTCAGACTGATCGCCTTGCCTACATAAATAATGGCGTCGTCCTTATCATGCATGATGTAAACTCCCGGCTTTGCCGGAAGCTTTTTCAGTTCTTCCTCAATCTGAAACATTCTCTGCTTCCCTTTCCTGAAAAAGAGAAGCCGTCTCCATCCTCTGAAGACGGCTTCTCACCGTAAGGCCAGGCGCCAGATGGCCGTAAGCCCTTTTATTTCATCTGATCTGACGGCGGAAGCGCCGTATTGGAAAACCTTCCCACAGGTCCCTGCGGGCGGTTCTGATCATTATGATCCTGCCCGTCTCCGTTTCCATTTCCCGTGTTCCCGCTGCCCTGCTTCGGACCGTTATCCGATCCGTCATCATTCCGCCAGAAATCCGTATTCTGCTCCGGGATGCCGCTTCCATCATTGTTCCACCAGTTGTCACCCTGCTGCGGCCCCGCGGCATTCGGCGCGCCGTATCCCATGTTCTGCTCTCCCGGATTCGGAATGCCGTAACCGGGATTCGGACCGGGCGTTCCAAAGCCCTGTCCCTGGCCGAAAGGCATCTGCGGATTTCCATTGAAGCCATAGCCCGGACCTCCCTGCGGCTGGCCGCCGTTCATCGGCGCGCCCTGAGACGGATTCCCATATACCGGCCCGTTATAGCCCGGATTGCTGTTTGTCTGAGTCCCCTGGGACGGATTGCCGTACTCCGAATTGCCGTTCACAGGCATTCCCTGAGATGGATTGCTTCCCATATTGGGATTCTGCTGCCCACCCTGATTCTGCATCCGGTTCTCCTCCGGCTTTTCCTCCGGCTCCGGAATACCCTTTTCCTTCCGGTAGATCTTCATGAATTCCTTACCGGTAATCGTCTCTTTTTCGATCAGGTATGCGGCGATCTTATCCAGAATGGTACGGTTCTCACGCAGCAGCGTCAGCGCCTCTTCGTAGCATTCCTTGAGAATGCGCATTACCTCGGAGTCCACCTCAGCCGCAGTCACATCCGAGCAGTTCATCACGGCCCGGCCCTCCAGGTACTGGCTCTCAATCGTCTGAAGTCCGATCAGGCCGAACTTCTTGCTCATGCCGTACTGGGTTACCATCGCTCTGGCGATGCTGGTCGCTTTTTCAATATCATTGGAAGCACCCGTGGTTACGGTGTCGAACACGATCTCCTCCGCCGCGCGGCCGGCCAGAAGGCCCACCAGCATGGCATGAAGCTCTGCCTCCGTATTCAGATATTTTTCTTCCTCCGGCACCTGCATCACGTAGCCCAGCGCGCCCATGGTTCTGGGAACAATGGTGATCTTCTGCACAGGCTCGGAATTCTTCTGCAGGGCGGATACCAACGCATGGCCCACCTCGTGGTAGGAAACGATACGCCGCTCCTCCTTGCTCATGATGCGGTCCTTCTTCTCCTTACCCACAAGCACCTGCTCCACAGCCTCAAACAGATCCTTCTGGCAGACGTAATCCCTGCCCTGCTTGACCGCGTTAATGGCCGCCTCATTGATCATATTGGCAAGATCGGAGCCGACCGCTCCGCTGGTCGCGAGCGCGATGGCGTCCAGATCCACAGTTTCATCCATCAGAACGTCCTTGGAATGTACCTTCAGTATTTCCACACGTCCCTTCAGATCCGGCTTATCCACAATGATCTGCCGGTCAAAACGGCCCGGACGAAGCAGGGCCTTATCCAGAATCTCCGGCCGGTTCGTTGCGCCCAGGATCAGGATTCCTCTGGAGCTGTCAAAACCGTCCATCTCGCTTAAGAGCTGGTTCAGCGTCTGTTCCCGCTCCTCGTTTCCGCCGCCGTACTTGGAATCACGGCTTCGGCCGATGGCATCAATCTCATCGATGAAAATGATGCAGGGCGCATTCTTCGTCGCTTCCTTAAACAGGTCGCGCACACGTGATGCTCCGACGCCCACATAGAGCTCGATGAAATCAGAACCGGTCAGAGAGAAAAACGGCACATGTGCTTCACCGGCTACCGCCTTTGCAAGCAGCGTCTTACCGGTTCCGGGAGGTCCCACCAGCAGCGCTCCCTTGGGAAGCTTCGCGCCGATTTTGGAATATCTTCCCGGATTATGGAGGAAATCCACCACCTCCTGCAGGGATTCCTTTGCCTCGTCCTCACCTGCCACATCCTTAAAGGTAACTCCCGTTTCCTTCTGTACATAGACCTTGGCGTTGCTCTTTCCCACACCCATGGGGCCGCCGCCTCCGGACATCTTCTTCATCAGGAAATTGAAAAGAATGATGATCGCCACGAAGGGCAGCACATAGGTCAGAAGGATCGACAGAATCAGTCCCGAACTGTCCGGAACCTCTCCATAAATCTCAACGCCGTTATCCTTCAGATACTGGGTCAGAGTATCGTCCTGTACCAGCCCGGTATAGTAAGTAATTTCCGGCTGCTGCATGAAGGGATTATTATTGTCGTCCGTTTTGGGAATGATGGTGATCTGAGAATCTCCGATCTCCACGCGCTCCACACGTCCCTCTTCCACCATCTGAAGGAATTCGTTATAGGAGATCTCCTGACTGGAGACACCGCTGAGCATCCTCATGAAGAAGCTCATGCAGACCAGCGTCACCAGAGCTGCAATCAGAATCATCAGCAGATTCTGCCTCCTCGGCGGCTGTCCTCCCGGGCCGCCCGGCCCCTGCGGACCGCCGCCCTGGCCGTTATTGTTATTGTAGCCGCCTCCTCCGTTATAGCTGTTCAGATTATTATTGTCCATTCGTAAAAACCTTTCTGTAGTAACGATCCCTGATGGAATCGACTCTGTCTCATCTCATTCGCGCAATCTGAGCGGATAACAGGCATATACCCCGAAATACAGGCGGAAACTCCGCTTTCAGCGCGGTTAACACTTTCCTATTATATGGGTTCATCGTTCATAAATCAATATTTATTCTGTGAAAATATCGTGTGAACTATAAAAGATTTATTAAATTTCTGTTCTGTTCTCACTGATTTTTTTCAGAAAGTGGTAGATTTTCACCTGTTTTTCGTTGTATAATATTAAAATTAGATTTTTGGGACGGGCGGCTTTTTGCAGGGCGGCTTTTTCCCCTGATGACACCACTCAATTGCAGCAGGCCGCGTGTGACAGACGCGGCAGATAGGAGAACTCTATGGCAGTAAAGTATGTATTCGTAACCGGCGGTGTGGTATCCGGCCTTGGCAAAGGAATCACGGCAGCCTCTCTGGGGCGTCTTCTGAAAGCCAGAGGCTACAAGGTGACCATGCAGAAGTTCGATCCCTACATCAATATCGACCCCGGGACCATGAACCCCATCCAGCACGGAGAGGTATTCGTCACGGAGGACGGTACGGAAACCGATCTGGATCTCGGCCACTATGAGCGTTTCATCGATGAGAATCTGGACCGGAATTCCAACGTCACCACCGGAAAGGTTTACTGGTCCGTTCTCCAGAAGGAACGGCGCGGGGATTACGGCGGCGGCACCGTACAGGTCATTCCGCACATCACCAATGAGATCAAAAGCCGTTTCTACCGTAACTTTACCGACGACGAGACCAGGATCGCCATCATTGAGGTAGGCGGTACCGTGGGCGATATCGAGAGCCAGCCCTTCCTGGAGTCCATCCGTCAGTTCCAGCGGGAGATCGGTCATGAAAACGCGATCCTGATCCATGTTACCCTGATTCCCTATCTGCGTGCTTCTCAGGAGTTGAAAACCAAACCCACCCAGGCCAGCGTCAAGGAGCTGCAGGGAATGGGAATCCAGCCCGACATCATCGTCTGCCGCAGCGAGATTCCTCTCGGTCAGAACATTAAGGACAAGATCGCTCTGTTCTGCAATGTTCCCAGCAGTCGGGTTCTTCAGAATCTGGATGTAGAGTACCTGTATGAAGCACCTCTCGCCATGGAAAAGGAACATCTTGCCGACGTGGTCTGCGACTGCCTCTCTCTGGAAAACAGAGAGCCCGACCTGACCGACTGGAAGGCCATGGTGGAAGCGCTCCGTTCCCCGAAGGACGAGGTAACGATCGCTCTGGTCGGAAAATACATTCAGCTGCATGACGCTTACATCAGCGTGGTGGAAGCGCTCAAACACGGCGGCATCTCCAACCGTGTAAGCGTGCATATCAAATGGGTGGATTCCGAGCTGGTAACGCCTGACAATGCGGAAGAGTTCTTCTCAGATGTGAACGGCATTCTGGTTCCGGGCGGCTTCGGCGACAGAGGAATTGACGGAAAGATCCATGCCATCACCTACGCACGGACCCATAACATTCCTTATCTCGGTCTCTGCCTCGGCATGCAGCTTGCCATCGTGGAGTTTGCCCGTAATGTGCTGGGCTACTCCGACGCGCACAGCGTGGAGCTGGACCCTTCCACCACCCATCCCGTCATCGATCTGATGCCTGATCAGAACGGCGTGGAAGACATCGGAGGCACCCTGCGTCTGGGCTCCTATCCCTGCGTGCTGGCAAAGGATTCCCTGGCCTACCGCCTCTATGGAGAGGAAACCATTCACGAACGCCACAGACACCGCTATGAGGTCAATAACGATTTCCGCGGCGCCCTTACCGCAGGAGGCATGAAGCTTTCCGGCCTGTCTCCGGACGGGCGCATTGTGGAGATGTGCGAGCTTCCGGATCACCCGTTCTTCATCGCCACCCAGGCGCATCCGGAGCTGAAATCCAGACCCAACAGGCCGCATCCTCTTTTCTCCGGCTTCGTTGCGGCCGCGCTGAAGGAAAAGAACCAGACGCAGGAAAATGAACAGAAGGGACAGCCCAACGCATGAGATACGGATTCGATAATAACAAATATCTGAAAATGCAGTCCGAACATATCCGGGAGCGCATCGCCATGTTCGGAGACAAGCTCTATCTGGAATTCGGCGGAAAGCTCTTTGACGACTACCACGCCTCCCGCGTGCTGCCTGGCTTTGAGCCGGACAGTAAATTCAAAATGCTCCGGCAGCTGAAGGATCAGGCGGAAATCGTGCTCGTCATCAGCGCCTCCGCCATCGAAAGCAACAAGATCCGCCAGGATTCCGGGCTGACCTACAGCGCGGAGGTCATCCGCCTCATTCAGACCTTCCGGGAGAACGGCTTCCTGTCCGATTCCGTCGTCATCACCCAGTATGCGGGACAGCCTTCGGCGGATCAATTCCGGACAAAGCTGAATAACCTGGGAATTCGTTCCTATCTTCACTATATGATCGAGGGCTATCCGGATAATATTGACCTGATCGTAAGCGACGAGGGCTATGGCAGAAACGAATACGTGGAAACCACCCGGCCTCTGGTGGTCGTCACAGCTCCCGGACCGGGCAGCGGAAAAATGGCCACCTGTCTTTCCCAGCTCTACCACGAACACAAGCGGGGCGTACAGGCGGGTTACGCGAAATTTGAAACCTTCCCCATCTGGAACCTGCCTCTGAAGCATCCGGTCAATATCGCATACGAGGCGGCGACAGCTGATCTGAACGACGTAAATATGATCGATCCCTTCCATCTGGAGGCCTATCACACCACCACGGTAAACTACAACCGGGATGTGGAGATCTTCCCGGTGCTGCACGCCATCTTTGAAGAGATCATGGGAGAATGTCCCTATAAGTCCCCCACCGATATGGGTGTCAATATGGCGGGAAACTGCATCATCGACGACGAAGCCTGCCGGGAAGCCGCCAACCAGGAAATCATCCGTCGTTATTATTCCTGCCTGTGCGATCTCAAACGCGGAAACAGCTCCAAAGAAATCCTGTACAAGCTCCAGCTTCTCATGAAACAGGGCGGACTGACCATCAACGACCGTCCGGTCGTGAAAGCCGCCATGCAGCGGGAGGAGGAAACCGGCCATCCCGCAGTTGCCATTGAGCTTCCGGACGGCCAGCTCGTCACCGGAAAGACCACTGACCTGCTTGGCGCTGCCTCCGCCTGCCTGCTGAATTCCCTGAAGGTGATCGAAGGAATCGACCATGAGGTTCATCTGGTCTCCCCCACCGCGATTGAGCCGATTCAGACGCTCAAGACCGCTTATCTGGGAAGCATCAACCCCAGACTGCACACGGATGAGATTCTGATCGCCCTTTCCATCAGCGCCGCGACGGACAAACGGGCCGCCCTCGCGCTGAGCGCTCTGAGGCAGCTTCGCGGCTGTGAGGTTCATTCCTCTGTCATGCTCTCTTCCGTGGATGAGGGCGTTTTCAAAAAGCTGGGCATGCATCTGACCTGCGAGCCCAAAACCGAAGCAAAGGACGACAGGCGGTAAACAGAAAACCGGACTTGCATTCATTTCAACAAACCGGCCGCATGATACGCATTCTGATGCGCGTACCATACGGCCGGTTTTCCATTTCCTGCTTCTGTTTTCTCTTTTATTTCCCTTTTGATCTTCTGTTTATTTCCCCAATTTTAAAGTCTCGTCTTATAATTTCCCACCACCGAAACTCCTTCGTCAATTACCACAAAGGCATGGGGATCGTGCTTGTACACAATATGCTTGAGCTGGCTCAGCTCATATTTGGAGGCCAGGATATAGAGCACATGCACGGGCTCGTCGGTATAAGCGCCTACCGCCTCCCACTTCGTCACGCCTCTGTCCAGCTCTGTGAAAATTTCCTTTTCCATCTCCTCATCCTTCGTTTTGGTGATGACCCTCACCTCCACGTTGATGGTCTGGGCGTGCACCTTATCGATGGCAAAGGCGCTGACAAAAGCATAGATCAGTGAATAGATTACGGTGGGGACATTGAACAGGAACAGACAGATGCCGTACAACACCACGTTCACACTCATGTTTACCCGCCCCACTCGGAAATCCCTGCGCCACTTGATGAGCATCATGCCCACGATATCCGTGCCTCCAAGGGAGCCGCCGCACTTGAGGGCAAGTCCCATACCGACACCGCAGATGATGCCGCCGATCACACAGCAGGCTAGGGTATCCTCAGGAAGAATGGGCTGCGCGGGAATAGGGATCACAGACAAAAGAACGGTCACGATGGTGACACACATCACAGTTTTGGCAAAAAACCTGCGGCCGATCCGCTTCATGGACAACAGCAGGATGGGGGCGTTGATCAGGTAATAGATCACGCCTGCCACATCAAAATTCTGAAAGGGCGCATGCAGATATTCCACCAGCACCGTCCGGATCACCTGCGCAAAGCCCATGATTCCGCCGCTGTACAGAGACACGGGAACGATGAACAGATTGATTCCGAAGGCGTAGATCACCGCCCCTGCCAGTGCCCCGAGATAACGGTTAATCTGATACCATTTCCAGTACTTCTCGATTTCCTGAAGTTTCTGCGCCGCATGCTCCATATCCGCATCCTCCTGCTTTTTACCGGGCCGGGAAGCCGCTTTTCCGGCTCCCTGGCTTCGGGTTATATTCTGGTTTTTATTATACCCCGTCTGCGGAGGTTTTGCACTCATTTTTAATCAAACAGAACCTTCCAGTCCGGATCCGCCGCCGCGTCAAAACACATCCGCACCTGCTCCAGCGTATTCTTATCCCCGTTCAGCGCGGGCAGTCCGTCCAGTGAAAAGAATCCGCTCTCCGTCGTCTCGATATTCTCCTGAAAGCTGCCGCCCAGAACCCTGCAGAGAAAGAAAATCTTGCAGATCGGATTGGCATACTGCGGGAAATTGTGCCGGTTCCGGTCCTGTATGGCGATTACCTTCACGGGCTCCACATCCAGTCCCGCCTCCTCCTTCGCTTCCTTCACCGTATTGGAGGCCGGCGTCTGATTGTAATCGCACCATCCGCCGGGCAGGGACCAGCCTCCCGCTTCCTTCACCAGAAGAATTTTCCCATCCTGAAAAATCGCCGCGCGGGTATCCAGCTTGGGCGTCTGATAACCATATTCCCCGCAGAATACATCCTTTACCTTTTCCAGCGGAAGCTCCGTCTTCATCGCCATGAGCTCCGCCGATATCTCCCGGACCCGCTCAAATCTTTCCTTATCAAACGCGTCTCTGGTATAGGCCAGCCCGTTCTGCGCGATTGACTGAAGCTCCATCGCCAGGCGGATCAGTTTATCCATTTCGTTCATATGAAAAATCATCCTTTCCCGTTTTATTCTCTCTTCTCAGCCAGACAGTTTTTGAACCCACATGCAGAGAAGGCGCTCCTTTTGGAACGCCTTCATTGTATCATGCTGCAAACATCTTTTCCATTCCATATCTTTCTGAATTCTCAATCTTTCAGAAACCAGGTATTCATTGAGGTAACCTCTCTGTTCGCCCATGCAAAATAGGGAATCAGATGCAGTTTTACATTCCGGAGAGGTTTTCCCGGCTTCACATACAGATCCTCCTCTTCCTCTCTTGCCTCAGCATCCAGCTCCAGCACCGGAAGCGTCGTCCCTTCCATCTGTCTGGAACCAATTTTCCCTTTCTGCTCAGGTTTGATCCGCACATCCCGCAGCAGAAGATCATCATTATCGATTCCCTCAGCGCAGAACACCAGCGGCCCTCTCGTAACCGCAATTCTTCCACAGGTATCGATCACCCTGGGGTTGGATTCCCAGAAGCGGATGCCCATATCCAGTTCCAGCTCCAGGCAGTCTCCGCATTTCCACTCGCGACGCACATAGAGATAACCCTTCCTTAACGCGGCTTCCGCTTCCTTTCCATTTATGGTAAGCTTCCACTGCCCGGACCAGGAAGGCAAATGCAGCGCAATTTCGCAGGCCCCTTCCGTTTCTGTGAGGATGCGGATCTTTCCGTCATAGGGATATCCGGTTTCCTGCTTCAGCTTCATCCTGCCTCCGGGCACTTCAATTTCCCCTTCCGCATCCATGTAGCAGTGGGCATATATGGTATTTCCGGAAACGGAATACATATAATCCGCGATCGAGCCCACAAAGCGGAGCAGATTGGGCGGGCAGCAGGAACAGTCAAATACCTTCACTCTGCTCAGTATGGGCAGATGCTCCTGCAGCCCCTTCGCCCTTGACGCATTAAACGCGTTCCTTGCCGGATCGGCCGCCAGAGGGTTTTCATAAAAGAAACGATCCCCTGACAGAGAGACTCCGGAGAGCACCGTATTGTATATGGCTCTTTCCGCACAGTCCGCATATTTTCCATCCGCTTCCAGAAGCCACATCCTGCGGCAGAACATAGCCAGCGCAATGGAAGCGCAGGTTTCATTATATGCCGTATATTCCGGAAGATCATAGTCAAAGGTAAAGGATTCTCCCCGGTGGGTAGAGCCGACTCCTCCAGTGATATACATCCGTTTTCTCGTGATATTGTCAAATAATGTCTCACAGACCTGCGCCATTTCTTCATCTTTATCAATCCTGGCCTGATCCGCCATGGCGCTGTACAGGTAAAGGGCTCTCACGCTGTGTCCCTCCGCGGTTTTCTGCTGTCTGACCGGAAGATGGGACTGCATATGCTCCTGATCGGTGAAATCGTAGGTTTCATCCCTGCTGCTGGTCCCTCTCGTGTTCACAAAATATTCCGCCAGCTCACGGTAACATTCCTTTCCGGTATATTCATAAAACCGGTACAGGGCCAGCTCGATCTCCTCATGGCCCGGCGTGTCAAAGGCTGCGGAATGCTCCTGCCGGAACACACGGTCGATCAGCGCCATATACTTTTCCACGATCTCAAGCAGCTTTTTCTTACCGGTCGCCTGCGCATAGGCAATGGCAGCCTCCGCCAGATGCCCCGCGCAGTACAGCTCATGATCCGTCCTGTGCTGAAATCGTTCTTTCGGCTCCACTGCTGTAAAGTAACTGTTCAGATAGCCGTCCTCCCACTGATGCTTTTCCATCCGGTCAATCAGCTCGTCCACCTTTGCTTCCAGCTCTTCATCCCGCTGCTTCAGCAGAAAATATGCTGCTCCCTCAATCCATTTGGCCACATCGGAATCCCAGAAGATATGCGGCCGGTTTGGCATTCCCTCCTTCCATGCACAGTTTAAGGCTTCAAACCGTCCGGTCTCTTCAAAACGGTCGTACACTGCGTCCACCGTTACGTCACGAAACAGCTTCTGTTTCTCCTGCCAGAAGCCCCCTGTGATGTTCACATTCAGGCAGGATACCTGCTCCCTTCTCTCTTCTCCCATTTTCTCTTTTCCTCCGTTTTCCTTTACTTTTACCATTATTCAGAGAAGCGGGTATGGAACCGGTTTTCTGTTTTGATAATAGTAAAGCTCTGTAAAACCTATTTCCTTTAGCATCTCACAAGCCTGTCCCAACATATGACCTGTATTTTCCGCCACATGCGCATCTGAACCCACTGTAATAAGATATCCTCCCATCATATGGTATTGCTCAATAATCTTTCTCATCGGCATATAAACATCATAAACGGAATTCTTATTAGATGTGTTAATCTCCAGCGCAATCTTCTTTTTTATGATCTGCCGGAGTATCTGAATTATCTGAACTTCATACTTTTCCATATTTATCGGTATCCCGTATTTTCCCGTTATATATCTTAGCGGACATGTTAAATGGGATAGCACGTTAAAATCACATCTTTCTATCATTTCTGACATATCATCAAAGTAAGTTCTCATATAACTATCTATTTCATCATCCGTAAATCCGGAAAAATCGATCTGAGAATAGGGCGCCCGGCCCAGTCTGCTTCTGACTGCATGGACAGATCCCAATATAATGTCATATGGGATCATTTGCACAATTTCTTCTGCTTCCCTAAAATGCCATATCGCCTCCCCTATTTCAATCCCCGTCAGGATCTTCAGCTGTCCCGCATAAATTCTCTCACATCTGCGGCTGTCTTCTGCAGAATTGCAAATTGGCGTCGCTATATCTGTTTGGTTCACATATTCCATATCGCAATGGTCTGTAAAAGCGATCCCGAGCAATCCCTTACTGACAGCGCATCTGCACAGCATTTCGGGATCACATTGGGAATCATGTGAATACCATGTATGATTATGGCAATCAAACAGCTTCTCTTTTTTGCAATTCCGGCATTCCCGGTTAATCTCTATGTTTGAAAATTTCATTTTTGCATTATATTTCCTGTTCTTCCGGCGAAATAATAATTTTACCCTTTGCGCGCAGTGCTGGATCTGATAAGATCTCCGGCAGTTTTTCCAGACCAAAAACTCCATAAACCATACTGCTTACATCCAGCCGGCCGCTGTTGATCAGATCAAGCGCTCGCTGCTGCGTACCCGGATTGATATAGGAAGCCTTCAATTCCAGTTCCTTCTGAAAAATCTGAAACGGCTTTACGGAAATGCTCTCCTCCGGTCTGGTCAGACCGAACATCATGACCACAGCTTTCGGATCCGCCAGCTCGATCGCCTGTTCTATGGTCTCAGGCCTCCCCACGCATTCAATCACAGTCTGAATCCAGGAGAACCCCTCTTTCCGGAGACGCCTTTTAATCTGAATGCCTTTTTCCGTCGGATCAAGGCACAGATTCGCCCCGAGTTTCTCCGCCGTTTCCCTTTTTCCCTTTACGGGCTCAAGAAGGGCAACCTTTGCCGCTCCCGCAAGCTTTGCAAGCTGAACCATAATCAAACCGATCATTCCCCCTCCAATGATCACCACTTGATGTCCCGGACGGATCCCGCACAAATCCAGCCCATGCAGGCAGCAGGCAACCGGCTCCGTCATTGCCCCCTGTTCAAAGCTGGTGTTTTCCCCAAGTTGATAAACCTGGCTCTCCCTCACACTACAATACTCTGCAAATCCTCCATTTACCGTCGTTCCGTATCCAATCATATGTTTACAGAAATGTATGACTCCTTGACGGCAGAAGCTGCATTTTCCACAGTAGCAGTTCGGATCAATGCATACCCTGTCTCCCTGTCGCACAGATATGACCGCTTCACCGGTCTTTACGACTATGCCGGAAAATTCATGTCCCAGGACGGTTAACGGCGTAACCTCAGCCGCACCCGGAGCTCCTTCAAAAATATGAACGTCTGTGCCGCAGACCCCGCAGGCCTTTATTCTAATCAACACATCCTCTGGTCCCACCATCGGCATCTTATTATCCTCTATCCGCAGATCATGTTTTCCATAAAATACCGCACTCTTCATCTTTCCTTCTCCCATTCAGATATTTTTCCAGTTTTTCCGCGATTCGAGCATCTCCCGCATCATTGGAACGCATACCATCCATCCCAAAATAGTTCCACATGCCTTTCCAGCTTCAGCTGCATCCCACGCCCACAATCATTGGTACCACCGAACGCCACTACGGCACCCATATTACATGGGATTTCCTTCGTCCTGTCAAGAAACTCTATCCTCTTTCCCTTTAGTTCCACTTTCATTTTCCTTTCCCGACGTCTCCTGCTGCCTGTCGTTTTTCGTGTATTGTAAGGCCATCATAGGCGACTGTGATCCGATATGGCAGGGAAAGCCCCTGAAAATAAGAACACAACTGTTCATGGGTAGCCATCGGCCCGATATGAGTCAGATATACCTCCGTTTCATCCATTATCGCTCTCATTTTATATAGATGATCCAGATTTCTCAGACACTGGTTCACATCCATGTGGTCTGTCATTCCAGCACGGAAAGCTTTTCCTATCGTTGGAAAGGTGCATTCTCCTATAAAAATATCCAGATTCTTTCCTTTCAGGCCTTCAAAGGTTTCTTCCTGAAAGTATCCGGAATCCACCGCATAGTACAGGCTTTTTCCATTTTTTTCAAGGAGATAATTTGCCGCATTCTTTTCAAAGCTGGTGCTGTGGCTTCCTCTAAAAGGCGTTACCCGATAACCTGCAATTTCACGGGCTTCCCCGAATTTCAGCCTTACGAATTTCACATCCTTTGCCCCGGTATAGGCTTCTCTCCCCTCTGTTACACGTGACTTCATAAGAAACTCATCGATGATTTCCATAGCTTCCTCCGTAAAATATACGGAAAGCGGAGGGAGTTCCCCGGCAGTCCTCACGGAACGTTCCCACAGCATCTTAAAATCAAAGTGATCTCCATGGGTATGCGTATACAAAACATGTTCGATCTGATCAAATCGTTCGCCCAGCATCGCAGCCTGCATAAAATAATCCGGCCCGATATCAATCATCAGTTTATCATCCACTCGGAAGGAGGATCGCGTCCGTATTTCTTTACCGCCTTTGCGACGCGCATTCTCGCAGTATCGGCACCTGCAGAACGGATTGGGGATCCCCTCTCCCGCGCTAGTTCCTAAAAATCTCATCTGTGCTCCCTTTCATTTTCTGTCATTATTCATACGTCTGGCCACTGCCGGACAAGTCATCCAAAACATGGCCGCAATTATAATATCTGTTGCCCTTATCATTTTCAGGCACCTCATTCCCTGAGAATTCAATTTCTTGTGTATCGGCCGCAGAAAGAATTATCCGTTCCTTTCCCGTAAAACGGTTCTTTCTAATTCGGATCTGCTTATGATAATAATGAATCCCGTCCGCTTCCTTTCTGGGTTTGATTTCTATTACCGCCTCTCCCCACGCTTCTCTGGCATAGCCGCAGTGATCGAACAGGTTATTTTCTATCAGAACATCTCTTGTTCCTCCTGATTCATACCACATTTCCCCATCGCTTTCAAAAAGCACTGCACAACCGGGCGTATGGAAAGCATTGTTCCGTACTAATGTCCGCCCCTTGGAAGCCAGGAGGATTCCTCTTGCCCGGTTTGACTTTACTACATTATTGCAGAAAATCACTTCCGGCTGCCGGGAAATATTTTCAACTGTGTACATAACGGGAATATGATCCGCCCTTTCCCGAAGCGTCAGATAAAAATACTCCATGTTGATTTGTTCCGCCTTCTCAACAATATAGATAGACTCTGGAATGAGCCGTCCAGGATTCATGACAGCGATCCTGTCGCCGGTACTATATAGAGAAAGTCCCTTGGAGCCCGGGTGCATATCATGCACAAGGATCCCCTTTTCATCCACCTGCTCTACCCGCGTGAATATACCGTGAACGTTCATGGCATCGTCCAGCATGCTTTCAAAGCAACTGTCGCTGATCTCTACTTTTCCCGTGCAACTGACAAAATGTGTCGCGTCGCAGTTTGTAGAAAACATTGCTCTGTCAGGGCTTACCTTCATCCTGCGTATGTTTACCGTATCGCATAGCTGTGCGACAACCCCCATTCCATAGCTGTGGCATATAACCAGATCTTCGATCAAAGTATTCGTACAGTTCTCCAGAAACACTGTACAGCCATGTCTGATCTGCGGTGCAAGAATCAGACGCATTCCCTCTTCAGGGCGAAGTTGAGAATTTTGTACCAGAATCTTTTTCCCCTCCATCCGAAAGAAACGTACATTTTTATCGAAAGATTCCTTGGTTTCCGGAATATAATCCATCCCCTGTCCGCGTCTTGCGATCATTGTATAATGATAGGGATCATCATGCCCATACGCATCCGTAAAGCGGAGCATCCCGTCCCGAATATAATACCCTACATCATTGGTCACCTCCAGGATCCAATCCTTTCCGGAATATCCGATCACTTCCGCCTCCATCCGCATCGGCTCTTCTACCGTAAATTCCAAGTTTCGTAAACGGATATTGAAGCAGTCCATTAACGCCACGCTAAGCATCACCCCATGGCTGATGAATGTGCTTCCTCCCCCATCCAGGGTAAAATCCCGCATATTCTCCAGAAGGAACGCAATGCTGTTATATCCGCATATGTCATGATTGGAAACGCTTACCGCACACATGGACGCTTTTTCGGGATATAAATGATATTCTCTTTTGGGAAATATCAAGCCATCCTCCTGATTTTCCCTGCAATACATCAATGCCCTCCTGATATTGTAGCAATGATCCTCTGTCAGATTGAAACTTTCATAATTTACCATTTGAACCTCCTACATAGAGAAGCGGGATCATCCCTTGATTCCGCTCATGGTTAGACCCTGCATGATATTCTTCTGGAAGAAAATGAAGATCACGGCGGGCGGAATGATCGCAAATGCCAGAAGCACCAGAAGCTTATCCTGAGATACCGCTCCTCTGACCGCAAATATTTCTATCATTACCGTTGCTTTGGAAGATTCTTTCAGCACCAGATACGGCCAGAAAAAATCGTTCCACGTTGCATTGAAGGCCAGAATCGCGCCTGTCGCGAGGACCGATTTAGACAGAGGCGCCACAATATGACAAAATTTTGCGACCGTGCCGCAACCGTCTATTTCCGCCGCATCCAGCAGATCTGCCGGTATTCCGTCAAAAAAGCTCTTGTATACGATCACCATAAATGCATTACACCCCGTCATCAGAATCATGGGAAAATATGTATTAATCATACTGAACCCACCGATTGGAAAGCTAACAAAATTTTTATATAACGGCACAATGGAGATCGTAGTCGGAATCATTAGAGAGGCCATCACCAAAGCAAAAACAATTTTGTATCCTCTCGGCTTTATTTTAGACAGGACATACCCGGCTAGGCCGTTTGAAAACAGCGACCATGCCACAGAAAAAAAGGCGACAAAAGCCGTATTCAGATAATACCGTTTAAAATCATAGCGCTTCCATACGTCAACAATCTTTGACAGATCCACCGTTTGCGGAATGATGGTGGGCGGGATTTGATAAAATTCCTTTGTATCCTTTACCGATGAAAGAAACACATACAACGGGGGGATCAGGCTGACCGCCACAGCGACACAGAGAAACACAAATAAAATCCAGTATACCGCCTTTCCGTGTAGACTTTTATAATCCATTTCGCTGATTACTCCTGTCCTTTTGACGCTTGCATTCATTTTTTTATGTTTTTTCATAAATCTCCTCCCCCTCAGGCTTCCGTATCATCTTTCTTCTTAAAATTCATATACACCATACTGAAAATCATAATGCCCCCTCCCAAGATCACGCTTGTGGCCGCCGATTTTCCTGCTTCATTGTTGATAAACGCATAATTGTAGGCAACCATTCCCAATGTTTCGGAAGCACCGTTGGGTCCTCCTCCCGTCATGGTAAAGGGTTGCTGGAAAACCTGAAGCACACTGATGATCTGCATGATGAACATCATGCGTACCATACCTGACATATGGGGAACTGTAACATAAAGGAATTTCTGAAGAATCCCTCCGCCGTCTATTTCTACCGCCTCATACAAAGAAGTATTGACACTCTGCAGATCCGCCAGATATAAAATCGCCGTTGAGCCTGAAGCTCCCCAAGTCATAGTCATGACAATGATTGGGATGACCGTACTGGGATCCTGCAAAAATTGAAAAGGTCCCCACCCCAGCCTGCTAAGAAGATAATTCAGCATTCCCTGCGCATCCGGTTCGAGAAGGATGGTCCACATTACAGATGTGACAATTCCGGGAACCATACAGGGAAAATAAATGCCAAATCGAAAAAATCCCTTGGCATGCACTACTTCATTCAGCAATATAGCAGTAATAATCGGCACGAGAAGCCCCAGCAGGATGGACCATATTCCGTACCTGAGAGTATTCAGTGCCGCATTGATAAAACTTGAATTGGTAATCACATCAACAAAATTCTTCAGGCCGATGAATCTGACTGTATCAAATCCTCTTGTCTCATAAAATGATATCCTGACTCCATTGACCAGAGGTTGCCACAAAAAGAAAATAAAGCAGAACAGTGAGGGCAACAGCAATAACCACCCTGCCAAATCCCTGCGAACCTTCTGCGCTGTTCCCTGTCTTACCCTGTTCTTGATCGGCTGTTTCTCTTTCTTTTCAATTTTTGCCATTTTTACCTCCATGCCGAAGCGTTGCAAATCCCGACTGGAAAATAAGTTCTTGAGCACTTTTCCAATCTCTACTCTCCTTATCATTTCCCGGGAAGGTTCCCCTATAGAGCTTGTATTCGGATACATACCAGTCATCTTCACTGTCCCCAAAAATCCCAGGTGCGGCAATTCCTTCTTCACCTGGGATTTTTTCATCGTTTATGACTACATGCCATATCACCTATCACTTTTCAGTTAAGGAAGTCCTCTTGGAAGCCTCTCTCTTTTTCTGTTAAAAGCTGCATGATATCTACGTTCTCATTCGTAAGAACCTCTTGGATACATTCTGTCATAGTCGCATACAGATCCTGGGAATGTACTCTGTATTCCGGATGCATCTTAACCTGGTCATTCATCATGGGAACCTGGACGACAGGATCAATATTCACATAAGGCTCATATATCGCGGCAAGATCTGCCTGCCTTGCTTCGTCCTTCCACACATCGAAACTCGGTACCTTGATAACTCTTCCGTCTGCTTTCTTTGCCTCCAGCTGACTCACCAAGTTCTCCCTAGCCACGTCGGAAAGTACCGGGCCGTTTCCTATCATTTCCATCCAGTCAAACAGCGCCTCCACCTGTTCGTCTGTAGTATCCTTGGAAAACATCATCAGATTGCCGCCGGTAAGGGAATAGGTTCCTGCCGGTCCTGCGGGCAGAGGGGAACAACCGATATTGGAAATATCCATTCCATATTCCAGCACAGCGCTATCCCACCAGTCTTCCGCGCAGACGCACATACCAAGCTGATCCGTTGCCATCATCCTCACGACATCGGCTCTTTCCATCTGCGTATTGGCCGGAAGCACATCATATTTCCATTTCATGTCGTAATAGATCTGGAATGCTTCTTCCAGTTCTGGAGTGGCAAAGGTGGCCTTATAGCTCCCATCCTCTTCTTCCACCATCAGCTCCGCACCATATGCCCAGTCCAGGTTCTGCATCACCCATCCGGCCTGATTTCCCATTCCCTGGAATCCAAAGCCTGCCTGTCCGGTCTTTTCCTTAATGGTCCGGGCCGTTTCGATCACCTCGTCCCATGTAGTAGGATACTGAAGTGTCCCGTCCTCATTGACAAGGCCTGCCTGCCTGAACAGATTCACATTATACCACATGCCCATGGAATAGCCGCTCATCGGGATGCCGTAATATTTTCCGTCCGCAGTTAGCATTTCCATGACATCTTCATTCAGACCATCCGCATAGCCTCTTTCCACGAATATATCCGTCACGTCCCTTACATATCCCGAATCAATGCAGGCCTGCGGCTCTGTAAACGCCACCCGGAACAGGTTTGCGAGCTGTCCGGTAGCAGCCGTTGTCGCAAAGGAATCTACACTGTAGCTCTTTTCATCCTGAATAATCTCCACATCAGGACGAATTTCCTTAAATTTTTCAACATATCCCTGATAAACCTCCCAAAGGGCAGGATCAGCCTCTTTATTAGGGAAATCACCGATTGTTACAACAATCTTTTCTCCGTCTGTTTCCGAAATTTCTGATGAGGCCTCTGTCTGTATGCTGCTTTCAGAAGCAGGCTCCACCTGTACACCGCTTTCCGTCGTTTCTTGAAACACTTCTGTCTGGGTGCCGCTACCGCATCCAACAAATATTCCTGCCGTTATTGCAGTACAAAGCAGCACACTGAGTATTTTCTTTTTCATTTCCTGTTCATCCCTTCTATCGTTCTTTCTACTTGTCCTATTAACCCGCTCCTTTTCCCATCCGGCAGTATTCCTGTACGTTACGGCCGTTTAACGCAAAATAGAGGATAGATAGAGAATCGGATTAAACCTGTCTGACTTTTGGCATAAGTTGACAAACCGGTTTCAACTTTGACATTAAAATGTTTACGTAGTATAATATTACACATATTGATCATTTGCGCAATATGCGCCACTTAAATTGAAAGAGTGCTCATGATCATGAGCGTTTTTAACATATATTTTATTTTCTTTACAGTAAGTTTACAGGATATTAGACATGAAGACAGATAGAGAACGCGCCATTTTGGAAATTTTGTTAGAAAGAAAGAACATCCGGGTTAAGGATCTTGCCAAACAACTTTATACCAGCGAACCTTCTATCCGCCGAGATCTTGCTTCTCTGGAAAAGCAGCATCTTATCAAACGCGTCTATGGCGGTGCTGTCCTGGAAGAAAACGGTATTTCAATGATCAAAATTCCCTTTACCATACGAGAGTTGGAACAGGCCAACGAAAAAATCATGATCGCCCAGAGGGCCTGTTCCCTTGTGAGCGATGGAGCGGTATTGTTTTTGGATGCATCTTCCAGTGCCTATAACATGATTCCCTTTCTTGCTTCCAAAAGAAATATTACCGTCATTACCAATGGACTGAAGATTCAGATGAAGCTTGCAGAATACAGCAATATCAAAACGATCAGCACAGGAGGAAAACTGTTAAACAGTTGCTATGCCCTTGTAGGCGAGGAGGCCTATAAGACCATAGACCGATTTACAGCCGATCTTTTCTTTTTCTCATGTAGGGGAATTTCCAATGAAGGGAATCTGACAGACATCTCAGAAGCCGAGGATTATGTGCGCAATAAAATGTTGGAACATTCCGTTGCATCTTATCTGCTCTGCAACAGCAATAAAATTGGAACCACATATTACCATAAACTTTGTCACGCATCGCAGTTAAACGGAATTATCAGCGATTCGGAGCCTCCCGAAGGTCTGAAGCCGTACTTTATATAAATCCTCTTCTACTAGGAAAACCATGCGGGACATCCTGACCCTTACCTTTGGCAAAGGAGGCAGAACCGTTACATGGCCAAACGTAACAGCCCTCCCTCCTTTTTCTTCTGTCATTCTGTAACAGCCACTAACCAACCTTCTTTAATCTGGTATAAAAAACGATCTCAGCCATTCAGCTTATCCAGCACCTCCTGAAGCTGCCGGGGCGTAACTCTTCCGGAGGCGAAGCTGAAGGATCCGCGCAGGGGCATGTATTTCACCATTGCATCCTTCATATCTGCAGTGATGGCCTCAGCTGCCGCGTCTGTGGTATCCTCGTCTTCCTTTTTCTCCAGAAAATCGATCTGCATAAGAGGCTCAAGAAGCTTCATCGCCTCCGGATCATCCATCAGATCTCCGAAAGGCGTGTCCATGGTATAGTGTCTGGGCAGCTTTCTGGTGGATTCCACATAAACCTCCTGCTCAATGGCGATGTCACGGGAAGAACCTCCTATCTGGATCAGATATTTTCCGCTTTCCACATACCAGTCGTGGATATCCGTATTCCAGTAGGCAAATGCTCTCATATCCAGCGTGAAGCTGACCATCTTCGTCTCGCCGGGAGCGAGCTCGATCTTGTCAAAGCCCCTCAGTTCTCTCACGGGCCGAATCACCTTACTGTCGGGTGCGGATACATAGAGCTGCACCACCTCTTTTCCGGTACGGCTTCCCGTATTGGTCACATCCACACGGATGGTAACGGTATCCGTATCCCGGATGCGTCCGGCGCTGAGCTTCGGCTCGGAATAGGCGAAGGTGGTATAGGACAGGCCATAACCAAACGGGAAGCGGACAGCCATTTTTTTCTTATCATAGTAGCGATAACCAACAAACACGCCTTCCCGGTACTCTACCCGGTCTCCTTCTCCCCAATAATACAGATAAGAAGGATTGTCCTCCAGGTGATAAGGGAAAGATTCCGGAAGTTTTCCACTGGGATTTACTTTCCCGAAGAGAATATCCACAACCGCGGCGCCCACGGCCTGGCCGCCCAGATAGGCTTCCAGAATTCCCTTAACCTGATCCGCCCAGGGCATTTCCACCGGAGATCCGTTGTGAAGCACCACAACGGTATTGGGCTGCACGGCGGCCACGCGTGCGATCAGCTCGTTCTGACAATCGGGCATCCGCATATGGGTTCTGTCAAAGCCCTCCGATTCAAAGGCATCCGGTAGTCCGGCAAAAATCACCGCAGCTTTTGCTTTTTTTGCAAGCTCCACCGCTTCTGTAAGGAGCGCTTCGTCCGTCTGGTCCGCATCGTCCCTGAAGCCTTCAGCAAAGGAAATATTTCCCCAGTCCTTCACGCAGTCCCAGGCGCTGGTCACCTTATGGCTGTTGATATGAGAGCTTCCACCGCCCTGATAACGGGGCTTTACCGCATATTTTCCAATGAAAGCGATTTCCGCCTTTTCGTCCAGCGGCAGAATGCTGTCCTCATTTTTCAGAAGGACGCAGGTTTCCTCCGCCACCTTCCTCGCAAGCTCATGATCCTTATCCCGGTCAAAAACAGCCGTTTTATCCCGGTTTTCTTCATAACGGTATACAATATTCAAAATGCGTTCCACCGCCCGGTCCAATACCTCTTCCTTCAGCCGTCCATTCTTCACCGCTTCCACAATAAGCCGGTCATTGATGCCGCCGGAGGAGGGCATTTCCAGATCCAGTCCGGCTTCCAGATCGGGCACCCGGTCATTGACCGCTCCCCAGTCGCTCATCACAAAGCCGTCAAAGCCCCATTCACCGCGCAGTATGTCGGTAAGCGTTTCTTTATTCTGCGCAGCATAAGTGCCATTGATTCTGTTATAAGAACACATGACGGTCCAGGGTTTTTCCTTTTTTACCGCTCCCTCAAAAGCTGCAAGGTAAATCTCATGCAGGGTACGTTCATCAATCTCGGAGGAAGAGGACAGCCTGCGGTGCTCCTGATTGTTCGCCAGGAAATGCTTGATGCTGGTTCCCACATTTTTGCTCTGCACGCCCGCAATCAGCGCGCCCGCCATTTCAGAAGCCACATATGGGTCTTCCGAATAATATTCAAAATTCCGGCCGCACAGAGGAGAACGTTTGATATTCACAGCAGGCCCCAGAATCACGCCCACGCCTTCCGCCTGGCATTCCTCTCCCAGCGCCTCTCCCATCTCCGTAATCAGCTCCCGGTTGAAGCTGGCCGCCGTGCCGCAGCCTGCCGGAAAGCAGACAGCCTTAATACTGTCGTTCACTCCCAGATTATCCGCTTCCTGATCCTGCTTTCTCAGGCCGTGCGGTCCGTCGGAAACCATCATAGCCGGGATTCCCAGCCTTTCAACCGCTTCCGTATGCCAGAAGTCCGCGCCCGAGCACATCGATGCTTTTTCTTCCAGCGTCATTTTCGCTACGAGTTCCTTCAAATCTTCCCGTGTCATATAACCTCCATTCCCGCCGCCACAAAAGCAGCACCGCTTAAGGGCAGCACGCCGATATTCATTGTTTTATCATAGCATAACGGATACGGGCGTGCTAATCTCATTCCTGACTTTCTATGGGTCAATATTGACTTTTTTTTGCTGATTCCGGATAATATATCTGTACTTCAGGGAAATTTCTTACCTGAACTGAACATTTTTGATCCGGATATTCTTTGATCCGGATACTTTTGTCAGAAAGAAGGGACAGGATGCAGACAAAATCAACACGGGAATCCATCCATGAAAATGTGGTCGTAGAGCCGGATCTCCAGGTCAGATGCTTTTCCTACGAAGATGCCGGCGTGCGTGTCCCTGCACACTGGCATCACAGTCTGGAGATTCTGCTGATCGATACGGGCGACATGGAAGTGAACATAAATGATATACGACTTCGGCTGCAGAAAGACGATTTTATTCTCATCAATTCCGGAGATATCCATTCTACCAGCTGCTCCGAAAATGCCCGTATCTGTGTCCTTCAAATTCCATATCCGTTTCTGAAGTCCAACATTCCGGAGTATGACCATATCCGTTTCCGCACGGGCTCCTGCGGGAACAGGGAAATGGACCGAACCTTCCGTCTCCTTCTCCGCCAGCTTCAGGAATACGGCGGTCAGAATTCCCGCCTGCAGAAACAGCAGCAGCCGGAGCTGTGCCCCGGCCTGTCCCTGCATTTCAAAAGTCTTTTATATGAGCTGCTCTATCTGTGTATTTCAGGCTATCAGCTTCCGGAATCCGATCGCGGCGGACGCTTCAGCGATACGGAACGCGCCCGGCTCATCGCGGTAACCGATTATGTAAATGCGCATTACATGGAACCTGTCACTCTGCAGGATGCCGCTTCCGTTGTCGCGCTGAATCCGGAATATTTCTGCAGATTTTTCAGGAAAAATATGGGGATCACTTTCCTGGAATTTGTCAATCAGGTACGCTTTTCCCATGTATGCCGCGACATTCTCCACACTGATCAGAGCATCATGGAAATTCTTGTTCGTCACGGCTTTACCAATTACAAGCTGTTCCGCCGTATGTTTCATGAAACCTATGGCTGCACCCCGTCAGCCAAACGCAAAGAGGTCTCCGGCAGGTAATTCCGGAGGCCTCTTTATGCGCGATACGCCCGGAGGGCGACCGCCGTGCCTGCACGAGCGGGCATCCGACGGGCAACGGTCATCGAGCAGCCGTAGCTGCGAGATGAGCGAGGTATCGCGGTGATTGGCTGGGGGAGGAATCTTCCCCCAGCCGATTCCGATGTGCGCGTGCGCAGAAGCGCACATTTTTATGAATCCTGTCCGTTCCCCACTCTGCCGAAAAAGGTCAACAGATACAGGCCGCAGATTCCTACTAAAACGTAGATGATTCTGGAAATCAGGCTCATCTGGCCGAAAATCATGGCGACCAGATCGAAACGAAACAGCCCGATCAGTCCCCAGTTGACCGCCCCTATAACGGCGATCACAAGCGCTGTATAGTCAAGTGCTTTGCTTCCCATGACAGCCACCTCCTTTTCTCTACGTGACTATCATGCCCGGATTTCAGGAAATTATACACAACAATTTTTATCCTTCAATCCTCTTATGCAAGTACAGAAGGAAGAATATGCTCAATCATTCTATTACGCATTTCTGCAAGCACTCTCTGATATTTTTCCTGATCTATTTTATTTTCAAATTCATTCGGATCCTGCAGCAGATCCAGCAATTCTCTGCCCTGCTCTTCTCCTTTCTGAACATGTACATACTTATATCTTCCATCCGTTACCGCAAGATATCCTTCACCTTCAGCAAAGGTACAATCTCTCTTCCATCCTGTGTCCTGCAGCACTTTTCCATCGCAGGCAGGAACAGGAATTTTTCCCTCATACAGGCATGTAGGAAAAATATCCGTGGAGTTGACCAGACGATCATCAGAAGATCTCTTTTTCTGTCCCGGATACTGAATCATCATGGGGATATGCCAGACTTCCTCATATGCGCAGTTATGTTTTCCCCAGAGGCCATGATTTCCC
The DNA here is from genome assembly GCA_019113175.1 of Candidatus Eisenbergiella stercoravium. GTDB lineage: Bacteria > Bacillota > Clostridia > Lachnospirales > Lachnospiraceae > Eisenbergiella > Eisenbergiella stercoravium. Next base: position 66,867 of record DXHY01000011.1, on the reverse strand, counting down.
AGCATTTCTCCATGATCTGCGGTAAAAATAAGCATTACATTTTCTCCGTACTTCTGTCGTGCGGCTTTTATAATTTGTCCTACCTGATCATCAATCAGCTTCACATTCGCATAGTAATTGATTCGAAGCCTGTCCCAATAGGCATCCGTATAATTCTTACATGCATGATCTTCTGCCATACCACATCCATCAATATTTGCCCTGCTTCCGCCAAAATAGCTGTCATGATGAATCCTGCTGCTGTCATCCCATTCCCCCTCACGCCGTTTTAGCGGTGGAAGCTCCTCTCCGTTCACCATCTCCAGATATTCCGCAGGAGCATCAAAGGTATAATGCGGCCCGCTGAACGAAACCCACGAAAACAGCGGAGTTTCCCTTTCATAATTTTCTATATATTCCACTGCTTTCCTGCCTACCCATGCGTCTGGATGCCATTCTGCCGGTCCGGGGAATGGAAATACTTTTTGATATTCCTTATTCCAAACCGCATTTCTGTAAGCCTCCAGATATCCTGCCTTCTCCAGTTCCTTGCTATAATCATCATAGAACCACACAGAAACCTGTTTGTCATCCTCCAGTTCCAGATGATCCATTCCCAGGCTCATATAATAATCTTTAAATTCATCATAAGGGAGCGTTTTATCCGGCCTGGTTTCCGAATAAGGAACCGGAGCGAAGTGACATTTTCCAAAAACCGCCGTATGATAGCCTCCCTCTTTTAAGGCTCCAAACAGATTGGTAATTCCCTGATTCAGCGCACATTTTCTGAAATTGCTGTAGGCACCACTGTTATGCGGATACAATCCGGTCAGTATGGAACATCTGGCCGGCAGACACCATGGACTTGCCGTATAGCAGTTCTCATAGACTGTACCCCGCCGGGATATTTCATCAATATAAGGAGTTGATATTGCCTTCCCCCCAAAGCAGCTTAAAACATCTTTATTAAGCTCATCGCAGGTAATCAGTATAATTGCAGGCTGATTGCTCATTTTAGTTTTCCCCTCTTTTCATCATAAGCCGAAATACCGACTGTGGAAAGCCATCAAGCGTTTCCGTATCTGTCAGCGGCCTGAGATGAATTTTCTCTCCAAAGGCCAGCACGCTCCATTCTTCGTCCAGAGGTTTCCATTCCACTCCTCCCGGCCGGCCTGGTGTACCAGTTTCAAAAAAATGGACAAAAGTTTCATACACAACGGACGCCATTATCTCTCTTTCCATTCTGCTCTGCCCGTGAAAAAGACTGTCATCTGCCGCTGCATTGTCAAAGGCCATGGCATGATCCAGCACATGGGACGCAGGTCCATATTCAAAGCTGTAATACCAGACCCTGCTTCCACTCTTTGACAGCTGCTCCGCCAGACGGCGGCTGTAGGTGCGATACATATAATCGGACAGGATGCGCACCCATTCCTCCGTCTTTTCCTTTTCGGAAGGAAGCCTGCCGCTGTTGACGCAGGATTTTTCATATGCCTGAAAATCTGCTTCCGCAATCCTGGCATTTTCTCCAAACAGATAACCTGCAATAACAGGTGCCTTTTCCACAAAATCTTCCTGAAGGCTGGTAAAATACATCTCATGCAGGCAGCTTCCCACCATGACGTTGCCCTGCCAGTATTCTCCCCGCTCGATCCTCTCCTGCCAGTCCAAAGGAAGCACGGCGCCGTCAGCCACAGGGCCGAACATACAGGTATTTCCAGGATTATCCACCACATGCTCCTGAATAGTGAGCAGCTTATCCACGTCCAGCGTCAGAATATCCTCCGTTTTCCACAGATACCCAAGCTTTTTCCCCTCTTCCAGAAACATTTGGGTTACACAGGCCGCTGTTTCCTCACTGCGGATACTCTGCCATGCTCCACTTCCCATCAGAGCCTGCCTGCAGAAAGACCTCATCTCAGGGCGCAGGAACAACGCTCCCAGTGATTTGGCTCCCGCAGATTCTCCAAATATGGTAATTCTATCCGGATCACCACCAAAAGCCCTGATATTTTCCGAAATCCATTTCAGGGCGGCAAGCTGATCCAGAGTTCCGTTGTTTCCTGTATGGCGGTATTTTTCCCCCAGTGCTTCTCCGAGATACAGATATCCCAGCGCGCCAAGGCGGTATTCCACAGAAACATAAATGAACCGATGATCCCGAACAACCCTTTTCTCATCCCGATCATGACTGGTTCCATTCTGAAATGCGCCTCCGTGCAGCCAGACTGCTACAGGAAGAAGCTGCCTCTCTGCCGAAAGCGTATCCTGTGAAACACTCTCTTCTTCCGATTCGGCAGCACCAAAAGGGACAAAAATATTCAGATTCAGACAGTCCTCTCCGTATTTTTCCCGCTGTCCTGCCTGCCGGGAGGCAGACTGGATTGCCGCCGGCCCAAAATTCTCCGCCTTCCGCACGCCCTCCCAGTTATACTCTATGGGCGGCATGAAACGATCCGCCCTGGCATAGGGAACACCACGGAAACAATACAAATTCTTTTCCCGTCTCCCCTCCACAATGCCATGTGCTGTGCACACACTCCATGTTCCCTGCCGTATTTCTTCATTCATCATTTCCCTTATCCCTTCCAGTGCAGCCTGTGCAGTTCCCCCTCCATCAACAGCCCGTCAAAATGGTTCTGCCTCAGCGCTTCGTAAAGCACGATCGCCACTGAGTTGCTCAGGTTCAGAGAACGGACCTCGTCCAGCATGGGGATGCGGATACAGGTCTCCTCGTTTTCCACCAGAATCTCCTCCGGGATTCCGGCGCTTTCCTTTCCGAACATGATGTAATCGTCAGGGCCAAAGGCAGCTTCCGTATAAACGCGCTTCGCCTTGGTGGTGGCCATCCAGATCCTTCTTTCCGGATGCTTTCCGGCCTCCAGCTTCAGAAAATCCTCATAATTGACATAACGCCGCACATCCAGCTTATGCCAGTAATCCATGCCGGCCCGTTTGATCTGCTTTTCGTTCAGCTGAAAACCGAGTGGCTCGATCAGATGCAGTACGGAACCTGTCGCCACGCAGGTTCTGCCTATGTTGCCCGTGTTGGCCGGAATCTCCGGCTGATGCAGTACAATGTTCATTCCTACCTCCATGCCGAAGCGTCAGCGAAGGCACGCGCCCAAGTGCCGCCACAGCAGCGTTTTCACGTCCGTTCCGCTTTCAATCGTTTTACAAAATCAGCCAGACGCCCGATGGCCAGCTTCAGATTTTCCAGAGAGTAGGCATAGGAAATACGGATATAGCCCTCTCCGCATTCTCCGAACGCGGTTCCCGGTACCACGGCCACCTTTTCCTCCCGCAGGAAACGAAGGGCGAATTCATCGCTGGTCAGTCCGAACTCCTTAATGCAGGGGAACACATAAAAGGCGCCGTAGGGTTCAAAGCAGGGAAGTCCCATCTGTTGAAAGGCGTACATCAGATAACGCCGCCGCTGGTTATAGGCCTCCCGCATTTCCTGTACGTCTCTGTCTCCGTTTTTCAGGGCCTCCACCGCCGCATACTGGCTGGTGGTCGGCGCACACATGATGGCGAACTGATGGATTTTCAGCATCTGGTCCAGAATCAGGCGCGGACCGCAGGCATAGCCCAGACGCCATCCGGTCATGGCATAGGATTTGGAGAAACCGTTGATCAAAATGGTTCTTTCCTTCATTCCCGGAATCTGCGCGATGGAAACATGGTCTCTTCCATAGGTCAGCTCACTGTATATTTCATCGGAAATCACGAAAAGATCCTTTTCCAGAATCACTTCTGCGATTTCTTCCAGATCCTTCCGCTCCATGATCGCTCCGGTCGGGTTGTTGGGGAAGGGAAGAACGAGCACTTTGGTCTTATCCGTAATGGCGTCCCGAAGCTCCTGCGCCGTCAGACGGAACTGGTTTTCCGCCTTCAGATTGATGATCACCGGAACCGCATCAGTCAGAATGGCACAGGGCTCGTAGGAAACATAGCTGGGCTGGGGAATCAGCACCTCATCTCCCGGATCGATCATTGCACGCAGAGCGATATCAATGGCCTCTGAGCCTCCCACCGTGACCAGTACTTCGTGGGCAGGATCATATTCCAGCTCAAACCGTCTTTTCAGATAATTGCAGATCTCCACCTTCAGCTCCTTCAGACCCGCATTGGAGGTATAGAAGGTCCGCCCCTTTTCCAGGGAATAGATACCCTCGTCCCGGATATGCCAGGGCGTATCAAAGTCCGGCTCACCTACGCCCAGCGAGATGGCATCGTCCATTTCACTGACGATATCAAAAAATTTCCGGATTCCGGAGGGCTTAATGGTTACAATTTTTTCAGACAGCGGATTTCTCATGGCATGATCTTCTCCCTTGTATCTTCATATTTTCTGGCCAGAATGGTGCCATGATCCTTATACTTCTTCAAAATAAAATGCGTCGCGGTGCTCAACACGCCGTCCAGCGTGGACAGCTTCTCCGATACAAAGGAGGAAATCTCCTTCAGATTCCTTCCCTCCAGCGTCACCAGCAGATCAAATCCGCCGGAAATCAGATAGACCGCGTTCACCTCCGGATACTTGTAAATCCGCTCCGCTATATTGTCGAAGCCCTGTCCTCTCTGCGGCGTCACCCGCACCTCGATCAGTGCGGAAATTTTATCCAGGCTCGTTTTATCCCAGTCGATCAGCGTGTGATAGCCGCAGATGATCCCTTCCGCCTCCATCGCCGCCAGCTCGTTTACCACATCGATTTCTTCCACACCCAGAATTACCGCCAGCTCCTTCAGATCAATCCGGCTGTTCTTCTCAATAATTCCAAGCAGCTGCTCTCTGAACTCTCTCATACCTACCTCTTTCTTCGCGGCCGAACGGCCGCATTTAATCCGTGTGAAGAATTGCGTCAGCAATTCTTCCAGGAAATCGGACCCCTCATGGTCCGATTTCCGCTTTTCTTTGCGGCCGAACGGCCGCATTTCATATCAATTTATGAATCTCATCCATCCTGACCGGTCCCAGGAACCGCTTCTCTTCTCCGTTCCAGACGATTCTGTCGTTTCCGGCTGTGGCTCTTCCCACCACTGCTGCCGGGATGCCTTCCTTTTCCAGGCTTTCAGCCAGGGTATAGCCGTCGTCCGCCGCAATCAGCAGACTGCCGCCGGAGATCAGTTCGTAGGGATTCAGGTCAAGGTGGTTGCAGATTTCCACCGTTTCCTGTCGGATAGGAATTTTTTTCAGGTCAATCTCCAGGCCAACGCCCGAGCTTTCTCCCATCTTCCAAAATGCGCCGAAGATTCCTCCTTCGGACACGTCTGTCATGGCACAGATGCCTTTGCCGGTGTCTGCCTTTAACGCGGCCGACGCGTCGGGAAGCACGGACAGATATCGGTCAAAGCCCTTTGCTTCTTCCACCAGATACGCAGGAAAACGGCCCAGAAGCTCCTGTTCCTTTTCCTGCGCGGCCACTGCAGTTCCTTCCAGGCCGATCCATTTCGTCACCACCAGCTCCGCACCCGGATAGAGGCCGGAGGTTCGTATCCCCTGCCCGGGAGAAACAGTGCCCGCCGCAGTGGCAGAAACTACCGCCCGTTTCACTGCAGAAGTGACCTCCGTATGGCCGCCGGCAATCTGAATATCCATTCCGGCGCAGATCTGATCCGCCTGCTTCATGAGTGCTTTCAGATTCTCTTCCTCCGCTTCCGGCGGAAGCAGCACTGTCAGCCAGATGGATGCAGGCCTTCCTCCGCAGGCCGCAATGTTGTTCACAGCGGTATGAATTCCGTACAAAACCGCATCATGGCCGGTTTTCACCGCAGCAGCAGAAGAAACCAGCAGCTCCTCATCCGGCGGAAATGACAGAATGGCACAGTCCTCCCCAGGTTCTGCGCCACTCAATACTTCTTTTCTTTTTGTTTTCAGCTGTCTGAATACGGAACGTTTCAGCACACTCTCCTGTATTTTCCCTATGTTCATTTCTTTTCACTCTGGCGTTTGGCTCTCTTCGCTCCGGCAGAGAATCCCCGGGCCATTCTGCCCGGGGATTTCCCGATTTCCAGCTTAAAATGCATTGATACCGAACGCTTTTCCCACTTTTCACTTTTTTGCAAAGCTTATCACTGTCCGGCCTGCTGTTGCTGCTGTGCAAGCTGTTCATTGTACTGCTGGATCAGAACTGCCTGCTCCTCAGGCGTCTTTCCTTCCAGAATTGCAGCCAGAGCAGGATCAATTCCCGTGGGCGTCTCCGAAGGCGTCGTCGTGGTTGACTTGCCGCTTGCCAGTGCAGAAGCCACGCTCTTCACATGGTCAATGCTTCCGGTGGCAATGGCCGCCTGCAGCTCGTTATAAGCGTTTGCATCGTTTGTTGAGGTTCCCACAGTTGCCGTTCGCGGCGTCATTTTGTAGCTGCTGCTGTTCACCTGCTCCCGGCTGACCTCTTCTCCGTCCACTGTCACGATCTTCCACAGTCTGGCCTTGTAGCCGGTGTGGGCGGACTGGACATCCACATAGCCGATGGGCTGTGACGAAGTCTGATTGATCACCTCTGCTCCCGGCGAAATCGTTTCAAGGACCTCGCTCTCATAGGTCACCTTCCGGTTGGGATCCCTGGTTTCCACGCCGTAAATGGTAAAGGTGATTCTTTTATTGCTCGTATAGCCTTCAATATAAATCGGATAATCCGTATTGTTGGTGAAAATGAAGTCCTTTCCGGATGATTCCGCAATCGCCGCGTCCATGGACGGATCCACATAGTTGACGATCATGGAATGATTGTGCCGTTCATCCACCTGCAGCTCTGCAAGAAGAACCGCATTGTAGAGAGTGGTGGATACCTGACAGATACCGCCGCCGATGCTGTCTACCACCTGACCGTTCAGATAGGAACCGGCCATATAATAACCGTTTTCTTCCGTAAATGGTGCTACCGCTTCGTAGGTAGAAAAGCTTTCACCCGGATAAACCGTGGTACCGTTGATCAGCTTGCAGCCATTCGCCACATTGGCGCTTCTGTCTGAACCGGATGATGAATAGCTGGTGGTATAGGTACCGAGCACATCCTTCACAAGAGCCAGATCCTCCGCATTCCCCTGAGGCTTCTCCTCTGTCACCACCAGATCGATGGAGGCGTCTCCGCCCTTCCACTGTGTAGTCAGATATTCATATACCGCCGTTTCAGAAGCGCTGTTGTCTATGACTACGCCTGTCTGACCGTCTTCAATCACAAATTTCCCATTTTCCCTTGTAAGATGGGCATCAATGGCTTCCACATTATACTGGTCGCATTCGTTCTCGATCAGGGAAGCGATTGCTTCCTGATCAAAGGAAAACTGAATATCATAGACCTTATTTTCATACTCCAGATCTTTGACCGCCTTATAGCGTGTCACCACATTACCGGATTTTCCCAGGTTCACCGCCTCGCTCACCAGATTCTGGTTGCTCCAGCTCATTCCCAGTTCCGATGCGGTCGTCGTCACCGTATTTCCGTCCACAACATTCAGCGTGATCACGCTGCTTCCCAGAGAATCCACATAGGCCTGTACCGCCTCCTGCGCCTCTGTCTGGGTCATTCCCGCCAGTGAAATCTCTCCGGCATATACGCCTTCTTTGATCGTATCATCCGGTCTGGCCTGCGCCTGTGCGGAAATGCCGGAAGCGACAGGGGCAATTCCCGCAAAAAGCAGGAATGCCAGAAAACAAATCCATTTTTTCATCATTCAATCACTCCTAAAAGCATTACAGCACATACAGCAGTGTCGGTATCACCATGGCCAGAACCAGTATGATAATGATCACGGATGAAATTATTCTTTTGGATTTCTTACTGTAAATATTAAACATTGTAATCTCCATTTCCAATATACATCAGCTGTTTTTGTTTACTTAACAGCTTATTATATCGAAAAGATCCCTCTTTTGCAAGAGCGCGCACTGATGTGCCGCATTCCGGAATGCCGAAAAATACGGACTATTTTCTCTCTTTTTCGGGATTTTCCACAGTCCCGGGCACTTTTCCGTATCTTGCGATGAGCTGATCCGCAAGACGGCTCGCCTCATTTCTGGTCAGCCTTTCCACGTCCACAGGAAGCTGCGTTTTATACAACGCCGCCAGGCGCCGCAGGCGTTCCTTCTGAGAACGGCTGGCAGGCCCCTCTCTTTTCACGTTGAAAATCAGAGGAAGAGGAGCAAACTGCTTTTCCTCATAAAATTTTTCACAGAGAAGCTCATACAGAGCCGCCGTCGCCTGCGCATCCCCCAGTGCCCGATGCGCCTGATGAGGAATATTGAAATGGAGGCAGAGCTGCTCCAGGCTCCGGCTCGGAAGCTCCGGAAGGTATTTCCGGGCAAGCTTCAGGGTATCGATGCCGTCCGCTTCAAAGGAAAGCCCGGCGTTCACCGCTGCCTTTTTCAGAAAGGAAAAGTCAAAAAGGAGGCTGTGGCCCACCAGTACATCCTTTCCCAGAAAATCCAGAAGCTGTGGGAGAACCTGAGCGATATCCGGCGCGTTGTCCACCTCTTCCTGCCGGATGCCCGTGATCTGTCTGGTGCGCTCCGTCAGCTCCCTTCCGGGATTCACCAGGCTCTGCCAGATCTGTACCGCCCGTCCATCCCGGACCCTGACCGCGCCGATTTCTATGATTTTATCTGTTTTGGGATGCAGGCCCGTGGTCTCCAGGTCCACACAGACGTAATCCCTTACCGGGCTTTTCATGGCTTCTTCCCTTCCGCCTTTTTCTTTTTTTCATACCAGGGACACACCCCGGTCAGGAAGCATTCCCCACACTTGGGATTTTGCGCCTTGCAGAGCTGTCTGCCAAGAGTGATGATCTGCATGTTATAGAGAATCCAGTGATCCTTGGGAAGCACACGCATCAGATCCTTCTCCACCTTCACCGGATCTTCCTCCTTCGTGAAGCCCAGGCGGTTTGAGATCCGCTTCACGTGGGTATCCACCACGATGCTGGGATCATTGTAGATGTTGCCCCGGATCACGTTGGCGGTCTTCCGCCCCACACCCGCCAGGGAGGTCAGATCCTCCAGCGAACGGGGTACTTCTCCGCCGAACCGGTTCACCAGATCCTGACAGCAGGAAATAATGTTTTTTGCCTTATTATGGTAAAATCCCGTAGCGTGAATATCCTGCTCCAGCTCCTTCAGATCCGCCCTGGCGAAGTCTTCCACACTTCTGTACTTCTGAAAAAGCTCTCTGGTGACAATGTTCACCCTGGCATCGGTGCACTGGGCGCTCAAAATGGTGGCAATCAGAAGCTGCCAGGCATTCTCATGCTCCAGATAGCAGATATATTCCGTTCCGTAATGTTCATCCAGAAGCTGAAACACCTTCTCAACCCGTTCCTTCTGTCTCATTTCCGTTTTTGTTCCTTTCTTTATTTATCTTAATTTTCTCACCCTGCCGGACCGCCTCATTCATGACGAATTCTCCCGGCAAATGGACGTTCATGCAGGCACGACGGCCGCCTGCCGGGATTATCGCGCAAAATTCACAGCGGAAGAAGCACTGCCCGCGCTTCCCGGTTCAGAGGATTCCTGTTTCGATAGTCGAAGAGCACAAAATATCTGGCGGCTCCATCTTTTTCCTCCGCAGCCCCCATTCCCGCCTCCCATACCGGAAGGCTGAAGCATTCCACATGGGTCATGCGCGCCATCTGCCGGGAATCATAGCCCGCCTGCACGTATTCCGCCAGGAAACGGGGATTTTTCTCCTCTTCCCGGTAAAAACGGCTGATTTTTTCCTTCACCTCTTCCTCCTGTCGGAAGGGAGGGGCAAAATCCGGCCGGCTCTTCGCATTCTCCCGCAGATAAAGATCCAGAGTCAGAAGCTGCCGCCAGACCTCTTCCCTTTCCGGAGCCGCCTGCAGAGCAAATTCCAGAAGAGCCTGATAGCGGTACATGCGGGAAGGGCTCTGCCGGAACAGACCGCGACTGTCATAAAAATCTGCCAGAGCGCGGTACATCCCAAAGGGCGACAAAAAGCAGCTCTCCAGGACCGGAAGGGTATGGGTGAACTGAGCGCTGTTGTAATACAGCTCCACCATCTCCTCCACCCGCTTCAGCGTCAGGATATCCGCATAGGAAATCCAGCGGGTACAAAGAACCTCATAGGGCGGGAAATCCGTATACATGACCCCGTATTCCTCCGCCTTTTCGTACATATGGGAACCCTTCAGCACCTTCAGGAAACCCAGCTGCAGCTGATCCGGTCTGCAGGAATAAACGTCGTTAAAGGAGTGCTGAAAGCTCTCCATATCCTCCAGCGGAAGCCCGGCGATCAGATCCAGGTGGATGTGGATGTTTCTACCTTCCCGGATTTTTCCCACGATTTCCTTCAGCCGCTCCCAGTCAGCCGCGCGCCGGATCTCCTTCAGCGTATCCTGATTGGTGGACTGCACGCCGATTTCCAGCTGTACCAGACCGGGACGAAGGCTGCGAAGCAGCGCCAGCTCCTCCTCCGTCAGGATATCAGCCGCAATCTCAAAATGGAAATTGGTGACACCGTTGTCATGTTCCCGGATATAGCTCCAGATTTCCATGGCATGGGCATGGCTGCAGTTAAAGGTGCGGTCCACGAACTTTACCTGCGGCACTTTTTTGTCCAGGAAAAACTGAAGCTCCTTCTTCACCAGCTCCACGTTCCGGAAGCGCACCGTTTTATCGATGGAGGACAGGCAGTAGCTGCACCGGTAAGGGCAGCCCCGGCTGGATTCGTAGTAGATGATACGGTCCTGAAAGTCGTTGATCTCATTCTGTTCCCCGTAAAAAAAGGGAATCTCATCGAGAGGCACGGCCTGCCTCCCCGGCGTTCTTCTCACAACGCCGCCCGGCCGGGTGCGGTAAGCGATACCACGAATCTGATCCGGAAGGGGCCAGGCGGGAGTTTCTTCCGGGCTGTCGGGCGCTTCCGAAGAAGTCCCGAAGGAGGAAGGAAGCTCGTCCGCATACAGCTTCATCAGCTCCCGGAACGTCTCTTCCCCTTCTCCGATCATGACGCCCGCAGCCGACGGCAGGGCGGAAAGGGTCTCTTCCGGATCGTAGGAAACCTCAGGCCCGCCCAGCCAGACCGGGACATGCGGCAGAACCTTGGACAGCTCGCGGATCAGATCAAATACCATCCCCCGGTTCCAGATATAACACGAAAAGCCGACCGCATCGGGCTTTTTCCCGTAAAGGTCGGCAAGAATCTCCCAGAAAGGCTGGTTGATGGTGTATTCCGCGATTTCAATTTCAGCCCTCGCAGCTCTGTCCGAAGATGCCGGTTCTCTGGACAGCACGGAGCAGAAGCGTTCCGCATAGGCGCGCAGGCTGTAGACGGCGGGATTGGAGTGTATGTATTTGGCGTTGACGGCTGCGAGGAGGAAGCGCATGGGCAGCTCATCCTTTCTGAGTATTTTCGTAAGAGCAGACAAATAGAGCATATGACATTTTTTCTTCCGTCAGTATACTCTAATCTCCCCGCTTTATCAACCTTGGTCACAGAAAAATGGCCGTTATGAAAACCTTTTTACTCCAAACACCGGTTTTCATAACGGCCCTGTTTTCAGCGTCTGCTTTCTTCTCTTTTCCTCCTCGAATATATGTCATTTCCGCATATATTCCATAAAATGCCCCCAGTCCTCCCGGCTCAGATAATGCGTCCCGGCCCGCAGGTGATACCCGATCTCTCCCTCTCCGAAGCAGTCGCCGGGTACCGGATCTCTGTCCGGGTGGATGAAGCCCTTCAGCCCCATATTCCGATAATATTCCCCTGCGGCAATGCAGGAGAGGTATTCATTCTCCGGGTCTGCCCAGCAGTCCTGCGAAGCGCTCGCCACATAGACGCGGCGGGGCGCAATGGCAGCGAGGAGGAAATGCTGGTCAAAGGGCATGGTATCCTCCTGTTCCGCATAGGTTCCATACTTTTTGCAGAACCAGTATGGAAAATTCTGATAAATTTTCTCCACCGTCTCACCCTTCGTCCCTCTGGCAAGCGCCGCACCGCTGCACCCGGAGTCGTTGGAAAAGGTACAGTAAAACCGCTCATCCAGCGCTCCCGCAAGAAGCGCGGTCTTTCCCAGCCGGGAATGTCCCACCACGCCGATGCGGTTATGGTCAAGCTCCGGAACCGTACAGGCATAGTCCATAACACGGCTGGCCGCCCAGGCCCACAGACCGATCTTCCCGCACTGTGCCTTTCCTCTTTTTCCATCCGGATAGATCATCCCTGCCAGTCCGTTGGTGAAATCCCCATCGTCAGAGGTTACATCCTGATAACAGAAATGCAGCACTGCAAAACCGTTATCCAGAATTTCCTCAGCCGGGAAGGACAGATCCGGAATCCGGTCCGTAAAGCTGATATAAAGAAAGCAAGGAACCGGCTTTCCCTCTTTCTCCTGCGTCCGGGCTCCTGCCGGATACATCAGAGACACCGGGAAGGAAAAAGTCCCGTTTCCGGTATTGCAGTTCAGCTTCAGCTTTTTCAGCACCGCTTTTCCCGCGCAGAAGCTTCTGTCCTCCGATTCCACATCAGCGGTTACTCCCATGGGCGGCTCCGGCAGAAAACCGTATTCCTCTGACAGAAGGAGGTTCAGAAGCTCCGTCCGCTCAAGACCATCCGTTTTGGGAAGTTGTGTTAATAATTCAGAATTCATAGACCCCTCCAAAATTGATATACAGTGGTTGCTTATGTTCAGTATACCGCCGGAGATTGCCATTTTCAATCCTTCATCCCCCTCCTCCCGTATACCTTTTGATCCCCATCTTCACCGCAGCTTTCGCGCCGGACAGGAAAAGCACACAGACGACCGTCTGTATTAACACGCCCTCAGGGCCTGTCCGTCCCAGCATCACACGAACCGGAATATTGGCGATGGGAATTGCCGGGACGGCAAACAGAAAGCATCCCGAAAGAAATCGTTGCGGAAACAGCTCCTGTGGTTTCTCCGAAATGTTCATCAGGATATAATAAATATTGTTCAGCCCGCTCACCCGGACAAAACAAAAGGCCAGGGAATACAGGCACACCATGAAGGCCGAAAGAATCGCAAGTCCCATGATGCAGAGGAACAGATACAGAATGAAGCTCCAGAAGGAGATGGCCCTGTCCAGCCATCCCAGATTTACCGTCAGAATGATGGCAGGACAAAGCGCACTCATAAGACTGGAAAAATCTACCTTTCCCGTATTCATCTGAAACAGAATTCCAATGGGCCGTAAAAGCATATGGTCAAAGCTTCCGTCAGCAACGCCTTCCACAAACCGCATCTGGTTTCCATTAACAAATGCCCGGAAAAGCTGATTAATGACCATGGATGTGCATATCAGCACCAGCATCTCCTCCCGGTTCCATCCGCCTATTTCTTCCACACTCCCGTAAATGAAATCCATGCAGGCAACATGGAGCAGTGTGTTAATGATACTCTGGATCAGCATCAGAATAAAATTGGCCCGGAAAATCGATGCCGCCATCAGAGACAGCTTTGCCTGCATGAAAAAAATCCGGACTTCCCTCATATCTGCGTTTTCTCCTCCTCCGGTAATACTTCTCCATTCGTACAGCCTTTCCTCAGGCAGTATTTCAATCACGCTCCCACAGAAGAATACCGTTTCAATCCGGCCCTCCATACCGCTTCCTTCAGAATTCCCAAGATCACGCACCAGGCCGTCTGCATCAGAATGAGATACTGCTGATCCGCCAGAGAATACTGCCCCAGAAGAATTTTAGTTGGCAGATATCCCCAGGAGGCTGCCGGAAGAATTTCCAGCACGGAAAGCCAGCCTTCCCTTTTTCAAAATCAGGATCCGGTCGCAGGTATTCTCTATATCGTCCATATCGTGACTGGTCAGCAGGATGGAGGCCCCTCTTTTCTGCTGATATTCCCGAATGAAATCCCGGATCGCGTCCTGGCTGCCTATGTCCAGTCCGATCGTCGGTTCATCTAGAAAGATGAGACGGGGACTGTACAGAAAGCTGTTCACCAGCTCCACCTTCATCCGTTCCCCCAGGGAAAGCCGCCTCACCTGCGTATTTAAAAGGATGGTATCCAGTCTGAGCAGCTCTGTCAGCCGTTTCAGACTTTCCCGATATTCCTGTTCCGGAATGTCATATAACAGCTTCTGGTAAGCAAAGGTGTCCACCGCCGACAGATCACATGGCAGGGATTCATGTCCCGGTGAATGATCTGTCTGGGAAGCTTCCGATACAGGCAGCCAAAACCTTTGATATATTCCGCAGTAAAACTCTCCGTCAGGAACATGCCTGTTTTTTTCCGCAAATCTATATCCATTTCTTCAATTTTTCTTTGAACAGCCGGGAGTGCCCAGGACAAAACCTCTCCATAAAGATCGCTTTCCTCGCAGCACGAACAGTCCAACCGCGCCAGAATTCCATGCAGCCGCCCTATCAGCGTGCCAAAGGCATAATTTCTGCTGCTCTCCATATCTTTCCCGGACTGTTCCCAGAGCTCTTTTCCGCTCATCCGCTCTCCCTGAATCCGCCCGCACAGAATTCCAAACAATTCTCCTTCCTGCGTCAGATATTCCCTGCCGTTCTCCATTACATTTTCAGATTATCCTCGATATAATCCAGTGTCAGTTGGATACGGATAAGAGTTTCTTTCATCCTGAAAGCACCGCCTTTTTGAGTTCATTTTGAAAAACCGTAGGAAAATCAGCGCCTATTTTGCAGCCGACAGTGCGCTGGTCTGCATGTCCTTTAGATCGGTACGGCATTCGCCGCTCGCCGTACGTGAGCCAGCTCCCACAGGTTCACTTGCGCTCATTATATCATGTCACAATCTCAAAAACCTTTCCTGGATTGCGCTTTCTATCCATCTGCTCTCTTTTTCCCTGAGCAAATTCTATCGTATACTGCATCACTCCCATGGCAATCTAATCATCCGGATTCCTGCTCCTCAGCGGTCCTAAAACCGTTTGACGCCCGTCATACAGACTTCTATAATGAAAGCAAAAAAAAGGAGGTAAGTCCAGCTGATATGGAAACCACAGAGCAAATCCGGAAGGTAAAAGCTGTAAAATCAGCCCTCCTCTCCATGCAGCGTCATTCCTGGGAACAGGGCGTGGCCGCCCATGCCTTTCTCGATCTTGGAGAGAAGGATATGGTGACCGCCCTCGCCATGAGCGCGGTGATGCGGCAGACAGAAGACGGAAGAGCCGCTGTCATGGGTTCTGATCAGGCGGTGACGGATCCCTGCGCGCCCGGCGAGGCGATTGCGGAAGCCTGGCGGCTGACGGGGGATCCGATATTTGAGGATGCCCTGAACCGGCTTCTTGACTGGGCGCTGTGCCGGGCGCCGCGCACCTCCTGCGGCGTGGTCTGCCATCTGATCGGCACCAGGCAGGTCTGGGCGGATTCCTGCTATATGCTTCCAACCTTTCTTGCCGCCGCAGGACATGCACAGGAGGCCGTGGAACAGATGGAAGGATACCACAGGCTTTTATGCGATCCGGGGACAGGGCTTTTCCATCATATTTGGGACGCACAAGCTGGACGCTTCGTGCGGGCAGATTTCTGGGGCGGCGGGAACGGCTGGGCCGCTGCGTCCATGGCACGGCTTCTGCACCGGATCCCGATGCAGGAAGAAGCACTGCGCCTCCGCCTGCTCGCCATGGGACTTCCGCTTCTGAAAGCCCTGCGCAGCATGGTACGGGAGGACGGCCTGTCCCATGATATTCTCGACCGCGCGGACTCCTTCGTGGAGGTCAATTTTTCCCAGATGTACGCCTATGCCCTTTTCACGGGAATGGCGGATGGCTGGCTGTCTCCGGAATATCTGCCGCTGGCGGAAAAAATGCGTGCTGCGGCAAACGAAAAGGTGGACGCCTACGGCTTTGTCCGACAGGTCTGCGGCGCTCCTGATTTCTGCAGGCCCGGTATCTCGCCGGAGGGGCAGGCCTTCTATCTGCTGATGGAGAGCGCGGCAGAGCGTTTTCACAGGCAGCGCCGTGCGTCCTCTGTTCCCGAATAAAAATGTGCGGCACATGGAAGCATCCACGTGCCGCATCGAATAATCGGACAGGGGAGCTTCCCCTGTCCGATCTCTTATTTTTTATATCTGTAAGCCGCCTCGTCCGGCTTTATCCCAGCGTGGCGATAAATCTGTCAAACGCTGCCTGGCCATCTTCGGTTCTCTTGTATACGCCGGCATCCTCCAAAACCTCCATGAACACCTGACCGATTTCCTTCTGGATGATTTCATGGATATTGTCCGCGTTCACATTTTCATACCTGGGAAGGAATTCCTCTACCCAGTCCGCATGCTTGGAAAGCACCTCATCGCTGCGGATGTCCGCGCCGGAAAGGATGGCCTTTTCCAGATCCGCCATCTCGCCGTCCAGACGGGAAGGAAGTACCGCAAGGCCCATCACTTCGATCAGGCCGATGTTCTCCTTCTTGATGTGATGCAGCTTTGCATGGGGATGATATACACCCAGAGGATGCTCTTCAGTAGTGATGTTGTTGCGAAGCACCAGATCCAGCTCATAATTGTCTCCGCGCTTTCTGGCGATGGGGGTAATGGTGTTATGGGGCTCTCCATCCGTTTCCGCATAGATAAAAGCCGCCTCATCCGTATAGCCGCGCCATTTCTCCAGAATCACATCCGCCAGAGCGATGATCCGGTCACTGTCGGGTCCGTTCAGGCGGATAACCGACATGGGCCAGTTCACCACGCCCGCCTTCACATCCTCAAATCCCTTCACCGTGAACTCCCGGTCCACACCGGCCTTTGCCATGGGGAACTCGTAATGTCCGCCCTGGAAATGGTCATGGCTCAGGATGGAACCGCCAACAATGGGAAGATCCGCATTGGAACCCAGCATGTAGTGCGGGAACAGCTTCACAAAGTCAAACAGCTTCACGAAGGTATCGTGTTCGATCTTCATGGGAATATGCTTCGAATTGAACACGATGCAGTGCTCATTATAATATACATAAGGAGAATACTGGAAGCCCCACGCGCTGTTGTTGATGGTGATGGGGATAATCCTGTGATTCTGTCTTGCGGGATGGTTTACGCGGCCCGCATAGCCTTCGTTCTCCATGCAGAGCTGGCACTTGGGATATGCGCTCTGCTTCGCATTTCTGGCAGCAGCGATGGCCTTGGGGTCCTTCTCCGGCTTGGACAGGTTAATGGTGATATCCAGATCGCCGTATTTGGTATGCGC
Source organism: Candidatus Eisenbergiella stercoravium (assembly GCA_019113175.1). Classification (GTDB taxonomy): domain Bacteria; phylum Bacillota; class Clostridia; order Lachnospirales; family Lachnospiraceae; genus Eisenbergiella; species Eisenbergiella stercoravium. Next base: position 49,748 of record DXHY01000011.1, on the reverse strand, counting down.
CACCCATTTCTGATCCCTGCAGACACGGTAACGGCGGATGTAGTCCGTATCCTGGCTGAATTTGTAAAAGTAATCGGTCGCCTCCTGCGGGGAATTTGCATAATGCGCACGGAATGTGCGGATGATCTCGCTGGGGCGGGCCACCAGGGTACCCATAATCTTCGTATCGAACAGATCCCGGTACACTACGCTGTTATTCTCCAGAAGTCCGTTGTCCGCCGCATAGTCCAGCATATCCTTCAGAATGCTCTCCAGCTTTGCTACCAGCTCAGGCTCCTCGCTCCTGTCCGCGGTGATGGGCGTATCCGCATCCTCCAGCTCATCCAGGCCGAACAGCTCCAGCAGGCGGTTCGTCGTATAAATCGTGTCCTCCGGCTCAATCAGCCCGGTGGCAAGTCCATATCTCACTAATTCTCTGATACTGTTCTGAATCATCTTTTTCCTCCATGCCGAAGCGTTGCTGAGGCCGCGAGGGGAAATCACGCAGGTGATTTCCCCTCTGCGATCACAGCAGTTTTATGCTTCGGCGCAAAACTACCGGTTGAAAAATAAGCCATCGGGCTTATTTTTCAATCTTCCTCCATTTAAAGAACACTCGGTCCGTCACCGATCTCCACCACATAGAAGTCAGCGGCATATCCGATCTTCTTCAGATACTCCGCGCCGACCTTCTCGATGAAGTTGTCGATGGCGTCGGTCTTCACGATGCTCACGGTGCAGCCGCCGAAGCCCGCTCCGGTCATGCGGGAGCCGATCACGCCGTCCACCTTCCAGGCTTCCTCCACCAGAGTATCCAGCTCGATACCGGTCACTTCATAATCGTCGCGGAGGGATACGTGGGAAGCGTTCATGAGCTGTCCGAACTGGGCGATGTCGTTGGCTTTCAGCGCGGCAACCGCCTTGATGGTGCGCTGGTTTTCATAAACAGCATGCTTTGCGCGCTTTCTGCGGACATCATCCTTGATGGCGCTCTTATACTGCTCGAACTGCTCCTCGGTCAGATCGCCCAGGCTCTTAATGCCGATCACTTCCTGAAGCTCTGCCAGAGCCGTTTCGCACTCGCTTCTTCTCTCATTGTATTTGGAATCGCCGAGGCCGCGCTTTTTATTGCTGCAGGCGATAACGATCTTGGCGCCTTCCAGATGGATAGGAGCATACTCATAGCTCAGGTCCGCAGTATCAAGGAAAATGGCATGATCCTTTTTACCCATCGCAATGGCGAACTGATCCATGATTCCGCAGTTAACGCCGTTAAAATTATTCTCGGAATACTGGCCGATCAGCGCCAGATCCTGATTGGTCACATCAAAGCCGAACATGTCACGCAGGATAAAGCCGGTCAGCACCTCCAGAGACGCTGAGGAAGAAAGTCCGGAGCCGTTGGGAATGTTGCCGCACAGGAGAAGATCCATGCCGTACGGGATCTTCATATCCCTCTTTTCAAAGGCCCACATCACACCCTTGGGATAGTTTGTCCAGTCAGCCTTCTTCTCAGGGGTCAGGTTATCCAGACTGCTCTCAATCACGCCGAGATGCTCAAAATTCATGGAGTAAAAGCGAAGCTTCCGATCCTCTCTCTTTCTTGCCGCGCCGTAGGTTCCGATGGTAAGCGCACAGGGGAATACATGCCCGCCGTTATAGTCCGTATGTTCGCCGATCAGGTTAACGCGTCCGGGCGCGAAATAGGTCTTTACCCCTTCGGTATCTCCGAACACCTCCCCGAATTTCTGCAGTACTTTTTCTTTCATTTCCATAATCCCTTCTCCTTTACTCATCCATTCCGGTTCTGTTGCCATTCAGCAGCTGCGGCCAGGCAGGCGCAACCGCTTTCAACTACATTCATCATATAACAAAATAACGATGACGGCAAGCGGCTATTTGTTACGTGTACCTGTCAAAATGTTAAGCCATGCCATTTATCCCTGCAGGCTTTTCACCTGACTGATAAAATCCTCCACCTGCCGGAGATATTCCTTGTTCCGGCGGGTCTCCCCTTTCTGGAGCTCCTTCCGGTAAGCGGAGGGCGACATTCCCTTCATCTGTTTAAATGCCTTCGTAAAAACCAGAGGATCATTATAGCCGCAGGAAAGCGCGATGCTTTCCACAGGAAGCTGTGTAACCGCAAGAAGCTCAGCCGCTCTGGTGAGCCGGAAGGCTGTAAGAAACTGCTGCGGCGACATGCCCATGGAATGCTCAAAAAGGGTATAAAGATAGCTTCTGTTAATACAGACATAGTCCGCCACATCCGTCACCTTCACTGGATTGCAGTAGTTGCGCTGGATGAATTCCACCGCCCGCTTCACATACTGATTTGCCTTGTCCTCCTCCGGTCGCGCCTGTGTCCCGGCGCTTTCCGCAATCAGAGACAGAAAGATCTGGAGCTGCCCGTTTCTGCGCAGCTCATTGGTCAGTCCGTACGTATTGTGCTCCATCATGTCCCGGACGCTGCCATACAGCTCATCCGAACGGTCCGACTGAAAAATAGGCTGACGGGCCGAAAGACCGGTATAGGCAACGAAGCTTTCCACTCCGCTTCCGGAAAAGCCCACCCACACATAGGTCCAGGGCTCTTTTTCATCTGCCTGGTAAAAGGCGAGATGCCCGGGAACGATCAGAAAACCGCTTCCCGCCTCCAGCGGGTATTCTCTGCCTCCCGTCCGGAATACGCCTTTTCCGCTCAGAATATAGTGGATCATATAATGAGGCTTCAGCGCCGGGCCGAAGCTGTGCAGCGGCTCCGTTCTGGAGCAGCCGCAGCAGTTTACGACAAGAGCACCCATCTGTTCATTTTCAAATTCCAGCTTGTATGCTTTTTCCATTTTTTACAAGTCCCATCTGTCTGAGCTCCCAAAGGCACCCGCCGCGGAGCGCTGTGTTTACCTGAAAATCTTCTCGTCCAGCTCTTTCTGTACGCGGACCAGATCCGCCCGGATGGAGATCTTCTGCGGGCAGAGAGTTTCGCATTTTCCGCACTTCACGCAGTTCTTTGCTTTTTCCTCATCCTTCAGTTCCACTTCCCAGGCCCGTTTTACATGGTCATAGGTACGGTACATATGATAGTTATTCCAAACTTTAAAATTGCCGGGAATATTGACGCCTGCCGGACAGGGCATGCAATAGCGGCAGCCCGTGCAGCCATTCTGCACGCGGGAGCGCAGCTCCTTCACGATTTCGTCCATTTCCCGGCTTTCTTTATCGCTCAGAGGACGGAAATTCTCAAAGGTCTTCAGATTGTCCTCCACCTGCTGCATGGTGGACATGCCGCTTAAAATGACCTTCACATTGGAATGGCTTCCCACCCAGCGCAGGGCGAAGGAAGCGACGCTGGCCTCCGGATCCATCTTATGGAATCGCTCGTTAATATCATCGGAAAAGCCCGCCAGATTACCGCCCTTTACAGGCTCCATGATCACCATCGGCACACCCAGGCTTTCCGCCAGCGCATAGCCCTTATCTCCCGCCTGCTCGTTCCTGTCCAGGTAGTTATACTGGATCTGGCAGAAATCCCACTCTCTGGAACGCAGGATCTCCTCAAACGCCTCATAGCTGTCATGGAAGGAGAAGCCATAACAGCGGATCTTTCCCTCTTCCTTCAGCTTCGCGCAGTAATCCACCACACCCAGCTCCTTCATATGGTTCCATCTTTCCTGATTCATGGCATGAAGAAGATAAAAATCAATGTGATCCGTCTGCAGGCGTTCCAGCTGCTCATTGAAAATCCGCTCCGCGTCTTCCACGCTGTTTACCATCCAGACCGGGAGCTTGGTCGCAAGATAAAAAGAATCTCTGTCGTATTTTTTCAGCACCCTTCCCACAAAAGGCTCGCTCTGGCCATCAAGATACGGATAAGCTGTGTCTATGTAGTTCACTCCTGCCGCAATCGCCCTGTCCAGCATTCTCTCCGCTTCCGCCTCATCGATCTTTCCATCCGGCAGGGTAGGGAAACGCATACAGCCAAATCCCAGAAGCGATGTCTCAATTCCAAGTTTCTCCATTTTTCTTTTTTCCATAATTCTTCTCCTTTTTGGCTTTTCCCCGCAGGGCAGCGCGTCTACAGGCTTTGGCGGCTTCCCTTTTGAGAATCATTTTGTGTCCTTTTTATTATAAGGGATTCTTTTTCTTTTTTCTATGGTTTTTGGTATGGATATGAGAAAGGTTTCGTGCTATGATGAAACGGCCCGGACGGGCCGGGAAAAGTCTGCATACAGACGACCTTCCGTCCGAAATCTCAGAAATAATATGAGGGGGGTCAATCATGGAGCTGCAGTCAAATTTCATCTTTTTCGTGGAAATCATCGGAACCGTCGCCTTCGCCTCCTCCGGGGCCATGGTGGCTGTCCGCAAAAAGCTGGATCTGTTCGGCATCATCGTTCTGGGTGTCATCACGGCCGTGGGCGGCGGAATGCTGCGTGACCTGATGATCGGAAAAATTCCGCCAAACATGTTCCGGAATCCGGTTTATGTATTTGCCGCCTTTCTGACGGTGATCGTTCTTTTTATCCTGTTCCGGCTGCGCCCTTCCCTGCTTGGCAGCAGATATATCGAGGAATATGAAAAAATCATGAATATCCTGGACGCCATCGGGCTCGGCGCGTTTACCGTCACAGGCATCGACACCGGAATGGCCGCCGGTTACGGCAGCTACCACTTCCTCATCATTTTCCTGGGCGTCATAACCGGAATCGGCGGCGGCATCCTGCGTGACATCATGGCAGGGGAAACGCCCTATGTGCTGAAAAAACATATTTATGCCTGCGCCTCCATTGCAGGCGCCTGCCTTTACACCTTTTCTCTGGAATACACCCATTCTGACCTCGCCATGGTCATAAGCGCCCTCCTTGTGGTTGCCATCCGTATGCTTGCCAGCCATTACCGCTGGGATCTGCCGGGAATCAAAACAGATTAGAAACCGCTCTTTTTCCGGCATGCATACAAGACAAATCCCCCTGCTTATGTGTTGTAAAAAGCGTGAAGTCTGTCGCAAAAAGCGTGAAGTCCCTCTTGACAGAACACTGGAATAATATTATATTTTATTTTATGATTTGTAGAATAAAATTTTATTCCAACCCTGTTATTCTGAAAAGGAGTTCTCTTCATGGCCGCAGAAGCATGTATTGCATCCATCAAAAATCATTATAACTCCCTGACGCGCACGGAATGCATCATTGCCGACTATGTGCTGGCAAACAGCAGCAAGGTGACGGAGATGAATGTGGCGCAGCTGGCGCAGGCATCCGGCACGGCGGGCTCCGCTGTCATCCGTTTCTGCAAATCGGTGGGCTACAGCGGTTTCTCCCAGTTCCGTCTTGCCCTTGCAAAGGAGCTGGCTGCAAGGCCCGTTTCCTTTCTTCCTCTGATCAGCGATCAGGACAGCACCGGACAGATTGCGGAAAAGGTCTTCGCTTCCGGCATTCGGACCCTGCAGAACACTCTGTCCATGCTGGATGCGGATATGCTGGAACGGCTTGCCGCAGCATTTGACCGGGCGGGAAAAATCTATCTGTTCGGTGTCGGCACCTCCTCTCCGGTCGCACAGGATATGCAGTATCGTCTGCTCCAGCTCGGCTATTGCGCTTCCTGCTATACCGATATCCTGTTCATGCCGGTCGCGGCCATGAACATGCAGAAGCAGGACATCGCCATCGCCATCAGCCACAGCGGACAGACGGCCGCCACACTGGACGCCCTGAAGCTGGCAGGCGCTCACGGCGCCACGACGGCCGCCATCACCAGCTACCGTTCCAGCCCGCTTGCCAAAGCGGCTGATTATCCCCTCACCGCCTATCCGGACGATATCAATTATCCGACAGAAGCCGTATCTGCCCGCATCGCACACCTGTGTCTGCTGGATGCTCTTTACGCCGTTCTGGCGATGCGCGGCGGCCAGGCCTTTGCAGAGCATATTCAAAACAGAGATAAGATTCTGGAAAAAATCAGAAAAGAGGCGGATTAATCATGCGAAAGTCCCTGTCAAAGCGGCAGTTTTTTGTTCTGTCCTATTTTGCCTATGCTTCCATCTATATTGCCAGGCTGAACCTGACCATCGCTTCTCCCGTCATGCAGGAGCAGAGGCTTCTGACCTCCACGCAGGTCGGGGCGATGGGAGGGGCCTTTTTCCTGTGCTATTCCGCAGGCCAGCTCCTGAACGGTTTTCTTGGGGATCTGTTTCCGCCGAGGAAGATGGTGACAATCGGACTTCTGCTGACCGCTCTTGGAAATATTCTGATCGGTTTTCTTCCTCCTGCCGGAGTCATTCTGGTTCTGTGGGGCATCAACGGCTTTGCCCAGTCCATGCTGTGGGGGCCGCTGCTTCGGGCGCTCGCCGCCCGTTTTCCGGGAGAGAAGCAGGCAGAAACCGCCTCCTGTCTGGTCTCCTCCGTGGGTGTCGGCAGCGTTCTGGGCATTCTGATCGCTGCCGCTGCCATTTCCTTTCAGGATGTTCGGTTTGCCTTTCTGCTGCCCGGCCTCATCGCGGCACTGGCAGGCGCGGCGGTCTTTCTCTTTTTCCGTTTCCCCTGTCCCTCCGGGCACACAGATGCATCTGTTCCCTGCTCCGTTTCCAAATCCGGCTCCTTTCGCTCCATACGGGCCGGGCTCGCAGACGCCGGCTTTTCGCGAGGAAGATTTTCGGTGCTCTGCTCTCCCAGGCTTCTGATTCTCCTGCTGCCTGCCATGTTTCACGGCGTTCTGAAGGATAATCTGAACCTCTGGGCGGCTTCCTATTTTGCGGACACCTATTCGCTTCCTCTGGCGGAATTGTCCTTTTATGTGCTTGCGATTCCGGTTCTGACGCTGCTGGGGCGGCTGATCTATCCCTTTCTTCTGCGCCTGTGCCGGGGGAGGGAGCATACCGTTTCCATCCTGTCTCTGTCCGTCACCGCGCTGTGTCTCATCCCGCTGTGTCTGAAAGACGTGGCAATGATTCCGGCAGCGGTCTGCCTGAGCCTTATCGCAGCGGCCATCTCCGTCGTCAACACCTCCTTTCTCACAGTCTATCCCACCCGGTATGCCGGCTGCGGATGCGTCTCCAGCGTTGTGGGACTGATGGATTTTGCCACCTATTTCGGAGCCGGAATCAGCTCCATCCTGTACGGCCGGCTGCTCGAAAATGACAGCTATCCCCTGTTGTTTGGCTCCTGGCTCATCCTTACGCTTCTGGCAGTTTTATTCATTATCATACATAACCACATGAAAGAAGGAGAACAGTCATGAATGAAAAAGTCATCCTCATTTCCATCGACGGCATGCGTCCGGACGGCGCGCTGGAATGCGGAAATCCCTTTGTGAAGGAGCTGATGGAAACCTCCAGTTATACGCTGAACGGCCATTCCGTCCTTCCCACGGTCACGCTTCCCTGCCACACCTCCATGTTTTACGGAGTGCCCCCGAAACGTCACGGCATTCTGACCAATACCTACACGCCTCCCGTCCGTCCCGTTCCCGGCATCACGGAACAGCTTTCCGCCGCCGGAAAGGTCTGCGCTGCCTTCCACAACTGGGAGCCCATCCGTCACATCTGGACCTCCGAATGTATGAAATATACCTCCTACATCCACGCCTATGAGGAAGAGAACTCCGATCTTATGCTTACAGAACATGCCGCTGCCCTGATCCGCAGAAAGCAGCCGGATTTTCTCTTCATCCACATGGTTGAAACTGATGAAAAGGGAGGCCATGATCACGGCTGGATGTCGCCGGAATATCTGCAGCAGGTAAATAACGCCTTTTCCTGTGTGAAAAAGCTTTTTGAAGCGGCGGGCTGCCGGTATCACATCATCGTCACCGCCGATCACGGCGGACATGGCCGTATGCACGGCGAGGACTGCCCGGAAGATTATACCATTCCCATGTTTTTCCATGGCAGAGCGTTCCGTCCCGGAAGAGTGCTGGATGAGGCCGGACTTCTGGATCTGGCCCCCACGATTGCAATGCTGGAGGGCGTTTCCATTCCGAGAGAATGGGAGGGGCATGTTCTGTGCGGTGAAAAATGATCCCGCTTCCAGCCCCCTGAATACAGTCTATTGTTCTGATTCAGACAGCGCATATTTCTTCTGCCTGACTTTTTCTTTACAGACTTGACAGGAAGAATATGCGCTGTTATATTATGTGCATATAGTTGTGTTTATGTGGAGTTAATTGGATATGTTTGCAAATGAAAGAAGAAATAAAATTCTGGAGCTGTTAAGCCGCCGCTCCTCCGTCACGGTCACAGAGCTGACCGGACTTTTTCAGGTTTCTCTGGAAACCATCCGGCGGGATCTGGAATATCTGGAAAAACAGGGCGCGCTGAAACGGGTACACGGCGGCGCACTCAGCATGAACCGAATGCAGAGCTATACCGGCCTGTCCGAACGGAGCACGGAACATCAAACTGAGAAAAGACAGATTGCACGCGCCGCTCTTTCCCATATCCGGGAAGGAGAACGGATTGCCCTGGATGCGGGCACTACCACCAGCGAGCTTGCCCATCTGCTGTGCGATTCCTTTCAGGAGCTCACCATTGTGACCGCTTCTCTGCCGATCTTCGAGATCCTTTCAGCGAAGCCGGGCTTTCAGGTAATTCTCACGGGAGGGTTCTATCTGCCGGGGGAAAAGGCCTTCTACGGCCATCTTGCACTGGATATGATCCGCCAGCTTCATGTATCCGCCTTTTTCCACGCTCCATCGGCGCTTTCTCTGAACTTCGGTATGAGCGAGCATATCAGAGAGCTGGTCGAGGTACAGCGGGCGCTTATCGCTGCCGCGGATCAGGTGTTTGTCCTTGCGGACAGCACCAAATTTGAGACCTGCGCAGCGCTGAAGGTCTGCGATCTCAGCCCCCGCTTCCTTTACCTGACCGACAGCGGTCTGTCAGATGAGATCCGGGACGCCTGGAAAAAGGCTTCCCTCGATATTATATTATGAAGCCGGCGGCCAGCTGCCGCCGGCTCCGAATGGAGGCTGCCATCATGAACGGTGTACTTACCACCGGGCGGCAGAGGAACGTGTTCTGCTTCCTCTGCTGTCTGGTTTATTTTATTAGTTATCTGACGCGTATGAACTACGCCGCCTGTCTGGCGGAGATTCAGGATTCGCTCGCTTTGACGAAAAGCGTCGTGAGTCTTCCGGTGACCGGAAGCTTTCTGACTTACGGGATCGGCCAGTTCCTCTGCGGCTTTCTGGGAGACCGGTTTTCTCCCAGAAAAATGATTGCCGCCGGGCTGACTGCGACCTGCGCCTGTAATCTTCTGGTCGGTCTGTTTCCCGACATCCGGCTCATCATCCCGGTCTGGTGTCTGAACGGCCTGTTCCAGTCCATGCTCTGGCCGCCGCTCGTCAGGATCATGGCCGAAACGCTGGATGAAAAGCAATATCAGAAATGCTGCGTACAGGTCTCCATGGCATCCTCTGTGGGAACGGTTTTCGTTTATCTCTTCGTCCCCCTGTGCATCCGTTTTGCCAGCTGGAGAGCCGCCTTCCTGTTCCCCGCCCTTGCCGGAGTGCTCACCGCTTTTGTATGGTTTACAGGAATCGGCAGGCTGCAGGCGGATGGACGGAATGCGATCCACGCCATCCACATGGAAACCACGGAGCAGTCCTCCGTACGCCTGACCACTCTGCTCTTCCAGGCGGCCCTCCTGCCAGCGATGCTCGCCATCGTGCTGCACGGCATTCTCCGTGACGGAATCACCACCTGGATGCCCGTATACATTTCAGAAACCTTCGGCCTGAGCAATTCGGTATCCATCCTGACGGCAGCCGTTCTTCCGGTGTTCAGTATTCTGAGCATCTACCTGGCTTCCACCCTGCTGAACCGCATCCGTAATGAATTCAGTGCTTCCGCTCTGCTTTTCGGCGCAGCGGCAGCCTGCTCCGCCCTGCTGGTATTTCTGTATCAGCACGGCCCTGTTCCCAGCGTGGTTCTCATGACCCTGACCGCCGGCTGTATGTATGGCATTAACCTGTTCCTCATCAGCCGTCTGCCCGCCCATTTTTCCCGCTTTGGAAAGGTGGCAACGGTTTCCGGCATCCTGAACGCCTCCACCTATGTGGGCAGTTCACTTTCCGCCTGGCTCTTCGGAATGATTTCCGATCTGTCCGGCTGGATCGCCGTCATCAGCGTATGGATTGTCATCGCTCTCGGCGGCATGCTGATCTGCCTTGCCTTTTTCCGGAAGTGGAGAAGCTTTCAGGCAGAAGAATCAAAAGCCTGACTGCGGACAGGAAAGCATCAGGCCTGAAGCGATGCGCCACGGAGCATGTCCTCTTCCAGCGCGCGCATGAAGTCCACATACCGCGGCAGCGCGCGCTCCGGCTCCGGCAGCTCCGGATGCCAGCGCTTCTCCCACTCAAAGGAATAAAAGCCCGTATACCCATCCTCCTGCAGGCATTTTACCATCGCCTTCAGCGGCAGTACACCTTCCCCGGGAAGGCACAGCTTCGGCTTTCCATTTTCCAGCGTACAGTCCTTCAGATGTACATGACGGATTCGGGAGCGCAGGGCCTCATAAAAGGGAAGAAAATTTTCTCCATGCCAGAGCCAGCTGTGATATACATCCCAGATCAGGCCGAATCCCGGCTCATTTTTCAGCGTGTCGCACAGCCGGCTCAGAACCGGCAGGGAATTAAAATCTCCATGAATTTCCAGAAGCACCTGAACCGGACCGGAGGGCCGCAGAGAAGAAGCGTAACCGCACAGCGCCGAGATTCCCTCCTCCACGCGGCGCATTACGGCCTCCTTCGGCTCTCCTTCCGGAAACGTGTTGCCGAATACACGTATGAAGGGGATCCCCAATTCGGTGCACAGCTTCAGGGCCAGACACCCTTCCTCCAGCGCCTCCTCATACTTTTCCGCATCATGGAACTGCACCGACGTACCCGCCACGCACAGCTTTATCTGATTTTTCTCCAGCAGACATTTAAGCGCGCCGCGGTTTTCAGGCTGCAGGCACTCCAGCTTCTCCATGCGAAGCTGATTTCCCACGCCGCGCAGCTCCACGGCTTCATATCCCATCTCATGCGCGTTTTTTATGATCTGCTCAAAGCTCCATTGGGGGCAACCCAGAGTCGAAAAAGAAAGTTTCATAATATCCCCTTCCCGAGAAAGCCTTCTCTGTTTTTCTGCCATATCCCTATCTTTTCATACCTGCCCGCGAATTGCAACACCCCTTCTCCTCTTTCTTTTTCCTCCGCTCTGGTAAAAATAAATTTCCTGTGCTATACTTGCGTGAAACGCGCCTTTTTTCCGGAAGGCAGATAAACCGCAGAAACAAATATACCAAATATACAATATACACAGGAGTTTTTTCATATGAGTATACTGAACGTAGAGCATCTGACCCACGGCTTCGGCGACCGGGCCATTTTCGAGGACGTGTCCTTCCGTCTTCTGAAGGGGGAACACATCGGCCTGGTGGGAGCCAACGGGGAAGGCAAATCCACCTTTATGAATATCATCACCGGGAAGCTCATTCCCGACGAAGGAAAAATCGAATGGGCCAAAAACGTGCGGGCGGGCTATCTGGATCAGCACACGGTGCTGGAAAAGGGAACCACTATCCGGGAAACCCTGGCATCCGCCTTTTCCTTTCTGTTCGACCTGGAAGCCCGGATGAACGAGATCTGTGAAAAAATGGGGGATGCCTCCGAAGAAGAACTGGAACAATATATGGAGGAGCTTGGCACCATCCAGGAGCTTCTGACCGCGCATGACTTCTACCTCATCGACAGCAAGGTGGAAGAGGTGGGCCGGGCGCTCGGTCTTACCGACGTGGGACTGGATCAGGATGTATCCCAGCTTTCCGGCGGCCAGCGCACCAGAGTTCTTCTGGGAAAGCTTCTTCTGGAAAAGCCGGACATTCTGCTGCTGGATGAGCCCACCAACTATCTGGATGAGGCTCACATCGAATGGCTGAAGCGTTACCTTCTGGATTATGAAAACGCCTTCGTCCTGATCTCCCATGATATCCCGTTTCTCAACAGCGTGGTCAATCTGATCTATCACATGGATAACCGGACGCTGACCCGCTATGTGGGAAACTATGATAAGTTCACGGAGGTTTATGCCGCGAAGAAGGCCCAGCTGGAAGCCGCCTACAACAGACAGCAGAAGGAAATCGCGGATCTGAAGGACTTTGTCGCCCGAAACAAGGCCCGCGTCTCCACCCGTAACATGGCCATGTCCCGCCAGAAAAAGCTGGATAAAATGGACGTGATCGAGCTGGCCGCCGAAAAACCGAAGCCGGAATTCCACTTTAAGGAGGACCGGGCGCCGGGCCGCTTCATTTTCACCACGAAGGATCTGGTCATCGGCTATGAGGAGCCCCTGTCCTCTCCCCTGAATCTTTCCATGGAACGGGGACAGAAAATCGTCCTCACCGGCGCCAACGGCATTGGAAAGACCACCCTGTTAAAAAGCATTCTTGGCCTGATTCCGCCTCTTTCCGGCAGCGTGGAGCAGGGAGATTATCTGAGCATCGGATACTTCGAGCAGGAAATGGAAGCGGATGACAACACCACCTGCATCCAGGAAATCTGGAACACCTTTCCCTCCTACACCCAGTATGAGGTTCGCTCCGCGCTGGCAAAATGCGGCCTGACCACCAAACACATCGAAAGCCTGGTCCGGGTGTTGAGCGGCGGCGAGCAGGCGAAGGTACGGCTCTGCAAGCTGATCAACCGCCCTACCAATGTGCTTCTGCTGGATGAGCCCACCAACCATCTGGATGCGGACGCCAAGGCAGAGCTGAAACGGGCGCTGTCCGCCTATAAGGGCAGCATTCTGATGGTCTGCCACGAACCGGAATTCTACCAGGATATTGTGGACGCAGTCTGGGACTGCACCAAATGGACGACAAGGGTATTTTAAAGTTCTACGCAAAAGGAAGGAGGTGAGAGCCCGAATGGATCTCATCAGTCAGTTTATAGAAAATTATAAAAAGAAAATCAGTTTTTTTGAGACGGCCGGACACATAGCCGAAGATATGCTGCGGGACGCCCTGCATTCCTCCGGTATCCGCGCCATCGTCACCTCGCGGGCCAAGAGCCCCGTCCGGCTGAAAAACAAGGTGACTCAGCGGAATGAAAAGAGGGAACAGCCCTACCGGAGCATGAACGAGATCTATGCGGATATTGCGGATCTGTCCGGCGTGCGCGTCTCCCTTTACTTCCCCGGCGATCGTGCCAAAGCCGACCAGGTGATCAACAACCTTTTTACGGTGTCTGAAACCAAAAAATTCCCCGGCCAGTCCAAACAGCCTTCCTACAACAAGCGTTTTTCCGGCTACTGGGCCACCCACTACCGCGCCTCCATGAAGGAGGAGCTTCTGGAGAAAAAACAGCTCAAGTATGCTTCCGTGCGTCTGGAAATCCAGGTGGCTTCCGTCCTGATGCACGCCTGGTCCGAGGTAGAACATGATCTGGTCTACAAGCCCATGCAGGGTACCCTCTCCGATGAGGAGTTGGCCATTCTTGACGAGCTTAACGGCCTTGTCCTGGCCGGAGAAATCGCCCTGGAGCGTCTGCAGGCCGCCGGTAACGCCCGCCTGCAGAGCAAAAATGCTGCCTTCGGCAGCCAGTACGATCTGGCCGCCTACCTCTACGACTACCTGAGCACCCGCTACAGGCGCTTCGACATCGAGCCGAAGATGGGCAACGTGGAACAGCTCCTGCGCCTGATGAACCGCCTGAAGCTGGACAGCGCAAAGGAGCTGGACCCGATCCTGAAATCCACCAGACTGGTGGACGACAGCCGGACCATTTCCCAGCAGCTCATCGATCAGATCATCTGCGGCAGCGAAAAACGCTACGAGCTTTACCGCGGCCTTCGTTCCGCTTCAGAGAAATCCGATGGAACCTCCCGGAAAACCTATACAGGACGCCTGGAAGCGGAGGAATATTTCCTGCGTCCCTGGATCAGCCTGGAAACCGTTCTGATGAAGCTGACCCGCCAGAGCAATCCCAAGGCCCGCGGCACCTTCAATCTCAACAGCATCAAACGCATGAAGCTGCTGAAAAAGGAAAGCCTGGAAAAGCTTCAGAAGCTGCGCAACTTCCGGAACGGCCTGGTACACGGCATCGATACCCCCGCGCCCGCCTCTCTCATCCGGATGGGAGACGACGTTCGGGAGATTCTCTCCGAGCTGACGGCTTCTCAGACCGACAATGCCAGAGAACAGGCTGACGCTCCAAAACAGGCAGGCAGCCAAAAACAGACCGGCAGTCAAAAGCATACAGAAAGCATGGAATAAGCAGGCCGAAACAGACAGGCGGCCGCAGCGCTGTCCTCTTTCGGACAGATGCTGCGGCCATTTATTTTTTACAGCTTCTTTTCACACCACTCCGCCAGCGGACATTCCTCACATCTGGCGCGGCGGGCGGTACAGATGGAACGGCCCAGATAAATCAGCTGGAAATTGATCCGGTTCCAATGATCCACCGGAAGCACCTTCATCAACTCTGCTTCCGTTTCCACAGGGTTCTTCCCCTTCGCCCAGCCAAGCCGGTGCGAGATGCGGAACACATGGGTGTCCACCGTCACGCCGGGCGTCCCGTAGGCGTCCGCCAGGAAGAGCGTCCCCGTCTTTCTTCCCACGCCCGCCAGCTTCAGCACCTCATCCAGCGTATCCGGCACCTTTCCTCCATATTCTTTCCAGATCTGCTCGCAGCATTTTTTCATGTTTCTTGCCTTGTTCTTATACAGGCCAACGGAACGGATATAGCTTTCAATCTCTTCGATATCCGCCTCCGCAACATCCTGCGCCGTATGAAATCTTCCGAACAGCCCCGGCAGCGCCTCGTCCACCTGCTTATCCGTGCTCTGGGCGCTCAGCATGATCGCCACCAGAAGCTGCCAGTCCTGATTGTGATAGAAACCTTCTTTTTCGGTTCCGTACAGCTCGTCAAGACGGGCGAGAATGTGGTCTCTTTTTTCTTTTTTTGTCATTGGTGTTCCTCTTTCTCCCGAATCTTCTCATCCGTATCCTTCACCGCCTGCTCCTGCAGCTTTTCCAGAAAAGGAAAGCCGATCACGTTTTTCGCGGCATAGGTTTTCTGCAGCTCGTATTCCAGCGGCAGCCAGGTGGAAATGTCGCTCTCGTTATGCTGAATCACCGCCTCCAGCTTATCCAGCGCCTTGTAAACCCGTGCTTCCCGTGTCTGGAGTGCCTCCATTTCCGCAAGGAGGGCGGTAAACTCCTGATACAGCGCCTCCGGAAGTTCCCGGAGAAGGCCGTCCAGCGCTTCTTTTTCCGTCTGCTCATGCTCCTGCGTCTTTTCAAAAGTGGGAATATCTCCCGTCACCGCTTCCCCGAGATCGTGAATCAGGCACATATGGATGACCTTATCGATATCCACATCCAGAAGCTCGTCCTTCATCAGATATGCCATAAGCGCCGTCCGCCAGCTGTGGGCAGCCACATTTTCCGTCACACCGTCCGAGGTAACGCAGTGGCGGGGAACAGACTTCAGTTTTTCCACGCGGCCAAGAAATGAGATGAACTGTTCGGGTGTGAATCCCTGCATGGGGTACCTCTCTTTCTGCGCAAACTTTTTGTTCTTACGGCCGCCCGCAGGCGGCGTTTCCGCTATCCCATTTTTTGAAATTGTATCACATTATCTGACGTTTCCATACCCTTCGGGTAAAAATTTTCTCGTTCTTTCCTTTTACCTAAAAGACTCCAAATCCGTTCCGTGCGCTTGTCTTTTTACTTTTTAAAAGGTACAATGAAAAAAGTAAAGGAGGCAGAAGAATGCACAACATCTCCAAACGAGAAAAACTGACCTACACCGGCAGCCTTCTGGGGCAGAACATGATCTACAGCTTTGTCACCATGTACATCATGTTCTTTTTCACTGACCTGCTGCGCATTCCGCCCGAAAGCGTGACCGTCATCATGGTAGCGGCCAGCCTGTGGGATGCTGTAAACGATGTGATTATGGGAATGATCGCGGACCGGACACGGACCCCCATTGGGAAATTCCGTCCCTATCTGCTGGCAGGCCCCATCTTTATTGCGCTGTCCACCATTTTCTGCTTCGTAAGCTTCGGCGGTTCGCTGGCGGGAACCATCGCCGTCGCCGCCGTCTGCTACGTGCTCTGGGATATTACCTACACGATCTATGATGTTCCCATCTGGGCCATTTCCTCTGTTTCCTCTCCGGATCCGGATGAAAAAAACAGCATGGTCACCCTCGGGAAGATCGGAGGAACCATCGGCACTGTGATCATTTCCGTGGGAAGCGTTTCTCTGTTAAATGCCTTCGGAGGAGAGCGCAGCACCACGGCCTATACCGCTGCCGCCGCAGTGGTGGCCGTTGTTGGAGCGGCTCTGATGGTTCTGAGCGGCTTCGTCCTAAAAGAACGGATCGAACCTCCCCCGAAGGACATCCCGTTTTCCCGCAACATCCACACCATCCTTGACAACGGCCCGTTGATTGCGCTGTTGGTTTCGCTTCTGATCATCGATATGGTGAACAACCTCCGGCAGGTCTCTCAGATGTATTTTGCCGTTTATGTATGGGGAGATTCCGGCTATGTCACCTATATCGGCGTGAGTCTGGTACTGGGCATGATCACCGGAATGGCGGTTTCTCCCATGCTGATCTCTCATTTCGACAAGAAGAAAATCTTTATTATTGCCTGCATTGCCGGAGGCATTTCCAGCTTCCTGCCTTTCCCGATGAACGCCGGCCCCGTTACCGGCCTGATCCTTCTGGGCGTCAGCTTCGCCTTTACCGGAATGACCACCATCAGCAGCACCTCCATGCTGATGGATGCCATCGATTATTCGGAATACCGGCTCGGCTTCCGGGGAGAGGGGATCGTTTTCTCCATGAACACGTTTTTGAACAAGCTGAGCTCCACTATTTCAAAGGGGCTTCTCGGCTTTGCCATGACCGCCATGCATTATGAGGAAAATATGGATCCCACCCCAGCCGTAATAACCGGCTTCGGGGCCATGGTCTATGTGGTTCCCGCCCTCTGCTTCCTCCTGGCAATCCTGCCCCTGTTCCTGTATCGTTTAAAGCCCGCGCAAATTGAGAAAATTCAGAAGGAGCTTACAGACCGCCGTCAGGCGGAGAAAGGAAACTGATATGGATATATCCGCTTATTTTATGCCTCCGGAAATCAGAAATGCCAAAAAAGCCCTGTGTATTCAGCCTCATCCCGACGATATCGAAATCGGAATGGGCGGCGCCGTGGCCGCTCTTGCCGCGGAAGGCTGCTCCATCACTTATCTTACAGTCACCAACGGATATCTGGGAGATTCCACTGGGAAGCTGGACTTTTCGGAAATCGCCGCCCTGCGCCGGAAGGAAACCATAGCCGCCGGTAAGGTCCTTGGGGTTTCTGACTTTCTTTTCTATGATCTGCCGGACGGCTCTCTTTCTGACATTCCTTCCCTTGCCGGAAGAATTTCAGAGACTATCCGAAACCTGCGGCCGGACGTGATCTTCTGTCCGGACCCCTGGGCGCAGTATGAGGCCCACAACGATCATATCGTTACCGGCCGGGCAGCGGCCCAGGCCTTTATTTCCTCCAGCCTGTCCCGCTATCCCCGAGAGACACAGACCGCGCCCTGGCAGGCGGACGCCATCGCCTTTTATTTCACGCAGAAGCCGAATACGGTGATCGATGTGACGCAGACCTTCGAGACGAAATTCGCCGCCATGGCAGAACACCGCACCCAGTTAAACGAAGAGCTTCTGGGCCTGTACCGGATCTATTTTTCCATGCAGGGCCAGAAGCTGGCGGAGGGAAAGGATTTTGCTCTGGGAGAGGGCTTTAAGGTGCTCGGACCTCTGCATATGCACTGCTTTGTGGAAGCGCCGGAAATCTGAACATCTACAGATAGGACTTCATCTTCTGACACAGCTTCTCCTCAATGGAAATCAGCCGTCCGCAGAGTTCCCTTGATGCATGGTCCGCTCCCCTGAACTGGTTCAGGTACCGGTTCAGGGATTTGGTTCCCATATTGCAGCCGTCTGTGATCAGATCGGCTACCGTGGCGTCGCTGTCGTCCATGCTCATTTTTACGTTTGTTTTTATCCAGGACATGCCCTTTGCCATGGCCGCAGGTTCCTTTTCCTGCGCGCCGTAATTGCACAACAAGGAATGGATCTCGTTTTCCAGTTTTTCATGGTGTTCCCTGCTTTCCTGAAGAAGCTGCTTCAGGCCGGGGCCGGAAACCTTTTCCAGCACCTCATCGATGGACGATACTGCCATCTTCGCCCCGGCGTCACATTCCCGGAGCAGCTTTATGGTATCTGATTCATTCATTACAAGCCACCTCCATTCTGCCGCCTGCGGCGGCCTTCTTTTTTGTCTATTATCCCGGAGATGGCCGAAAATATACGGCCAGGCCTAAAACTGACATTCTCATTCCGCTTTGCTCCATGCTCATGAACGCAGCAACCTGCGTTCAAATCAGCCCGCACAGATGTGCGTATGCGTTCATAATGGTGAGCTGCTGTTTTCCCGCGATGAAATAGAAATCCAGCATCTGCTCTCCCTCTGCGCACAGACAGGCTCCGTAGAGGGGAATATCGCAGCTGATCACCGGTTTTCTGGAAGCGATGAGCATGCCGTATCCGTTTTCCGATAACAGCAGGGGAAGCTCCACCCCTCCATGGGAAATGTATCTGGCAGAGGCGTTCAGGGAAATGCCCTTTTCTCCCTGCATGCCGGGCGCATAAAGCTTTTCCCCCTTTGTCCGGTCCAGATACAGCCAGGCGCGCGGCTGCGCGCCGCCATCCTCAATCAGTCTGCAGTCCCTGCTTCGCTCCGCAAGCAGCGGCTTTTTCTCCCCGGAGAGATATCGGACCGCTCCGGACGCTTTATCCACCTGAAGGCACAGCTCCGTTCCGGAGAATTCCACCGCTGTCCTTGTATCTCTCAGCTTCCAGTTCTTTTCCATCCGGTTCACGGCGATGCCGGAACAGACGCCTTTCGGCATCTGCGATCCCTTCACAAAGGTCACCCGCACAATGGCGCTTCCCACCGGGCAGAGCCTCAGCACGCCGTAACGGCTCTGCAGATACAGGCCGTCTGCATTCTCAGCGCTCCAGCGCACCGCCAGGTCCGTTCTGGGGCGGCCCGCAGGGCGGAGATGATCTGCGGAAGGCATATCCCCAAAAGCGGGGAAACCGCCGGATAAACGGCCGGTGCTTCCCCATGTCCGTCCGGCTTCTGTGACTCCCCTTTTCTCCGCCTCTGCATAGGACTCATAAGGCTTTCTTACAGTAACATTTGACGCGGAAGCTGGAGACCGGAGGGAAGCGGACGGTTTTGTTCGCGAGGCGGCGGACGGTCTTTCCTGCCGTACCGGGGATGGCTGTTTGCGCTCCGGGACAGAATTTTGCGGAATCTCATTTCGCGAAATATCATTTCGCACGATGGAAATCCTTTTTTTCTTCTGACTGTCTGGATTTCCGCCTGTTCTGCCGACGGCTGCCGACCTTTCTTTCTGAAGGGCCGTTGTTTTTTCCATTTGAGAAGCCGCACTTTTTTCCTGCTTCTTCGGAACCGGATCCGCAATGAGCCCGGTCAGGTCGCCTTCATGCAGCACGCACAGCTCGTGCAGGGCACGGGTGGCCGCCACATAAAGAAGCCTGGCATTTCCGTCGTCGGAAGGATATGCCGCCCTTGTGGGATCCAGGAGCAGAACCGCATCGAATTCCAGTCCCTTGGTAAATTCCACCGGGAGCACCATGATACCGCTTCCGAACACCGCCTTTTCCAGATCGCTCTCCGCCACGGGAATCAGCTTCTGCAGCTCTTTCGCCGTCCGGGAAGCTTCCTCTCTGTTCCGGCAGATCACGGCGATGGTATCGAATCCCTTTTCCTGCCAGTCCCGGCAGATCCCGGCGCAGGCTTTGAGCATACCGCTCCGGCTGTCCGCCTTTCTGATCTGCACCGAATCTCCATGACGGATGATGGGCTCCGCCGCGTAGGGAGTGAAGCTTCCATGTTCCAGAATCCGGGCGGCAAATTCCGAGATTTCCACCGTGTTGCGGTAGCTTTTTTTCAGAATTCCGAAATAATCCCGGTCGCCGGAAAGCAGCAGGCCCTTTAACTCCTCCCAGTCGTTCAGGCCATAACCGAAGTGAATATTCTGGGAGACGTCCCCCATGATGGTATAGGTACATTCCCGGATACAGGAGTCCAGCACCCGGTAGACGAGCATGCCGAAATCCTGCGCTTCATCAATGACCACATGATGGGCCTCGCTGATCACCTCCGTCTCCTTAATTCTCCGGTACAGAAAGGCAAGCGCCGCCAGGTCATAGACGTCAAATTCCCGATCCGGGATCTGTACCTTCGCGCCCTTTTCTCTCTGCTGCTCCAGAAATTCCCGGTACAGATCATAAATGGAACGTTTCCACACCTTTTTCCCGTACCTGCCCCGGTAGGCCTTCAGGATGGCTTTTCTTTCCTTTTCCGTATATTTAACGCCCTTTCCCAGAAATTCCTCTTTGATCTTATTTTCCAGGCGCTCGTTGAGCATGTTGATCTTGTTCTGCACGGAAATGGAGGGATTCTGCCGGATATACCGCTCCACCGCGTCCCGGTTCATCAGCTCCACCGCTTCCCCCGGCGCGGGAGGACGGCCGCCCGTTTCGTCAAATACTCCTGTTTTTCCGTCCTTAAAGCCTTCCACAAACTGTCTGGGATTCAGGTATATGCTCCCTCTGGGAATGGTCTCCCATTCCAGCGCGTTGCAAAAGGCGTCCAGCGCCTCAAACCACTGCGTTGTTCCCCGTTCCCTGCCGCCCGGGTCCGTCCGGTCCGCCGGCCGGATCCGGTATTTTTCTTCGTCCCAGTCCTCGTACAAAAGCCGCACGAAAAGCTGCTCCATGGTCATCTGTCTCACGCCGTATACATCCAGATCGGGAAGCACTCCGGTGATGTACTCCAGCAGGATCCGGTTGCTTCCCACAATGTAAAAATCCTCCGGCTTAAACCGCTCCTGATAGTTATAGAGAATATAGGAGATTCGGTGCATGGCCACCGTGGTTTTCCCCGATCCCGCCACGCCCTGTACGATCATGTTGTGGTAGGGAGAACGGCGGATGATATCATTCTGCTCCTTCTGAATGGTAGCGATGATTTCTCCCAGCACGGCCTGCTTGTTTTTTGCCAGATACTTCGTCAGCAGATCGTCATTGGTCACCACCTCGGAATCGTAAAAATCCAGCAGCCTTCCATCCTCAATTTCATAGGTACGCTTTCCCTTCAGGTCAATTTTGACCCGTCCGCCTCCCGGCACGGGATAGCTGCATTTTCCAAGTCCGTTTTCATAATAGGCATTCGCCACAGGCGCGCGCCAGTCCACCACCACCCAGTGAGTGGTATCCTTTGATATGCCGCCTTTCCCGATATACAGCGTCTCCTGCTTTTTCAGCGCGTAATCCTGAAAAATGATCCTGCCGAAATACGGCTTTTTCAGCGCCCGCTCATTCCGTTCCAGCGCCCGCTTCATGTGATCGTGAAGGGTGATGGTATTGTTCAGGATGGTGAGCACCTCCACGTCGTTATCGTGAAAATGCTCCAGCATTTCATCAATATCTCCCTTCATCCGGGCGACCTCAGCCCCGTAGGTTTCCACGTTTTCCCGCACCACCTCAAGGGTTTCTTCAAGATGCGCTTCTTCCTTCCGCCTCTCCGGACTGCGTTCCGGATTTTTCTGATTCGTTTCAGAAGCCATATTTACCTCCGTTCCCAGATCTGCCGCTCCAGCCGGTAATGACTGAGCGGTATTTTTCCTTATGGTAACTGACGCGCGTCCAGTTTAGTTACAGTTCACTCCGCGCCATTCGCAAAGCCGCGCTCCGCGCTCTCCGCTGCTTCGCAGCTATGAGAAATCGCAGTTAGCGATTTCTTGCTCATAAACCGGCGCTCCCTTCGTCCGCTCAGGACCAGCCATCTGTTCGTGCAGGCACGACATCTGACCGGTTCTGACGGACGAGTGAACTGTAACTCAGTTTACATCCATTGTAGCCGGAAACAAAAAAATTACTAGACTTTTCTTTCCGGCTGTGTTAGAATACATCATAAAGTGTGCAATCGGATAGAGGAAGAAGCTTCCTCTATCCGATTTTTGCGATACTGCCCGTCGAATATCCGCATGTCAGTGCAGGTAAACCTGCCCTCCATGCGGCTGCTCTCCGGGCGTATCGCACAAAAACAGGACTGCAGAGTGTATCGGCAGTCCTGTTTCGTTTTATGGAATCTTTTTATTCTTTTTTATGTCTATCTGGAAAAAGCCCGGTCAGTACGCGATCATATCCTGATCCAGCTGAGAAATGGCGTCGCTGCTGAGTCCGTAATAACCCGCGTCATCCTTTTCCACCTTAACGATGATGGATTTCTGATCCTGCCATCCAAGCTCCGGCATATTTTCATTGATCACGTCCACCACCAGCTGCGCAAGCGCATCGTTTATCGACAGATCATCCGGATAATCCGCGGGATCCATCGCCGCGACGAATTCATCCACAGCCGCGCTGATGTCATCCTCGCTGTTTACGATCACATCGATGGGGCTGATCAGCACCTCCACGTTGTAATCATCGCCGTTTTGCACCGCTTCCTGCACCTCAAACTTTGACTGTTGATAAATTGTTTTGTACATATCCACGATCTGCTGATAGACATCATCGGAAACCTCGCCTATCCCGTAATACTGCAGGAAGAAATCCGCCTCAACCTCAATTCCCTGCTCATACTCTTCCGCCGCTTCCTCCTCCGTGATATCCACCATTTCCCGGTATTCCGTGGAATCCCCCAGATAGATATTGTTCAGCACGCCGAGCACATACCTGTCAGCGTCAAATCCCCCGCCGCATCCAGCCAGCAGAAGAACCGCTGCCAGGACAAAAATTACCGCTGCCTTCTTCATACGCTTTCCTCCGAATTGTGAATTTTTTGTGTCTTATTCAGAATACAGCAGCGGGATTGTCCCTGTCAATCTTATAAACGGGTTTCAGGAATTATTAAGAAAGCGTTCTTCTTTCAGTTCCGGAACACTGCATACATGCACTCACCGCACCTTCTCCAACGCCCTTCCCGCCAGATACCTGGACACATTAAAGCTTCTGATACCGTCCTTTTCCACTCTCGCCTCCATCCGGTCAAAATAACGCTTCATGGAATCCGTCTGCCCGCATAAGAATTCATAATTCTCCTCCGAGGCCAGCACCGGAACCGCATCCGCAGAAAGCTCTGACAGATAAAGGAAATCTCCGTAGAATTCTGCTCTCTGCTCCTCCGTAAGCTCCATCCCGGTCTCCCGGTTCACATACTCCATATTATACCGGGCGATCCAGTAATCCGGCTTCGCGTAAGCCAGAACGATGTAAAAAACCGTCACCACAACCATAATATACCGGAACAACGGAAAATCCGGTCTGAAAATGCTGCACAGGATTCCCACAAGCACCACCGCAATCACCGCAAGCGCCCAGAGAACGAGCACGCGCAGGAAAGTCAGACGATACGCATCAATGTAAAGAAGCATCCGGTAAGCGCTTGACGCAACCATGCAGCAGGTACACAGGGAAATCACCGCAAGAATCCCCTTCAGGACCCGGCTCTCCCGGAAAAGAGAAAGGCAGACCAGCACAATCACAAGATTGATCACACAGACCGCAAGCAGCTGGAAGAACCCCTGTCTGGCATAGGATGCATAGGACTGGCCCTCCGGAAGTCCCGATTTGCGCAGAAACAGATAGACGATCTGGATCCCGCAGAAAATCAGGTAGACAAAAGCCAGCACGGAGGTAACCGTGATCGCAAGCACCGGCTCCTGCCTCCGCTTATCCGCACACTCCTCTCTGAGCACCCTCCGGTTCAACATCGCAATAAAGCTGTAGGAGGCAAAAAACATGGTGACAAGCATGAAGCAGACCATGAAGATGTCAATGGGCTCCACATAATCAAACAGATGTATGAAAAGCTCCCGGAAAACCAGATCCGCGCTGGCGAGCAGCGCCAGGATGATGACCAGCAGCGGACACAGAATCAGGATTCCCAGCAGTACATACCGCCCCTTTGTATTTTTTCCGTCCCGCTCCCGATCCTTCATCCAGGCGTTTCCGTCACTGACCGGATAGCCCAGCGAAGCGACGGTCTCCAGCAGCGCCTGCCCCAGAGAGAGCAGGTATTTGGACAGATTCCACTTTCTGTCATTCAGATACTGGTGCAGCATCATGCTGACCGCCAGCAGAAAAATGCCCAGCTTTGTAACGTTGTGAATGGCGACGTTGTCTGTCAGGAAAATGCTGACGCCCAGAAGAAGGATGCTGACCAGATAGAAAATACTGTCTTTTTTCCATGGAACCCCTGACCTTCTGGTACATGAGTAAAAATAAACAAGGGTTCCTGCCGCGAAAAAAGGCCAGGTGATTCCCGACGCGTTCCGATACAGGCAGAACGTGTAGAAAAGGGCGTACAGGGCGCTTGCTCCGCCGAAGAAAGCGTAATTCTTCCTCATAAAAATTCTGTGTTCATCCGCCTGGGCGGATGCTTTCCCCGCAGTCGTCTGTTCCGTCGGCGTATACCCCATTACCGGCCTCCCGTAATCGCTTCCGGAAAACATTCTGTTTTCCGCAGGAGCGCTTCCCCCTGCTTCCCGTTTCTGCTCCACCGCTCCCGTGCGGCCCGCTTCCTGTTCCATTCTCTCTTCCATAAAGCCCATCCTTTCCGGAGACAGATGATGCTGTTCGTACCCCGCATACTCTGCCCCTCTTTCAGCTTTCTGCCATCTTCTTTCAGGCCGTCCGGACAGCTTTACTGCCCGTCTTCTTCATCGTCCTCCACATACTGCAGAATATCTCCGGGCTGGCAGTCCAACGCCTTACAGATTGCGTTCAGCGTGGAGAGCCGTACAGCCTTTGCCTTATTATTTTTCAAAATTGACAGATTTGCGAGCGTGATATCCACTTCCCCGGCAAGCTCTGTCAGCCCCTTTTTGCGTTTGGCCATCATCACGTCAAGATTTATCACGATTGACATGCCTACCTCTTTCTTTGCGGCCGAACGGCCGCATTATAATCATGGCCTCCTGTTCTGCCGACGCAGGCGGCATTCCATTCCGGCCTCCATTTCGATTCGTTCACTATATGGTCAGATCATTTTCCAGCTTATAAGCCACCGCCCGGTCAAACACCTGGCTGAGTACCTTGCTGAACAGCCCCGCTATCAGGAAAACCAGAATGATGATCATGACCGCCGGGGTCAGATACAGAACCATTCGTCCCGCCGTCACCAGCGCGATCAGAAAGCTGTAGGTTCCCATCCGGTTTAAGCTCTTCACGTTCGCTTCCACAAAGCAGTCGTTTGCCAGAACCGTCCGGAACATCCGGCGGAGCTCATACAGGATCAGTTCTGCCAGAATACCGGATACGGCGAACAGTATGATGAGCTGTACATAATACTGGGCAAAATAGGAATTGATATACCCGTAGATTCTGATGGAAACCGGCAGGGTTACAATCACCGCAATCCCCGCGAAAAACATGATGTCCAGAAGCAGCTTGGTCACCTTGATCAGAGTTTTTTCTTTCATGGTCTCGTTTCCTTTCTCTTTTTCTGCTCTGTCAACAACATATCACGGTGCACATTGAAAGTCAATATATTTTTATTGATTTACGATAAATTTTTATTTTAGATCAATGTGCCGCGGTAAGTAACAGTCCGAATAATCAGAGTCTGAAAATCTGATAAACAAAGGGGTAGCCCGTAAGCTTCCATAGTCTTTTATGCCATTTTTAAAAACTGTATGCGTAATATATTCATTATACCTGATAAATAATATTAAAAATAACTTTTATTAATTATACCTTATAAAATTATAAATATTGAATTGAATTTCATGTATACCCGTGATACTATTAAACTGTTAGAAAGCCTGACATTGCAGAAAGGAGGCTGACTGCCATGATCAAACGAGAAGCCTATATGAAGCGTATCCGCCCTTTCCTCAACAATGACCTGATTAAGGTCCTGACCGGCATCCGCCGCAGTGGAAAGTCAGTCATGCTGGATCTGATCAAAGATGAACTGCTGGTTTCCGGCGTGGACAGCAGCCAGTTTATCTCCATCAATTTTGAAAATATGAGCAACGCTCATCTCTGTACTTCCAGAGAACTTCATGATGAGATTATCCGCCGTGCTTCGGAAATGAAAGGCAGGGTCTATCTCTTTTTTGACGAGATTCAGGAAGTGGACGCCTGGGAAAAATGCATTAACTCTTTCCGGGTAGAGCTGGACTGTGACATCTACATCACCGGCTCCAATGCAAAGCTGCTCTCCGGCGAACTGGCGACTTACCTGGCCGGACGATATGTGGAATTTGTGATTTATCCTTTTTCCTTTGCGGAGTTTATCGAGCTGTACCATACGGTCTTCCCGGATGCCAGTCTTCAGCAATGCTTCAACAGGTATCTGATCGCAGGCGGTATGCCATATCTGAGCAATCTGCGCTATGATGATACGGCCAGCCGCCAGTATCTTCGGGATCTGTTCAACTCTGTGGAGCTTAAGGATATCGTCAAGCGCAACAACATCCGGGATGTGGATATGCTGGAACGGATTATTGCCTACATTACCTCCAACATCGGCACCACTTTTTCTTCCACCTCCATTTCCAAATATCTGAAAAGCGAGGGCCGGTCCGTTTCTCCGGAAACCGTGCTGAACTATATCAGGGCATGTACCGACGCCTTTTTATTCTACCAGGTAAAGCGGCAGGATCTGCAGGGCAGGAAAATTCTCACTGTCAACGAGAAATATTACGTGGCCGACCACGGCATACGGGAAGCTGTGTTCGGCGGCAACAGGAAGGACATCAACCTGGTTTTGGAAAACATTGTTTACATGGAGCTGCTGCGGCGGGGCTATACTGTCACCATCGGCAAGGCGGGCAGCCAGGAGATTGATTTCGTCTGTGAGGATCGTGGAAACAGACTGTATATTCAGGTCGCCTACCTGTTGGCCTCGGAGGATACGGTTCAGCGGGAGTTTGGAGTCTATAACCACATTCGCGACAACTTCCCGAAGTATGTCGTTACTCTGGATGAGTTCGATATGAGCCGGGACGGGATCAGACACCGTAATATCCGGGATTTTCTGTTGGAAGAAAAATGGGATTAGGTGGGCGTATCTGATTATTGCGATGTAATACAGCTAACATAAAGCTGTTCTCTATACTTCTCCGGCCAATGACTGTTCATATAAGCATGAGGGTAGCTTGCTGGGGTTACTCGCGCAAAAAACACATCCGGAAGCCTTTTCACTACCGAATGTGTTTTTGCGTGCGTTTTCTACACTAAAATTTTCTTTCTGCTTGTTTAGAAGGGAACATAGCAGATACAACTATCCCTAATTTTTTATTGAATATGCTGTTAGTTCTTGTCGATTCTCTTCATATCTTCCATATACCACAGCGGCGGCTGTGCGAAAGCTTCCGGAGAATTCTGTTTTCCTGAAACAGCAATGTAGTCCGCTGCGCTGTATACTCTCCCATCCTCATGGAACAGACCGTTTATTGTTCCATTTATCCTCTGAGCCGGCAAATAAGCCGGTTTCACCATAAGCGACCAGAAGAAACTGCCGATGCCGCTCTGATAAACCGCTTCTGCCAGAGAAGAAAGATACGGGATTTTATCTTCTTCCGGAATTACCCTTTGATCCCATCCGGGTCCGCTTATCCGCAGCCGCTGCCACTCTGAGAGCCAAACCGCCTTCCCCGTCATTTCCTGCAGGCTGACCGCATCTCTTAATTCTTTCTCAAAATTCCTTCGGTCAGAGGGGAAATTATCATGAAACTGATAAACTTCAATCCATTGTGCAAAATACAGATTATGCTGCAGAGAAATGCATCCTATGCTGAGAGGCACCTTCTTTTTCATATCAAATGCCGTCTTTGTAATGAACTGCGCAAACGGAATGTCTCCGGTTTCCTCATGGGGTTCGTTCATCAGCTCTATGGCTGCCAGACGTTCATCATCGGCATAGCGCCTCATAAATTCACGGGTATATTCAGCCGGTTTTCCCCACAGCTTTCGGTTTCCTGTAATTTTACGTCCGGGTGACTGGATACAGGCAGCTGTTTCCGGATCCTGATCCAGCATGTTTTCCCGAGACGGCTCCCTGCCGCAGTTTTCAAATAAGATGGGCATGACCAGGATATTTTGTTCTTCTGCCGCAGACAAAAGGCTTTCAAACTTCTTCCAGAACAGCTCTGCCTCCTCCTGCCAGTACTCGTAGCTTGTAAAAATACGCAAAGCGTTCAGCCCGGCACATTTCGCATATCCAAAATCTCTTTCAATCACCGTTCTGTCAAAATACATCCAGGTTTGATATGCATTATAGGCGCGTGACGGAAAATACACCGCTCCTTTTATCTGTTTATTATGATCCATATTTTCCTCCATTCCGAAACTTTATTCTTTTACTCTTCTGCTTCATTACAGCCTCTGTAGTTTCCTCTCTTATACAGACAGGGGCGTTCACAGGGCAAGGTTGTAATCACATCGCCGTTTGGTGCCGTTTCCGTCAGCATATGCCATTCACATGGATCAAACCATGTCCCGCTGAAATATTCCGGCCCGTGTCCGCTGCAGTTAATGCGGTAATCATACAGCAGGGACAGTGTAAAATTCGTACAGTTCTCTATGTGATACAGGGAACCTCCGGGATATGTTGAAGCGTCCCCTCCCTGAGAAAACACCGCAATATTGTCTGAGTCCCGGATCAGCAGATCGGGGGAATTGCATTCACTTTTCAGATTATAAATCACGATGTTTCTGCAGTTCAGAATGTCCATCTCATAATCAGATCTGGAGTGTTCCACGTTACAGGCATAGATGGCAAATGGCTGCCGTGTTCCGCGAATGCTGAGAATCCTGTAATCCTTACCGCCCTGAGTAATATCGCACCAGAAATTGTACCATCTTCCACCGCCGTTCCCCGTCACCAGGATCCACGGATGGCTCCGATTCTCCGTAATCCAGGTAATGCGGTATCCCACATCGGCATAGAAGGCGAAATTCCGCAGGATTGAACCTCCTGCTACACGCCACCGCAGCGCATAAATGCCGGGCTGTTTTCTGGAAGTAACAAGACCGCAGTATGCCAGTATTACAGATGCATCCACAATATCCGGCGTATCTATCGCTGGTACGTTTTCCTTTTTTTCTGCGAAGGCTCCATCCGGTATCTGCGTAACAAGGATCTGAGAAAGTCCCTGTGCAACGCCGATCAGTTTTGTATTTTTCTTCAGATGAAGCGTGTCCGTAATCCGATAATAGCCTTTTGGAAGGAACACATACTCATTTTGGTTGATTGCATTCTGCAGCGCTTTCGTATCATCTGTGATACCGTCTCCTTTTGCGCCATAATCTTTTACGTTATATGAAGTTACATCCTGCCATAACGGCAGGCAGTACCGGTGCTTTTCCAGCAGTCCCGCCGGAGGCTTTGCGATTTCCACTCCCATGCTCCATGTGTTTTCCCCCAGTTTTTTCCCATCCATATAGATCGGAGACGGATATACTCTTCCTTCATGGGGCATGGAAGTAATTCCATGAGCAAACTCTTCTGCGCGGCACCAGTTTTCTGACAATGCGGCCAGATTGGAGCCGTCAGGATTCCATACAAAATGCGTTGCATTTCGCACATAAATGTTCCTCAAGTAAATACTCTCCCGGCTGCTGACGGCCGCCTGTATCCGTCCCTGCTTCATCGGTGCATCAAACTCGATGATACAGTCGATCAGGGAAATCTGGCCCTGATGGAACAGCTCATAGGTCCCTCCGAACGATACCACCGGCGGCAGCTGCGACGACGTATATATGGCACAGCCGACAAAATCCACTGCCTGCTTGGTTCCCGCTATAATCGCATGTTCTCTCTGATGATCGAAAACAAATCCGCTCATCACCGCTCCCGGCGTACCTCTGGACAAGTCCACTCCTACGCGCCCTCCGCGTATTATATTCTGCGCATGGCTTCCTCCGTTTCCAGCAGCTCCCCACAGGCCGCAATATCCATCCCCTACATCAAGCTCACAATCTTCCATCGAACAGCCCTGGGCAGCATAAAAGGCCACCCCTACTGCGCCTTTGTTCCCTTCTCCGATTTCAATATGAAGACCGGTAATCATATTTTCAATGCTGGCCGGCGCCGCATTCTCTTCCGGCGCAGCTCCGTTATAGACATGTATCACCGCTTTATGATGATCCCGGAAAGTAAAGCCGTCGGAATATGGCGCCAGATATATTGTCGGCCGAAGCGTTTTTCCGTCTTCTGTCCTCCCTCTCTCCCCCATCAGCACGACCGGATATCTCCGCTGTACGACACGGTATTTGTCATAAGGATAATTCTTCCACCAAATATACTGCTGTGCCTGCAGAGTATCTGAAATTCTGTATGTACCCAATGGAAAATAACACACATAATGGTATCTCTGCGCAGTCCGGATCGCCTCATTCAGCGCATCCGTACAGTCTTTTTCACCGCTGGAGTCGGCCAGGAATGGCGGTTTCGTCACATCCAGCAATCCCAGCTCCTGAAGCGGCTGCTGTTCCGGCGCAAACGGGTATTCAAACCTTGTTCCTCCCGCATATGGTTCGATGTCCGGCTGTTCGCTGTCCGGAATCGTATAATTATCATAGAGATGATCCCCATAAGGAAATGTAAATTCCATTTTCTCCATAAGCCCTCCTTCTTTTTTACTATTCATCTGCGTGAAACAGAAACCAGCTTTACGCCGTCCGATACTCTGCAGCTGATTTCTCCTCTTTTGTTTTCCACTATCAGGTTTCCCTGCGGAAGCGGACATACAATCCGGTAATCGGCTCCGATATCCGCCGGCCGCAGGCTGATTTCTCCGCATCCGGGCTTAAGAATCCGCAGCCCCGTTACATTATGTATAAGAAACTGGGCCGGTCCGGCCGACCATGCGTGAGATAACGACCGCATGATCCCCTGATAGCTGCCGCTCCGGAAGCTTCCGTTCATTCCCCATTCCTCCGGCGTAGATGTCAGGCCTCTGTCCACCATCCACGTTCCCCAGCGTTCCTTCAGAATCCGGACGGAAAGATTCATAAGTCCGGCTTTATCCAAAGCCCGCAGCGTAACCGCAGTTCCGAACGGTTCCGCTAAGGTGAAGGGCTGCTTTTTTTTCACAAACAACATTTCCGCAATCTCCCTGGCTTCCTCCCCCTCAGATAGTCCCCAGAGTATGGCGGCCATATTGGAATGCTCGCTGATATGCTCTGACCGCTTCCCATTAAAGCTGGTATCTGCATAACATCCCTTTTCCGGATCAAACAGGCGCTCATGATAAGCGGCGCGGATCCCTTTCCGAAGGCGTTTCAGTCCGCTTTCCATGTATGAATCCCCCATCAGCTGCGCCATTCGGATCATTTTTTCCGCCACCCCGAAAAGCTGTGCGTTCAGAAATGCATTTTCTCCGGAAACATAGTCCTTCATCCAGTCCACACCGTCGATGAAAGCCCAGTCGATGAAAGCCTTATAAGGAATATCCCCCAAAAGCCCGTTTTCATCTATCTGATCCGGCAGTGCTTGAATCAGTCTGCATACATGAGGCCAATATCGTCTGATCCATCCGATTTCACCCGTGTATTCATAATGATTCCACAGCGCGTCCGCCCACCAGAGGGAATAATCCACAGTCGCTTCACGCCAGTTTCCCTGATCCCAGCTCTGTGTGGTAAATTTGATCAGCCCGTTCGGCAGCTGTACCATTCCGGCCTGATGCAGAAATTTCCCCGGCAGCCTGGTATCTCCAAAACAGGCATAAATGCCGCCCAGTGTGACCGCGCAGGAGTCTCCGCACCACTGGTTCTGTTCCCGCCACGGCGTATCCATGATAAATTCATGACTGCACAGCCGAAGCGTATACCGGCAAATATCAAACACACGGTTCAGCTGCTCCAGGCCGCTTCGGAAGCTCCCTCTCTCTTCATACGGATAAGTGCTCTTCAGAACCTTTATTGAATGTACCGTCACCGGAGCAAAACAGTCACGAAAACGCAGCTTTATAAATCGGAAGCTCTCCCAGGCAAAAAAACGATATTGCTGGCGGCCTTCCCGCAGCGTATATCGGCCTGAACAATGCAGGGTCTCCAGGCTGTTGACAAAATGCCCGTCCACAAGCCGTTCCGCATACCCAACATCAATCTGTTCTCCTGCCCGGCCCTCCACATCCAGCATCAGATATCCGGTTATAACCTTTCCGAAGTCCAGCACAATACAGGGATCATAATAACCATCCAGCGCAAAACTGTGATCCTGATGAAGAGTACTGCTTCCAAAGCGGGAAACACCCTCTTCCCTCAATAAATTTTCAGGGTTCTGTACCAGGGTGTATTCCACCGGTTTTCCCGCTAAAGAAAGCGCTATGCTCAGATCCTGT
Organism: Candidatus Eisenbergiella stercoravium; assembly: GCA_019113175.1. Classification (GTDB taxonomy): domain Bacteria; phylum Bacillota; class Clostridia; order Lachnospirales; family Lachnospiraceae; genus Eisenbergiella; species Eisenbergiella stercoravium. Next base: position 17,325 of record DXHY01000011.1, on the reverse strand, counting down.
TTTCTGACCCGGTTTACAATAGCAATGCTCTCCTCCACGAAACAGACAGACTGCGCATATGCGGTTTCTTCCAAAGGAAAAGGAATCTCTCTTTTTATCAGAGCAAGAGGACCGCGGACTGCAGGACGGCACCAATGGCTGTCGTCGAATCCCGGCAGCCTCCATCCAAACGGGCAGCTGCGCGCGTCATAGTGTTCCTGGTAGCGCACATTGCTGTTCTGGCGGTCCTCCTGGGTATTTCTCTCCCACATCGGGGCCGGAAGCACCCGAATATCCTTCTCTGACAGTCCCATATACAGGGTACCATCCGCGTTTTCCAGCCATGCAATGAAACAGGCTTCCCCGCTGCCTTCCATATCCTGTACTTCCACCGCAAGGCAGTTTTTGCTTCCCGGCAGGAGCTCTCTGGCAACAGCATGACAGTCGATGATATTTCCATACTCTACCGCAGGCGGCGGTCCCTGTCCGATCAGCTTATCGTTGATATACAGCCTGTATTTTTTTCGTGCACAGATCCACAGGCTGGAAGGATTGTCGTCCTCCTCCACCGTAAATTCCGCCCGGAACAAGTAATAGCTGTTGGGCAGACGGCCGGCTCCATCCGCCCATAGAAAAGGGGCTTTGGGACGGATATAATGCAAAATGCTTTCTTCCATGACAGAATCCTCTCATTCTTTCACTGAACCGATCATTACGCCTTTCACAAAATATTTCTGCAAAAAAGGATAGATACACAGAATGGGCAGTGTGGAAACCACAATGGTACAATATTTCAGCATGTTCATTGTCAGAACATTGTTTACGTCTTCGCCAGTCGATCCCGCCGCGATATCCGTCATGCTTCCGCTGAGCAGAATTTCCCGAAGGAACAGCTGCAGCGGGTATTTGGACCGATCCTGCAGAAAAATCATGGCATTGAACCAGGAGTTCCAATGCTGCACGGCGTAAAACAAAACCATTACGGCAACCGTGCTTTTAATGACAGGCAGAATGACGCGAAACAGGATGACAAAGTCGTTTGCGCCATCGATCTTTGCCGCTTCTTCCAGGCTGTCCGGAACCTGAGACATGGATGTGCGCATCACTATCAGATTCCATGTATTAACCGCCACCGGCAGAATCAGTGCCAATCGCGTATTATACAGCCCCAGATTACGCACGGTGAGATAAAAGGGAATCAGACCTCCGGACAGGTACATGGTAAAAACGATCGCCAGTGATAAAAAACGGCGGATATACAGTTTTTTCCGGCTGAGCACATAGGCTCCCATGCTGGTCAGCAGGATATTCAGCGCTGTGCCCGCGATCACATATAAAACGGTATTCCCGTATCCGGTTACAATACTGGCGGTTCTAAGTACCATCTTAAATCCTGCCAGCGAAAATCCTTCCGGAAGCCACAATAATCCTGTATGGCTGACAAATCTGGCCGGATCACTGAAAGCAGCCATGATCACGTACCACATGGGATACAAAAAAATTAGCGTCAGTATTCCCAGAAAGACAGCATTTCCAATGTCAAAAATAATTTCTCCGGGCGAACGTTTCGTAACCATAAATTCCTCCTTACCATAAACTTTCTCCGGTCAGCTTTCTGCTCAGTTTGTTTGCGACAAAAAGGATCACGAAATTCACAAGAGAATTAAACATACCCACTGCCGTACTGAATCCATAGTCTGCGTCCAAAAGTCCTCTCCGATATGTAAATGTGGAAATAATATCAGCCGTTTCCATAATGGTGGGATTATACAGCAGAATAATCTTTTCATATCCCAGATTCATGATATTTCCGATCCGCATAATAAATAAAACAGTAATCGTTGGAATCAGGGCCGGCAAGGTAATGTGCCAGATCCTCCGAAAACGTCCCGCTCCATCAATACTTGCCGCTTCATATAATCCGGGATCAATTCCCGAAATGGCCGATAAGTATACGATGCTGCCCCAACCGACACTCTGCCATATGTCCGATATTACAAATAAAGGGTGAAACAGCTTTGGATCCATCAGAAATGTTTTCGGTTCAAATCCAAAAAAGGACAATACCTGATTTATCACACCTGTAGAGGCTGTGAAGTTGCTGATCAGGCCGCAAATAACCACCAGTGAAATGAAGTGCGGCAGATAACTGACTGTCTGAACTATCTTCCGATAACGTTTCCCGCGCAGTTCATTGATCAGCAGCGCCAGAAGAATCGGCGCTGGGAATCCAAACAGGATCAGCTCCAGACTCAGCGTCAGCGTATTGCGAAGCAGTCTGGGAAACTGATAGTCATTAAAAAAGTCAATGAAATTCTCAAATCCGATCCATTCGCTGCCCCAAATGCCTTTTGTAGGGGAATAATCCTGAAAAGCGATCAGAAGCCCGCCCATCGGGAGATAACAGAAGCAGATATAAAACAGGATAACCGGAACCGCCATAAGATACACATATTTATTCTGCCGGATATCCCGTTTCAGCCTTTGTCCAACGCCTTCCCCGGTATTTTTGTTCTTTTTGACTTTATTCATATCAACATCCCTTTTCCTCTTCTTTATCGGCTCTTTTTTGAGAATCAGCACTTCCGGCCGGATCCTGTCTCTCAAAAAAGGGCCTGCAGAAAGTACATGGCGGCGCTTTCTGCAGGCCCGGTCACTCAACGTGACAGATAACGGTCAAGCGCTTCCTGATAGATAGCGATTGCATCCTCAATCTTCATTTTTTTCATTTCATTCACGTATTCGTCAAATTTGTCCAAAGGCTCCACACCCATTATGAATTTGGTTACCATTTCATTCTGATAGACATCCGTGGTGGTTAATATTTTTGCAAGCTCATCCCCCTCTTCTGCCGTAAGAGAAACCGGCGGCATTGTCAGCTCTGCCGTGCCCTGCTCGGTCCATGCCGTCTTTTCTTCCAGAACCTTGGTATTCTTTACCGTACTCGGATTGGCCAGCGCTCCCCAGCGAAGCTGCGGGAATACCTGCATCTTATACAGAAACAGCGCTGTTTCACCAGGAACGTCCGGATTATTCAGCACCTTATCCGTAAAGGTTGGCGTACCGTCAACCATTGTATAGGTGTCTCCTTCTACGCCGAAATTATAAAGCAGAGAGCCTTCCTCGGAGAACGCATAGTCCAACCAGGCCACGGCAATCTCCGGATTTTCGCACTGGGTGGTGATGGAAACAGAATTGCCTATCGGAGAGGCCACCGCGTCGTATGCGCGAAGACGTACGGGATCTCCTTCTTTCAAAACAGGATACGGAGCTGCAACGTATTCTACCCCCTGGCTGTCAAACAGGTTGGAGGCAATATCTACGGATCCTACCATCGCTCCGACCATGCCGGATGTAATCAGGGCATTCACGCCGTCCATATCACGCGCGGGATAATCCGCATCAATCAGGCCATTTTCGTACCAACGGTTCATTACTTCCAGATAATCTTTAAATCCGTCCTCGATTGGCGCATATTTCACGGTTCCGTTGTCGTTGTACATGGCTCCAAATGTTCCGGAACTGGTGCCGATTCCATAGGCAGACATAAAGAGTCCCCAAAAATCATATCCTCTTTCTCTGAATGAGTTTCCTGCAGAGGCTCCTGACGGATGAAAAATAAGCGGTGTGGAATCCGGATGGTTTTTCTTCATTTCCGTCAGCAGAACCTCCCACTCTTCCACCGTTTCCGGAATATCCAGCCCGGTCTCTTCCAGCCAGTCCTTTCGGATCACCGGACCATACCAGCACAGATTTTCCTGACGCATCATCGGCAATATGGCCGACATAATCCCGCTGTCCGAGGACGCCTGTCTCTTGGCCTCCGGATTGGATTCCAGAATCGCCTTATAATTCGGCGCATATTGGTCAATCAGATCATTTAACTGTAAAAATACGCCGTCCTCAACGGCCAGATCCCCGCCTCCGACATAATTGCTGATTCCGCCCATAATCATGTCCGGGTATTCCTGTGAAGCGATCATAAGGTTAAACTGTTCACTGTCCTGCCCTATTGCCGGATGGATAAATTCAATATGGACATTCGTCCGCTTTTCCATTTCCTGAAATACCAGGCTCCCGTTATAATCCTCCATAACAGATGCTGCATTCACATTGAATGGAGCCCACATCGTCAGGGTAACCTGTTCTTCCAGAGGAAATGTTATTCCGGTTCCCTCCGTTTCAGCGGTTTCCTCCGTGTTCTGCCCGGAAGCCTGTTCCGTAACAGCCTCCTGTTTCGTTTCTGTTTTCATCTCGCTTTCGCCGCTCTGTCCGCCGCATCCGGCAAGTGCGGATACCGTCATGCATACACCAATTGCGAGTGCCGCCGCTTTTTGAAATCTTCTCATGAATTTCTGTTCCTCCTTCTTATTTTTTTCTTCTCTTTTCCTTTGCTGTCTTTCCCTCTTTTTTTCTTTCTCCTCCCTTCCCATGTCCGCCGTTCTGGATTAATGTCCTTTCTGTATGGTATATATCCAGCCGCTTCAATCCCATGTCGCTTCATTCATATATAGGCCCATATATATGGATGTTCCTATATACTTTCGTGTGTATTATATAATCAGCATAAATATTTTCCATGTTTTAGTATAACATTGACTATTTTCCACAAATGCTATATGCTTATTGTACGGGATCAAATGCAATTTTACAATTTTCAGCTTTTAACCTGTTTCACCCCTGATTTTGGAATTTAACTACAATTTTGTTCTCTGTAACTTGTATATTCTGTCCATAAATTTTCAGTTTTTATCTCGTTTTCATTTTTTGCCTGGAAAAAGAAAGGAGTAAAATGAGAGCTTTTTTTAAGAAATTAAGAACTGCTGTTTTCTTTCGTAAACTTCTTGTTTCCTACTTATTGATTCTGGTCCTCCTGACCGGCATTCTGCTTTTTCTGTCATCCAGCCTGATCGGAACGATTTCCAATTATTCCCGGCAGCTTGCTTATAAGGAGGCAATTTCCTATCAATCCTCTCTTGAGAGCAACCTTGACGCATTGGACAGCCTTGCCAGAGAGTTAAGCGGCGATCAGGCCATACATACCTTTCTCGCCTGCAACGGCGATATCCCTCCGCAGCTGCACTATGATCTCCCTTCCATAATAGAAAAACTGAGCAGCTATAAATTTCTGAGCAGCTATATTGACACAATATTCATATATCTGCCGCAGCAGGAGCTGCTGATTACGGATTCCTCTGTTTATTCTATCCAGATTTGGAATCAGTATCACCTGAACGATGACCGCTTTATTTCCCTGCTGGATGAATTTCATGCAGGAAGCCGCATTTCCTTAAACGGTACCGGGCGCTACGCTTCGGATATTGCCATACTTTATACGCTTCCATATGGATCTTCCGGAAACGGTATGGGGACTCTCGCCTTTATCGTCGATCCAATGCTCGTTTCCCCCTACCGGGATGCCTCTGATCTTCCCACGTCTTCAGAGGTTTTCACAGTGGATGATTCCGGCAATATTTTGTTTTCCTCTATCTCTTCCCAGGAGCTTGTGGAGCAGTACGGCCTTGATCCCGGCTCTCTCACGCCCGGGCTTCATACCTTGGGCGACTATACCCTGTATGCCGTATCTTCCGCCAAATATCCGCTTCTGCATGTTGCTTTTATACCCACTCTGGACTTCGCGCGCACACTGTCTGACAGTCAGACGATTGCCTTCATCTGTTTCGTTGTCTTACTGCTCAGCGGACTTCTGCTCAGCATCTATCTGGCAAATTATAACTACCGTCCGATTTCTTCCATTGCCAGCAAGGTATCTCCCGGCTCAGCGTCGGAAGAATCTGCTCTGCAGCGCATAGAACGCTCCATTGACGAGCTGATGGATATCCGAAACAGCTCTGCCAGACTGATCTCTCAGAACCATAGCCTGTATATGGAAGGGCTGCTATATAAGCTCATCCATGGAGAAATTCTTTCAGACTCTCTCCTTACAGAATATATGAATAAATTCCATCTTACGATCTGCGGGCCTTATGTACAGTTGATCCGGATTTACAGCGAATATGATTCCCTTCCCAAATCTCTTTTGACCGCTTTTTCCCAGCCGCCTCTCGCGGACAGCCGCCAGGAATGGCACATTCTTTCAGGAAGGCATGATATAAAGATTTTTTACTTTGGTGCATCGACCTGCCCGCCATACGAATGGATAAACGATATTCTCCACAGTTACAGGGATCAGCTCATGATTGCGTTCAGCGATATTCACCGCGGCCTGACGCAGCTCGCCTTCGCCTATGAAGAAACACAGAAAATTACTGATCATATGAGCTTTCTTGGTGAACGGGGGGAGATGCATTATTCAGAGATCAGCCATGTAGCCGTTTCCTACGACCGCAATCTGCTGTTTGAAATGTGGTTTAAGAAATATTCCAATCTTCTCAGAGATCAGGATTTTGACGCCGCCCGCATTATCCAGCGGCAGATATTTGACGAATTGAAAAATAACCATTATTCCCTTCCATTCATCAAATGCAAGATTTTCAGCTTTATCGATCATACAGTATCTGTACTTGCTGATATGAACGAGATCAATGAAAATAATCTTTGGGAAAAATACTCGCTTATGGACCGTCTGATGGATTGTTCCTCCATCGAACAGCTGGAATCCGAATATTACTCAATCACTCAGCAGCTTTCAGAGCATTTGTTAAATGCGTCTCCACAGGAAAGTATGGTGGACAAAATTATGGCCATTACTCAGGAGCATTATCTGGATCCCATGTTCAGCGTTTTTTATGTATCTGAGCAGCTCAATGTCAGCAATGCCTACGTCTCAAAGGCTTTTAAAAAGGGAACGGGACGCAATATGCTGGATTATGTCCAGCGGCTGCGCATTGATCACGCCAAAAGCCTGATGTCCCAGCCGGAGCTGACACTTTCAGCCATTGCCACACAAAGCGGTTTCTGCAGCGACGTATCCTTTATCCGCGTGTTCAAAAAGCTGGAAGGCGTAACACCCGGAAAATATCGCAGTCATATCCCCTCTTAAATTCCAGAATAAAGGGGACTGCCCACCAAAAACCGGTGCAGCAGTCCCCTTATTTTAAAGATTTTTTCCGGAAATCCGCATTACTGTCAGTGAACGGGCCGGAAACGCGTACGGCTTATCAAGGTCAATCGGCCCCAGATACAGATCCGGCCCTCCGCATTGGGAAGCCTCCTTTGTTTTGGGAAGAGCATCCGTATTCCTGAGCGTATAAATACACGCTTCGGTCTGCGAGATTCCGGCGTCTACACGGGCTTCTATAGAATGCGCTGCAAGATTGACGGTCTTTATTATGATATCCCCGGTCGTACTGTCCTGCCCCGCAGTGGAAAAAAGGGTTTCTTCATCCAATACCGCTCCGCCGTCCTGCCGGCAGCAGGATGCGGAAAACAGTCTGTCAAACCGATTGTCCCGAAACAGCTTCTTGGCATAATAGTGCACTGTCTTCCAGCTTTCCCTGTTCGTATGATAATAAAAGGGATTCAGCTCTCCTTTTACATAATCCCAGTTACGCATCAGAGGCCTTCCGGCGAAAACAGGCTTCAGATCCCCGTTCTTTTCCAACATCATCAAAAAAATTGACTCATACAGAACATCGGACGGTTGTTCTGAGTTCAGCCCCAGCTCCAGACACATCAGTCCCGGACCGCTGCGGTCATAGCCGTCAAAACGGTCGAAATTTTCAAAGATCCAGTCCCCGCTGTCATAATAATGCTCATCGAAATAATCCATCCCGGCAGGATCGTGGAAATAGGAAAGACGTTTCCGTTTATCTCCCCAGTCACCATGCTTACGGTTTCCAACGATGCTGTCCGCAATCAGATTCAGCTGCGGGTAACGGCTTCGAATGGCAGCGCTGAATTTCTCATACCGTTCATAATATGCCGGGCCGAAATCTTCGTTTCCAATTGACACATACCGCAGAGGGAACGGCTCCGGATGGCCGTTCGCTGCTCTTTTGGCTCCCCAGACGGAGTCCTTCGGCCCTATCGCGTATTCAATGGCATCCAGGCAGTCCTGTATATAATCCTCCACCTCTGTCTCCGGATGACAGAAATCTTCACTGTCTCCCTTCTGAAATGCCCAGTCCGTACAGATCAATCCGCACGGCGCCACATACATGGCGTCCGCTCCAAGATACTCGCAGAGCTCATAAAATTCATGGTACCCGATTCCATTTGAAATCCAGTGCGGCTGCCACTTGCACCAGGAACTCTTTCTCACCGATATATCCTCTATGGTTTCCTTCCAATGGTACATTGTCTCCACATTGACGCCATGTACGATACAGCCACCGGGGAAACGCAGGAATTCCGGCTTATAATCCAACATATTCTGCATGATGTCCCGTCTGAAAACAGAACGTCCGCCGTCCCATGTATCACATGGAAACAGGGAAATAAAGAAAACTGTCACCCCGCCGCTCTGCAGGGGCGTAAGAAGAAAAACTCCATCTTCCACTGTACGTTTTGCAGTAAACGTCACTTCATAATGCGTCTTCTTCCCCGGTATGCCCTGAATCAGGGCTTCTGTGGTTGCAAATCCCTCCTTATCTGCAATGCCCACACTCACGCCGCCCCCGGAGGGCTCCGAACAAAGATAAACCGACAACCGGTATTTCTTCCCCTTCTGCGTATGCATACCGAAAAATCCGCTGTTTGCCGCTCCGCATATCCCTTCTTTTTCAGAATCAGCCCGCTTCACCGTCATCGCATAGACACGTCCGGATTCATCCAGAGTAATCCGGCCGATGGAAACGCCCTCTCCCAATGCGCTCCACCCATCCAGCTCCGGCAGATATTCCGGCAGACAGTTCGGCCTGTCCGCATGAGGTATATTCTGATATAAGCCATCCTTTATCTGCATTCCCGGAGCCGTTCCGCTTTCTGAAAAATTCCGGTTGCGGATCATCTCTGCATACAATCCCCCGTCACCAATCATCCCGATCTCTTCATAGTGCCAGCCATAAATGACCGGAGATACCGGTTTGGGAGCTGTTCTGTCGATACAGATACGGTCTAAAACTGGCGTATTCATACACATCCCCCTCCTTTCGGCCTGTTCTGCCTTATCTCGTTCCCTCGCTTCTCACAATTCTCTGAATCCGCTCCTCCATATCCTTCACCACGTCTTCATAATCCCAGGCCACATTGGTCTGCTGCCCAATATCATAGTCCATATTATAAAGCTGCGGATCCATGGACAGGCCTGTTTCAATCCGCACATTCCCCATAAACGGAGCGCCTTCACTGGGAGAAAGATATGCCCAGTTTCCGCGTCTCAGCATCTTGCCGCAGGTCACATCCTCCACCATCAGCTCTTCCCTGCCAACGGGATCCTCCCCGATCAGGGCTGCATACATGTCCTGACTGTCAACCGCGCTTTCCGGTTCAAGCGGCATGTCCAGCATATGGGCAAAGGAAGCGAACAGATCCGCCTGGCTGATCAGCGCGCCGGACTCGCCTCTGCGGACCAGGTTAGGACAGCTGACAATGAAAGGAATCCGGGTGCCTCCGTCAAACTTGCTGTATTTTCCTCCGCGCAGCGGACCTGCCGCCCGGTGCGTGCCGTTCAGCTCATATGCTCTGTCCACGTACCCGTCGTCCAGAACCGGACCGTTGTCGCTTGAGAAAATGATCATTGTATCATCCAGGATATCCAGTCTTCTCAGCTCCTCGATCAGCTGCCCGACACACCAGTCAAGCTCGGCAATCACATCGCCGCGGGGGCCAAGAGCCGTCGCGCCGCGGAAGCGTGCCGACGGTACGCGGGGAACATGAGGCTGATGCAGAGCGTAATACAAAAAGAAAGGCTGCTCCGTATTCTGGCTGTCATTGATGAAACGCAGCGCTCTGCTCAAAAAGGTTTCCGCCAGATCCTCGTCCTTCCAGACGGCTTTGCTTCCTCCGCGCATGTAACCGATTCTGCCGATGCCGCCTACAATGCTCATATCATGGCCGTGGGAAGAACGCATTTCCAGCATCTCCGGATTTTTGTGATAGGTAGGAATGTCGTCGAACGGGCACTCCTCTTCATAAGAGACTTCAATGGGATCATCCGGATCCAGATTCACAACCTTACGGCCCTCCACATAAACGCAGGGCACCCGGTCAGCCGTTGCCGGGAAAATGAAGGATTCGTCAAAGCCAAGATCCACAGGAGTGAGATTAATCTCCTGATTCCAGTCAATGGGGTGGCTCCCATCTCCCAGTCCGAGATGCCATTTTCCAACGATTCCCGTATGATATCCGGCACGCTGAAAAAGCTTCGGCATGGTATCCAGCTCCGGAGAAATGATGCATCCGGCATCTCCGGGCAAAATATGCGCCCTGCTGTTCCGGAACGGATACCGTCCCGTCAGGATGCTGTAACGGGAGGGCGTACATACGGCTGATGTAGAATATGCATTCGTAAATTTAAGGCCTTCCGCACACAGACGGTCCAGATTCGGCGTGCTGATCTGATGACTTCCATAACAGCTCAAATCCCCGAAGCCCAGATCATCTGCATACACAATAATGACGTTTCGCTGATTTCTTTCACTTTTGCTCATGGTCTTTTATCCTCCATCCCTTTTTTCAGCTCATACTCCATGGGTCTTTATAAGAAATCCATGTAAACACGTGTGTATAATGCTATATTAATCCGTTCTCTGTTCTCTGTCAATCCATCGCACAGCAATTTCTGTCCTTTTTGCCCCGGACCTTACCACGGGTTCCGGGCGGATGCTCCGGCATGCGGCCGTCCCGGTATGGCCGTTTGACTTAAAATCGGGTTCCCGCTATAATTTATCCTGCAGACGGTATACACAGTTTCGAGTTTTACACCGGCGGGAGGAAATCCACATGGAACAGAAGCGTACAAGAGTAACCAGAAAAGACATTGCGCGAGAAGCAGGAGTCAGCGAAACCATCGTGTCTTATGTCATGAATAATAACCGCTATGTGGATAAGGAGAAAAAGAAACGGGTGCTGGAGGCGGTCAATAAACTGGGCTATCGCCCCAATTCCATCGCCCGCGCCTTAAAAGGAAAGAAACTGAATCATATCATCTTTATCACGGATCAGATCATAACCGAACATTTCAGCCTGCTGCTAAGCGAGCTGGAAAAAAACGCCTATGATCTGGGATATATCATCTCTCTGTGCGGCAATCGGAATACGCAGCAGTTTGTAAGCGATATTATCAGCAGGTGTTACGACGGCGTAATCATCAGTTCCATCAGCTTTCCTGACGAATATATCCAGCAGATCATTGATGCGGGTATTCCCGTGGTTCTGCTCGTCAATCGGGATTATCACGCCATCCGGGGGGCTGCCAAAATCGACAGCGGGCTCTATAAGGGGGTTGGGGAATGCGTCAGATACCTGTTTGATGCCGGCTGCAGAAATATAATTTATATCGACCGTTTCAGCCGCAACGGACATTTCAGCAATATGAATGATCTGCGGTACCGCGGATTCATCGAAGAAATGAAGCGGCTCGGCCTGTCTTCCTCACCGGAACAAAACGTCATAACCGGCTGTCATAACCAAGAAGAAGTTGCACTGCAGGTTGAGTATTATATCCGGAAAAATCCTGTAGACGCTATACTGGGGCGTAATGATGAACTGGCCTGTATTGCAATGCAGAGGGTACAGAAACTCGGATTTCAGATTCCCGGAGAAATTAAGGTAATAGGTTTTGACAATTCCACGCTGAGCCAGTTATGCACTCCGCCGATCACCAGCATGGAGATTCAGCGGTCTTCCATTGCCAAAGCCTCCATCGAAATGCTTCAAAATATGATTGAAAATCATGTGCTCTCTCCTTCCGTTGCTTTTCCCACCCGTCTTATCGAAAGAGAGAGCACCAAATAATAACAGCCTGTCTGCGGGTCTGCCTTTGAGAAAAAGCTGTTCCGCCCTCCTTGTCCTTCAGCCTTGCCCCCTGCAGACACAATTTATTCTGTCCCGTTCGGTTTTTTAAATAAGAAATTCTCTTTCCGTCTCTTCTCCGCCCGGCTCTGTTGTATACACATGAAACTCCTTTGTCTTAAAGTCCGCATCGAGCCTGGCCTTATAGCCGTCTTTCTCCCGGACGATCACCAGCCTTCCGTCCTCGCAGTCCTCCATCCGGAAGCTGCCGTCAAAGGCGGGGAAGGCGTTGCGGAACTCCATCAGATGAAGCAGCTTCTTCACCACAGGACGTTTTACCTCTTCCGCGATCTCCTCCTGCGTATAGTAATGACGGTTGATGTTGCGCCCCACCTTCGTTTCCTCCAGCAGCTTCAGATCGTTCTTCCCTGCGAGAAGTCCCACATAATATACCTGCGGGATGCCGGGAGCGAAGAACTGCACCGCCCTTGCCAGCAGATAGGACGCGTCATCGTCTCCCAGAGCGGAATAATAAGTGCAGTTCACCTGGTAGATATCCAGGTTGTTGTAGGCTGAGGTATTATAAATCTTCTTCACATTGGCTCCGAACTTGAAGATATCCTCCTTCGTCCGGTCGATCTCCTCATCCGGAAGCAGATCCTTCACATCCACCACCCCGATGCCGTCATGGGTATCCAGGGTTGTGAACTGTTTTCTGGGACAGATTTCCAGCCAGTGCTTCAGATACCGGGTCTGACCATAGTACAGGGCGTTGATCAGGAGCATGGGCAGGGCGAAATCATAAACATAATATCCCTTCTCCTCAATCTTCTTCTGCATGGTATAATGCTCGTGAATCTCCGGCAGAATCGTCACATCCCAGGGCTTCACGATTTCCGCACACTCATCCAGCAGCTCCCACACATCCGGCTCGATGAAAAAGCAGCTGGTTCCCGCCTTCTTTGTGGCATAGGCGAAGGCGTCCAGACGGATCATGGCCGCGCCATGTCCGCACATGCCGGTGAGGTTGTCCCGGATAAATTTTTTCGCCGTTTCGGACTTACAGTTGATGTCGATCTGCTCCTCGTCAAAGGTACACCAGACCTTCTCCGTAGTGCCGTCCGCAAAATGGGCCTCCACATAGGGAGCCCGCGGCTTTCTTTTATAAATCACATCCACCTGCTCTTCGGTGGGTTCTCCGCCCTCCCAGAAATCCTTATAGCGGATGAACAGGTCCTTCCACGCGGAAGCGTCCTTCTTTTCCAGAAAATCCTGATAATATTCGCTGTGGGCCGAGATGTGATTGATCATGTAGTCAAACATCAGATAATATTCGTCCGCCAGCCGCTCCACGTCCTGCCAGTCCCCGAAGGCCGGATCCACCTTCGTATAGTCCATGGGTGCAAAGCCCCGGTCTCCCGACGACGGGAAAAAGGGAAGGATGTGGACGCCGCCCACCGCATCCTTAAAGTATGTGGAAAGGATTTCTTCCAGCTCCTTCAGATTGTGTCCCATGGAATCGGAATAGGTGATCAGCATGATTTTGTTTTCCAGCTTTTTCATCGTTTTTTGCTCCTTTTCTTATATTTTTACCCGGAATTTCTATTTCGTCGTACCGCCATCCACAAACCTTACCGGAAGGATGATGCTGGATTCGACAGGTTTCTTTTCAATCAGTTTCAGCAGCACGTCCGCGCAGGCAACCGCCATCTCCTGAACCGGCTGCTCGATACTGGAGACCACATAGTCTCCCACATTCAGAACTCTCAGGCCATCGTAGCCGATCAGCTGTACCTGCCGGGGAACGCTTACGCCCAGCTCTCTCAGCTTTTTCAGGATGACAGCCGCATGGACGTCGGAGCTGGCGAAGATCCCGTCATATTCGCACCTGCCGTCTCTGACGATCTCCTCCAGGAAAGCATGAATCCTGCGGACGCCCTCCTTCTGCAGGGTGGTTTCCTCTCCAAAATCCATGGCTTCTGCAGACAGCCCGGCCTTTCTGCAGGCCTCCAGAAAAGCCTGTCCCCTCTTCAGGGTTTCGTTTTCCAGATTGGAACCGTTTCGGATGTAGATCACGTTCCGGCAGCCGGTTTTGATGAACTGTTGGGCCGCCAGCCGTCCTCCCTCCGCGTTGTCTCCGGACACACAGCAGATGCCCTGTCTGGAAAAATGCCGGTCAATGGACACCACCGGAAGCCCTGCCTCCAGATACTCGTCCAGGTTGCTGTAGGTGAGCGCAATCAGCCCGTCCACCTTGTTCTGCCTTGCCATGTTGAGATAGGCAAGCTCCCGGTCCGCATTGTTGTGGGAATTGCACAGCAGCAGCCGGTAGCCCAGCGCCGCAAGAACCTGCTCCACATCGTTGACCAGCATGGCGAAAAAGGGGTTGATCAGATCCGGAATGAGGATCGCCACCGTGTGAGTCTGCTGCGCCTTCAGCCCTCTGGCATAGGTATTCACCCGATAATCCAGCTTTTTGATGGAAGCCTCCACCTTTTCCCGGTTTCCGGGCTTCACGTACAGATTATTCAATACCTTGGAGACCGTTCCCACGGATACGCCCGCATCGACCGCCACGTCCCTGATCGTTGCCATTTCTCACCTCCATGCAGAAAGCTCAGGTCTGCAGCTCTCATGCCTGCAGAATCATCTTCTGTCTTGAACCGTTTCAACTTGAATCGGTTCATTTTCAAAAATAGCACGAAGAATCGATTCCGTCAAGCCTTTTCCGTCTCTGCAAAGCCAGCTCCGCTTTTCCTGACGCCGCACGGATCTGAACGGTCGCTCCGACGCAGCCGCCTGTTTCCCCGCCCCGTAAAAATAACATAAATATGAAAATACCCATGAATAAATATGAAAAAGTCTACCACATGGCCCGTTTTTGCTGTATAATAAGTCGGATTCGCCATTCTTTCACAATTTGATGCCGCCTGCGGCGGCAATGAGGAGGACAGCGTGAACCTTCGGTTCGCGCCAAAGAATGGCTTTCGCCATTCTTTCACAATTTAATGCCGCCTGCGGCGGCAATGAGGAGGAAGTAAGTATGAAACCAAAAAAGCGAAAATTTGAGACTCCCCATACCCTGGTCATCATCGTATGTCTGATTATTCTGGCGGCGGCAGCAACCTATTTTGTTCCGTCCGGAGAATTTGTACGCTTCGAGGATCCGGTATCGGGAAGAACTGTTGTTGAAGCAGGAAGCTATACCTCTGAAGGTACCAATCCCGTCAGCTTTCTCAATGTTCCCGTCGTAATGTATCAGGGCATTCTGGAAGCGGTGGATGTCATCGCCTTCCTGATGATCATCGGCGGCGCATTTGAGCTGGTGAACACCAGCGGCGCCATTCTCGCCCTGTGCAGAACCGTCGGGAAAAAGCTGAAGGGCAAGGAAATCTTTGTGGTTCCCATGTTTCTGACCCTTTTCGCCATCTTCGGAACAACCATGGGCATGTCCAACGAGGTTGCCATCTTCGTTCCCATCGGAATCACCATGGCCCTGACGCTGGGGCTTGATAAGGTTACCGGCATGGCGATGGTGGCTGTGGGCGCGGCCACCGGATTTACCGCCGGTCTGATGAATCCCTTCACCGTGGGCGTAGCCCAGGATATCGCCGGCGTGCCGCTGTTTTCCGGAATGGGCTTCCGCGGTCTGCTTCTGGTCCTGATGCTGATCATCGACACCGTTTATATCATCGCCTATGAGCGGAAGATCAAAAAGCATCCGGAAAAGAGCATTCTTGCCGGACTTTCGGATGAAAAGGAATTCGTTCCCGATGAAGGCGCGGATCAGAAGATCACCGGCCGGCAGACCGCGGTGCTGGTTGTGCTTTTCGGCACGCTGGCGATTCTGATTTACGGTCTGCTGATCTATCAGTGGTATTTTGAGGAAATGGCCGCCCTCTTCCTGGTTATGGGCGTGATCTGCGGCCTCATTTCCGGCCTTTCTCCCAGCAAAATCGCGTCCACCTTTACCACAGGAGCCAAGGGCCTTGCGGGCAGCGCCCTGACGGTGGGCTTTGCCAGAGGCATCATCATCGTTCTGGAGGATGCCATGATCATTGACACCATCTCCAACGCGGTGGCAATGGCGGTAAATTCCCTTCCTGCGGCCGTGCAGAGCGTCGGCTTCTTCCTGGCTCAGACCGCTACCAGCTTTGTGATCACCTCCGGTTCCGGCATGGCTGCGGTGACGATCCCGCTGATGTCTCCTGTAGCGGATCTGATCGGCCTCAGCCGTCAGTCCCTGGTTCTGGCCTATCAGATGGGCGATGGCTTTTCGAACCTGCTCCTTCCGACGACCTCCAGCCTGCTGGGAACGCTGGCGGTATCCAGGGTGCCCTACGGAAGATGGGTAAAATTCATGTTCCCGCTGTTTCTGATCTGGACGGTGCTCGGCTGCTTCATGATGGCGCTGGCCGTTCTCATCGGCTACTGATCGGACAGCCATGCCGCCTGACGGCGGCCTTCCGGGAACACTGAGCCCGGAAACACTGAGCTTGCATGGAGGAGAAGATTGAAAAATAAGCTTGATAGCTTATTTTTCAATCGGCAGTTTTGCGCCGAAGCACAAAACTGCTGTGATCGCAGAGTGGCCTCATCGTATCGCTTCGGCATGGAGGAAAAAATGAGATATCGGGTTGGAATGTATGGAGGATCCTTCGATCCGCTGCATATCGGGCACCTGCATGATATCATCAGGGCAGCTGCCATGTGCGAAGAACTGTATGTGATGATCAGCTGGTGTGAGGGACGGGAATCCACATCGAAGGAATTGAGATACCGCTGGATCCATAATAATATCATGCATCTGCCCAATGTGAAAATCATTATGATCGAGGATAAGGCTGTCAGCAAGGAAGTATATAATACGGATTACTATTGGGAAAAAGGCGCCGAGGATATTAAGGCGGCGATCGGAAAGCCGATTGACGCGGTGTTCTGCGGCACGGACTATCTGGGAACCGGCCGGTTTGAAAGTCTTTACTGCCCGGAAAGCGAAGTGATTTATTTTGACCGTTCGGAGGTTCCGGTCAGTTCCACCAGCCTGCGGTTCGATGTATACGCAAACTGGCAGTATATTCCGCCGATCTGCAGGCCGTATTATGTGAAACGCGTTCTGATAGCAGGCGGAGAGAGCACGGGAAAATCCACTCTTGTACAAAATCTGTCGATTGCCTATAACACGAATTTTGTCCGGGAAATCGGCCGGGATACCTGTGACATCGCAGGCGGTGAAGATTTCATGAATATGGACGATTTGTGCGAAAATTTCCTGAGACAGAAAACGGAAGAGATAGAAGCGGCCTACAGCAGCAACCGGATCCTGTTTATCGATACGGATGCGGTTACTACGAAATTCTATTCCCATTTTCTCCTGAAAAAGAAGGAAGAAATTCAAAAATGTGATGCCCTTGCGGATGCTGTTTCCGGAATTAACCGCTTCGATCTGGTTCTGTTTCTGGAACCCACGGTATCGTTTGTGCAGGATGG